>JAFYYW010000036.1 GCA_017548985.1 Bacteroidales bacterium
CCGATGATAATTCGAGGATTCTTTACAACGTTCTTGATGAAACAGAGACTCGGAATCTTCGGATTCGGGAACGCCGCATTTGGGTCGGGTCTGTTGGGTATCTTGTTCATTGGGTTAAATACCGGTTTATATGCCTAAAGATAGAAGTTTTTGAGGATTTCCCCAAACAGGGGCCAGCGCAGAAAAGCAGAAAGTCAACCTTAATTGGCTGACTTTCAATTGCTTCGTAGCGGGGGGAGGACTCGAACCTCCGACCTCCGGGTTATGAGCCCGACGAGCTACCGACTGCTCTACCCCGCGGTGTTATTTGGGACTGCAAAGGTAGGAATATTTCGTTAAATCGCAAAAAATTTTCACTTTAAAGAGCCAAGAAATCCATAATGGACTCTATATCAGCCTTTTCGAAAACCTTCTGCTCGCCGGAGACAAGATTCTTGACATTAACCTGGCCGGACTCCATCTCGTTGGCTCCCGTAATGGACAAGAACGGAATGTTCTTACGGTCAGCGTAGTCAAATTGTTTCTTTAGCTTTGTGGAATCAGGATAGACCTCAACCGCGACTCCCCTATCCCTCAGCGCTTTGGCGACCGGCAAGATATAACGAGCCTCGTCCACGCCCATATTGGCGAAAAGAAGGGTTGTGGAAGACTTCAATCCCTTCGGGAACTTATCCAGACCGGTCAATACATCATAGATGCGATCCGCTCCGAAACTTATCCCGACTCCTGACATACCAGGAAGTCCGAATATTCCCGTAAGATTGTCGTAACGACCTCCACCACAGATACTTCCGATAGCGAAATCAAGAGCCTTTACCTCGAAGATCGCACCCGTGTAATAGTTGAGACCACGGGCGAGAGAGAGATCGATCTCGACAGGCGAGGCGATCCCGGAGGCATCGATGAGACCGAAGAGTTCCTCCAACTCATCAAGACCCTTCAAACCAGTCTCCGAAACCAAACCAGAGGCAGATCCACCGTTCATCAGAGAACGCATGGAAGCTATCTTTTCAGCAGTCGAGCCGGAGAGGGCGAGTATCTGCTCGATAACAGCTATAGCGCTCTCTGTCAGCCCCTTCTCCCTCATCTCATCCTTGACGGCATCAAGACCAATCTTGTCCAACTTGTCAATCGCCACAGTTATGTCCACGACCTTGTCAGGGAAACCGCAGACCTCGGCGAAACCCGTCAAGACCTTACGGTTGTTGATTTTGACAAGTACCCGGACATCAAGCAAACTGAAGACCTTGTCAACAATCTGAACCAGCTCCAACTCATTCAGTTGAGAGTTGGACCCGATGACATCCACATCGCACTGGTAAAACTCGCGGTAACGTCCCTTCTGAGGCCTGTCGGCTCTCCATACAGGTTGGATCTGGAACCTCTTAAAAGGGAAAGAGATCTCATTCTGATGCTGTACGACATAACGGGCGAAAGGCACGGTCAGGTCATAACGCAAACCCTTCTCGCAGACTTCCTTGGAAAGGGCGGCGCTATTCACTCCGTCATCGGTGCAAAAATCGGAGAAGTTGACCTTTGAGAAGCAGTCGCCGGAATTGAGCACCCTGAAAAGGAGCTTATCCCCCTCCTCGCCATATTTGCCGAGGAGAGTGGACAGGTTCTCCATCGCGGGAGTGTCGATCTGGGCGTATCCGAATGTCTTGAATACGCTTTTTATAGTGTCGAAAATATAATTTCGGCCAGCCATTTCCTGCTGGCCGAAATCTCTGGTTCCTTTAGGTATTGATGGTTTCATTACAGAATCTGGGCGCCACAGCCTTGAAGGGCGCCAAAGAGGTTATAAGCCTCGAAGAATGGATACTTGTTAGCAAACATCGAGACCCTGTTGATCTCAGATCCTTGCTGGTTGATACCGAACGCGCGGCGGACCTGGTTGGCGGCGGAGTTAGGGTTGTAGCTGGAAGAGGAGACTTTCTCGATATTCGCGAAGCCCTTGAGATAAGGCTGGTTTATCTTCATGACGAAATCCTCGTCAGTCAGCTCGACATTGCCGGACTCGTTGATTCCCTCAACATCCTCGAACTCGTCGCATTTCACATAAAGCCACATGAAGGACTGTGAAGGGATAATCATATCGGCCACATTCATAAAGAATTGATTGTCAACGACATTGAGCTTACGCTTCGCATCGATCTCCTTGTTGGAGTCGTGGTGGGCGAAACTGATGGCTCCGAGGTTGGAGCATCCGAAGATGTTGTCGTGGACATCGCTGTCGACGCGTGACATGAACTCATATCCATAACCCATGTCTTCCATGATCTTGTCACGGCACCAGCTGAAGAGAACGGTGTTGTGGTGGAAATCGACATAGCACTCGTTGGCTCCGGCAGTCATGGAATCGATACGGCAGGAAGAGTAGTTATTGGCTACGAAAACATTGTTGTAGACCTCCCAGTTGCCACCCTTGCTCATCAGCTGGATACCAAAGTACACGGCGTTGGCAAACACGCAGTTACGTATGATCAGATGACCCTCGACGTGTCCGGTGACACACTGCCTCTCCTGGGCCGCGCCTCCGACCTTGGCGGTAGAAGGAGACTCGCCCACCATAAGCTTGCGTCCGGTGAGGCAGCCCTCAGGAGTCCCTGAGACAGGATCGCTGGGATCAGGAGCGCAATACAGAGCCTGCTCGCCACGATCGACGGAGAAACCATCAATCATCACGACTTTGTTACGGCTGCCGGTCACCTCGATATTGATGCTGGCCTTGGTGCCGTTCTTGGACACGTGACTGGGATTGGTCTGAATATATGTCTTATAAACATAAGGGTCTCTTTCAGAGAAATCCTCGGCGTAGCCTCCAACCAGCGATACATACTTCTTGATCTCAATGAATCCCTGGTCGAGAGTACCGGTGTAATTTCCTTCAGCGACACAGATGACATCTCCATCGCTCGCCTCGTCAAGCGCCTTCTGTACATTCTTCAAAGGAGTCTCGGGAGACTTTCCGTCATTCTTGTTGGAACCTGAGGCCGCCACATACCAAGTCGAGCCGTTGCCAGCCTTGACCGCTTTGCTCCTGCCCTCGGGAACCTGGGAAGAACCAGATTTCGAGCTCTTAGCGCCGGCGTTGTCAACAGCGTTCTTAGCTCCTTTCTCCACAGCCTTTCCGGCTTTGTCAAGAGTATTGTGGACTGCCCTGTCGGCGCCCATCTTAATCTTTGTCTCGGCGGCGTTCTTCGCCCTCCGGGTAATGTCATTGAGCAGCTGTGCGGAAGCGACCTGCCCGGTTGAGAAAAGCAGGGCGAAACCGAGCAGCATGGCGGGAATAGCCTTGCAAACGGTTTTGCGGATTGAGTAGTAGGTTTTCATTTTTCTTTAAAAATTAGAATAAGTCAATTTAATGGTGCAATATACTAATAAAAAGTGTAAATCCAAAGTGTAACAAACGGCATGCCGCATTTGCCTATTACCCATTTTTTAGATAACTTGCGAAGTTTTTCGGATAATAAGATAATAACAAGACAAACGACGATATGAAAACTAACAACTTTTTCAAATGGGTGCTGGCCGTGCTGTGCGGCCTGCTTATTTGGGGCATAGTCAAAGCCATCTTCCTCATCATGATGATAGGCGCTGTGGCCGGATCCGAGTCTTCATCCTCAGGTTCATCCTCAATGATTCCTAAAGAGGGGATCCTTCTCATGGACATGAGCAAGTTAGTGATAACCGAGCAAACCTCAGATAACCCCTCAATGTCATTCAGCGTCCTTGGTGGAAGTGGTTCCATGACTTCAAATGTGGGTGTGTACGACGCTGTCAGGTCGATCGCCAAGGCCGCGGAGGATCCGGGAGTCAAGCTTATATTGATCAAGACCGACGGTGGCGGAATGGATATCACGACTATGGGGGAGATCCGCAAGGCTCTCACTGATTTCCGCAAGAGCGGAAAGGCGGTCGTCGCGTACGGCGAGGCCTTCACCTCCGGGTCTTACTATCTCGCCTCTGTGGCTGACAAGATTTATACGACCAGCCATCATGGCGGCAACAACTTCATGCTCGGATTAGGCGGAAGGATGATATTCCTCAAGGACCTCCTTGACAAACTGGGGGTCAACTACCAGTTGATACGTCACGGGAAATATAAGAGCGCCGGGGAAATGTATGTCAGGAACGCCCCCAGCCCCGAGAATATGGAACAGAACCAGGTCATGGTGGATTCCATGTGGGAGACAGTCGCCAATGAGACCGCCGAGGCCAGGGGAATCAGCGTGGATTCGCTCAACTATTTCATCGACAACCTTATGATCAACTTCCCCGAGGACTTGGTCTCGCATAACCTCGCCGACGAGGTACTCTCCTTCGAGGGATATAAGGAAAAGATGGCTGTGCTGGCCGGAAAAGAAAAGTTCAAGGATGTGAAGTTCATCCCCTTCAAGGACTATACGACTGCCAAAGTCAAGCCTAACACCGCCGCGAAGAAGAAGATAGCCGTCATATACGCCAACGGCAACATCGTTGAGCAGGATGACCCGAACAACATCTCCGGAGAACGTTTCGCCAATATCATAGCGAAAGTTCGCGCCGACTCGACAGTGAAGGCAGTCGTCCTGAGGGTCAACTCCCCCGGAGGCACCGTCCTCGCAGCCAGCAAGATAAAGGAAGAGATTGACCTCACCAGGGCTGTAAAGCCGGTCGTCGCGTCTTATGGAACATACGCCGCATCCGGCGGATACTGGATCTCTAACAGTTGCGACCACATATTCTCAAACGCCGCCACTCTGACCGGCTCGATAGGATGCTTCTCCGCCATTCCTGAATTCGGCAAGACCGTAAAGGATGTCGCCCACATCAATGTGGTTCCTGTCAACTCCCACAAGCATTCTGACATGATCTCGCTCATGAGACCTTTCGATGAGGAGGAGACCAAGTTGATGCAGGAATATGTGGACGACATTTACACCAATTTCGTGAATATCGTGGCGGAAGGCAGGGACATGACTTATGAGGCGGTTGATGAGATCGCACAAGGACGCGTCTGGACCGGTTCCGACGCGTTGAAAATAGGTCTCGTTGATGAGATCGGCACCCTCGAGGACGCCATCGCTTATGCCGCCTCGATGGGCGGAGACCCTGACGTGGCCTCATGGAATGTCGTCGGCTACCCGAAGCCCTTGACAATGGTGCAGCAGATGATGAGGCAGTTCGGAAGCAAGGGAACGGATCCCGAGGAGATTGTCGAGAATGTGCTGGAGGGTACTCCTTTCGAGGGAATCGCGAAGAGCCTACTGGATTGGCAGAGGACCTGGACGAAGGGTAACGGCCAGCTGGTGTTCGCCAGGCTCCCGTTCGAGTTTGAGATCAAGTAAGGCGACGGACTCGTCGACCCGATAGCCCAACAGGGAAAGCACATGGGAGCCTTCGCCAGCGATGACGAGGGCTCTCTCTTTTTGTTCCTGGCTGAATTTCAAGTCACTGAACATGTCACTCAGTTTCTTGCGCCGCCCTCCCATACCGAGTGGGCGCATCCAGTCTCCAGGGCGCCAGAGACGCACGACAAAAGGGAACGCGAGATTTACGGCCGATACCCCCTCAAGCCGCTTAGGATTCTCAACCTCAGCGACTTCCACCT
The DNA here is from genome assembly GCA_017548985.1 of Bacteroidales bacterium. GTDB lineage: Bacteria > Bacteroidota > Bacteroidia > Bacteroidales > UBA932 > Cryptobacteroides. The sequence continues at coordinate 5,594 of JAFYYW010000036.1, forward strand.
TCAGGCCAACACCTCCGACCACATACTCCCCCGGTCCCGTCACAACAATCGCCTCATCGTCACAGAGCGACGCGTCTCCGCTCTCAGAAATGATAATAGAATTTCTTGATGTCCGGGCGATGTGGGTCGAGGAACGGAAGACGCGGCCACTGAACGTTTTGCCACACTTGATCAATCCGGCCATGTCCCCGATGACCGCCTCATTGAATCCGTATGGCTCCAACAACCTGAACAACAGATATTCCCAATGGGGCGACCGGAGCAAATCGTCGACATTAATCTTATTACCATCGACCGCGAGCCTATTCTCCGAGAAGAAATCATCGGCTATTGCCTGGACTTGGGAGAAGCGGCGCATGTCGGCCTCCAGTGTATTGAGGAAGGATGGATTCACTTTCTCAAAGAGAGGGAACACCTCATTGCGGATGAGGTTGCGCTTATATGAAGAGTCAGCGTTCGTGCTGTCCTCACGCCATCTAAGACCTTGGGCGACAGCATATTCCTTTATCTCATCCCTAGAGAAACCAAGCAGCGGCCGGATCAGTGTGACCGAGGATCCCGGCAGCGTGGAAGACTCCCGCATCCCGCATATCCCTTTAAGCCCCGTACCTCTTAAAAGATTCAGCAGCAGTGTCTCGGCATTGTCATTAGCGTTATGCGCCACCGCGACAGCCCCGAACCCCTCTTTCTCGGCGAGTGAGGCGAACCACTCATAGCGTAGCTCCCTCGCCGCCATCTCGACACTGATACCATGTGAAGACGCGTATCCCAGAGTGTCGAAATCCGTTTTGTGGAAAGGGATTCCTTGGGTCTCAGCCCAGTCACGCACAAACGACTCATCAGAGTCACTCTCCTCGCCTCTCAAATGGAAATTGCAGTGAGCCAACGATATACGGATCCCGCGATGAGAGTTAAGGAAAAGGTCGGCCATGACCATGGAGTCGATCCCCCCGCTCACGGCGAGAAGAACCGCCCCATTCTCCGGAAGCAGCCTGTCAAGACACTTGTCGAAACGGCCACGCATCACGCCCGGGAACTATTTCTTCTTATTTGTGAAGGAATATGTGAATCCGAACTGCAGGAATTCCTTGAGCTGCACGGTCCTGTGACCATTCGGGAAGTCTTCATCTATAACGAGGATAGTGTCGTCATAGATAAGGTTGGTAGTGAGGTTCAACGAGAACAGTTTGCTGAGCTTCCAAAGGATCGTGTTGTCCCAGTTGACACGGAAGTTCTGAGGGTTCTTCAGGTAATTGGAGAAGAGGATGAGGTTGCTGTTGACGTTGAATCTGTCATTGATGTTGAACTTCACATTGGTGGTCAACTGCGCACCAAGAGCGAAAGTGGCTGGCTTGTAATAGTTTCCAGTAATGAAATACACCCCTTTGTCATCCTTCTGGTCAGGATACAAGGCCGTGTCCTCAAACTTGCTCTTCCTGGCCATACCATAGTTCTTCCTCAATTTCTCATTTCCGACAATCGTGGTACTTCCGGTCAAAGGAGCGAAGTTGACAGTAAGCCACTTGTTCGGCACCCACGCGATACCAAGACCCAAAGTGACATAAGCCGGTGAGAAGAATCCGGATTTCAAGACCCTGGCGTCCTTCCACTGCTTGGGAGTGGGCTCCTCGTCAGCCTGCACCGCGGGAGTGGGATAGTTCCATCCGTTTGTAGTCTGGTTGAGGAATGTGAAATTAGCGGTGTAGTTGAGTTTCTCCTTGACCTTGTAGCCCCAGGTGCTCGTGAAGAACGTCCTGTCAACGCTTTTCTGGATGATAGGTTTGTCCTGGGAATACAGGAAACCGTAATCGAACTCGAGGTGGTTGTTCCAGTACTTCTTCTCCTTTGCCCAGTTGGCGTCTCCCCTTATAATGGAATTGAGGGTGTAATTGTTGTTCCCACCCGCGGCCCAGCTGGTGAAACTGGTCTGGGCGAAATTGAGAGTCGTCGTCAAGGTGTTGGTCCAATAGACCGGCTTAGGAGGAGCGACTACCACCTCAGGAGTGTCAGCCAGCACCTGGGCCGCCTCAGCCGCGGCTGCCTGGGCGTCTTTCTTTGTCTTGTCATCCTGACCATATGCCACCACACTGAATGACATGGCCATGATAACCAAGGAATATCCAAGAATACGTCTCATAAATCCTTCCTTATAATACTGTCAGGTCTAGTAAGAGATGGCGAAGACCACCCTCTGCTTCGAAGGCTTGCCGGAGAATATGTCCTTACCCTCCTCTTCGCACACGAAACTGTCCACGGGGATGCACCTGATCGTAGCCTTGGTGGCATCCTTGATCGCCTGCTCGGTCTCGGCAGTCCCGTCCCAATGGCAGAGAAGGAACTTCCCGGTGCCGATCTTCCGCTGGAATTCCTCCCAGTCATCGCATTTCTCCACATTCGAGGCCCTGAAATCATAGGCTTTCTTGTAGATGCTCGCCTGGATCTCATCCAGCAGGGAAGCTATAGACTTGTCCAGCCCCTCAAGGGCGACGGTCTGCTTCTCAAGAGTATCCCTGCGGTGCACCTCGACAGTTCCATTGTCAAGGTCACGAGGTCCCATCGCCAACCTGACAGGAACACCCTTCAACTCCCATTCCGCAAATTTGAAGCCAGGGCGCAGATTGTCGCGGTCATCGATCTTCACCGTATGTCCCTCAGTCTCAAGAGCCTTCTTGAGTTTGTCCATCTCCTCAAGGATCCTTGTCCTCTCCTCGTCGGTCTTGTAAATGGGCACCATGACCACCTGGATAGGGGCGAGTTTCGGAGGGAGCACAAGGCCGTTGTCATCTCCATGGGCCATCACAAGGGCTCCCATCAGACGGGTCGAGACACCCCAAGATGTAGCCCAGACATATTGCATCTGACCTTCCTTGTCAGTGTACTGGACGTCGAATGACTTGGCGAAATTCTGACCGAGGAAATGGGATGTGCCAGCCTGCAAGGCTTTACCGTCCTGCATCATGCCCTCAATAGTGAGAGTGTCGAGAGCACCGGCGAAGCGCTCGTTCGGGCTCTTGTGGCCGACTATAACAGGGAGGGCCATATAATCACGGGCGAACTTGGCATAGACCTGGACCATCCTCTCGGTCTCTTCCATGGCTTCCTGGGCTGTCGCATGGGCGGTATGGCCCTCTTGCCAGAGGAATTCGGCGGTACGGAGGAAGAGCCTTGTACGCATCTCCCAGCGAACCACGTTCGCCCATTGGTTGCACATTATGGGAAGGTCTCTCCAGGACTTGATCCAATTCTTGTAAGTGCTCCAGATGATCGTCTCGGAGGTGGGACGGACAATCAGTTCCTCCTCAAGTCTCGCCTCAGGATCCACAACCACTCCTTTGCCTCCCGGATCATTCATCAGGCGATGGTGGGTCACGACGGCGCATTCCTTCGCGAATCCCGCCACATGCTCGGCTTCCCTGCTGAAGAAGGACTTGGGGATGAACAGAGGGAAATACGCGTTTACCGCTCCGGTCTCCTTGAACATATCGTCCAGAGCCCTCTGCATTTTTTCCCAGATAGCGTAGCCGTAGGGCTTGATCACCATGCATCCTCGCACGGGTGACTGCTCCGCCAGATCCGCCTTCACAACCAAGTCATTGTACCATTGGGAGTAATTCTCCGACCTCTTTGTCACTTCCTTTGCCATATCTGAATATTGTTTGCTGTTCTTGTCAAATATTGTTATTATTGCGCGAATAATATATTCGGTACGGATTTTGTTTATTGTGAAACATTAATAAATAATACCGCATACAAAGCGGTAGCGAAGATACGAATTTATTGTCAAATTATAGGAGATTCAAAAATGAAAACACGCACAATCCTTTTCTTATCGGCGCTTCTGGCACTGACATCGTGCGGTTCAGCAGCGCGCTACGCTAGTGATACCTCCAGGTATCAGGACGGAATCTACTATACTTCCGACGCCCAGGCGACGGAATTGGCATCCACAGCTGGCCAACAGGAAGAAACCGACCTGCTGGTCGCCAAGACGAAAAGCTCCCCTATCTTTATGAAAAGCGGAGCCAAAGTCGACACTTTGTTCATCCCCAATGACAAGGTTGCCAAGATAGATTTCAACAAAGCGGAGAACACCACCTCCGTTTATCTCTATGACACGGGTTGGGACACATGGGCCGCTTACCAGCCTTGGTACGCATCCTCATGGTATTCCTGGCACCGTCCTTATTATTCCTCTATATATTGGGGCTATAACCCTTGGTATTATGGAGGCTGGTACGATCCCTGGTATTATCGTCCGTATTACCATTTCGGATGGTATGATCCCTGGTATTATCGTCCTTACTACCACTATGGCTGGTATGGTTGGTATGACCCTTGGTTCTACGATCCTTGGTACTATGATCCTTGGTATTACGGCGGTTGGTACGGCGGATGGTACGGCGGCTACAGCTGGCACCATTATGGCTGGGGCCATGGCCACGGCCCGTATTGGGGCGGCATAGGCGGAGGCGACAGAGTCTACAGGCCGAGGATTTCCACGACAGGTTCCACTACCAGAAGTGGTATCGGGTCGTTGGCAAGATCAACCGGAGTCAGGAGCTCATCCATGACGAGGTCCAGGACAGGAGTATCGACACGCACCAGCACAGCCACAAGGTCCTCCGGGATCTCCAGCGCTTCAAGGTCGTCGTCCATCTCCTCTGTCAACAGGGTCTCCAGGCCTTACGCCGGTCAGGCAGTCAGGTCGGCGTCCTCCGCGAGCGGACGTTCGAGCGTAGGTTCAACTACTTCCAGCCCGACAAGGGTCTCCGGGAGCACCTCAACCTACAACAGATCATCTTCTTCAACAACATATAGCAGGCCTTCCACCTCGTCTTCAGGTGTGAGTCGTTCCAGCGCCAGCCGATCCACTGGTTCTTCCGGTGGCAGCTACAGGTCTTCTTCCACTACCCGCTCCTCCAGTTCAGGCAGCTATTCAAGGAGTTCCTCTTCCGGCAGCTATTCTTCCGGTAGCAGCTCCAGAAGCTCAGGAGGATATAGTGGCGGAAGCTCCGGCGGCGGATACAGCGGCGGTGGCAGCTCCGGCGGCGGTGGCGGCAGAAGCGGCGGTGGCGGAGGCGGCAGGAGATAATATTCTTCTCCCCTTACAGCAACCAGACTACTATTACCCTTGATTTAAACTATCAAAATCCCAAAAGCGATGAAAAAGACTTTTATAGCTATAACCCTTATGCTGGCCGCGGTCTCCGCGGGAGCGCAGACGATGTACGACGCTCTGACTTTCAGCCAGAACAACTATTATGGCACAGCCCGTTCCATCGGTATGGGTAACGCCATGACAGCGGTCGGAGGCGATCTCGGATCGGTGGGTATCAACCCGGCCGGATCGGCTGTGTTCAATTACTCACAGTTCACCATCACCCCCAATGTGACCATGAGCTCGATGAACGCGTCGTGGAGTTCCTACCCTGTCAACGGCACCGACACCTTCACTGGTGACATCCGCAAGAACCTCTCCAGGTTCTCGATGCCGAATATCGGGGCGACAATCAATTTCAACACGGGGAGGAAAAGAGGCCTCGTCGGTGTGACCTACGGGTTCGTGGTCAACAGCGTCAACAACTACACCGGCCAGATGATGACCGGCGGCAGGAATGACAAGACCAGCTACCAGAGCTCGATGGCCGTTAACGCCGACATGTTCGACATCGACTTCCTGAACGGATATATGGACGCCTCGGGCAACTCCATCGACGACTGGAAGTATCCTTATCAGAACGCGGATGACCGCGGTTACTACGCCCCCTGGAACGTGATAACCAACGCCCAGGCAGGAGCCATAGCGAACTATGGTGATCCTAATGACCCCGACTACTACTGGCGTTACATCGCCACCACGGAGGGTTTCACACAGACTGGCGAGAAAGACCAGTACGGCAATTATATCTATGATATATACCTTGGAGGTCCTCTCAACCAGTCCTATGGACGCAAAGTCACCGGCAACAAGACCGACGCCCTGTTGAATGTAGGCTTCAACTTCAGCAACAAGTTCTTCATCGGCGCCAACCTCGGTGTCACCAGCGTCACCTACAACTACGATGAGTACTTCAAGGAGGCTGCCGTGGATCCTTCTGACTTCAGGATCGACTACGAGGAGTCAAGCACCTACTTCACTGACTACCGCACCCGTTACTCTTATTCGGCTGACGGTGCCGGTGTCTTTGGAAAGATCGGCTTCATCGCCCTTCCCGTGGAAGGTTTGCGCATAGGAGCCGCTATCCAGACCCCGACCACCCTGTTCATCGACGAGATTTGGCGGCAGTCCACTGACGTTCACTACGAGAACTCTTCTTACGACGGAAGCGCGACTTCTCCTGAGGGTAATTTCTCCTACAGGCTGACGACCCCTTACAGGGCCAACGCCGGACTCGCTTACACCTTCATGGGTATGGCCCTCCTGAGTGTCGATTATGAGATGACGGATTACAGCACCATGAAGTTCAAGGATAGGGACAGCAACTGGAGCGACACCTTTGACGTGGTCAACAAGGACATCGCCGACAGGATGGGTATATCCCATAGCCTCAGGGTCGGTGCCGAGTTCAAGCCGATGCCGGAGTTCGCTATCAGGACCGGTTATAATCTCACAACCATCCCTGAATATACAGGAAACACCACTCTCACCGACAAGCTCAACGCTTTCTCCGTGGGTGTCGGTTACTACTCAAAGGGTTCCTTCTTCGCCGACTTGGCGGCAAGGTATACCACTTTCTCGGATGAGGAGATCTTCCCTTACGACGACTATATCGACATCGCTTCCCCGATGATCCTCAACAAGAGGGAGAGGCTGGACATCACAGCGACTTTCGGCTGGCGATTCTAAGCCTTGAGATAGAGGATCGAGTCAGGGCCTTCGTTGAACAGAAGGTCCATGATAGAAAGATCTGAGATGAAACCGTACTTCCGGGCAAAGACTTGGAAGTACGGTTTTTCCAATCCCAAGTCCCGCAGGACAGTATTCGGACGCTTCGGGTGCAGCACCTCCCGGAAGTCATCACCATACACCTCCCCGGCGGTCGGAATATATTTTTCCGTGAGACGGAGGTCCGCCGATATTCCTGTCTTGGACAAAAAGAACTTGATGATATTCAAGTCGAGCTCGAAAAGAGTCTCCGGCCTGGAATCCATGATGGCGAAAAGCTCGTCTTTATAATGGTCGAAATAGGCGGAAGACTCATAGGCGGAAATAATCGCACGCTTGGTCTTGAGAAGCCAAGGTGTCGAGTAGTCCACCTTTATTTTAGTGATAGGAAGCTCGTGGGTTCCCTCGTGCACAATAGGGAAATTGAGATACGCCGGACCATCGGCCGCATAGATGCGGCAACGGTTGCGCCAACTTTGTTTCTGATAATTCTCGCAGGCCTCAATATAGACTATTGAAGGATCGACTCCGTGGTCATGAAGGGTCATCCCCTTGGCGATCAAGGCGAAATAACTGACAGGAGGGAAATAGGCTATGCCAAGGAGCATGGCCGAAGACTAGTCGAAATGAGACCTGTCGCTGGAGTCGCTGGCCCTGATTATGCCGCGCTTGGAATTACGGATGAAATCGAGGATGGTGTCCCTCTCCTCGGTACGGGGAAAACCTTCCTCAACCTTGGCGCAGCCGTCCGAGATATTGTAACCGGCGTAATAAATCGTATCGTAGATATCCTTTATCGTGCGGATGGCCTCTGAGGAGAATCCCCTGCGGCGAAGTCCGACGATATTGACTCCGACATAGCTGAGAGGCTCGTGGGCGCACAAGACAAAAGGAGGCACATCCTTGTTGATCCTGGACATCCCACCGACCATGGCGTGACAGCCGACCTTCGAGAACTGATGAGCTTTGGCGCCGCCTCCGATAATGGCCCAATCATCGACGATGGTCTCTCCGGCAAGGCCCACATAACTGACCAGGATGCAGTGGTCACCGATCACACAATCATGGGCCACATGTGAGTAAGACATTATCAACGTGTCACTTCCAACCTTAGTCACATACTTGCCGCTAGCCTTGGTGCCTCGGTTGATGGTGGCGCATTCCCTGACAGTCACATTGTCTCCCAGCTCGACTGAGGTGATCTCTCCCTCAAACTTAAGATCCTGAGGGACAGCACCGACTACGGCACCGGGATAAATCTGGCAATTCTTGCCCATTTTCACATATTTGAAGACCGTGGCGTGGGGAAAGATCTTGCAACCGTCGCCAATTTCGACATTATCATCAACAAAAGCGAAAGGTCCAATCTCGACATTATCGCCGATAATGGCCTTCGGGCTGACTGATGCAAGAGGAGAGATGTTATTCATCGTTATCTGTTTTTATCATTATTCGGAAATAGCCTCCAAGATGGCCTTGGCCATCCTGGTGTTTATGGAGTGTCCCGGCTTGAAAGCCTCGATCCTGGCATTCACACGGCCACCAGCCAAAGCCAGGTCTCCGATCAGGTCAAGAAGCTTGTGCCTTCCGCACTCATCAGGGAAACGAAGCTGGAGATTGTTGAGATAGCCGTTATCATTGATCGCCAGTTTGGGTACATTAAACAAGGAAGCGAGCCTGGCCACCTGCTCATCAGAGACAGGATGCTCAACTATCACGATCGCGTTATCCACATCTCCTCCCTTGACCAGGTTGTTCTGGAAAAGATACTCTATCTCGTGGAAAAACACGAAAGTCCTGCAAGGGGCCAGTTGGGTGGCGTAATCGACACCCTCATCCCAGGCAGCGCGCTGGACTCCAAGGATCCTGGACCCGAAATCCACGGTCAAATCTATTGACGGGGAGTCAGACGGTATCGCCTTGATATATGCCCCGGTTTTCTCATCCGTGACCTCGACCTCATGAGACAAGGTGATATACGGTTTCACGGCGTCCTGCTCGACAAAACCGTTCTTCAGGAAAGCTTCGACATACGGTCGGGCACTGCCATCGAGAATCGGAACTTCCACATTATCAATCTCGATCAAGACATTGTCGACCCCCATACCCGACAAGGCAGACATCAGGTGCTCAATGGTGGAGACTGAGGCGTCACCTTCCGAGATGGTGGTGCTGCGGGCTGTGGAAGACACATTGGTAGCGATCGCATGGACATACGCTCCAGGCCCCAAATCCACACGATGGAACACAATACCAGTACCTTCAGGAGCAGGTTTCAACACCATATTGGCGACCTGCCCTGTATGAAGGCCTTTACCTTGGAACTTGTGTTCGAGCGAGAGGGTCTTTTGCTTGATCTGGATCATAAATAATCTTGTAGGACTACTTTACTACAAAAAGCAGTCCGCAAAGATACGAAGTAATAGCGAATAACCAATAAACTAATCCCTTCCCTGTTTACGGAAAACCGCGTAACTGCGCATATAATTCTTGAAATTGATGGCCGGGGACCCCAATAAGGTCTGACCGGGTTCCTTGATACTACCGATGACTCCAGACTGGGCACCAAATGTGGTGTTGTCAGCGATCTCAAGATGGCCGGCTATTCCGACCTGGCCGGCCAAAATGCAATTCTTGCCGATCTTTGTCGAGCCGGCGATGCCGCATTGGGCAGCCATGACGGTGTTGTCCCCTATCTGGACATTATGCGCTATCTGGCAAAGGTTATCGATCTTGACACCCTTCCCGATGATGGTAGACTCCATCTCGGCCCTGTCGATCGTAGTTCCGGCCCCAATCTCGACATTGTCGCCTATTATCACATTTCCAAGATGCTCAATCTTCTCCCAAGTGCCGTCAGGTAATGGGGCGTTGCCGAAACCATCCGAACCGATCACGGCATTGGCGTGGATTATCACATTGTCCCCTATCACCATACCCGGGTAAATCACCACTCCGGGATAGATCAGGCAATGTTTGCCGATCACGGTGTTGTCGCCCACGTAGACGTTCTCGAATATTTTCGTGTAATCCCCGACCTTGGCGTGATGTCCGACATAAGAATGACTTCCAAGGTAAACCTTTTTCCCGAACTTGGTCGTAAGGAACCAGGATGACCTGAATCCCCTATGCCTGCGGTCAGTACGTTTCTGAGTGGCCGCATACTTGAGAAGATCGGCGAGTGACTTGTAGGCATCCTCCACGCGTATCAGAGTGGGAGTGATTGGTTCCTTTGGTTGGAAATCGTTGTTAACCAACAAGATACTGGCCTTGCAAGTGTAGACGTATTTTTCGTATTTAGGATTGGCGTAGAAGCAAAGCTGGCCTGTCTTGCCATGTTCTATTTTAGCGAATGAGGTAACTTTCGCCTGAGGGTCACCTTCGACCGTCCCGTTCAGGACTTGAGCCAGTTGCTTTGCTGTGAATTCCATGTTTAAAGCTATATGGGTATTAAATATTTATACAAAGATAAACGATTTATTTTCATTTTCCCTAAATTATCCTTACCTTTGCAGCCGTTGTGAGAGATAGGTGACGTCAGGCGTCTCCTATCTTTTGTTTTGTGAATATGGAGAAAAGTATAATAATAGAGACCATCGGACCCGCCGTCAAGGATCGCGGCTGCTTCATTGTGGACGTGACAGTCAGCAAGGAGAATGACATCGTCCTCACCATTGAGAAAGAGACCGGAGATGTCGATCTGGATGATTGTGTCGCCCTTAACGACGTTTTCCTGGCCGCTTTTGACAAGGACGTGGAGGACTATTCGCTTACAGTGTCTTCCGCCGGCCTTGACCAGCCTTTCAAAGTGAGCGGGCAGTTCACCAAGGCGATCGGATCGCAAGTCGTGGTCCTGCTCAAAGGGGGCCGCAAGCTGACCGGGATTCTCACCGCCGCTGACGACGAGGGTATTACACTTCGCCATGTCACCCGCGAGATTCCTGAGGGAAAGAAGAAGAAAGTCCCCGTCGAGCATGAGGACAGGTTCGTTTTCAGCGAGGTCAACTCGGTGTCTCCACATGTTGAATTCAAGAAATAGCAAACATATAACATGGAAAAGAAAGACGTAATAACTCTGATTGACGCCTTCAAGGACTTCAAGGAAGAGAAGAACATCGACAGGCCCGTGATGATGGGTGTCCTCAAGGACGTGTTCCTGACACAGATCGCCAAGACTTACGGATCTTCTGACAATTTCGACGTGATCATTAACGTCGACAAGGGAGACTGCGAGATTTACCAGAACTTCGACATCGTCGAGGAAGTTGAGAATCCCAACACCCAGATCACCCTTGAGCAGATCAAGGAGGAGACCGGAGACGACGACTATGAGATTGGTGATGTCTACACCAAGAAACTCTCGCTCGCCACGTTCGGAAGGAGGGGCATCCTTAACATCAGGCAGAACCTCCAGGGAAGGATCATGGACATCGACAAGGCCAACGTCTTCAAGGATTATTCCGACAAGGTCGGTGAGATATTCACTGGCGAGATCTACCAGACATGGTCCAAGGAAGTCATCATTCTCGACGAGGACAGTAACGAGCTTCATCTTCCCAAGAATGAGCAGATTCCCGGAGAGAGGTTCAAGAAGGGAGACACCATCCGCGCTATAATCAAGAGCGTTGAGATGAAGAACAACACCACGCCTTACATCACCCTTTCCAGAACTTCGAACGAGTTCCTCGAGAAACTCTTCGAGCTGGAGGTGCCTGAGATCTTCGACGGACTTATCACCATCAAGAAAGTGGTCCGTGTCCCCGGAGAGAGGGCCAAGGTGGCTGTCGAGTCTTATGACGAGAGGATCGATCCTATCGGCGCCTGCATCGGCGTGAAGGGATCCAGGATCATCGGTATCGTCAGGGAGCTCCGCAATGAGAACATCGATGTCCTCCAGTGGACATCCAATACCCAGCTCCTCATCCAAAGGGCGTTGAACCCGGCCAGGGTGTCCTCGATCGATTTGGGCAGCTCGCCTGAAGATAAGATCAAGGTCTACATGCAGCCCGAGGAGGTCAAGAAAGGTATCGGACGCGGAGGATGCAACATCAAGCTCGCCGGCATGCTCGTCGGCAGGGAGATCGAGGTCTGGAGAGAGCTCTCCAAGGATGAGATCATGGAAGAGGAGGATGTTCTCCTGGATGATTTCAGCAACGAGATCGACCAGTGGGTCATCGACCGCCTCAAGGCTATCGGATGCGACACCGCCAAGAGTGTGCTCGCGTTCACTCCTGAGGACATCGCGAAGAGGGCGGATCTCGAGGACGAGACCGTCGCCGAGGTGTTCAAGATCTTGATGGCCGAGTTTGAGGAGTATGAGGATTAGTTATTGGAAGTGTTATATTAAAGGGGTTGAATATGGGAGAAATCAGACTTAATAAACTTATCAGGACTTACAACATCGGTCTTCAGAATCTCGTGGATTTCCTGAACAGCCAGGGTGTCGAGGTGGAAGCCAATCCGAACGCCAAGATCTCGGATGAGCACCTTCCCGCCATCGAGAAGCAGTTCGGCAAAGACCTTGAGATGAAGAAGGCTTCCGAGAAAGTTGACATCAAACTGACCGAGATTCTTGAGCGTACCTCACGCAAGCAGCAGGAAGCCGCCCGAGAGGAAGAATTCGAGGAGCCTGTCAGGGAGACTGTCATCAAGAGTAACGTGTTCACTCCCAAGGACATCAAACCGGAGCCCAAACCGGTCCCTAAGCCGAAGCCGGAACCCGAGCCGGAGCCCAAACCGGCACCGGCTCCCGCTCCTAAACCCGAACCGGTACCTGAACCGGCTCCTAAGCCGAAGCCGGAACCCAAGCCGGAGCCCAAACCGGAACCGGCCCCCGTTCCCGAGCCTCAGCCTGTCCCGGAGCCCCAGCCGATTCCCGAGCCGGTAAAGCCGGAAGTCAAACCTGAGCCTGAGAAGAAGACAGTCGTGGTTGAGACCCCTTCAACTGAGACCAAATCCGCTCCAACCCCTGCGGAAACGGTCACCGGAGAGGAAGTCGAGACAACGGCGGAATCAAAGGAAAACGCCGCTCCTGGTTTCAAGGTGCTTGGCAAGATCGACATGACCCAATTCGAGAAGAAGGTCGGCAAGAAGCGTGAGAGAATATCCAAGGGCAGCCAGAAAGTCGACGTGGCGAAGGAAGGCAAACAGGCGGACAACAACTCCCGGAAGGACAAGAAAGACTCCAAGGGCTCACAGGATCAGGGCAAGGGAGGCAAGAAGCGCGGACGTGGCGCCGACCGTTTCAAACCCGCCATGACCGAAGAGGAGCAGGAGGCGATGCAGAAAGAGATCCAGAAGCAGGTCAAGGAGACTTACGCCAGGATGAACGACAACAAGAAGAACAACTTCGGAGCCAAATACCGTAAGGAAAAGAGGGAGCAGGCCGCGGCCAGGACCCAGGAGGAGATGGCGCAGGTTATGGCGGAGAAGACTGTCTTGAAGGTCACTGAGTTCGTGACAGTGAACGACTTGGCCACCTTGATGAACAACACTCCTGTCAACGATGTCATCAGGGCCTGCATGGAGCTCGGATTGATGGTGTCCATCAACCAGAGGCTCGACGCGGAAGCCCTCGTGCTAGTGGCGGAACAGTTCGGCTACAAGGTTGAGTTCGTCACGGCTGAGCTAACCGAGGAGATTGACGGAAGCGACAACGTGGAAGAAAGCGAGGAGGATCTCGTGCCCAGGCCTCCGGTGATCACCGTCATGGGTCATGTCGACCATGGAAAGACTTCTTTGCTCGACTATATCCGCAAGTCAAACGTCATCGCCGGAGAGGCGGGAGGTATCACCCAGCACATCGGAGCTTACAACGTCAAGCTTCCTGACGGACGGAGGATTACCTTCCTCGACACCCCGGGCCATGAGGCATTCACCGCCATGCGAGCCAGGGGCGCCCAGTTGACAGACCTCGCGATCATCATCATCGCCGCTGACGACGCGGTTATGCCACAGACAGTCGAGGCTATCAACCACGCCCAAGCCGCCGGAGTACCTATGGTATTCGCTATCAACAAGATAGATAAGCCGGGCGCTATGCCAGAGAAGATCTACCAGCAACTTTCCCAGATGAATATCCTCACCGAGGCATGGGGCGGTAAATACCAGAGCCAGGAGATCTCGGCGAAGAAGGGACTCGACGTGGACAAGTTGCTCGAGAAAGTTCTCCTTGAGACCGATCTCCTTGATCTCAAGGCCAATCCCAAGAAGAAAGCCGTGGGAGCGGTCATCGAGTCCTCATTGGACAAGGGTCGCGGATACCTCGCGACTGTCCTGGTCCAGAACGGAACCCTGAAGACCGGAGACATGGTGTTGAGCGGATGTTATTATGGCCGTATCAAAGCCATGTTCAACGAGCGCGGCCAGAAAGTCAAGGAAGCGGGTCCTTCCACCCCTGTCAGCATACTTGGCCTGAACGGTGCCCCGAGCGCCGGTGACAAGTTCAACGTGATGTCGGATGAGAAGGAGGCGAAGGCTATCGCCAACAAGAGGGAGCAGCTGATAAGAATCCAGGGCATCAAGACCCAGAAGCACATGACTCTCGAGGAGATCGGAAGGCGTATCGCCATCGGAAACTTCAAGGAGCTCAATGTCATCGTCAAGGGTGACGTGGATGGCTCTGTCGAGGCTCTCTCCGACTCACTGATCAAGCTCTCTACCGAGCAGGTTAGGGTCAATGTGATCCACAAGGCCGTTGGAGCGATCTCAGAGTCCGATGTCATATTGGCCGAGGCTTCTGACGCCGTCATCATCGGATTCCAGGTACGTCCTTCGACTGATGCCAGGAAAGTGGCTGACGACCAGGGAATTGAGATTCGACTCTACTCTGTCATCTATGATGCCATCAACGATGTGAAGGATGGTATCGAGGGCTTGCTTGAGCCGATCAAGAAGGAAGAAGTCACCGGCACGGCCGAGGTCAAGCAGACTTTCAAGATCTCGAAGGTCGGAACGATCGCGGGCTGCCTTGTCAGGGAGGGAAAGATCTCGAAGACTTCCCAGTGCCGCTTGATCCGCGACGGTATCGTGGTCTACACCGGCGACATCGCCTCTCTTAAGAGGAACAAGGACGACGCCAAGGATGTGTCCGCCGGAATGGAGTGCGGTATCGGCATCGAGAAGTTCAACGACATCAAGGTCGGAGACGTGATCGAGGCCTTCGTCATCACCGAGATCAAACAGACGCTCGATTAAAAACCTCAAGGACCTGACGGGCGGGGGCGATATCGTGTACGCGAAGGATTGAAGCGCCGCCTTGAAGGGCCATAAGATTGGCCGCGCAAGTGGCTGGAAGGGCCTCGGAGGGGGTTATGCCCAGAGGCTTATACAAGAAACTCTTACGGGAGAGGCCGGCCAGAATTGGTCGGCCAAACTTTTTGAATATGTCTAATTCTTTCAGCAGAAGCCAGTTCTGATCGACGGTCTTGGCGAAGCCGAAGCCCGGATCCAGGATCCATTCCTTGACTCCGTATGAGTCGGCCGTCCGGGAGATATCCTCGAAGAAAGACTCCACTTCTGAGATTATGTCATCATAGTCAGTCAAGGTCTGCATATCCTTCGGAGTCCCGCGGGTGTGCATGGCGACATATGGAAGGCCCAAATCCCCGACAGTTCTCCACATCGTCTCGGAGCCTCCGCTGACATCGTTGACGATAAAAGGACCGATAATATCAAAAGCCCCGCGGACTATTCCTGGGCGGAAAGTGTCGATGGAAACGCGCGGGCAGGGTCGTTCGGAGACAAGCAGACGGAGAGCCTGCTCAAGCCTCACCCACTCTGTCTCCTCGGACACGGAGTCCGAACCGGGACGGGTAGAGCAAGCCCCAAGATCCAGGATATCAGCTCCTTCCATGACCATGGAATCAATCCTGGCCAAAAACTTGTCCGGATCGAACACGCCTCCCTTTTCCAGGATACGGCTGCCCTCGAAAAATGAATCGTCGGTCAAGTTGACTATACCCATCAACTCGATCTTTCTGTCTCGCTTATCCTCCATAATGCGCGAAAATAGCTAAAAAATGAATATCTTTGTAGGTTAATTCATTATCTACACCGATGCTTATTGTTCTGGAAGGGTTGGACGGCGCTGGGAAATCCACGCAGGTCAGGAAACTGAAGGCCTATCTCGAGGAGGTCTGCGACGGGCTGGAGTATATCCATTTCCCAAGATATGACTCTCCCGTCTATGGTGACCTTATCAGTCGTTTCCTGCGCGGGGACTTCGGTTCAAACGAGACTGTCCATCCGCAACTTGTGGCCCTTCTCTTCGCGGAGGACCGGCACGGGGCGGCTCCCGGGATGAACGCCATCCTCTCGAAAGGAGGAACGGTGCTTCTGGACAGGTACGTTTATTCCAACATTGCCTACCAATGCGCCAAACTGGCCAATCCTGATGAGAGGGAAAACCTTCGTGAATGGATCCTGAACACGGAGTTCGGGACATTCGGTCTTCCTAGGCCTGACCTCAACATATTCCTTGACGTGCCTATCGCCTTTGTGGAGAACAGTCTTGAGAAGAGCAGGAAAGGATCCGACAGGGAATATCTCCACGGGGCGAGGGACATCCACGAGTCCAGCATCGAGTTCCAGAAAAGAGTTCGGGGAATATATCTCCGCCAGGCGGCTCTCGACCCGGGCCTAATCACCGTCGACTGCGCCGGCGAGGATGGAGGGATGCTTCCCCCTGACGACATATTCGCCAAGATTAAGGCTTTGATAGACAAACTTTTGAATATTCAATGAGAACAAGTGTGACTCGCTATAGGTTTCGGAGGCTATGCGCTTTCATCATCGGCCTGGTATTCCTGCTGGCCGGTATTTTCAAGTTGCTTGACCCTGTAGGGGCCGGGCTGGTGGTCGAGGAATACTACCGGTTTCTGGGATTGACGTTCATGCTACCAACCGCGAAGGTGGCCGGCGTGACACTGGCCCTTATAGAGGCCCTTCTCGGCGCAGCCCTGATCAGTGGAGTATGGAGGAAAACCGTGGCCATAGCCACCGGTGTCCTGATCATCCTTTTCACGATACTCACTCTTTTCCTGGCCATCTTCAATCCTTCCATGGATTGCGGCTGTTTCGGAGAGGTCATCCACCTGTCCAACACGGCGACCTTCCTCAAGAACGTCGTCCTCTTGGCCCTCGCCGCAGCGGCCTTCCTGCCATTAAAGGATCTCGGACAGCCCAAGAAGAGGAAATATGTATCGTTCATCATCGCCGCCGCGTCGATAATCGCATTCACGATCTACTCGCTCGGAGCCCTGCCTCTCGTTGACTACACCTCCTTCAAACCCGGGAGCGACCTTGTCGCGGCCGACGGTAATGGAGAGGAGTTCATGTCAACCTTCATCTACGAGAAAAACGGGCAGGAGGGCGCTTTCACTCTTGACAAGCTTCCTGACTCCACCTGGACTTTCGTAAGGACTGAGACCATACGGTTGAACGGGCCGAAGACCACCGGAGAACCTCCTGTGCTGGCTTTCACTGACACAACCGGAGCATACAAGGACGAGCTGGCCGCATCCGGCAACGTCCTGGTCTTGTCGGTTCCCGCCCCGACCGAGATGAGAGGTGATGAATGGACAAGGGTGGCCGACGCCGCTGACGGGGCCTCGAAAGCGGGATTCACCCCCTTGCTTCTTGTAACGGGCACCAAAGCGAGGCTTGACCAGTTGGCGAAAATGGTTCCGGAGACACGCGAGAGATTATCGTCTCACACATATTTCTCTGACAGGAAGACGTTGCTCGCCATGAACAGGTCCAATGGTGGAGCCACCTGGTTCAATGACGGAGAATTGATCCGCAAATTCCACTCCGGCAATCTCCCCACAGAGGAAGAACTCCTGGAGATGACCGGAGACGACCCCACAGAGACCATGATCCATACCAGCACCAAAGGAAGGTTACGCTTCCAAGGCTTCCTGTTATATACCCTGGCCATCCTATTGCTGATATAACTTGATCACCATGACCGAATTAGACTCCCTTACCGCCGTTTCCCCCATCGATGGACGTTATGCCTCGAAGACATCCTCTCTGAGAGATTATTTCAGTGAATATGCCCTGATCCGTTACCGTACCAGGGTTGAGATCGAGTATTTCATCGCCCTTTGCGGCATCCCGCTTCCACAACTATCTGATTTCGGAGAGGGAACCGGCTTAGCCAAGGAGTGGATTTGGGAAGAGCTCCGGAAGGTTTATCAGGAGATGTCACCCGAAGACGCCTCCAGGGTCAAGGAGATCGAGAAAGTCACCAACCATGATGTCAAGGCAGTCGAGTATTTCATCAAGGAGAAATTCGACATCATAGGCCTGTCACGTTGGAAGGAATTCATCCATTTTGGGCTCACCTCACAGGACATCAACAACACTTCGCAGCCCTTGATGCTCAAGGAAGCCCTTGAGAATGAATATATTCCTGCGCTGAAAGAAATAATCGGGATACTCTCCGCCGATGCCGAAGAGTGGAAGGATATTCCGATGCTGGCGAAAACTCATGGCCAGCCGGCCACCCCGACCCGTCTCGGCAAGGAGATCCAGGTATTCGTCGCCCGTCTTGAGGAGCAGCTCCGCCAATTCTCCGGTCTCACCTATCCTGCCAAGTTCGGAGGGGCGACAGGTAACATGAACGCCCACAAGGTAGCCTACCCTGAGATCGGATGGAAGTCCTTCGCTGACAATTTCGTGGCGTCCCTGGGGCTTAACCGTTCCTATCCCACGACGCAGATCGAGCATTATGACAATCTCGCGGCGATATTCGATTGCCTCAGGAGGATCAACACGATCCTGATCGATCTCTGCAGGGACATCTGGACATATATCTCCATGGAGTATTTCCGCCAGAAGGTAGTAAAGGGAGAGGTCGGATCCTCGGCCATGCCGCACAAGGTCAACCCTATTGATTTCGAGAACGCCGAGGGCAACCTCGGAATGGCGAATGCCGTACTGACCTTCCTGTCGATGAAGCTTCCGGTCTCAAGACTCCAGAGGGACCTGACTGACTCCACTGTCCAGAGGAACATAGGGGTACCGGTCGCTCACGGGATGATTGCTTTCGCCTCGCTCAAGAAAGGGCTCGGGAAATTGATCCTTAACAAAGAGGCTCTCGATGCCGACCTGCACAAGAATTGGGCTGTCGTGGCGGAGGCTCTCCAGACCATTCTCCGACGTGAAGGCTACCCTAACCCCTACGAGACGCTCAAGGCCCTCACAAGGACAGGCGCGGCTATCGATGAGAACACGATCTCCAGCTTCATCGACTCACTTGATATCGACGAGGCGGTCAAGGAAGAGATGCGCTCCATCACTCCCTGGACTTACACCGGACTGTGATTCTGATTATTCGATAACGTAGACATCATCGCCGGGCTCGGCGAAACCGAAGTTCTCCCTCGCGTAACGCTCGAGGGAGTCTTTGTTTGAAGTCAGCCCCTTGATCTGGGAGTCCATCTCGCTGATTTCCTTGTTGTACTTCTCGATCAAGTTGTCCTGACGCTTTATCTCAGCGCCGGCCCTGATCCAACGGACAATGTTATTCTGGTTGATGAAGCCGACCATGAGGATGAATATCACGGTGGCTACGATGGAATAACGGATAAAGGAACGTTTCTCAGCGTTCTTGCCGTCTTTGTCCCTGTTCCATATATCCCTGAATTTTCCCATTTGGCCAATAATGCTATTAACGCGAAAATAGTTATTTTTGTAGAATAAAAATCGAGTCTATTACAAATTAAAAACAAATAAAGACATGAAACCAACACTTCTAGTCCTGGCAGCGGGGATGGGCAGCCGTTATGGCGGCCTCAAACAGATGGACGGCCTTGGTCCAAACGGAGAGACAATCATCGATTATTCGATCTATGACGCCGTTGAGGCTGGTTTCGGCAAAGTCGTCTATATAGTGAGGGAATATTTCCTGGAGCAGTTCAAGGAGACGGTCAGGAACAAGTACTCCGGTGTGCTTTGTCCTGACGGGACTCCCCTGGAATTCGACTTCGTGATCCAGGAGCTGGACAAAATCCCCTCAAGGTTCACCCTCAACCCTGAGCGCCAGAAACCATGGGGTACCGCTCACGCCGTGCTGATGGCGAAGGATGTCATCCATGAGCCTTTCGCCGTGATCAATGGCGATGACTTCTACGGGAAGGAGTCCTTCAAAATAATAGGTGAATGGCTGAAGGCACATGAGGGCAGCGAAGGTGTATGCGCGATCGTGGGCTTCGAGCTCGACAACACGCTCTCCGAATTCGGCAAGGTCTCCAGGGGCATCTGCCATTACGACGAAAGCAAGAACCTTACTGATGTCATCGAATTTGTCAACGTGGGCGCTGATGAGGATGGCAAGGTCTATGGGGACAACACCGTCTCCGGTGAGACTCATCTAGAGGTCGACGCCAAGGCGCTTTGTTCAATGAATATGTGGGGATTTACCCCCGACTATTTCAACCTCAGCGAGGAGGTCTTTGAGAAGTTCCTGGAAATCAATCTAATGGAACTCAAGAAAGAGTACTACATCCCCTACGCCGTGGACTACATCATGAAACACAACGGCTATAAGTGCGAGGTCTTGTCCACACCAGCCCATTGGTTCGGAGTGACCTACAAGGAAGACCGTCCGGGAGTCGTCGCCAAATTCAAAGATCTCGCTGAGGATGGTGTCTACCCCACCCCTCTCTGGAAAAAATAATATTCAACCATGTCTTTTCTCAAACCCAGAAAAGTAGAGAAGAATTATGACCTTCTCTCATCCTGCTCCTGGTTCACCCCGGATGTGGGAGGTTTGTTCGCGGTACTGGGATGGTTCCTTGTCGGTATGATCCTGGGCTCTCTATTCGTGATGCCGTTCATGTTCGGCGGGTCCATGCCGCTTTATTACGTAATGCTTATCCTGTACCCCCTCCAGTTTGTGCCGGTGTTCATATTCGTGAGGATCAAGAGCATGCGCAACATGACTTTTGACACCGGATACGCCCTTGACAGCAACCACTTCGGCAAATGGGGAGGTGCCCTACTGGCCCTCGCCGTATCGGTGGGAATGCTGGCCGCCGGAGTGTTGCTCGAACCCGTCAACCAGATCCTTCCGGACACGGAAGGCTCGATCATGGAGCAATTGGAAAAGATGATGGATGGCCCTCTCTGGGTCAACATTATCACCATGTGCATAATGGCTCCGATCATGGAAGAATGGCTCTGCAGGGGCGTGATCCTTCGCGGACTGCTCAATTACGGGCCAAAGTCCCCGAGACTGGAAGGAGAACGGTCCAGGGGTCTGAGCCCTGGCCTGGCCATAGTGATCTCGGCACTCTTCTTCGCCGCCATCCACGGCAATGTTTGGCAAGGGGTCACGGCATTCGCGATAGGCTGCCTTCTCGGCTATGTCTATTACAAGACAGGTTCCCTGAAACTCACCATCCTCATGCACTGCGTAAACAACACCTTCGCGGTTCTAGTCGGGAAGTTCGCCACTGAATCCATGAAGGATGCCAAGAGCATGCTGGACATGATGCCCACGTGGGAATTCGCGATTTATTTCGCGGCCAGTTTCATCATAATCCTGTGGCTGGTTTCCTATCTCAGGGACATTTCTCTCCAGGATCCGCAGGGCAACTGTGA
This sequence comes from Bacteroidales bacterium, assembly GCA_017548985.1. GTDB lineage: Bacteria > Bacteroidota > Bacteroidia > Bacteroidales > UBA932 > Cryptobacteroides. The sequence goes on from JAFYYW010000036.1 coordinate 27,090, forward strand.
TGTGATACCCTCCGCAGAGGATGAGGCTTTACAAGGATCCTGATGTCGGCGACGTCGTACTGAGGAAGAACCGACGCTCCCGGAGAATCACGTTGCGGGTCAGTCCCGCCAAGGGGGTGACGGTGACATTGCCTTGGTTTGCCCTTTATAGCCAGGGTGTGGCCGCCTTTAAGGCGAGGAAGTCCTGGGTGCTGGAAACTATTGAGAGACAACGGGAAAGATTTAAAGACGAACCACAGCCATCTCCTGAGGAGATAGAGACCATGAGGGCGGAGGCAAAGAAAGTCCTGCCGGTCCGCCTGAAAGAGCTCGCCGAACAATATTCCTTCGAATACAACCAGGTAAGGATTAAGCACAATTCCTCGAACTGGGGCAGTTGTTCCAGGAAGGGAAACATCAACCTGAACCTCAACCTGGTGCGGCTTCCGGACGATCTTAGGGACTATGTGCTCCTCCACGAGCTCTGCCATCTGCGGCATCCAGACCATGGGAAGGGCTTCCACGACCTCCTGGAAAGTATATGCCCCGGGCACAGGCAGAAAGAAAAAGAGCTCAGAAAGTACAGAATTTTTTGATTCTCTGAAAATTATAGGTATATTTGCAGACTTTTCGCGCGGTGCGAAAAGTTTGCAGTATATTTTTAATTATTTTTTGCGAAATGGCAGAGTATTTACAAGCCGACAAGAAGCAAGAGATTTTCGCAAAGTACGGGAAGTCTAATACAGACACCGGCTCACCTGAGAGTCAAGTTGCTTTATTTTCCTACCGTATCAATCACCTCACTGAGCATGTGAAGAAGAACAAGAAGGACGTTGTCACACGCCGTTCCCTCCTTCGCCTCGTAGGTAAGAGACGTCAGCTCCTGGATTATCTCCAGAGGACCGACATCGAGAGATACAGAAGCATTATCAAGGAGCTCGGCCTCCGTCGATAATCATACGATAGGAAAACGAAAAAGGGATTGGCGCGCGGCATCCGCGGCCATCCCTTTCTTTTTTTGGAAAAAGCGGTAAAAGCAGTTAAATGAACGTTATCACAAAGAAAATCGAGTTATCCGACGGTAGGATAATCGAGATCGAGACCGGTAAGCTCGCCAAGCAGGCGGCCGGCTCAGCGGTGGTCAAGATGGGAGGCACGATGCTCCTCGCCACAGTCACCTGCGCCAAGGAAGTTAAAGAGGGAACTGATTTCATGCCCCTCACAGTTGATTACAGGGAGAAATATTACTCCGCTGGTCGTTTCCCCGGAGGATTCCTCAAGAGAGAAAGCCGCCCCTCGGACTACGAGGTGCTCATCTCACGTCTTGTTGACCGTCCCATCCGCCCTCTGTGGCCTGAAGATTTCCACCTTGAGGTCTTCGTCAATGTCAATCTTATCTCCGCGGAGAAGGACATCCAGCCCGACGCTCTCGCCGGCCTGGCCGCCTCCTGCGCCCTCGCGGTCTCTGACCTTCCTTTCGGAGGTCCTGTCTCCGAGGTTAGGGTCTGCCGTATAGACGGGAAGTTCGTCATCAACCCCACATTCACCGAGATGGAGAACGCCGACCTTGAGCTTATGGTTGCCGCCACTGAGGAGAATATCATGATGGTCGAGGGTGAGATGAAGGAAGTCCCTGAGGATGTGATGCTTGACGCCATAAAGTTCGCTCACGAGGAGATCAAGCGCCACTGCCGTGTCCAGAAAGAACTCATGGCAGAGCTCGGCACCGACGTGAACAAACGCGATTATCCTCATGACGAGGAGGACGAGGAGATCAAGAACAAGATCCACGAGTTCGCTTACGATAAGTGCTATGCGCTGGCCAAGTCCGCCAAGCCCAAGCACGAGCGTGAGGACGGCTTCGAGGCCATCAAGGCCGAGGCTATCGAGGCCCTTGGCCTGACCGAGGAGGAAGTTGAGGAGAAGAAGATGATGATCGACCGCTATTTCGGTCACGAGCAGAGGGAGGCCCTCCGCAACCTCGTCCTTGACGAGGGTCTGCGCGTGGACGGCCGCGGAACCACTGAGGTCCGTCCCATCTGGTGCGAGGTTGATTACCTGCCTTGCGCCCACGGCTCCGCCATCTTCACCCGTGGTGAGACCCAGGCTCTGGCCTCCGTCACCCTCGGTACCAAACTCGATATGAAAGAGATGGACGAGGTCCTCATCCAGGGTGACCAGCAGTTCATCCTCCACTATAACTTCCCTCCTTTCGCCACTGGAGAGGCGAAACCCCAGCGCAGTGTGGGACGCCGTGAGATAGGTCATGGTAACCTGGCCTACAGGGCCCTCAAGGCCGTTATGCCGAAGGCTCCTGACTTCCCTTACGCTGTCCGTGTGGTCTCTGATATTCTTGAGTCCAACGGCTCATCATCGCAGGCCTCCATTTGCGGAGGTTGCCTCGCCCTGATGGACGCCGGTGTCAAGATCACCAAACCCGTGGCCGGTGTGGCTATGGGTCTGATCACTGACGAGAAAGATCCCAATGGCCGCTACGCGATCCTTACCGACATCCTCGGTGACGAGGATCACCTCGGTGACATGGACTTCAAGGTGGCCGGAACAAAGGACGGTATAACCGCGACCCAGATGGACATTAAAGTCGACGGCCTGTCTTATGACGTGCTGGCCAAGGCCCTGAAGCAGGCCCACGACGGCAGGATGCACATTATGGGTGAGATGATGAAGTGCATTGACACGCCTCGCGAGGACTACAAGCCCTTCGTCCCCAGGATCATATCCTTCGAGATCGCCAAGGAGTTCATCGGAGCCGTCATCGGAAAGGGTGGAGAGACCATCCAGAAGATCCAGGCTGAGACCGGTGCTGTCATCAATATCGACGAGGTTGAGGGCAAGGGTATCGTGGACATCGCTACTAACGATGCCGAGGCCATGAAAAAGGCTTACGATTGGATCCAGGGCATCTGCGCTGTTCCGGAGGTCGGTCAGACTTACCACGGAAAGATCGTCTCCATCCTCGAGTTCGGTGCCTTTGTCGAGATCCTTCCTGGCAAGGAAGGCCTTCTCCATGTCTCCGAAATAGCATGGAACAAGACTGAGAATGTCGAGGACGTGCTGGCTGTCGGACAGGAAGTGGACGTCAAGTTGCTTGAGATCGACCAGAAGACCGGTAAGATGAGGCTTTCAATGAGGGCTCTCCAGCCCAAACCGGAAGGCTATGTCGAGCCTGCCCGTCGTCCCCGCGGCAACGGTGGCGGAAATGGTGGCGAGCGTCGTCCCGGCGGGAACGAGCGTCATGGCAACGGCGGCGAGCGCCGGAACGGCGGAAACGACCGCAGGAACGGTGGTAACGACCGTAGGAACGGTGGCGAGCGCAAGAGTTTTGGCCAGAGGAACAATAACGCCCCGAAGCCCGAACCTTCTAACGACACCACTGAGGAATACTTCTAGTATATAGGCTATTTTAAAAAGAGCTGGCCAATCCTTCGATTGGTCAGCTTTTTTTATTATCTTGGACAGGATTAATAAACCGTCACCACATTATGAAGGCTCTTAGAACAATAATCTTCGCGGCAGCCATGTCGCTGATAGCGTCCGTTTCCACCAATGCCCAGACCTATACTCCCTCGGAAGGCAACCTCCAGGCGAGGAAAGATTTCGTGAATGAGCGTTTCGGAATATTCCTCCACTGGGGAATCTACGCTTCTTACGCCCAAGGCGAGTGGTACCTCAACAACGGTAAACTGAACAAAGACGAGTACCGCAAGGCGGCCAGTGGTTTCTACCCCATAAAGTATAACGCCGAAGATTGGGCGAAGGCGTTCAAAGACGCCGGAGCAGGCTATGTCACAATAACTTCCCGTCACCACGACGGGTTCTCTATGTACGACACAAAGGCCTCAGACTATAATATCGTCAAGGCGACGCCGTACGGGAAGGACGTCATAAAGGCTCTGGACGAGGCTTGCCTGAAAGAAGGAATCAAGCTTCAGTTCTATTATTCCATACTCGATTGGGACAGGGAGGATTATCCGCTTGGAGAGTCAGGCAGGTTTTCCGGCCGCAAAGGTGACAGCCAGGACTACGACCACTACTTCGCCTTCATGAAAGCCCAGGTGAAAGAGCTTTTGACACAATATCACACCCGCGCTCTCTGGTTCGACGGATATTGGGACCACAAGAGGGACGCTGTCCCCTTCGACTGGAGAATGCCTGAGTTCTATGAATATATCCATTCCATCAACCCGGACTGCCTGATTTGCAACAATCACCACATCGCCCCGATCGAGGGTGAGGACTACCAGACTTTCGAGAGAGATCTCCCCGGAAGAAACACCTCAGGATTCTCAGAGGGTCAGGAAGTCAGCCAGATCATCCCTGTCGAGATGTGCCAGACCATGAACCACTCCTGGGGCTATTCCGTAGCCGACCAGGATTACAAGTCAGTCGGAACCCTGGTGCGCCTTCTCGCTCAGTGTGTCTCGATGAACTGCAACATGCTTATGAATATCGGGCCCCAGGCCAACGGTGAGCTGCCCGCGGCGGCCCTGGAGCGTCTCAAGGGAATGGGAGAATGGATGAGAATCAACGGTGAGTCAATCAAGGGTTGCGGGCCAGGACCCATCGAAGAGCAGGAGTGGGGAGTCAGCACCGCGCCCATCGGCAATAACAAGGCCTTCTATCTGCACCTCTTCAAGTCTCCGGGAGCCGTGATTGAGGTTCCTGTCGCCAAGAGAGCGAAAGTCTTGGCTGTCACCTCATTGGACAGTGGAGCCAAGATAGCCACAAAGAAAGTCGGCGAGAGGCTTTTCATCACCGTTCCAGGTGAGATCCCCGCCGACTCCGACTATGTCATCAAAGTGACTCTGAGATAGTTCCGGGCTACACCCCGCCGAAGGCGCTGTAGCCTCCGTCAACGGGAATAACGACTCCCGTCACGAAGGAAGAGATATCGCTTAGCAGATAAAGCATAGTACCTACCAGATCCTCCGGCTCACCGAATTTGTGGGTCGGAGTGTTCGCTATTATCTTCTTTCCCCTTGGCTTCAGGGCTCCGGTCTCCTCGTCCGTGAGCAAGAAGCGGTTCTGGTCGGTGAGGAAGAAGCCGGGGGCGATGGCGTTGCAGCGGATCCCCATTTGGGCGACATGCACAGCGTACCACTGTGTGAAGTTGTTGATGGCTCCCTTGGCGGCGGAATACGCCGGGATCTTAGTGAGCGGACGGATCGAGTTCATCGAGGAGATGTTCAGCACATTTCCCTTGCCTGCCTCAAGCATGTCTTTGGTGAAGACCATCGTGGCCAGGAGGGTTCCTTTGAAATTGAGATCGAACACCTGGTCAAAGCCACTGAGATCCAAGCCGTAGAAAGTGTCGGCAAGATCGTCACCGGGCTCCATCTGCTCCGCCTTGCAGGTCGCCTTCGGGGAATTACCACCGGCGCAATTGATAAGGATATCCACCTTTCCTAGTTTCTCGTGGATAAGGTCCAAAGCAGCCTCGAGGGCGGCCTTGTCAAGAGTACTTGCGGAGATGCCTAAACACTTGATGCCAAACTCTTTGGTGATGGCTTCTCCCTTGGCCGGGTTGGCCGATGAACGGCTGATCACGGCGAGGTTGACTCCCGCTTCGGCGAGACCCCTCGTCAGGGCGGTCCCGATGACTCCGAAACCACCTGTTATAACGCAATTTCGACCCTTCAGGTCATCAAATGAATATTTCATGATTATACGGTATAAGTTCCTGATACAGTGTCACCTCCGTGACCGGTCCAATTGGTGTGGAAGAACTCGCCGCGGGGACAGTCAACACGCTCATAGGTGTGGGCGCCGAAATAATCCCGTTGGGCCTGCAGCATATTGGCCGGCAGCCTTTCGGTGCGGTAGCCGTCGTAATATTCCAAAGCGGCTGTCATGCAAGGGGCGGGCACTCCGCTAGCTATGGCCTGCGAGACAACCTTGCGCCAACCACTTTGCGCCTCGGAAAGCTTCTCTTTGAAATAAGGATCGAGCAGGATGTTGGCCAGGTCGGGAGTCTTGTCGAAAGCCTCTTTGATCTTACCCAGGAACACGCTCCTGATGATGCATCCGCCTCTCCAGAGAAGGGCGATCCCACCATAATTGAGATCCCAGCCATATTCCTTCGCCGCAGCCCTCATAAGGGAATATCCCTGGGCGTAGGAGACGACCTTTGAAGCGAACAGAGCCTTCCTGAGATCCTCCAGGAACGCCGCCCTATCACCTTCAAACTTGACCGGAACAGGTCCTTCGAGTATCTTGGAGGCGGCCACCCTCTCATCCTTCAAAGCGGAGAGGCAACGAGCATAAACCGACTCACTGATCAGAGTCAACGGCTCACCAAGGTCGAGAGCGGAGATGGCGGTCCACTTGCCCGTGCCCTTCTGGCCGGCCGTGTCAAGAATATAATCAAGGACATATCGACCGTCCTCATCCTTCTTGGCAAGGATGTCACGGGTGATCTCGATGAGGTAGGAGTCAAGGTCTCCCCTGTTCCACTCGGCGAACGTCTCGTGCATCTCCTCGTTAGTCATTCCGAGGATATCTTTCATTATCTGGTAGCATTCGCAGATAAGCTGGATGTCACCGTACTCGATACCGTTGTGGACCATCTTCACGAAATGTCCGGCTCCTCCCTGGCCGACCCAGTCGCAGCATGGTGTGCCGTCGGCCACCTTGGCGCTGATGCCTTGGAATATCGGTTTCACGTAAGGCCAGGCCGCAGGTGATCCACCAGGCATCATAGAGGGGCCTTTCAAAGCTCCCTCCTCTCCTCCGGATACTCCTGTTCCGATATAGAGAAGTCCCTTGCTTTCAACATATTCCGTTCTTCTTGCGGTGTCCGGAAAATGAGTGTTGCCTCCATCTATGATTATGTCGCCCTTGTCGAGAAGAGGAATGAGTTTCTCAATGAAATCGTCGACCGGCTTCCCTGCCTTCACCATTAGGAACACTTTCCTGGGGCTCTTGAGAGAGGATATAAAGTCCTCAAGGCTGTGAGCCCCATAAAAATTGAGACCTTTTCCGCGTCCCTCCATGAAATGGTCGACTTTCTCGACCGTACGGTTATAGACACTGACATGGAAACCTTTGCTCTCCATGTTCAACGCCAGGTTCTCGCCCATAACGGCCAAACCCACAAGTCCAATGTCTGATACTGCTTTCATATAATCAATTTTAAAATCTTTCCGGATAGGCCCAAAGGCCGAGGGCGGGATTGGAGATATAATAAACCTCCTCGCCATCTGGCATAGTGTTCCACCCATCTATCATTTTATCGACAGGATAACGCCTTAGGGCCTCATCGAGGTCACCCCAAGCGAATCCAACGCCTTCTATCTCTTCCCTGGTCATTCCAGGACCAGGGCAGTAAGTGATCTTGAAACGCCCCTCGGAGGAGCCATGGATAAGGTGAGCCGAGGCACTCAGGTTATTCTGCAGATCCTCATTGGCGGCCGTGGCTTCCAACGTGTGCGGGGTACCTTTATAGCCATATTTCCGGATCAACCTGTCTATCTCCGGATCTTCTCCGAACTCTTTCAAGGCTGGCGCCAGGATAAGCAGCTCAGCTCCGTCGGCCAAGGCCATCCTGGTCCTGTAGACAGCCTTGTTTCCCAACCAGGTGCTCTTGAACTCAGCGGGATCCAGATAAACGACGCATTTTCGGATCTCTTTGCCGACTATGATGAAATTGGTCTCAAGAGAGAGAGCCGAAGCCTTCTCGAAACACTCGAAATCATCTCCGATGAAAAGACCCCTGGTGACCAGCTCCCCTGTCACCTCATCCTTCGCCCTGACGGTCAGGATATAGACAATCGGGAGTCTGGAGATGAAATGAGTCCTGGCATATTCAAGGACATCCCTGACAGGGGTTCTCGCCCTGCCCATTATGCGTTCCATCCCATAGGAGGCACCGAGGAAATGGCTCTTGTTGATTCCTTCCGCTCCCCCGACCCCGACAAATATGTTCTTAGTGTAGTTAGCCATCCCGATAACCTCGTGCGGAACCACTTGACCTATAGAGAGTATAAGATCGAATGTTGGATCGAGAAGCAGCTTGTTTACCTGGGCCGGCCAAGTGTAGCTTACCCGTCCCTCGGAGACTTCCCTGACATATTCAGCGGGCACAGTTCCGACTGTCACCACATCATTTCTCCAGTCGTGGACACGGAACTTCCCCGCCTGGACGCCATCGTACATTGAGGCTATTTGTTCGTCCGTCATCGGCGAATGCGTCCCCAAGGCGGGCATGACATCAGTTAACCGGCTTCCGAAATAATCGTTCACCATTCCGGTGATCGGACCCGCGTAAGAATTGAGCCGGGTGAAGTCAGGTGGAATGGCCAAGACTCTTCTCCTGGGCCCCATTGAATCAAAAACCTCTCTCAAGGCTGTCCAAATGTCCCTTTCGGTGAGAATATCGGTCCTCGAGCCTCTGGCGTAATAAAGCATATTCCTATCTCTTGACCCTGGCGTTGCCACTCCACACGCTCCACACCTGTTCCTCATCGGCAGGTTGGGCATAATCTGTAAGGAAAGTCGTAGCGAGAGCCCCGCAGGCCCATCCGAACTGGATCCACTTCTCAGGCTCCCAGCCTTTCAGTATGGCATATAGCAAACCTCCCACAAAGCCATCTCCACCGCCGATCCTGTCCAACACATGAATAGGCCTCGGCTCAACCACATGCCAAGTATTCCCTTCCAGCATGATAGCGCCCCAATTGTGGCTGTTGGCGTTATTGACTTGCCTGAGAGTGGTGGCGAACACATTGGCGGAAGGATATTCCGCCTTGACCCTGCGGATCATTTCCTTGAAACCATCAATCTTGGCCGCGATATCCTTGCCTCCCGCCTCTGGCCCCTGGATTCCAAGGCAAAGCTGGAAGTCTTCCTCATTGCCGATAAGGATGTCAGCCAAGGAGCATATCTCGGAGAAGGTGGCTCGCAATTCCTCCTCTCTTCCAACCCAGAATGAGGCCCGATAATTAAGGTCGAAACTGATCCGGGTGCCATATTCCTTCGCCTTCCTGGCTATTTCCAGACAGAAACGGCTGGTATCCGGACTCAATGCGGCGATCAAGCCGGAGAGATGCGTGATCTCCACTCCTTCCTCACCGAATATCCTGTCCAAGTCGAAATCCTTCACATTCAGGGTCCTGCCCACCTCACCGGCGCGGTCGTTCCAGACCCTGGGGCCTCGGGAGCCGTAGCCGCTGTCCGCCACATTGATCTGGTGACGGAAGCCCCAAGGACCGCCCTGAGGCACCTCAGGTCCCTCGAAATCCATTCCTCGTGAGCGCAGGTTCGCTTTAATGAACGCGGCGAAAGGGCTTCCCTCAACAAAGGTGGTCAAAACCTTGACAGGAAGACCCAGATAAGAGGAAACGCTGGCGACATTCGTCTCGGCGCTGGTGGCCTGGAGATGCAGGACATCACTCGATTGGACAGGCTGACCGTTCTCAGGCGTGACACGCAAACCCATGCTGGTAGGGACCAGCAGGGCATAGCGCTTTTTCTTGATATCCATGATTGGGAAGGTTATTTGACTGGCATGGACTTGATTATGTCCTCATTGACGGCCCGGAGTTTTTTCTCGTCCATCTTGATCACCTTGCGGTCGTATGTCATGAGACCATTGACCTCACCCTCAACATCGGTGGTCTGGGTGTAAACCGCGGCACTGCAGCCCTGTTTGATGAGCTGCTTGAGCTGCTCCGCGAAGGAAGTGTATTCCGCGAGTACCTCATCGCCATTCTTGTACTGGACATAACCCCAGTTCCTGTCACTCTGCCAGAGATGGCCCTCAAGCGGCAGGCCGATGCCACCATATTCACCGAGGACATTGATCATATTCTTGTCCCACATCCTGAAAGCAGGGTAAGGATAGTGGTGGTTGTCGAGAATGTCTCCCACACCTTCCTCCCAGTTGCCGCCGGAAGACTGGTTGACAAGCCTGGTGGGATCAAGTTTCTTGGTGTATGCGACCACATCCTTGGTGTCAAACTGGCTCCAGGCCTCGTTGAAAGGCACCCAGACAGCGATGCACTGGAACTTCTTGACCTGGTTTATGATCTCCGTCCACTCCTTGTAATAGTTGGCCTTGGCGGCCGGGGTGGCGGGGAAATCCTCTCCCTCGCCGTAATAATACATACCCCATTTCTTGCTTCCGCCGAAGGAAGGCATGTCCTGCCAGACGATGATACCGATCTGGTCGCAATAGTAGAACCAGCGGTCCGGCTCGACCTTGATGTGCTTGCGGATCATGTTGAACCCGAAGTCTTTGGTCTTCTGGATATCGAACTTCAAAGCCTCATCTGTGGGAGCGGTGTAGAGTCCGTCCGGCCACCAGCCCTGGTCGAGAGGTCCAAGCTGGAATATGCCTTCGCCGTTGAGTCCCAAAAGCTTTGTGTTACCGTTCTTCCTGTAGGCCCCGACCTCGCGCATCGCGGTGTAGGAGGCGACCTTGTCAATGACTTTCCCGTTCCTCAATACCTGAATATCAAGACCATAGAGGTAGGGAGAATCAGGAGACCAGAGCTTGGGCTGGTTCACATTGAGAGTGACGCTGCCACCGGGGACAGCCATCCCTGAAGCGAGAACGGAATACAGGCCATCGACAGCCGTCTTCGCGGCGTTGGCGGTCTCCGTCGAATACCCTATCCCTCCATCTAGAAGGAATACCTTCACGACATCACCTTCCTGGGCTCCAGCGACATCGACCGTGACCTCGATTGATTTGTCCGCGATATTCGAGACGACATTGTAGTCAGCCACGTGGGTTGACGCGACCGGCTCGATCCACACGCTTTGCCATATTCCGGAGACTGCGGTGTACCAGATGCCGCTAGGCTTCGAGACCTGTTTGCCACGAGGTTGGAAATCATTGTCAGTTCCATCTTCCACCCTGACAACCAGAGAGTTGGCCCCACTCTTAAGATACGGGGTCACATCGAAGGAGAAATGGGTGTAGCAACCTGTGTGGGTGCCGACTTTAATGTCATTGACAAAGACATCAGCCTTCCAATCCACAGCGTCGAAGTTGAGCATCAGCCTTTTGCCCTTCCAAGCGGCAGGGACCGAAAACTCAGTCTTGTACCAAAGGGCGTCGTCAGCCGTGAAAGTCTTGCCTACACCTGAGAGGGAAGACTCCACAGCGAACGGGACCAGAATCTTCCCGTCAAAAGACTTAGGGCGAGCCGAAGACTTGGGAGTAATGGCATAGTCCCAAAGACCGTTCAGGGACTTCCAATCAGGACGTACCATCTGGGGACGGGGATACTCGGGATGGGCGTTGGCCGGGGAGACCTCCTCAGCCCATTTTGTGCGGATCTTGTCTCCTGCCGGAGCCCACTGCTGGGCTGAAAGGGTACCTGCCACAGCCAGGATAGCCGCGATCGAGGTGATTATTCTGTATCTCATTATAATGTGGTGTTTAAATTGTCAAGCGTTAACTACAAATATACTCAATTCGCGACAAAAATTCAGCATGCCAATATATTATTAATTACAAGGATTATTTATTAAATTTGTATGATATGTTTTCATTGATCCTATGTCTCGTCGCCCTTGTCCTGGGCTACCTCCTCTACGGAAAAATCGTGGAGAAGGTTTTCGGACCGGATAGCGGCCGTCCCACCCCAGCCATCGCCAAAGCGGACGGTGTGGACTATGTCGCTATGCCCACATGGAAAGTGTTCATGATCCAGTTCCTCAACATAGCCGGGACAGGACCTATTTTCGGAGCCATCATGGGCGCAAAATTCGGCCCGTCATCATATCTCTGGATAGTTCTGGGCTGCATTTTCGCGGGAGCTGTCCATGACTATCTCTCCGGAATGCTATCGGTGAGGAAAGGCGGTGTGGGACTTCCTGAGATCGTGGGAGACTATCTCGGTCAGGGGACAAAGAAAGTGGCTCTTGTCTTCACTCTCCTCCTGTTGGTCCTTGTCGGGGCTGTCTTTGTGTACAGCCCGGCCATCATCCTTGGCGACATCGCCGGGGACGGGACGGCAAAAGCCATGATGATATGGATCGGAGCCATATTCGTTTATTACATCGTGGCGACGATGCTCCCCATCGACAAGATAATCGGTAAGATATATCCCCTCTTCGCCTTCGCCCTAATCTTCATGGCGATCTCCCTTCTGATCGGACTGTTGGTCAAATGGCCTTCAATCCCGGAGATATGGGATGGGCTTGGCAACAGGGGCCCTTCCGTCGGTGTGACAGGACAGCCCATATTCCCTTGCCTGTTCATCACCATCGCGTGTGGAGCCATAAGCGGTTTCCACGCCACCCAAAGCCCTCTGATGGCAAGATGCCTTAAGAACGAGAAACTTGGACGCCCCGTGTTTTACGGCTCCATGATTACGGAGGGAATGGTAGCCCTTGTCTGGGCCGCCGTCTCCTCATACTTCTTCTTTGACGGAGGAGCCGCCGAATGCGGGTCAGACATGGCCGCCGCGGCCCCGACAGTGGTGACCACTGTATCCAAGACCTGGCTCGGGATATTAGGAGGCGTTCTCGCGATCCTTGGAGTTGTCGCTGCCCCGATCACCAGTGGGGATACGGCGCTCAGGAGCGCCAGGCTCATTGTGGCGGACTTCATCAAACTCGACCAGAAACCTATACGAAACAGGCTGTTAATAAGTATTCCTCTCTTTGTGGTGACCGGGCTGCTGTTGTGGTTCAACCTCTCTGACTCTAACGGTTTCAACACGATCTGGAGATACTTCGGATGGGCCAACCAGACCCTGGCTGTTTTCACCCTCTGGGCGGTGACAGTCTATCTTATGAATAACAAGAAAGGTCTGCGATATCTCATCAGCGGGATTCCCGCCGGATTCATGACAGCGGTAAGCCTTACCTTCATCCTTGTGGACAAGGTCGGCTTCAGGGTCAACTCCGCCGCCGCGCCATGGATCGGGATAATCACTTTCGCGGCCTGCGGTTTCATTTTAGGGATCATGAAAATGCGCCGTGACAATAAATTGGAAGACAAATAATAAACTGATAATCAAATATGTACGACACCAACCACGGGCTTTGGATAGCCCACTGCGAAAACGGGCCTCTCTCGATTGTCGGGAAGATGGCGAACAGACACGGACTTGTGGCCGGAGCTACCGGTACCGGCAAGACCGTCACACTCCAAGTCATGGCCGAGAGCTTCTGCCAGGCCGGTGTCCCCTGCTTCATGGCGGACATGAAGGGTGACCTCTCCGGAATCTCCCAACCCGGACGGACAAGCGGCTTCATCGAGAAGAGGATGCCCGAGTTCGGGATCGAGAATCCGCAATTCCAAAGCTGCCCGGTACGATTCTATGACGTGTTCGGGGAGCAGGGGCATCCGATGAGGTGCACCATCTCCCAGATGGGGCCTCAGCTCCTCACCCGTATCCTCGGCCTCACTGACGCCCAGGAAGGTGTGCTTAACATCATGTTCAGGATCGCTGACGAGAGGGGGCTCCTCTTGGATGACATCAAAGACATGAGAGCCTGCCTGACCTACATCTCGCAGCACTCCGCCGAATATTCCCAAGTTTACGGCAATATAGCGTCCGTCTCTGTAGGAGGTATCCAGAGGGCCTTGCTGACCCTTGAGAACGAAGGGGCGGACAAGCTTTTCGGCCAACCCTCCTTCGACATCTACGACCTCCTCGCCACCGAGGGCGGCCGCGGAGTGATGAGTGTCCTCGCCGCTGACAAGCTGATGCTCAAGCCGAAACTTTATTCCACCTTCCTTCTCTGGTTGCTTTCAGAGCTTTACGTGACCCTGCCCGAAGTCGGAGACATGGATCTCCCGAAACTTGTGTTCTTCTTCGATGAGGCCCACATGCTCTTCGATGACACCTCCAAGGCACTGACTGACAAGATCGAGCAGGTTGTCCGCCTCGTACGAAGCAAGGGCGTGGGTGTCTACTTCGTCACCCAGAGTCCCACCGACATCCCTTACACCATCCTTGGCCAGCTCGGAAACCGTGTGCAACATGCTCTGAGGGCATTCACCCCCAGGGATCAGAAGGCTGTCCAGGTCGCCGCGGACACTTTCAGGACCAATCCTTCGTTCAACACCTACGATGCCATTACCAACCTCGAGACCGGTGAGGCGCTCGTGTCCTTCCTCGATGAGAAGGGAGCCCCGAGCGTGGTGGAGAAGGCCAAGATCCTGTTCCCTCTCAGCCAGATCGGAGCCATTTCCGAGGGACAAAGGACCCAGATCATCAACCAGTCCAGGGTATATGGGAAATATGACAAACTGGTCGAGCGTGAGAGCGCTTTCGAGATGCTGATGGCTGAGAAAGAGGCCGAAGCCAAGTATCAGGAACCCCAGAAAGGCAAGGGCAAGAATGTCGCCCCTGTCGAGACTGACGTTCCAGAGAAATCCACCAAGGCAGCCAAGGTGCCTAAGACCGCCACAAAGAAAAAGAGTGGAATGGTGAGCAAGGTCGTGAAGGCCGTGATCACAGCGGTCACAGCCACAGCCGCAACCGCCATCGGCAATGAGGTCTCCAATAAGGTGACAGGAAAGAAGTCCAAGACAACGACCAAGGACAACGCCGGAAAGGTCGTCAAGAACGCCACCTCGGCCGCCACCAGGACCATCACACGCGAGATCACCCGCTCAATCCTCGGGAACCTGGTGAAATAAGAAAACCGGGGAGACTGCCCCGGTGAACGCTATTCGAAGAAAGAGAAGTGCACTCGACCGTAGCGCTTCTCTTTTTTGAATCGTGGGTGGTCCATGAAGGAGTGCTCGTCTCCGTGCTCAAGGATAAAATAGCATCCCGGATGAAGGATATCACGGGAGAATACCTTATCAGGCAAGGTCTCAAGGCCTTCCAGGGCATAAGGAGGATCGGCGAAAATGATGTCGAACTTCTCATGACATATATCCAGGAAGTCGAACACATTATCCCTGACCATTGTGACATTATCAAGCCCCAGGCGCTTCGCCTCGGTTTTGATGAAAGATGCGTTCTCCCTGGCCATCTCAACTGAATAGACCCTCGCTGCCCCCCGTGAGGCGAACTCGAAGGCCACGGCACCAGTGCCGCCAAAAAGATCAAGGACTTTCAAGTCCTCGAACTCATATTCATTATTAAGAATATTGAACAGGCCCTCCCTGGCGAAATCAGTGGTGGGGCGGGCTTTGAAACCCGCGGGCGGATTGATAGCCTTCCCCTTCAGACGGCCGCCGATGATCCTCATAACGACTCAACCGCTTTGAAGTAACGGTAAAGGGACATCTCCTCCTCTCCTGACAAAGGGGTCATGAAAGAGACCGTGGAGACCTCGGGATTGAGTTGGAGCTTCTTGACCGCCATAAAAAGAAAATACTCGGCAGTGGTGAAGTCCGCCGCTTGGAAGGTATTGGCCAGCAAGAGGTTATCTCCTTGTGAGATGACCAGGGTCAAGACTCCGTCCCCAAAGGATGCCAGAATCTTGTTGTATTCCGTTATCTCAGGGAGTTTCTTCAGGAGATAATACATCTCAGGATACTCCTCCCCAGAAAGAGAATACACCAGTTCGGCGGAGAACTCCGGCAAACTGATGTATTCAACTTTATCTTCCTGATCCAACTCGACCGTCCGCGACAACACTTCCCGGGATAATGCCGGGTCAAAGAACGCGGAAGGAACAAGCGCTACCTTAGGAGTGTGACGTGACATGCACGAGACTACTCCCAGTTGCCAGCGTTGTTGTTCGGTGCGGTGATGCTTCCGACCTGAAGACCCTCATACTGGCCGAGATCCTCGCGCTCAGCGATGAGGTTGACAACAAGCTGATGGTTCAGCCCGTTGAGAAGGCTCTTGTAAGGCAGCTTAGCCTCGAAGAGAGGCACATCGACACCCGAGACCTTCTTCACGATGGCGTCCATCTCGATGTCAGTGACCGCGGCGGCACCATATTCACCAACGGCGAAAGGAATCTTCTCGATGGTGTTGATGTTGAAGTCGTCCCTGTGTTTGAACAGAGTGTCCTTGACAGCGATCTTGTTCTGGATGGAGAAAACGAGATTCTTGTCGCCTTCCTGATAGAGTTTGTAAAGGTCAGCGTCCGTGATCTTGCCTTTCTTGGCCTTCTTGACCTCGTTGGTGTGAGCCATGGCGAGGGAATCGTCCTTCGAGCCGATCTGCATGAGAACGACCATCTCACCGGTGTTGTAGAACTGCTTGAGAGTGTCGAAAGAAGCGGTGAACCTGTCATTGACGCTCTTGAAAGCGACTTGGAGGTCGCGGATATCCTTGAGCTGCTGGATGGCCACTTTCTTTCTGGCGTTAACATCCTTCTCAAACTTCACAGGCTCCATGACACCTTGGTAGATCTTGTAAACAAGGAAAACGCAGAGAAGCGCGAGCACGATGCTTAGAATCGTTTTCAGAATCTTATTCATTATACTTAAAATTTATGATTTTCTTAACCGTGAACCGACAAGCCGCCAATTCTGGACAAAGTTAGAAAATTGATTTATGAAATGCAATATAATATTTGTAATATTATTCGTATTTTTGCTCCCGCGAATGGACAATATTAAAGACCTTTACAATCTGGTGACCGCCGCGAACCGAATCTCGGTGGCCATTCATACCCATCCTGACGGAGACGCGGTGGGCAGTGGCCTGGCGCTCGTGGGGTATCTGAGGGAGCTCCACGGCAAGGACGCCGTGTTGGTCGTGCCGGATTGTATTCCTGATTCTTTACGGTTCATTCTCAATGGTTTCCCGGAGAATTCAGTCATAATATGCGATGATGGGACCGGCGTGGAAGAGAGGATCGCGTCGAGTGACCTGCTGTTCTGCCTGGACTGCAGCTCATTCTCAAGGACCAATCCCAAGATAGAGGCCTCACTAAAGTCTTCCCCGGTTCCGAAAGTTTTGATAGACCACCACCTGAATCCTGACGCCGAAGCATTCTCCCTGGTTTTCTCACAGACGATGACATCCTCCACCTGTGAACTCCTGTTCGGGATTCTTAAAGAAATGCCGGATGTCTCCGGAGACCTCACCAAACTGCCTCGGCCAGTCCTGGAGGCACTGATGACCGGGATGACGACGGACACGAACAATTTCGCGAACTCCGTGTTCCCAGGCACAATGGTCATGGCCTCTGAACTGATAGCCGCAGGAGTTGACAGGGACAGGATCCTTTCCGACCTTTACAACAACTACCGCGAGAACAGGCTTAGGCTTATGGGCTATCTTCTCAAAGACAATATGGAGATCACTCCTGAGGGAGCCTCTATAATGATCCTTGACAAGGCCGCCCAAGAAAAGTTCGATTTCCGCCAAGGTGATAGCGAGGGTTTCGTCAACCTTCCCCTCGCGGTGGACCGGGTCGGGATTAGCGTGTTCCTCACCGAAGAGGAAGGGAGATTCAGGGTGTCGGTAAGGTCCAAACGGGGAATCTCAGCGAACATGTTCGCCAGTAAATACTTCCACGGAGGCGGGCATGAGATGGCCGCTGGCGGAAGATTGTATTTTCCAGAAGATATTCCTTCCCCGGAAGGGGCTAAGGCATACATATTGAAAGTGACTAGGGAGTTTTTCGCCAAATGAGAAGACTGGTCGTCATATCGATTTCGGTTATCATAGCGCTTATCGCCGCTTCTTGCGGGGACAAGCAGTTTGACTCATTATATGACGGACAGGAGAAAACGATTGAGACCCTGGTCAATAACCTGACCAAAGGCAAAGACGACGCCACCGTGGAGTCAATCAACGGCTCGGTCAGGGTGACTGTGGTCCATGGGGAAGGCACTCCCCTTTCGGAGAACGGGGCCGTGGCTTTTTACTATGCCGGGTACTACATCACCAGCGGTTCCCTCGACAAGTCGACCATGTTCGCCACTAACAACGAGTCTTTCGCCTCATCGCAGAGATGGTCCGTTACCGACACCACAGCTTTCGCCATCACCACCATCAAATTGGGCGAGGATGAGATCGTTGAGGGGCTTAAGAACGGGCTTGTGGGAGTAAAGGGAGGAGACGAGTGCTATGTGCTGTTCAGCGGCAAGCGCGGTTTCGGGAAAAAGAAGATAGCCAATATTCCCGCCCACGCCGCGTTGGCATACAGGCTGTGGATAAAGAGCGTCAGCAATGATTAGATTGAAGATGAAGATTATGAATATAGATAAACTGAAGACATTTGTCGCCTGCGGAGTCATCGCGATGACCTTGGCTTTCACCGCCGGATGCGCGAAAGAAAGCTCTGTCGACTCCAGCGATATGGCTAAGGCATTCGTCGAGGCTTGGATCAAGGTCAACCATCCTAATGCCAACGCGTCAGGACTTGGAGTATACATCCTCGAGGACACTCCCGGAAACGGCGCGCCTCTGACTGACAATGACTTATACGTCATCGCGGATTACACGGTAACAGACCTTGACGGGAATATCAGTTCCACCTCTTACGAGAAAGTCTCGCAACAGGTGGGCACATTCTCCGAGGCCAACTATTACGGCTCGGACGTCTTTTTCCTGAATAGGATGTACACCACCGCAGGTGTGATCGAAATGTTTGACGGAATGAGAGTCGGAGGCACCAGGACAGCCCTGATCCCCGGATGGCTCAATGTCAACCTTGACTATAAGACCGCCGAGGAATACCAGAAGAAAGCCTCGGGAACAAACGTGATCTATACCGTCAACATAACCGACAAGACAGATGACATAATCCAGTGGCAGATTAACAAGCTCTCGAAATACGTGGCCACCAACATGGCCGGTGTGGATTCTACAAAGTACGGATACTATTGCAGGACTCTGAAACAGCCCACCTCTGACGAGAAGTTCTCCAGTGACACCACCTATTATATCAATTACACCGGCCGTCTCCTGAACGGACATGTCTTCGACACGACGATAGAGGACACGGCTAAAGTATACAAAATCTACGATGCCTCCAGGGAATACGCCCCGATGGTGGTTCATCCAGCCAGCGATAGCGATTACACCACAGCCACGATCTCCACTACTGAGACGGAGGAGGGTTCCACAGTGGTCGACGGTTTCGCTTTCTGCCTTTCCAATCTGAGGCCTTTCGAAAAGGTGATTTGCGCTTTCTATTCAGAGCTGGGCTATGGTTACAGCGGGAGCGCCCCCTCGATACCGAAGTTCTGTCCCATCGTCTTTGAGATTGAGGTTGTAGCTGAACCGGAATAATTGAGCCAAGGAGGTCAAGATGTCCAACAACCAAGCGGCACCCATAGAATTAGGTACTGAAAGCGTCGGCAAATTGCTAAAGAAGTATGCGGTCCCTGGCATCATCGCCATGACCGCTTCTTCTTTGTACAACATGGTCGACAGCATCTTCATCGGGCATATTCCCGGTGAAGGTTCCCTCGCCCTGTCCGGTTTGGCCGTCACCTTCCCCCTGATGAATCTGAGCGCCGCCCTCGGAACCCTTGTCGGAGTCGGCGCGTCCACCTTGGTGTCTGTGCTTCTCGGCCAGCGTAACTACGAGACAGCCAACAAGGTTCTAGCCAACGAAATCAGCCTGAACTGCATAATCGGAGTAATATTCGCCGCCGTGTGCCTTGTGTTCATCAACCCGATCCTTATGTTTTTCGGGGCCAGCGCGAACACTCTTCCATATGCCAGGGAGTACTTGCAAATCATTCTCATCGGGAATGTTATCACGCATCTGTATTTCGGCTTGAACGCTTTGATCCGGTCGTCAGGAAACCCGCGCCTGGCGATGGGGCTGACCCTTTTCACGGTGATCTCCAATACCATCCTCGACCCCATATTCATCTATGTGCTTGGATTTGGCATCCGGGGTGCCGCTATTGCCACCGTACTGTGCCAGGCCATGGCCCTTTCTTACTCTTTAAGGTATTTTGCCAGGGAGGAAACGATCCCGCACCTCCCGAAAGGCATTTTCGCTCTCGACTGGAGAATAGCCAAAGATTCGCTGGCGATAGGACTCGGGCCGTTCCTGATGAACGCCGCCTCCTGCATTGTCACCCTTTTCATAAACCAGCAGCTGCTTAAATTCGGTGGAGACCTTGCCATCGGCGCTTACGGAATAGCCAACCGGATCAACTTCATGTTCATTATGGTGGTGATGGGGTTCAACCAGGGAATGCAGCCTATCGCGGGATATAATTTCGGGGCCAGGAAATACACCAGAGTCAAGAAAGTATTCAAAATAACCGCTTTATGGGCGTCCGGGATCTGCCTCTTATGGTTCCTTTCATCCGAGCTCTTCCCAAGCGCCCTGGTAGGGATATTCACAAATGACCCCAAGCTGATCGATATCGCCGACAAGGGATTGAGAATAATGAACCCCGTTGTGTTTCTCGTGGGCTGGCAGATGGTCTCGACCAATTTCTTCCAAAGTCTGGGGATGGTCAGCAAGTCCATTTTCCTGTCCTTGAGCAGGCAACTGCTCTTCCTTGTGCCTCTGCTTTACATCCTGCCTTCCTTCTGGGGAGTACAGGGTGTCTTCCTTTCTTTCCCCGCTTCGGACTTACTCGCTTGCGTCACCACTCTTGTGTTGATAATCAACTTGTTCCGAAAGTTCAGCAAGCTTCAGGACGGAGATGAGCCGACAATACTCGGAAGCCAGATCAAACAATAAAGACATGAGTGACAGTCATACCATAATCAACATCGGACGCCAGTACGGCAGCGGCGGAAAGGAAGTCGCCGAGAAGATCGGATTGGCGTTGGGTATAGAGGTTTACGACAGCGAGCTTATCGCTAAAGCCGCTGAGGAAAGTGGCTTCAGCAAGGAGCTGTTCAAACGCAGCGACGAGAAAAGAAGCTTTTTCAGCCTGTTTTCCTTCTTCGGGGCCGAGCGGTTCGGTAGTTCCCAGAACTATGTGGGGGACAATGAGTTGTTCAGGATCCAGAGTGAGGTCATAAGGGGAATCGCCGAGAAGGGGCCTGCCATTTTCGTGGGCCGCTGCTCAAACTATATCCTCCGTGACATGAGATGCCTCGATGTGTTCATCTCCGCTCCCGAACCGGCAAGGATAAAGAGGATAATGGAAAGGACAGGGCTCTCGGAGAATGAGGCGAAGGATATGATGGAGAAAAAGAACCGGTCCAGGGAATCTTACTACAATTTCTTCTCCTTCGGGAATTGGGGAGCCGCGTCGGACTATGACCTATGCGTCGACTCCTCGATATTGGGAATCCAAGGCACTGCCGAACTCATTATCGATTTCGGAAAGAGGGCCGGGCTTATTATCTGACACTTAAAGGAATATGAGGATGTCAAAAAGATCGGGAATATTAGCGGTGGCCTTATTGACCTTGGCCGCCATCACTGCCGTGGCTATCACCTCCAGTTTCGGCAAAAAAGAGAAAGTGATCCACCGTATTCCGGTCAACCTCAACGAGACTCTCACCAATGAGATGTCGGACACATCCGTACTGGACGGATTTGACAAGAAAGTCAAGGACTATATGACCTACTGGGGGCTTAGGGGGGCTTCTCTTTCCGTGATGCGTAACGACTCCCTTCTATTCTCCAAAGGGTATGGGTGGGCTGACGAGAAAGAGCCCATGACTCCCGGGCACATCCTCAGGATGGCGTCCGTGTCAAAACTCATCACAGCGGTAGGGATCATGGTGCTGGAGGAAAAGGGACTTCTGAGGCTGGACGACAAGGTGTTCGGCCCAGGGGGAATTCTTGACGACTCGCTCTACAACGCGGCCATCTCCGACTCGTTATACATGAAGATCACTGTCGAGGACCTTCTCCGCCACAAGGGAGGTTTCTCCAAGAAAGGAGGCGACCCGATGTTCTCGACACGATGGATAATGTCCCAGAACGCTTGGAAGAAAGTGCCTACCAAAGAACAACTTACGGTATTGCAGCTGAAACGCCCCCTTGTGTTCGAGCCTGGCACGTTCCAGGAGTATTCCAACTACGGATACCTGGCTCTATCGATGGTGATAGAGAAAGTCAGCGGGATGGAATACGAGGATTTCATCCAGGAGAAGGTATTCCATCCGGTCGGATGCGTGAACTTCAAGCTGGCCGGGAACTACTATGCCGACAAGCACCCTGGCGAGGTACGTTACTATGTCCAGAAAGACGACCAGCCGGTGGATGAGTTCAACAACAGCGGACGAAAGGTGACCCGCAGCTATGGTGGGAATGACGTGTCCGGACTCTTGGGCGCGGGAGCCTGGGTTGGATCCACACCGGAGCTGGCCCTGCTGGTGGCCTCGATCGACGGCAAGCCGGAGGTCCCGGACATCATAACCAAGGAGAGCGTGGACGCCATGACGGAATACTTCGATCCGGACACATATTCCTTAGGATGGAATGACACCAAACCGACCGGGGAATGGACCCGCACCGGTTCTTTCGCCGGCACAACAGCCCTTGTGAAATACTTCCCCGACGGGGAGTGCTGGGTGTTCATCGCTAACACCAGCACCTATAAGGGACCGGGACTCGCCAAGTTCACCACCGAACTCTTTGAGGATCTCCGCTCCTCCTACTCCACAAAATTCCCGAAGCGCAACCTCTTCTATCAAGAAGACTAGCAGCCAATAGACCTTCCCCCCTTGAACCACTGCCACCCTCGGCACGTTAAGAGGGAGGGGCTGCGAAGCGGCGGTTCAAGGAGGGAAGGTCTATTGGCGCGACAAACGCTATTTGTTGACGAACATCACCGCCTCGGCGATGGAGTTCAGCTTGGTGTCGACACTATCGGCGCGGCTAGCGAGCACGCAAGGGGCGGTAGTTCCGACAAGCATTCCGGCCTGGCGCACGCCAGTGGCAAGCTTGGAATTGGTCTTCCAGAAAACGTTGGCGGACTCGATGTTCGGGAACTGGAGGCAGTCAGCGTCGCCGGCCACAGGGCTGACAAGTTTCTTGATCTGCACAGACTCCTCATCAATAGCGACATCCAGGGCCAGAGGGCCGTCACCGACGCATCCCTTGATCTGACCGCGATCACACATCTTCGCGAGCTGGGCGGCCTCGATACAAGCGGGCATCGAATCAAGCATCTGCTCTGAGGCGGCTATGAAAGCGACCTTTGGCTTCGCGATTCCGAATGACTTAGCGACACCGACCAGATAGTTGGCGATCTTAACCTTCTGACGGAAATCCGGAAGAGGGATGACGGCCATGTCGGAGAGGAACATGAGCTTGTGGTAATTCGGGTTCTCGATGATACCGACGTGGCTCAGGACACCCTTCGGAGGAAGGAGTCCGGTCTCCTTGTTGAGGATGGCGCGCAGGAACTTGTCGGTAGAGCAAAGTCCCTTCATCAGCACATCACCATCACCGTCATGAACCATCTGGACAGCCTTGGCGACTGCCTTCAGCTCGACAGTCTCATTGACAATGTCGAACTGCTCCATATCGATGCCGAGCTTGGCGCATGTGGCGGCGATAAGCTCCTTGTCACCAACCAGGGTGACCTTCACGAAACCCATCTCGGAAGCCTTTGCGCAAGCCTCGATAGTGTGCTCATCCACGGCCCAAGCCGCGACCATTTTCTTGCAGATGCCCTTCTCTTTGAGCTCCGCAAACACATCAGCGAATTTAGTGATCATATTATTTGATTGATTATCAGTTTATTCCTCAATGCTTTGCACAAGATGCATAGTGTCCCTGGCAATCACCAGCTCCTCGTCTGTGGTGACGAGAGCGGCCTTGATCTTCGACTCGGGAAGTGAGATGATCGTGTCCTCGCCCCATGCCGTATTAGCCTCATAGTCGAACTGGAGACCGAGGAAGGTCAGGTTCTCGCAGACCCTGCGGCGCAGGCGGCTGTTGTGCTCCCCGATACCGCCGGTGAAGAACACAGCGTCCAATCCATTCATCTCAGCGGCGAAAGCGCCGATATACTTGATCATCTGGAACGAGAGCATCTTCAGGACGAGTTTCGCCTTGAAGTCCCCACCATTGGCCAGCTCATCCATCTCACGAGCGTCTGAAGTCCTCTGTGAGACACCGAGGAAACCACTCTTCTTGTTGACGAGGGTATACATGTCGTCCGCTGAGATGTTCTCCTTCTTCATTATGTAGAGGATGGCGTTGGGATCGACATCGCCGCAACGGGTACCCATGATAAGACCCTCGAGCGGAGTCAGACCCATGGAGGTGTCGATGGACTTGCCGTTATGGATGGCGGTGATGGAACTTCCATTACCGATGTGGCAGGTGACAATCCTGGAATCGTTGATGTCCAGACCAACCATCTTGGCACCCTTCTGGGCGACGAATTGGTGGCTTGTGCCATGGGCTCCGTAACGGCGGATATGATACTTCTCGTAATATTCGTAAGGAAGGCCGTACATGTAAGCCTGCGGAGGCATCGTCTGATGGAAAGCCGTGTCAAAGGTGACTACCTGCGGAACATTCGGGAGAACCTCCTGACAAGCCCTGATACCAAGCAGATGGGCGGGGTTGTGGAGAGGCGCGAAATCGCAGCAGTATTCGATCTTGGACATGACATCCTCGTCCACGATAGCGCTACCGGAGAAGAAGTCAGCACCCTGGACGATCCTGTGACCGACAGCCTCGATATCATCGAACGACTGGAGCACACCATAATCCTTGTCCACCAGGGCATCAAGCACAAGCTGCATTCCGACCGTATGATCCGGGATGGGCAGGTCTTTGACAACCTTATCCTTACCTATCGGTGTGTGAACCAGCCTGCCGGACTCGAGTCCGATCTTCTCCACTATGCCCTTGGCCATCAGGTCATAGATATCATCGCTCCGCATGTCAAGCAGTTGATACTTGATTGAGGAACTTCCGCAATTGATTACCAGAATGATCATTATCCTAAAAAATAAAAAGTTTCAGAAAGACAAAGATACGAAATTAATAGCTATTTTTACAAAAATAAGAAACCAGGCTATGAAGGACTCAGGAGAGATCGTGGGGATAGGGATGATGTTCGCCGCCGGCGTCGCTGTCGGGGCTGTTTTTGCTGAATATGTCAAAATCATCCCATTGGCGATTCCCTGCTGCCTGTCGATGATGATCCCGACTCTCTCCGTCGCCGTATTCCTGAAATCAGACAGCAAAAAAGCCAACCGTCTCTCGTTCCTTTTCATATTTTTTCTGACCGGGTTATTCTGTTCCATCAATTCAAAAACAGGATATGGGATACCGGTTCCCAAAGGGTATCCGGGAAGATTGGCCGCCATCAAGGGAGAACAACTTAAACGTCTGATTGACAGCATCCCCTACCCTTCGGCCGGGACCGGGCCCCTCGTCAAAGCCCTGCTGACCGGAGACCGGAGCGGCCTTGATAAAACTACCGTCAACATATTCAGGGCAAGCGGGGCATCTCATATCCTGGCGCTGTCCGGATTGCATTTAGGAATACTCTATCTGATTCTCTCCCGACTGACAGTCCCCCTCGGCAACAGACCCGGAGCCAGAAGGACGAGATTCCTCCTGACCTTTGGAACCGCCGGTTTTTATACCTTGATGACCGGCGCTTCCCCGTCAATCGTCAGGGCATTCCTATACATCACAATCGGGGAGACCGCCCGGCTTCTCGGGAGGGAAAGGGCTCCGGTCAACATCCTTCTTACCGCCCTGACCATCCAGCTGGCTCTCAAACCCGAAGTCATAACTTCCCTCGGCTTCCAGCTATCCTATCTGGCCATGGTCGGGATAACAATCCTATACCCTCGCCTGGAAAAGATGTATCCGGCAGGAGAAGGGCTCGCCGGCAGGACAGACCCCATGAGGAAACTTTGGAAAGGCGCTGTCCTGTCTATTTCCTGCCAAGTGTTCACCGCCCCTCTCGTCTGGTACCGTTTCCATACCTTCCCGAAGTATTTCCTGATAACCAACCTCACCGCCCTGCCACTAACAAGCGCGGTCATGGTTCTCTCAGTGACCACGATCGCGCTGTCTTGGGCCGGAATATGTCCGGATCTTCTGATTTATCTGGACGACAAGGCCGTGAGCCTTCTCGTCGAATGCCTTGGCGTTATCAGCTCGCTGTGACCTGTCGCCTGGCCTTGTATGACCTCAATCCGTAGAAAAGGACTATCACGAAACAGATGAGGGGCAGGACAAACGAGACATTGACCGCGGGATGGCCGAGAATCTCACCCTGATCGATGATCATCCCTTGCAGAGGAGGCATAATCGCCCCACCCACAATAGCTTCCACAAGGAAGGCGGCACCGAGGCTGGCGTCCTGGGCATCCACATTCTCAAGGGCGATACCGTAGATTGTCGGGAACATCAGTGACATGAAGGCGCTGATCCCCATCAGGCAGTAGAGGCCTCCCATTCCGACTATCGAGATCGCTCCAATGGTACAAATGGCCGCACCGGTGGCGAATATCGCGAGAAGCCGGCTGGAGTTGACATATTTCATCAAAGCGGTCGCTATGAACCTTCCGCATAGGAAAAGGGCCATCGCGATGATGTTATAGGTCTGCGCCGTGGCTTTGTTGATGCCAAGGTTGTCAGCGTACTGGATAATGAAAGTCCAGACCATGATCTGGGCCGCCACATAGAACATCTGGGTCAGCACTCCTTCCCGATACAACTTGTTGTGCCAGAGATTAGAAAGAGTCTTTCCCGTGCTGTTGGTCCGTTCGGGCTGGATCTCTGTCTTAGGCACCTTGGCCAACGCGATAACGATAAGCACCACGATGACCACAATGCCGATAATGACATAGGGATTGCGGATCACTGCCAGGTCATGGAGACGGATGCTCGCCTTCTCAGCCTCGGAGAGGGTCGGGAATATGATGTTTCCAGCGGCGTCACGCTTGTCAGAAAGGAGCTGGGGCAAAACAACGAAGGAAGCCACGCTCATTCCCATCAGCGAACCCATCGGGTTGAACGACTGGGAGAGGTTCAGCCTCCTGGTCGCGTTGTCCTTAGAGCCCAGAGACAGGATGAAAGGGTTGGCCGTGGTCTCAAGGAAGGCAAGACCGAAGGTCAGGACATACAAGGAAACGCAGAAGAACGAGAACTGCTGGAACTGGGCCGCAGGTATGAACAGGAAGGCTCCTATCGCATACAAGGCGAGGCCGAGCAGGATACCGCTCTTGTAACTGTGCTTGCGTATGAAAAGGGCGGCGGGAATGGCCATCGTGGCGTAGCCGCCATAAAAGGCGAACTGCACCAGGGAGGCCTTGGCGGCGCTCAACTCCATAACCGTCTGGAAGGCCGCCACCATCGGGTTAGTGATGTCGTTGGCGAACCCCCAGAGGGCGAAAAGTGATGTGATAAGGATAAAGATGAAGAGATATTTCTTCTCCACCAGTTTATCTTTTGCCATATACCGCTACTTGTAGATTGGTCCGAAATTGGCGCAGGCTCTGAAATCAGCGCCCTCCTTATCCATACCGAAGGCGTTCCATGCGGCCGGACGGAAGATATTGGCGTCATCCACGTTGTGCATGCAGACAGGGATCCTCAACATGGAGGCGAGGGTAATCATGTCAGCGCCGATATGACCATAGGAAATGGCCCCGTGGTTGGCTCCCCAGTTATTCATCACACTGTAGACATCCTTGAAGGCATCCTTCGAGGGATCAAGGCGAGGAGTGAACCAGGTCGTCGGCCAAGTGGGATCCGTGCGCTTGTCAAGCACATCGTGGATCTCAGGCTCCACATTGACAACCCAACCCTCAGCGATCTGGAGGACAGGTCCGAGGCCATCCACGATATTGATTCTCATCATGGTGGCGGGGAAATCACCCTTTGAGACAAAATGGATGCTGAAGCCACCTCCGCGGAAATAATCGCGGTCAGCCGGCATCCACCAGGAGTTCTCGAGGCACTTCTTCTGATCCTCATCGGTCATATCCCAGAAAGTCTTCATCACAGGGTTACCCTCAGCATCGGTACTCTGGCCGCAACCATCCATAGTCGTGGCTCCGGAGTTGATCAGGTGTATGATTCCGGGAGCTGCCTTGCCGGAAAGCTCTTTGCCGGTGACCCTCTTCACAGCCTCAGGGCTCCAATAAGTACGGACATCAGAGAATATCTGCGGCAGGTTGGTCACCAGGTGTCCAAGCAGCATGGCGGCACCGTTGAGAGAGTCATTCTCAGTGGCGAGGATGGTGGGCTCACGACGGCCGTTCCAATCGAAGTTGGTGTTCAGCAAGGTCTCGGTGAAGTCACCGTTAGGCATCCAGTCAGTCCACTGGCGCTGTCCCTGGAAACCTCCAGCGATAGCGTTGTGTCCGAGAGCCTCCTCCTTGAATCCCAGTTCCTTGAGCTTAGGATTGCCATGAAGCAGATCCATCACGATGATGGTCATCTTCGTGACGAAATCCCAGTCCTTGTCTTTTTCCTCGCGGGTCTTCTGTTTCTCCGGACGGTTCTTGTCCCAGCCCTCTTGAGGCATGCAGTATTTCTCGACCCATGCCTTGGCCTTGGCATATTCCTCGGGATCATAGATGCCGAGATCCATACGACGGAGAATCTCCACCTCGTCGACACTCTCATTTCTCATTCCCAGGTACTTCTGGAAGAAATCACAATCCACTATCGAGCCGGCGATACCCATCGTCACGCTACCGATAGAGAGGTAAGACTCACCTCTCATCTCACCGACGGCGACAGCGGCCTTGGCGAACCTGAGAATCTTCTCGGCGACATCGCAAGGGATGGAGTTGTCTCCCAAGTCCTGAACATCATGGCCATATATTCCGAAAGCGGGCAGACCCTTCTGTGCATGAGCTGCGAGCACTGCGGCGAGATAGACCGCTCCGGGACGCTCGGTACCATTGAATCCCCATACCGCCTTGGGCCAGAGAGGATGCATATCCATAGTCTCGGAGCCATAGCACCAGCAAGAGGTTACAGATATGGTTCCCCAGACTCCCTCTCTCTCGAACTTCTCCGCGCAAGCGGCGCTCTCAGCCACGCGGCCGATCGTGCTGTCGGCTATCACACATTCGACAGGACAGCCGTCACTGTACTTGAGATTTGACGAGATAAGTTCCGCCACGTTGGCGGCCAGGGTCATGGTCTTCTCTTCCAGACTCTCACGAACACCGCCCTGGCGACCATCTATGGTCGGGCGGATACCGATTTTAGGATGCTTCATAACTTATGTGGTTTTTAATATTATTTTTTGTTGACGTAACCAACCTATAAAGATAGTGCTTTTATTTGACAAGTGACCGAAAAAAACTGATGATTTTATTCTTCATGGAACTCTCCGGATCCATCCAGGAAGGAATCTGGGGAGCCCTTCCTGTCGAGGCCAACACCCCGGGAGCGACCATCCTCGCCACTCCGGCATCGGCCAGTCTCATCCCATAGCCATAATTCAGAAGGCCCCTGCGGAAGAGGTCCGAAACACTCTCAAGGTGTGATAAGGCGAAAACCGGGACGAGAGCTATCGACAAGTCAAACAGATGGCATGGAACAGGGATTGTGGGATCCGGCTCGATAAGCCGTCCCCTACGGGTTCTCCCTCCGAAGAGAAGGCTTTTGTCCGGACGCGAGACGGTGCCGGTGATGACAGCCTTGTGGCGGAGGAACTCCGAATTTTCCAGAAGACAAGACAGCATCCCCTCATTCAAGACAAGGTCATGGTCGAGCCAAAGGAAAAAGTCAGCACCTTCTTTGGAGGCTTTCTCACAAACCGCCTGATACCCTTTCTCTCCGGCATCATTAAGGAATATGGAAAATATGTACTTCCCTTCAGAGGCCACGGCGTCAACCTGCCTCTGGCACTCCTCCAGGCAACCGGCGGAGCCGTCATCCCCATCGTGGATAGTGACCAGTATCGCGACTTTGGACATATTCATCAGGAATCAAGTTTGAGGACAGCCATGAAGGCGCTCTGGGGCACTTGGACAGTACCGATCTGGCGCATCCTTTTCTTACCCTCCTTCTGCTTCTCGAGCAGCTTGCGCTTCCTCGTCACATCGCCTCCGTAGCACTTCGCTGTCACATCCTTACGGACCTGGCGGACAGTCTCGCGGGCGATGATCTTGGCCCCGATGGCAGCCTGTACGGCGATGTCAAACTGCTGACGCGGAATAAGTTCCTTCAGTTTGACACACATCTTCCGCCCGAAATCATAGGCGTGATCCTCATGGATAAGCGAGGAGAGGGCGTCAGCCGGATCGCCGTTCAAAAGGATGTCAAGTTTCACCAGCCTGGCAGGACGGAAATCTATGACATGGTAATCAAAGGAGGCGTATCCCTTGGATATTGACTTAAGCTTGTCGTAGAAGTCAAAGACTATCTCGGAAAGAGGCATGTCGTACGTGAGCTCGACCCGGTCGGAGGTGATGTAATGCTCTCCGATAAGGGTTCCCCTCTTGTCCATGCAAAGCTTCATGATAGGCCCGTAGAAGTCTGTCTTGGAGATGATCTGCGCGCGGATGTACGGCTCCTCAATATGGTCGATGAGAGTGGGCGCCGGAAGTCCCGAGGGATTATGCACATCGATAACCTCACCCTGGGTCGTGTAGACCTTGTAAGAGACGTTGGGGACTGTCGTGATCACATCCATGTTGAACTCCCTGAAAAGGCGCTCCTGGACTATCTCCAGATGCAAAAGCCCGAGGAAACCGCACCTGAAGCCGAAGCCGAGGGCGAGGGAGGATTCGGGCTCATAGACAAACGAGGCGTCATTGAGCTGGAATTTCTCAAGAGTGGCCCGCAATTCCTCGAACTTGTCAGCCTGGACAGGATACATACCGGCGAAAACCATCGGTTTCACCTCCTCGAAACCGGCGATGGCGCTCTTGCAAGGAAGGTTCGCATGGGTGATGGTGTCTCCCACCTTCACCTCAACCGCCCTCTTTATTCCGGAAATGATATAACCCACATCACCTGTCGACACCTGCTCAGTGGGACAAAGCTTCATTTTGAGCACGCCGACCTCCTCCGCGTCATATTCCATCCCCGTGGCCACGAACTTGACCTTGTCGCCCTTCCGGATAGATCCGTTCAAGACTTTGAAATACGCTATAATCCCCCTGAACTGGTTGAACACGGAGTCGAAGATAAGGGCTTGGAGAGGCGCCTGGGGATCGCCTTTCGGGGCGGGGATTTTCTCCACAATCGCATCCAGGATAGGCGGAATGCCCTCTCCCGTTCTCGCCGACACTTTATAGATATCATCATGGTCACAACCCAGCAGATCCACGATCTGGTCGGAGACCACCTCGACCTGGGCAGATTCCATGTCAATCTTGTTCAGCACCGGGATGATCTCCAGCCCATGATCCACCGCTAGGTAAAGGTTGGAGATTGTCTGGGCCTGGATGCCTTGGGAGGCGTCCACGACCAGAAGGGCTCCCTCGCAGGAGGCGATAGAACGGGAAACCTCATAAGAGAAATCCACATGTCCGGGGGTGTCGATAAGATTCAGGATATATTTCTCGCCTTTGTAGATATATTCCATCTGGATGGCGTGGCTCTTTATCGTGATGCCTTTCTCCTTCTCCAGATCCATGTCATCAAGAACCTGGGCCTCCATGTCACGGGTGGACAGGGTCTTGGTCAATTCCAGGAGCCTGTCAGCCAAAGTGCTTTTGCCATGGTCGATATGGGCGATTATGCAGAAATTGCGGATATGCTTCATAATTGCAAAAGTAAGCAAATTGTCGTACATTTGAAAGATTGAGAGCGTACATGATAGAATGACGGACAAGGAAATATTGGACCTTTACCAGTCCGGACAACGGGAAAGGGCTTTCACTGAAATCGTTGACTCGTACAGTGAGAGGCTTTACTGGCACGTCCGGCGTTTTCTTTGTTCCCATGACGACACCGACGACCTGGTCCAGGAAATATTCCTGAAGATTTGGAACTCATTACCCTCTTTCAGAGGCGAGTCCCAGCTTTACACCTGGATCTACCGGATAGCGACCAACGAGTCCCTCAACTTCCTCCAAAAACAGAAAATCCGTACAGCTCTGCGTTTCGAAAGCATCTCCTCAAAGCTGGAGGAGAAGATAGACGAGGACACAGGAGTAGACGGGGACGAGGCTCAAAGGATACTTATGAAAGCTGTGCAGAGGCTCCCCTCAAAACAACGTACAGTGTTCATAATGAGATGGTTCGATGAACTGTCTTACGAGGATATATCAGAGATTCTAGGGACTTCTGTCGGAGCTCTGAAAGCGTCTTATCATTTCGCGGCCGAAAAAATAAAGGCCTCGCTCGAGAAAAACATAAAATGATTTTAAACCTTATAATAAATCCTTTGTCAAACAATCGGTAATGAGAACAGGAAAGGACATATTCGAGAACATCGGGAAAGATCGCCCGAGTGTGCCGGAAGGTTATTTCAATGACCTTAAAGCCCGTCTTTATTCCATCCCGGCCGAGTCTGCCAAAACACATCCCGGACCATGGAGCCGTGTCAGGCCATATCTGGCGCTGGCCGCTTCTTTCGCCGCGATCGTGCTTATCGGCAACGCTATCCTGAAAGACACCACTAAAAACCAGTCCTCCGATCAGTTCTTCGGAGAAAACTCTTATGCGGATATCATTTCGATCACCAACCCCGGTATCCTTTATGATTTCGAGGAACTTGATGTCGAGGAGATCTCGGATGATGACATCATCAACTACCTTATTGAGACGGGAGTAAGGGCCGAGCACCTCGCTTACGCTGGTGACCAATATTAACAGAAAGCTATGGGAAAGATCAAAAACCTGGCGGTAATCGCCATCATCACACTCTCTTGCGCCTGGAACGCGGGCGCGCAGGGAAACCATCCCCAAAGAAGGGATTGGCAGGACAGGATCAAGGCTGAGAAGATCGCGTATCTTACAGACGCCATGGACCTGACATCAGCCGAGGCCGAGAAATTCTGGCCAGTATACAACAGGGCCGAATCTGAGACACGGCAGTGCTGGAAACTTGCCATGGACGCTTACAGGGCTCTGGAGAAGAGCATCGACAGCGGGAAGGACGACAAGGAAATCAGTGCCCTTTTGGACAAATACCTTGAGGCTCAGGAAGCGAGCAAAGGTATTGAACGCAAGTATACGGTTGAATACCGGAAGATCCTCTCCAACGACAAGATAGCCAAGCTTTACATCGGCGAGGAGAATTTCCGCAGGCAGCAAATTCACAAACTTAATAAAAACGACAACAGCAAAACCGACAAAAAGTGACAGTTCACACTAAAACTAGTAGTCTGTCGAACAAAAAAAGCGTGCCGTGACGGTACGCTTTTTTTCATTTGAGTCTGGACTGTTTATACTCTGAGTGTTATCGGGAATCAAGCGGGGCCTTCCTGACAGCATCTATCGCGGGAATCCGTCAATCGTCGCTGACCCTTCTCCTTCTACACTGATGCTCAAAGGATATTCTCGTAAGACGAAGTTGGCTGTCACATTCAAATTGGATGAGACGACAACTGTCTTTGGATTCTCTGATCCTGAAAGGTTGCCATTCCAACCAGTAAATACATAGTCTCCATTAGGATTAGCCTTGAAAGAGACAGCTATTCCTTCAAGAACGGATCCGGATGCCGGTGTCATTACAACGCTGCCGCCACCTTCTGGCTGTACGCTGGTTGATATGTTGAAAATATGTCTCCTGTTTACAGGAAACCAAGGCCCAAAGGGTAATTACCGCAAATTTACTCTTTTCCTTGCCTGATTCAAAGCGGATAATTCATTAGTTGTGCACACGCGCAAACACTCAGATTATAGCCCCCCTCCCATTTGCAGTCGGAATACATTCTGCCGGGCAACTAATGCCTAACGGCCTATTCGATGGAAACGACTACCAACAGAGGGCAATGGTCCGAAGAGTATTGCCGGTAACGGAAGTCGTCATCGATACAGGAGTAAGAATGGACCTTGGCGTTTTTCGGAACGAAGATATAGTCGATCCTGCTGTTTCCGTCCGGCCTGTCAAAGTCGAAACCATAATATGAGCTGACCCTGCCCGTGGGCTCCGTGATGCTTGAAGAATAACTGTCCTTGACAATGTCATTGTCGAAAAGGATGGCGATCTCATTTGATGCCATGGTCGTATTCAAGTCTCCTGAAAAGAATGTCGGAAGACCATCACCCAATTCGCACGCCTTTTCCAAAAGCAGTTCTGCCGCTTTCGTACGGGATATGGGTCCGCGATGGTCGAAATGGGTGTTGATATAGATAAACTTCTTTCCTGTTTTCTTGTCAAGGAATATTCCCCAGGTAGCAAGCCTCTCTTGGGAGCAGTCCCAACTTACGCTGCCGGGGACATCCGGAGTCTCTGAAAGCCAGAAGTTTCCCTTTTCGAGAAGGTCAAAGCGGTCTCTCTTATACATAATGGGGGTTCCCTCCCCATTGGCATAGTTCTTCCTCCCGGAGCCGAAGATGGCGTAAGTGTCGCCAAGGACTTCGAATAGGGCTGACCTCATCTCGTAGGTAACTTCCTGGGTGCCGATGATGTCAAAGTCATAATCCGTTATTCGTTTGACGATGACCGGGAGTCGATTGTAGAAAGCCCTGTCTGCGGTGTCGACAGCCATCAACTCCCTCATGTTGTAATTCGCGAAACGTATGGGAATATCCTTTGACTTTGTTCCACAGGACAACACCACTAGCGCCACTATTCCGGCGATTAACAGAATCTTTGTTGACTTCATAAATATCGATTGTTTCATTACATGCTTGCCCATTACAAAAATAGCAATTCCTTCGTTCCTTTAAAATCAATGTGTATCTCAAAAGCACAAACACCTAGATATCAGCCCCCCTGCCATTCGTTCCAGGTGATTCAGATTCATGAGCTAACCTTACCGGGGTAGGTTCGCACTTTTCAGCTCTCCAAGGGTCTTTGCCAGTCGCAAAGGCCCTTTTTGTTTGGTGCTATCGGCCCTGCAGGTTGTTGCAGGGATCCGTTCATCATCGCTGACCGCTCGCGACCCATAGACAGCCTGTTATGGAAGTAGCTGAGATACTGTTATTTGTCAATTCGGCTTCAAACAAACCATCAGTCTATCCATCCTGTCTTCCATTCACCATTGGACCAGTATCCTCCCCAATAACCGATGTTGAGCGACATATATGATTGTCCCTTATCCGGGGCTTTGACCGTGATTAAAGTGTTGCCGTATTTAGCGGACACTTCATTTGAATACTTGATGGTGTCAGGCAGATCCACACCTTCTGCCCGGAGGTAAGATAATAATCGCTCAGCGAATTGGCTGGCTTGATTATTGAAGGCTTTTTAACCCGGAATTTTTTAAACCCTATTATAATAAGCGTATGAAAAAGTTTTTCTCAACTCTTCTGGCCGCGTCCCTGATGCTGATCGGCACCCAGGCTTTCGCCCAGACATCCGTAAACGCGGGTTACTTGAACTCTTCCCAGAGTTTCAGCGAGTCCAACTCGAACTCCATCAACTCCAACGGTGCATATGCCGGTGTTTCCTTCAACATTCCGCTCGCCGGCGGTTTCGGCATCGCCCCCGGTTTATATTACTCCATGATCACTAACAAGAGTGGCAGCACCGGCTCTATTCTTGGTATCCCCGTATCTGCTTCCTCAACCTTCATGGAGCATGCGGTCAACGTTCCCCTGTATCTGAACTACAACCTCAACCTCGCCAGTGACTCCAACTTCTTCATCTTCGCTGGCCCGACTGCCCAGTACGGCCTCGCTTCCACCACGAAGCTTGCCGGCGGCGTCGGCGAATACAGTGGTGACAAGAAATACGACAACTATGACAGCGAGAACTACAACCGGTTCAACGTGTATCTCGGCGGCGGCATCGGTTTCCAGGTGTCCGCGATCCAGATCACCTTGGGTTATGACTATGGCTTGATGAACCTTTACAAGGGTGAAAACGCGATCAAGACCCATCGCTCCAACCTCAAGCTCGGTCTCGGTTTTGTATTCTAGATCCCTTCGCTCCGCATGGAGCGGAAAAAACAGGACCTTGTATAAAGCAAAAGGCACTTGCGGAAACGCAAGTGCCTTTTTTTAATTAGTCGGGGTGAAAAGACTCGAACTTTCGACCCTCTGCTCCCAAAGCAGATGCGCTAGCCAACTGCGCCACACCCCGATAGGGACTGCAAAGGTATTTCTTTTTTCGGAAAATGCCAAAAAAGAAGTATCTTTGAATCATGATCATAGAAGCTAAAGGAATAGAGAAGAGTTTCGGCGACCTCAAGGTGCTGAAAGGTATAGATTTCCAGGTTGGAAAATCTGAAGTCGTATCCATTATGGGCGCCTCCGGCGCCGGGAAGTCCACCTTGCTGCAGATCCTCGGGACGCTGTCCACTCCTGACGCCGGATCCCTTGAGATTGACGGCACCGACGTCTTGCATCTTGGCGGAAAGGAACTCTCTGCGTTCCGCAACCGGAGGATAGGTTTCGTCTTCCAGTTCCACCATCTCCTTCCCGAGTTCAACGCTCTTGAGAATGTGATGATCCCGGCCTTTATCGCCGGGAGGACCGACAGGGACGCCAAGACAGCGGCCACTACCCTCCTGAAAGAAATGGGGCTCGGAGAGAGAATGGATCATAAACCCTCGGAACTATCTGGAGGAGAGCAACAAAGGGTCGCTATAGCAAGGGCTCTCGTAAATGAGCCAGCCATACTTTTCGCCGACGAGCCTTCCGGCAATCTCGACACCAAGACTAAGGCTGAGATCCACCAGCTGTTCTTTGATCTGCGTGAGCGTCACGGCCAGACCATAGTCATCGTGACCCATGACCCTGAGCTGGCGGCCATGTGCGACCGCTCCCTGTTCATGAGGGACGGCCTTTTCGTCGAGGAGTAATCAAGTCTAAAAACCGGCTATTTGCGGCAGCGCAGTGGGAAGGAGCAACAGAAGCCCTATCACCAGCAGCGCCAGGACCATTTTCCAAATCCACCTGACCCATTTGGCGTAAGGGATACGGGCCATCGCAAGGGCAGCGACAAGCACTCCGGATGTGGGGGTTATCATATTCGTGAACCCATCTCCGAACTGGAATGCCAGAACCATCGCCTGTCGGGAGACACTAGTCATGTCAGCGAACGGGGCCATTATCGGTATAGTGATAGCGGCCTTGGCGGTAGCGCTGGGAATGATGAAATTAATAACGGCCTGTATGCCATACATCGCACTGAGAGACCCCACTTTCCCTCCATCTTCAAGCCCTTCCTGCATGGCATGCAGTATACTGTCAACTATCTTTCCGTCCTGCAGAATCACGATTATCCCGGAGGCGAAACCGACAACCAGAGCGGCAGAGAGGATATCCTTGGCCCCGGCCATCAACTCCTTTACTGTGCGATCCGAGTCAAAACCGGCGATAATGGCGCAAATGATTCCCATAGCGAGAAACAGGCCCGTGATCTCCGGCATATACCATTCGAAGCAGGTGACCCCCACGATGAGCGCCACGACTGTCAGCAGCAATACAACAAGAATCCAGGTCTGACGGCGGGTAAGTGGTTCTGCCGACGGCTCGACAAGCTCATCACCCGCGCCCGGTCCCTGAGCCTGTCGAAGGGACCGGATCTTACGGGTCTTGCTCGCATATACTATCACGAAAACAACCAGAAGCGTTGTGAGCAAAGCCCAGCAGAAGAGTCTGTAGCCCATCCCTGAGAAAAGCGGGAGATCGGCCATCCCCTGAGCGATACCGACCGTGAACGGATTCAGGAAAGCGCTTGAGAATCCGACATTTGAAGCCACATAGACGACCAGCATCCCCATGAACGCGTCATATCCCATGGAAATCGCCAACGGCACAACTATTCCGACAAAAGGGATGGTCTCCTCACTCATCCCAAAGACAGCCCCAGCCAATGAGAACAGTATGGTAAGCGTAACAAGCACAAGCTTATCCCTGTTCCCTATCCGGACGATAAAACGCTTGATGCCAGCCTCAACCGCGCCGGTGGCGTTAAGAAGCCAGAAAGCCCCTCCTACAACAAGGATGAATATAATTATCCCGGCCTGTTTGACAAAGCCGTGATAAATAGCGGAGAACACCTGCCAGGTCTGTGGGACCGAATCTACCGCCTCATAGGTCAGGGAGCCGTCCTCTGACTTGACATATTGCCCGCCAGGCACGAACCATGTCATCACCGCCGATAAAATGATTATAGCGGCAATGATGACATAGGTGTTGGGCAGCTTGAGTTTCCGCATATCAAAATGAGACTATCAGGAAATCTTTTTGAACGAGGGGAAGAACCTCGGCACAGTCAGCCGATATCTGGTGTATTCGGGATATTTGGACATGCTTATCTCCTCGGCGAACGATGAGCTCCCGAGAAACAGGACCACCAGCAACAGGGCTCCGATCAAACTCCAGTTGAATATTCCGATTCCAGCGGCGACACTGAATATATAGAAACTGATCCATATAGCTTGCTCCGCGAAATAGTTGGGGTGGCGGCTGCGGTCCCATAAGCCAGTGGTATTAAATCCCTTATTATAAGGGGCGGGCAACTCCTCCAACTTCTTTCCCTCTCCTATCATCGCCCATTTCCTGGTCTGGAACTTCCACTGCTGCTCGTCCGCCACCGTCTCCAAGATGATGAATCCGGCCATCAAGACGGTGGCCAGGATGTCCACCCAATTGAAAGGATTATCGGAACTCATAGAGACCAAGGCCGGGAAACAGATTGCCAGTACAAGAGCGTTCTGGTACAAAGACACAAAGAAGAAATCGAACAAAGCCCACTTCCAGTGAGGCTGGAACTCTTTCTTGGAACGCAGCACCGCCCATCGGTAATCCTCCTTACCAGTCCAGAATTTTATTGAATAGGCCCCCTTGCGGGCGAAGTTGAAGGTCAGACGGGCGCCCCAAAGAGTCGCCAGGACAGCCATCACCACAAGCCTGGGAGTCATACCGCCAGAAGCTGCGATAACCCATGTATATACAGCCGGAAGAATACTCCACAGCTTGTCCATCTGGCTGTTATTGCCTGTAATTTCTCCAACGATGAAACAGTACAGGCCGCTGCAGCACATTATTATCAACAGGACATTCAGGACGTGGATCTGGGTGGCGTCCAACTCAGGACCCGCGATCAGGTACAAGACCGGACAGGCCAAGATAGAGAGGCCGAGCAATGTGGCCAACAAGGCTTTTTTCATAATGAATGTATCAAGTGTTTGTAAATATCTAAAAATGTGGGGGATAGCCTATCAGCTGATAGGCCAGGGCGTAAGCCATCCGGAGATGGCCGTCCGTGTTCGGATGCAGAAGGTCGTGATGCTCAAGGCCTTGTTCAGTTCCAGGTTTCCCTGCCGCCGCCTCCGAGGCCGAATACTTGAACGTCATCCCGCTCTCCCTGAAATAACGGGCGTGTTCCGGTTCCATAGGATAAAGCCCGCTGAGACTCGCCAGGTCAATCACGGGAACGGCCCAAACATCAGCGGCTTCCTTTATCACCATAATGTAGTCATCGATATACAGCCCTATCGGATTGGCGAAACTCTCCTCAGGCTGGATGTTGGTCTCATAACAATTGAAGTATCCCCTGTGGATGGGAGTCAGAAGGATAATCTGCTTGGTGGGATAGTTATGCTTCAAATACGCCATGAACCTGTTTATGTGGGCCTTGGTGGTATTGCCTTCCATAACCGGCACCCTGTGCTTGAGGGTCATCAAGGTACCGTTCCTGTTGGTCTCTACCATCTCTTCCTCAAACCACTCTCCAGGAGGTATCGAACCATTGAAGTCGTTGGTGCCTATGAATATGATTATGGCGTCTATGTCCTGGCCCCTTTCCGCCATCAGCTTCTCCGCCTGGCCCAGGATATGGGAAGTCTGGTGACCACTGATACCATAGCAGAAAGGCTTGATGCCCAGAATATTAGCCAGCTGGTGCCAGTATATGTCCTGGGTCTTGAGCTGGCCCTCATCAGTTATCGAATCCCCGAGGAAGGCGACTTTTGCCCCATTCCACTGGCTTTGGATCCGCGGTTCCTGAGCCTTGCAAGACGACAGGGAACCAACCAAAATAAAGAACAGCACCGACAAATAAAACACTTTGCTTCTCATATCACTTTCTTTTTCTGTTTATCTTTTCCGGGAGGACGCATTGGGCGCCCAGCTCCCTCAAATAATCATCCGAGAAACGTTTCATCATCCCACCCACAGAGGCGAAGGTCAACTCCCCGAAATATATCTTCCCGCCTGAAAGGTAAAGATCTACCCGGACCTCAGGGAAACCCTCCGAAAGGGTCCTGGCGACAGCAAGCATCTCATCCAGACATTCTGGTTTGGGAACCACTCCTTTACCATCCTTGAAGCGTTCATTGAAATTCGAGGCCTCAGGACGGATATTCCAATCCAAGTCATAGACATTGATGAATGTCGATTCCCTGGTCCGGTTGTAATTCACCCATATCGAATAAGGCTCGCCATCGAAACACCATATCTTGTAATCGACCGGCAGGCCCTCCAGCGAGGGGATGTCCTGCTCCAGGAAAGTCTCAGCGACAATCTTAGGCTCGATCCGGTTATAGAATAGCTCGCCAACCCTGTACCCGAAACGGTTCTTAAGATGGCAGGCCAGCTCGGAACGGATCGCCTCAGGATCAAAACCCTTCGCCTTATCCACGGCTATGGTGGATCCGCTATCATGATTGCACCGGATTACAAACTTCTCAGGAAGCGACTCAAAATCAATATCTTCAGCCTTGTCCCAAACACCCAGCAGAGGAACCAGCAAATCCTCGAGTCCCTTGGATTTGACATATTCCCTGACACGGTACTTGTCTGAACACAGGGTCCACATGGAGGTGTCCGAATAGCACAATAACCACTGGATCTTCTCGTTGATGTCACGAGGGTGTTCCCAATCCACCTTGTATCCTTTCCATTTCACCCATTCATGATCGATGAAAGCTCGATGGAAATGATCCAGCATGAAACGCTTGTAAACCCGGTATAGTCTTTTTCTTAGCGTCATTTGGCAAGAGCATCAAGGGCGCTTTGGCGATCGGCGTCCCAGTAGGCACAATCAAGCTCAAAGAAGGTGGTGGTGTACGGAACGGTCTGGGGAGTCTTTATTATCAAGACAGTGAAAAGCTTCCCGGCCTCATCCAGACGTGAGATCAACTTCTCATGCATGACACTCTCCGCTTCCGGCCCGCAGATGGAGCGCATCCCCGAACGCAATTCCCCGATCCCCGGAACCATCGCTTCCGTGATGAATTCCAATTCTTTGTCATTATAAACGTGGGCGAAAACGTGGGGCGCCTCCTTGATCTTGTCCACAACGGTTCTCAAAACCTCGAGATATGGCTGGTCGGCATAAAGGGTCACAATTCCCTGCCCCGACTGGAGAGGGTAGGCCATGTCGGTGATAACTATCCAGTTGCGATGGCCCAGAAGGGGCAGCATCCCATCCAGACGGCTCTGCCAATCGTCCCCGGCGCCGGAAGCGGGAGACTGGGTGTCTGATGGCTTTGAAGAACAGCCGGAGAAAACGGCCAGACCTGCGGCCAATGCCGCCAAATATTTACCCAAAATCATGATTTATAATTTATTAAGTTTATACACGACAAATCTTACACCCTCGGAATTGTTCTTGAAACGGAAAGGCTCCAACCTTGTCACAGAACGCCCGGCGGGGACAGGAACTCCCTTAATCACCTTACGTTCGAGCACTCTCCCTTTCTCGTTCTGGAGTTCCACGGTCAGATTCACTGAACAGGCCCCGTCAAGGTTGAATATGACCGGCCGGATCTCATCTCCCGGACCGTAAACCACATCGACATCATCGCTCGCAGCCCAAAGACGCCCGAAAGCCATACGATTGGCATGGAAAGCGAGTTTAGGGACATTGAACGGGTCCACAAGCGGTTTCTGGTACGTGAACATATTGGGGCCCGACTCCAGAGAGCACCAAGAAAAACCGCAGACTCCCAGAAGGGTCTGGACCTTCATGGATTCCCATGCCGAGAAGGCCTGGTACGCCTGGCTGATCCTCCACTCACTTGTCTCCAAGCGCCTTCCGACATTAGCTTCCTCGTAATTCTTCTCGTAGGAGAACACTTTGTAGAAAGGTTCTTTGCGGCCAAGAGCCCAGTTGGGCTGGGCGATGGACTCCTCGTGCTCGAAATTGAAGTAGCAGACATCCTTGGCGTCCAGACACTCTTTAGCCCAGGGACTAGGAATATTCCGCAAATGGCTCCAGTCATTGTCATATCCGGAATACGAGTCCTGGCTTCCTCGGGTGACCATCTTATACGTCAGCCAAGGGTTACGTGGCAGAGGATCCCCTTTGTAATCAATTGTGCCATCGTAGTTTCCGTAATGGGAATGCTGCCAAAACGATGTCGGGGAGATAAGGCGGCTCGAATCTGTCCCGGCTATGGTGGAGATTATGCTCGTGAAGTAATCACCCGTATCGCTGAAATCATGTGTCTTGAATCTGTTAGGATGGTTGCTGGCCTCCCACATGGTGATCGAAGGATGGTTGAAAACCGACTTCATATAGACCGGATAGTTCTCGATGTCCACGTTCCAGACCTCACCTTCACGAATCCAGCCGGAAGTCTGCCAAATGAGGTAAAGTCCAAGTTGGTCGGCATATTCGGCGTATCTGGCATCGTTCAGGCCCTCCGGGGTGGAGCCTTCCGCATGTACATGGATTCTCAAGAGGTTGCCAAGAGCCTTGGCCATCAACACATCCTTCATGACCATCTCGTCGGTGGCGCAACGAATTGTGACCGGTGTGTTCTCGACAGGGAGACGGTAACCGAATATCTGGCCTCCGTTCAGCATCTCCGGCTTGTGATTCACGAATAGCTCACCCTTAACTTGCACAATCAGGCGGACTCCGGTTGTAGTGACATAGTCATCAATCGGCTTCCCGGACTCATCCTTGAGAATGACCTCGACCTTGTAAAGCTTTGGATCATAGGGGAACCAGAGTGCGGGATCGTCCAGCTCAAGGTCGATGTCGACATTATTCTCGACTCTTGGCCTTAACTCGATCTCACGGGAAATAGAGGCGACCTTGGGTCCTTCCTCGGGGAACCAAGGGAAGTAATTGATTTCCAGGCTTCCTTTCCAAGAGTCTCTGGTCTTGTTGCTCAGAATGATCCTATGGTGCTGAAGGGCTTTGGAGCCCTCAAGGGCGACCGTGTGGACCAATGCTCCGGCCAGATGTTCGTGAGTCCCGTTCAAAACCAGTGTCGCCCTGCCCAATGACCAGCCGAAATTATGGTCCGAGGTGGAGTGGAGCATCGTATTTGTCGAGAAATATGGCTTCACCCTGACCGCGATGACATTCTCCTCACCCGGCTTGAGATATTCGCTGACATCTATGTTTCTGGGAATCTTGCCATTAAGCACAGCCACCGGTTCTCCGTTGACCCAGACATCTCCAGCGGGGTCGATTGACTCAAGCCCGAGATATGCGCGAGTGAACTCACCGATCTTCACCTTAGTCCTAAGATAGTAACTTTCGCCCGCAGACTTTTGTCCGCCAAGAGCTGACGGTAAGCGGACAATCTCCCAAGTGGAGTCGTTGTACCCTTCATTCTGCCACCCATCCATGGATGGCACCTCATTAAAGTCCTCATCATAAATCATTTCCGACCAATACGGAGTACCACGATCATCCAAGTGAGGAACGAAAGCATATAAAGCGATCTTATCGACGGAGGCCTTGCCTTCGGAAGCATCGAGGGCAAAAGAAGTGATCACCTCGGATCCAGTCACTACCGGCGCGGTCTGCTTGTCCACAGGGACTTCCACCTCATACGATGGAGAATCAAGGTATATCTCCCGTACGGTTTTCCCTTCCGACGACAGGAATAACCTGCGGTTGGGTAGGTCACCGTATATCTCAAAATCCTTGAGTGGGCCGACTGGGATATCAACGCGGTTGGAAGAGTTCAGGATAACATGCAGGCCATGAGGGACTTCAGCGAGGGAAACCCTCATCCTGAAACGCCAGTCAAGGGCCGGAATTTCAGGAGAGGCCGACTTCCCGTCAAGGACGAGACGTCCGTCAGAAATCTTGGCACCAGAGGCTGTCCATTTTGCCCAATTCGCGGCCTGCGAGGCTTCCTTGCCTTTTTTATATCCATAAGCTTTCCATTCATCAAGACGGATTGTACGCCTTATGGAAGTCAAAGGCTGAGGCTTTATTCCAGCCAGTTTTTCTTCTATGTCTGCTTCCTTGAACAGCGGGGTGTCAAGCCCGGGATCTCCCCAGAACTTGGAAGCATATGTGGCATAACTATTCAGAAAAGCCAACCGCTGGGCATTGTCAAACACTTCCGTCTCCCCATGAAGATCGGTAACCCCATCAGCCTTAGGGTCTCTCGAAAAATACCGGGCCTCGAAAGTCGTGACCGGCTGCGCCCTGACAGCTAATAAAGAAAGAGACAGTGACAGACAACAGATAAATCCCTTACCACCCATCATGATAGTCGTGATTGTTTATACGCGAATGTACATAATTATCAGCCACATTTCAAGCCAAAAATGCCTATATTTGGGATATGAAAAGAATCTTTCTGACTCTCGCGGTTTTCGCTTCCGCCTTTCTCTCAGCCCAGGAATATCCAGGTGAGAAATCCTCTTGGGAAGGATGTGACAGATATGATTTCCAGGTCGAGGGCAGGGACGCCCTTGTGGTGATTCCGAAAGAAGCAGCCCCAGGTAATCCCTGGATTTGGAGACCCGCCTTTTTCGGAGCCTTCCCATCTGTGGATCAAGCGCTTCTGAAGGAAGGATGGCATCTCGCC
Source organism: Bacteroidales bacterium (assembly GCA_017548985.1). Lineage (GTDB taxonomy): Bacteria > Bacteroidota > Bacteroidia > Bacteroidales > UBA932 > Cryptobacteroides. The sequence goes on from JAFYYW010000036.1 coordinate 71,657, forward strand.
TATTATGATGTGACACATCTTTACGGGAGTCCCAGGGCTGTCAAACTGGCCAAATCTTTCTATGACTATGTTGTCCCGGCCTTCAACCTGGACAAGAAAGTCTGTGTCGAAGGTTTCAGCCGCGGAGGTTATTTCGCGTTCGCCTGGGCGGACGCCTGGCCCGAGACGGTCTCATGCCTTTATGTCGACGCGCCTGTCTGCGACATAACATCATGGCCAAGCCGTAAGCAACCGGAGTTTTGGAACGGCTTCCTGGAAGAGTGGGGAGTGAAAGACGAGGAGGTGGACAGTGGTTTCAGGGGCAATGCCCTTAATCATCTCCCGGGAATCGCGAAGGCCGGAATCCCGATAATCTCAGTATGCGGAGGAGCGGACGAGGGAGTACCTTATGATGAGAATATGCATAAGGTCAGGGATGCTTACCAGGCTATGGGAGGAGTTGTCGAGGTGATTGTCAAGCCGGACTGCGGGCATCATCCACACAGCCTTGAGGATCCGGCTCCGGTAGTGGACTTCATCAAGGCCCATACGGATTCGTACACATATTCACAAAAGATCCATATCCGGAGTGGCCTGGACAATTCCATGGAGGCCATGACCGTGCGCAAGAAGGCCACTGTCGCGTTTCTGGGAGGTTCCATCACGGAGATGGAAGGCTGGAAGGAAATGGTCAAGGACGATCTCGGGCAGCGCTTCCCGGACACTGAGTTCACCTTTATCGATGCGGGAATATCCTCCCTCGGCTCAACCCCACACGCTTTCCGGTTCGAAGAAGATGTCCTATCCCATGGCGTGCCGGATCTCCTTTTCGTGGAGGCCGCGGTCAATGATGACACTAATTCCTTCGGTCCCAAGGAACAGGTACTGGGGATGGAAGGAATTGTCCGTCACGCGCTTAAGGCCAATCCATATATGGACGTCATATTCCTCCACTTCATATACGACCCCTTCATTCCTTTGCTGGACAGCGGTGAGATTCCCGATGTCATACTGAATCATGAGAGGGTCGCCAACCATTACCATCTCAACTCAATCGACCTGGCCTCGGAGGTTTCCGCAAGGATGCGGGCCGGAGAGTTCGACTGGGACACTTTCGGAGGCACCCACCCGGCCCCGTTCGGGCATAAGATCTACGCGGCCGCTATCGGGAATCTGTTTGACGCCCTGACCAAACCGGCGGATGAATATTCCAGGACACCTCACTTCATCCCGGAGACTAAGCTTGAGACGGACTGCTACGAGGATGGAGGCCTTATTCCCCCGGCTTCCGCGTTGAAAGTCAAAGGGTTCCGCCTTGAAGAAGACTGGGTGCCGACTGACGGCGCCGGAACCCGCAAGCAATATGTCCATGTCCCGACGCTGGTCTGCGAGGAAGGAGGGTCCCTCACCTTCGAGTTCCAAGGCAAGGCGGTCGGTTTATATTGCACCTGCGGTCCGAATGCCGGGATTCTGTCCTACACTATCGACGGGAAGGAATATCCCCTGCTGGACACATTCACCCCCTGGAGCAAAGGCTTGCACATTCCATGGCTGCATATGCTAGCCGATGGTCTTGCACCTGGCCGACACATCCTCAAGCTCAAGGTTGTGAAGGGCGACCGCTCAGGCTGTTTCATTCGTGACTTTGCGGTCAACTGACACTCTTCCGGGAGGTATTCGTTTGGTAATCCGGGAATTGCTTCATATCTTTATTGACTGAACGACTAAAGACGGGAATATGAGAAAGACTATTTCTAAAGTGGCCACTGCCATTGCGGTTGCCGTATTGTCATCGGCGATCATCATCAGTTGCGGGCCCGAGGAACAACCCGGCGGCAATAACGGAGGAGGAAACGATGATGTACCTGCGACTCCCTCCACAATCGCTGTTACGGGAGTTTCACTTAACAAGAGCTCACTCAGCCTGGAAGAGGGAGGATCGGAATCACTTGTAGCGACTGTCGCCCCTTCCAATGCCACAAATAAATCCGTCAATTGGACTTCATCCGCACCTGGAGTGGCTACCGTCGACGGAAACGGAAAGGTAACAGCTGTCAAGGCAGGCTCAGCCACCATAACCGTAACCACATCAGATGGTTCCAAGACATCTAAGTGCGAGGTGAAGGTCTCAGCGAAGATAATCGAGGTGGAAAGTATTGTGGTCACCCCGGAGACAGCGGAAATTTTTGAGGGCGAGACAGTGACACTTTCGGCAACGATATCTCCGGAAAATGCGTCCGACAAAAGCTTCACCTGGGTAAGCCGCTCTCAGGATATCGCGGTCGTGGACAACAAGGGAGTGGTCACTGGCGTCTCGAATGGCTTCGTGTATATCGACGCGAAGGCCGGGAACGGGACAACGGGAACTTGCGGTATTCATGTCAAAAAAGATTTGAGGCTCAAGGGAATCGCCCTCTCAAAAAGCGAGTTGGAGGTTACTATGGGCAAAACGGAGCAACTTGAGGTTGTGTTCACTCCGGCTGATGCGGAGAACAAGAACGTCACCTGGGAAAGTTCCGATAATGCCGTGGCAACAGTATCTTCCACTGGCGAGGTTTTGGGGCTGGACGTTGGCGAGGCTACCATTACCGCCACATCGGAGGAAGGAGGATTCAAGGCCACTTGTAAGGTCAAGGTACTCGCGGTCTTAAAGCCTGGTGTCTATTGGGTGCAGAATAGATACCTGTATCGCGACGGAGAGGATCTTAATACTCCTGTGGCGTTCGGTGTCAGTATCGACCCTGCCGGGGACATGTATTATTGCTCCATGCACCGGACTAATGTGAGTAACACCTGGCATATATTCTGGAATGGAGTACCATATTTAAGATTCGACGAGAATTGCAACGGGACTTATTCAACCTCAGGTGGAGGATATTACTTCATCCCTGACTACAACACTGACCATTCTGTCTTGCGGACATGGAAGATAGATCCCAAGGCCGGTGAAATCAAGGACATAGAGGTGTATCGCGGTCCAGCTCATTCATTCTGGATCAATGACATGGCAGCCGATTCGAAGGGCAACCTTTATCTAGCGGGATACATAGAAAACATCCCCGATTATTATACCGCCACGCTATGGAAAATTGATTCGAACGATAATGTCACAAAGACATCCCTCTCCAGTGGCACCTCAAAGAGCGTTGAGTCTGTCGATGCTGTGGCTTTGAACAAGAACGGCGACGTTTTCTGCCTTGTGTGGGACGGGTCATATGGCTACGACGGGTATTGTTACCTTTACCTTTACAAGAACGGCAAGAAGCAATATCTCGTCACAAGCAAATGCAGCAGGCAATACACACAGTGTTGCGACATGGCTGTCCTTGGCAACGATGTCTATATCCTCGTGAATGAGTATAATGGCCAGAACACATCGAATGAAAAGACCTTTAAGAATCAGGTGTATAAGAACAAGAGCGCCTTATACGATCTGAAGCACGGTGTGAATGTGTACTCCATGGATATAGCGGTCACCTCTAAAGGGGATGTCTATTGTTCCGGATTTCAGAGTTCCGGTAAAACCCAGTATTATATATGGAAGAACGGAAAAGTCCTTTACACTCCTTCAGAAATAATTTTCTCAAATAGCCTTGCCATCCTGGAATAAATTATTGAACATATGAAAAAGACTATTTTTAAAGTTGCCGCGGCAATTGTTGTAGCCGTTTTATCCTCGGCTATCCTTATCAGTTGCGACCCTGAAAAAGGGGACAAGACCATAGCGGTGAGTGGAGTATCTATCAATAAGACCTCCATTAACCTGGCGGAAGGTGATTCAGAGACCCTGACCGCCACTCTCTCTCCCGCGGAAGCGACAAACAAGAGCGTCAGCTGGAGTTCCTCCGACACTCAGGTGGCGACCGTTGACGGAAGCGGCAAAGTGATCGCCCAGAAAGCCGGATCGGCGACCATAACCGTCACCACGTCAGATGGTTCCAAGACAGCCACCTGCTCGGTGACAGTCAAGGCCATCGCTTTGACCAAGATTGAGATCTCGCCATCCGAGACAGAGGTGATCATAGGAAAGAAAGTGAATCTCTCAGTGAAATACACCCCTGAGAACGCTTCCAACAAAGATGTGAAATGGAGTAGTTCCGACGCCTCTGTCGCGAAAGTATCCGATAGCGGTGTCGTTGAGGGAGTGAAGGAAGGAAGCGCCACTATCACGGCCACTTCAGCTGAAGGCGGAATCAAGGCCACCTGCAAGGTCACGGTCACGATGATCACCAAATCAGGAGTCTATTGGACCCAGGAAGACAAACTGATCAGGAACGGTCTGAGCATGGATGTCAACACCCCTTTCAACGGCTGCATAGACCTTGATCGGAATATTTATTATTACTCTAATGGAGTTACCTATGTGAACGGAGAGCCTGTATACCAATATAGCTGCGACAGGGCACGCGGGGATGTAACCGCTGCCGGAGGAGGCTTTTTCTTCATTTCTAACCCGGACGAGAACAGGACTTCTTTTTCGGTCTTGAAGATAGATACGAAAAAGAAGAGCACCATTGAGGTGTCCGTTTACAAGGGGAGCAGAAAGAATGAGGTCTGGATAAATGACATGGCCGCGGACTCCAAGGGCAACCTGTATATAGCGGGAAATATCACAAGGAAAGACAACGTGGACATCGCCACATTATGGAAAGTGGACACTGAGAACAAGGTAACCTCCACGTCTTATTCCGACGGGACTGGTATCGCCGGAGGACCTACAGTTGACGCTGTCGCCGTGAACAAGAACGGAGACGTGTTCTGCCTTGTCTATGAGGGAACTTTTGGTTCCGGAGGCTATTATAAGGAGTTACTCTACAAGAACGGCAAGAAGCAATACCAGATCACCGAGAACTGCAGCAGGGCTTCGTCACAAAGCTGCGACCTGGCAGTCAACGGCAACGACGTTTATATGTCGATTTGTGAGAAAGACGGCTCAGGAGGGGAAAAAACGATAATCCAGGTGTACAAGAACAAGACAGCGAAATACACTCTCAAGAAAGGTGATGGTAGATATATGTCCGGAGACATATTCGTGACCTCAAAGGGAGATGTCTATTGCGTCGGGCATACCGGATCGGGAAGCACTACTGAAACGACCATCTGGAAGAACGATACTTCACTTTACACCATAAAGAAGTATCTTATTCCCCACTGCATGTTCGTCAAGGAATAAGCGGTAGTTGTTCCGCTTACCTTTATTCCCGGGAAAGGGACCTCAGAATCAGCAGGTCAAAACCGCGGCACAACAGAGAAGCGGGAGACACTTTAGCATTGACAATCAGCTGATTAAGCGATATGCCACCTCTTAAACAAGAGATGGCATATCGCTTAAGTTATTGATATTCAGAGGACATCTGTCTCCGAATTACTACAGGTTGGGATTCTCCTGAGCCCAGTCGGCGATCGCGGGGACTATCCCGAGGCTGATGATCTCGTCACGCATCTTGCAGAGGTGCTCGTAGGAAGCGTCGAGAGCGGCCATCTCCTCAGCTGTGCCCTCAGGATTGGTGAAGTGGCATCCGGTGGAGTCGATGACGGTCGGCATGGCCATCATGACGTTCTGGTACTTCTCGTTGTTCACATAGGTGCCGGCCGGCCAGGTGTAAGGCTCTCCGCCCATAGCGGCCTCGATCATCTTGACGGCGCAGTAAGCCGGGCTCTGGAAGGAGCTGCGGCCACGGAGCTTGATGATGTTGCTTCCACCCTGGATCGTATTGTGCTTGATCTCAGCGAAACGCTCCTCGGAAAGACCCATCTCCGCGAGGGGTTTGCCATCAATCTTGACCTGGGACGCGAACACTGCCATGGCCTCTCCATGACCACCATAAGTGTGGGCTCCGGTCACCTTGCACTGCTGGACACCGAACTCCTTGGCCAGGGCCTCCTGCAGACGGGTGCTGTCGAGGGCGGCGAGGGAGGTGAGCTTCTCAGGCTTCAAACCGGAACGGATGAGAGCGGTGAGGGCGGTGACATCAGCCGGGTTGAAAATTACCACGACGAACTTCACATCCGGGCAGTACTTCTCGATGTTCTCTCCGAATTCGGCGGCAATCTGGCAGTTGCCCTTGAGGAGGTCCTCACGGGTCATGCCCTCCTTGCGGGGAGCTCCACCTGAGGAGATGATGTACTTGGCGTCCTTGAATGCGACAGCGGGATCGACTGTTGCGGTGATGTTCACACCAGGGAATGCGCAGTGATCCATCTCGGCGAGGACTCCGAGGAGGCCGGGCTCATAGATGTCGTAAAGGCAGATGTTGGGGGTAAGTTTCAACATGGCGGCGGTCTGGGCCATGTTCGATCCGATCATTCCGGCGGCGCCGACGATGACCAGTTTGTCATTTGTCAAAAAAGCCATTTCTATAAAATGTTTTATAAATTTTTCCTATATTGGCACACAAAGATAGTAATTTCCCCCGAATTAAGTGAGAATGAGTAAAAATACTCAACGGATTATTGAAAATAATGTATACTTTTACGACAGAAGAAAAAACTATAAACCCCTAAAAACTAATCGACATGAAACACGGATTCTTACTCTTGACAATGGCGGCGTTGGCCATCTCTACTGGTTCATTCGCCCAAAGTACTACTTCTCAGACCGTCAGGAAGGCTGCTGAAACAAAGAGGATTCTTGAAACGAGAAAAGCCACTGAAGCAAAAAATCAGGTAGAGGTTCAAAAGGCAACGGAGACGCAGACGCAGAATAAAGGCTGGGGAAGCCAAGAGGCGCTCAGAAAAGCAGCAAAAGCCGTAAAAGAGAAACAGGAAGCAGAGGCCAAAGCAGCGGAAGAGCAGCAGAAGAACGCAGACAAGGCACGCAGGGACGAGATCAACAAGTATTTCAGCGACAATGTCAATAAAGACAACGCCAAGGCTCTGACCATCAATGTCGCTGAAGAGGAGCTCCCCGCTTATATCCAGGTTGGATCAAAGGCTCTGGAATTAGTGTCGGAAGACGTGAAAGTCGATAATCAAAGCAGTCAGATATTCGCGGCTAATTACGAGAACATCTATCCCGGAGCCATCGTATTCGCCGACGGCAGGCTTGCCAACGGAGATCCCACCCTCGCGTTCGACGGTGGAACCGTTGACCTGAGAGTCAACTTCAACACAGGAAACAGGTCCCGTACAAATGTCACGAATACCGCGGCCAAAGTATATGATGAAATCGGATCGATGCTTGTCGCCGCGCAATTCAAACCGACACCAACCGCTCAATACAAGAGCTACTACTCTTCCAGCCTGAGCGAGATGGCAGTCGGAATGAAGGCCAACGCCGATTTCCTCAAAGTCAACGCGAAGGTGGACATCAACACCTCCAAGTCCGAGACACATGTATATGAGACTCAGGACTTCACGCAGGAGTATTACACCGTGTCCATCACCCAGCATCCCAATGACCAGTCGTTGTATTTTGCCGACAATGTCACCAGGTCTCAGATAGAAAGCAAAATCCGGAACCACGGCGGCGCCCCGCTGGCAGTGATCACATCTGTCACTTATGGCCGCCGCGCGTACAAGTTCTACGACTACAGCACCAAGGACTTCAAGTTCAAGGGGTCAGAAGAAGTCACCGCATATGGACAGTCGCTTTCCTCTACCCAGGATATAGCCGAAAAGAGTGAGACAAAGAACATCTGGATCTACGTGAGTGGAGGCAATGTCGAATCTACAGGTACTATCCTTAAGGGAGACGTATCCATCAATACCGCGGTTGCGGAAAACATGAAATATGACGACAAGACTAACTGGGGCGTTCCCCTTTATTACACCGTTCGTTTCATCGCCTCCGGAAGAACAGCCACGGTAGCGACCACCGGATCATATAAGAAAGTTTCCTATCAGGAGCTGCCGGGAAGCGTCACCTATACCTTCCGCAACAACTGCAGCCGCGTCGCCGGAGCCGGTCTGAAGATGAGACTGGACTATAAGGTTGTCAAGTTTATCAATGGTGAGAAAGTTGAGGTGGGAAGGAACAGAGATGCGGAGTCTGGTTACACCAGGTACACTGAACACAATATCGGATTCGATGACAAGAAAACCGGATTGCTGGATCTGGGACCCGGGGAATTCATCGATGGCCCGCTGCGCTTCCAAGTCAGATGCAAGACAACATCTGAAGGCAAATGGCATAATGACGTTGTATGCAAAGTCATTCCTACGGATGGTGAGATAGATGTCAACATCCATGGCGCTATCCGTCCTGGAGGAACAGCGGCATATATTTATAGCAGTTCCAAGACAAAAGCCCTGAAAGAAAGATAATCCCTTGAAGGATCCCACCTTTCTACCCCGAAAGTTTTCACCGAACTTTCGGGGTTCTTTTTTTTGTATTTCAAAAAATCATTATATTTGTGGTGATATATTAGCGACAACATTATATGGAGCCTCCCAGTTGTATTCTGACTGACACATCCAAGGCGGATCCCCGATCCGACGACCCGTTGTCGTACCCCTTTTTGAATATTAACAAATCACTCGCCGGAATGGTCCGGGGAGCATTTTAACTATGGCACTATATCTAAAGAAAGAATTGGAAGAGAGCCGTTCGCTCATAGGCGTCTGGCAGATAACCGAGACTGAAGAGGAACTTCGGGATCTCGCCTCTGTCCCCAGTGACGAGATGGAGGAGATCTCATTCATAGGCAGCGAGTCCATGCGTAAGCAGAGACTCGCGGTCAGGGCCCTCCTCTGCGAGCTTTTCGGTGAGAAGGTCTACCTCAGCCACCACGACAACGGCAAACCATACCTCGAGAACAGCGTCACAAACATCAGCATCACCCACACGGCCAAGTATGTGGCGGTCATCCTCAACGACAACGAGGATGTCGGGATTGATATCGAGTCCCTTGCGAGGGATTTCTCCGTGGTGGAGCGCAAAGCCCTCTCTGAGGATGAGATCGATGACCTTGACGACGACAAGCGTAACGAGCAGTTGGCGATCTACTGGTGCGCCAAGGAGGCCATCTACAAGTTGGTCTCAGCGTACCCTGTCGATTTCGCCGAGCAGATTGAGGTCGAGCGTTTCCGTCCCCGCGGCGAGGGCGAGCTGGACGCCACCTTCATCCATAAAGACGGCTACGAGGAGGACTTCGAGCTTGAATACATCACCTTTGACAACCATGTGCTCGTCTGGGTGGTCGGATAACGGAAATTACTAACCAACAAACCTTTATCAAAATGGTAACAATAATCATTATCGCGCTGCTGGTCATCATCGGCCTTTATATCATCAGGACCCAGAGGGTTTTCGTCGCTCTTGAGGAGAAGATGAAGAATGCCTTCGGACAGATCAACGTACAGCTCAAGTCCAGGTGGGACGCTGTCTCCAACCTAGTCGAGATGACTAAGCAATATGCCGCCCACGAGCATGACACCCTCACCGATGTCATCGCCTCCCGCAGAGCGACCAATGTCGCTCCCGGACAGGTTGCTGAGCAGGAGAACGCCATCATGGATGTTCTGACTCGTCTCTCCGCTGTGGCTGAGGCCTATCCTGACCTCAAGGCGAACCAGATGTTCACCGACACTATGGCAAGCATCCGCCAGTACGAGGAGAACGTCCGTCTCTCCAGGATGGTATACAACGACTCTGTCACGAAACTGAACATGATGGTCCGCCAGTTCCCTTCAAACCTGGTCGCCTCGATGTTCGGCTTCACGACCCACGATCTTCTTCCCGAAGACGCCGCGAAGGCGGAGGCTCCTTCAGTCGCGGACATATTCAACAAGTAAACTGCTATGCGACGGCTTAGGTTCATCCTGGGCGTCGTCCTTCTCTGTCTATCCGTTCCCTCACTGGCCCAAAGCCAGATTGAGTCGGTGCGGATAGATGTTGAGTTACAGGATGACGGCTCGGCGTTCGTGAAAGAGGTCTGGGAAATCGACGTTAAGGGTAGCATCTCCGAATGGTATCTCGGCAAAGAGAACCTGGGCAAGATGGACATCCAGGACCTTGGTGTCAGGGATGAGTCCGGAACCGCTTACATCAGTGAGGGAACCAATTGGGACATAAGCCGCAGCCGTGAGCAGAAGGCTTTCCGGTGCGGCCTTGTCAAAAAGTCCGGAGGCTATGAGGTTTGCTGGGGCGTGGGGAGCAATGGTCTCCACACCTACACTGTCACATACACTCTCACAGGTCTCGTGAAGGGCTATTCCGACAAGGACGGGTTCAACCATCAGTTCATCACCACGACCGACGACGGAATAGACGATGTCTCCCTGACGATTAGGAAAAACGACACAATACTCACTTCAGAGAACACCTTAGTCTGGGGATTCGGATTCGATGGGGAAGCTGAGGTGATTGACGGAGCCGTGAAGTATTGGCTAGACAGGCGATTTTCAAGCAATAGCCGTCTGATCGCGCTGGTCGGCTTCGAGAAAGGGCTGTTCAATCCCGAGTTGACCGAGGACAAGACTTTTGATTCAGTCAGGAAGAAAGCTCTAAAAGGTAGCTCCTACAAAAAAGATAACGACTTCTTCGCCAAAGTCTTCGACTTCCTCCTGTACGCTTTCCTCGGACTCATCAGCCTTGGGCTGGTCGGTGGAGTAATATGGGCGGAAATCGACAACAAAAAGCGTCGTAAAGAGCTTCTTGGAGGCAAGGAAAGCGACGTGGACTGGTTCAGGGGAGTTCCCGTGGACGGAGATCTCAAGAAAGCCTCGAATATAATCAGACTCATCTCACAAAAGACATTCTCAACCACTGCCGGGCAGGAGGAGAGTGAGAGGCTTATCTCCGCTTACATGATGCGTCTTTTCTACCGCGGCGCCTTCCAGATTGTCCCCCAGCTGAGCGGCGACCCGGCATTCAAGATCAATGAGCTGACTCTCACAGACAACGATGTCTCCGGGCCGGATCTCAACATGGAGCTGGACCTCTATAATTTCTTCAAGGAGGCTGCCGGTGAGGACTCCATACTCCAGAAAAAGGAGCTTAAGAAGTGGGCCAACAAGCACGGGGAGAAAATCTATAATTGGCAGAATAAGATCAAGGACAAAAGCACCTCGCTCAAGACCCTCAAGGCTAAGGATGTACGGGAGGTGTTCGGACTTAAGAAGTTCCTCAAGGACTTCACCCTCATACAAGACCGGGGAGCGGTTGAGGTCGGGCTCTGGAACAACTACCTGATATTCGCCTCTCTTTACGGAATCGCGGAGCAGGTCTACAAGGACTTCAAGAAAGTCTGTCCTGAGTATTTCACACTGTCAAAGACCATGGAGCAGTTCCAGAACGTGACTCCAATGGTCATGTGGAACACTTTCCACGATTCGACACGTTATTTCAACCGCGCGGCCACAAGCTATGCCTCCAGCAAGAGTGGCGGAGGCTGGAGCGGAGGAGGAGGCCATACCTCCTTTGGCGGTGGCGGCGGCTTCTCCGGCGGCGGCCACTCCGGCGGACGATAGAAAAGCACTATTTTTGCATAATGTCTTCCGGCCCAAAAGACATATCGTCAAAATGAGATTTGTTAAAAGAATAATAGTGTCTTTGATTGTCCTGACCGCTCTTGGAACGGCTCAGGCATATTCTCAGACCAAAGATAGCCGGAGACTGGACGGAAAACTTATCGATGCGGTCGGAGCCATGAGCGACGGTCAGTTTGAGAAAGCCACCAAACTGCTGGATGAGATTGTGACTGCCGATCCGGGCAATGACGCCGCATGGTATTACCGCGGGATGTGCGCCCTTTACGCGAGGGATATCAAAAGCGCCCAGGACGCGCTCAAGAAGGCCTCTGATATCGATCCAGCCAACTATTGGTACAAGGACAGGCTCGCTCTGGCGTACTCGATGACCGGTGAGGATGACCTTACGGTGGCCACTTACGAGAATCTGCTGAAGGAGTACCCGAAGAAGAATGATCTATATTTCAACCTGGTCAACCTGTATCTGCAGCAAAACCAGTTCGACAAAGCTCTTTCCGCATTGGACCAGATCGAGACGGTATTCGGGAAGAATGAGAGCGTGACCGCCACGAAATACGACATCCTTCTCCGTCAGAACAAGCCCGCTGAGGCGCTGAAAGTCCTCCAGGATTATAATAAGGAATATTCATCAGCCTTTGTCCTGACCAAGCTCGGAGACCATACGCTGGCCGAATACAAGGACAGCCTGGCCTTGAACTATTATCAGGAAGCACTTGACCTTCAAGGAGATTACGTTCCCGCCCTGCTCGGAGAAGCCGAGGTTTATCGCATCAGGAGGAACTATGGTGAATATTTCTCCATCTTGGACAGGTTTGTGGATGACGGCAATACTGAGGCCCAGACTAAGGTCCAGTATCTTGGAATGCTGCTCCAGAGGTCTGAGCCAAGATTCGTCCAGAATTTCAGGCCAAGGTTGGATTCTCTGTATGACACGATGGTCGCGAGACATCCCTCCGACACTTCCGCCCTCAAGTCCGCCGGAATGTATTATTACGCCACGGAAAGGACCGGGAAGGCAAAGGATCTCATCCGACTCAACATGGAGAGGAATCCCCAAAGTCTTGACGCCACCGCCACTTACGTCCAGATGCTTGGGTACCAGAGCGATTGGGACGCCTTGATCTCAGCCTCTGACAGCGCCCTCGCCAGATTCCCGAAGGAGATCTCGTTCTACGAGATGAAGAACGCGGCCCTTTACAACAAGAAGGACTGGCAAGGAATCATAGACAACAGCCTTAAGATCATAGCCACCGCTCCCGGGGACACTTCCGTCACTATCCCGGCCCTGGCGAACATCGGGGACATGTACTATGAGATGGGCAATGAGAAAGAGGCTTTCTCATATTACAAACAAGTCCTGAAAGCCAATCCGGATTACAGTCCAACTCTCAACAACTACGCCTACTACCTGGCTCTCAAAGGAAAAAGCCTGAAGAAGGCCTGCGCCATGAGCAAGAGGACGGTTGACAAGAACCCTGACAACTCCACCTACCTCGACACCTATGGATGGATCCTTCATTTGCTGGGAAAGAACCAGGATGCCAAGGCGGTGTTCAAACGCGCGATGATTTACGGGGCGAAGGACAGCGCCACCTGTCTCGGCCATTACGCGACGGTGCTGGAGGCGCTTGGGGAATATGATCTCGCCAAGGTTTACAGGACCCAGGAGGCTAACAAGAAAGCGGAGGGCAAGGATTGATGAGAAGGTTCGCGGGAATATTCATATCAATTATCCTGGCTTTTTTGGCCGGGACTTTGACCGCGTATTCCCAAGACACGAAGGCCCAGGAATCCAAGAGGGCCAGGCTCCAGAAGGAGATCGCTATTCTTGACGGGCAGATCAAGGCTATCACCACCAAGAGCGTAAACGCCCTGAACCAGCTCACCTTGATCCGCAAGAAAGTGGACGCCAGAAAGGAGCTGGTGGCGGAGAGCGACCATGACATCGCCGAGCTCAATTCAGCGATATCATCCAAAGAGAAAGAAATAAAGGTCATGCAGGCCAAGCTGGACACATTGTCAGATTATTATGAAAGGCTTGTCCGGAGCGCTTACAAGAACAGGAACGCCAAGGTTTGGTACATGTATATCCTTGCCAGTGATAACGTGGGCCAGGCTTTCCGCAGATACGGCTACCTTAGGGATCTTTCCAAGCAGATGAATATCCAGGCGGAGAAGATCATAGCCACGAAGGACACTTTGGAGAAAGAACGTTCAGAGCTGGCCCTGATGAAGAAAGACGCCGAGGCGTTAAGGAGCGAGAGACTGGCGGAAATGGGCAAACTGCAGGCCGAGCAGAACGACTCCCAGAAACTCGTCAACCAGCTTAAGAAGGACAAGAAGAAATACCAGCAGGATCTCTCAAAGAAACAGAAGGAAGTCGAGGCTCTCAACAGGGAGATACAACGGATTATCAATCAGGCCCTGAATGAGAAATCCGGAGCCAAAGGATCTGGAAAGACCACGACCAAAGAGCCCGCCAAGCCGATAGACTACACTCTCGCGAAGAAATTCGAGTCTAACAAGGGGAAACTTCCTTGGCCTGCGGAAGGCGCTGTGGTTGAGCACTTCGGGCAGAGGTATGACCCTGTCTACCCGAATCTCAAACTCCCCTTCAACAACGGTATCTCCATCGCCATGGGTCAAGGATCAACCATCAAAGCCGTGTTTGACGGCGAGGTGAAACAGATAGTCGTGATGCCTGGCTATAACAAGTGCGTCCTTGTCCAGCACGGGAATTACTTCTCGTTCTACTGCAAGATGGGGAATGTCACTGTCAAGAAAGGCGACAAGGTCAGCACAGGCCAGAGCATCGGTACTGTTGACACTATTGGCGGGGAAACCCAGCTTCACTTCCAGATATGGTCCGGAAAGACGCCGCAGAATCCCGAGACATGGCTACGGCCGAGATAATGAGACACACTATCACCATAAAGAATCTTCAGGACATCGACAGAGCTGCCGATGAGTTCCTCTCCGAGATTGGAAACAACAGGATTATAGCGTTTTACGCTCCTATGGGAGCGGGGAAAACCACTTTCACAACCGCCCTGTGCCGCCGGCTCGGAGTACGGGAAGACGCTGTCAGTTCCCCCACTTTCGCTATCGTGAACGAATATAAGACCGGGGACGGGACGCCTTTGTTCCATTTCGATTTTTATAGGGTCACAAAGGTCACCGAAGCGTTTGACATAGGATTCTATGACTATATAGACAGTGGGTTTCCTTGTATTATCGAATGGCCTGAGAACATTGAGGAAATTCTTCCCGAGGAAACCCTCAAGGTGACTATAACGGTCAATCCGGACGAGTCCAGGACAATCAGTTGGGATTCTCAGGACTAAGGCTCTCTAACGAGTGTAACAGATTCTCCAGATTCTCCGTGAACCTCTTGACAGAAAGCTCATTCGCCTCCTCAACCGAGGCGATATTTTTTGTGATATTCCCTTTCAGGAACGTCTCGTTCAGGAGTAATCCCCCACCAAGCAGTCCGGTCACCCAATCATGGCCGACGATCTCAAAGACAGTGAATCCGGCGGCGCCTATGTTGAGAAACATGGACAGAAGACCCTCCCAAGGTCGTCCAAGATAAATATGACCGGCCGGAGGGATGAATGACAAAGCCGCCGCGGTACCTTCCTTCTTGATCCTGGGAACCTTTCTGAATAAGGAATCCACCGCAGCCTTGCCGGACTGCGAGGATATGGCTTTAAGAGCCTGGTCATGAGATTCCGGGAATCTTCCCGAAGCGGCGAGAAGTACTGAATAGAATGCGGGATTATCTCCGGCCAACCCGCTTTCCTCAAGGAAACCGAGAGCCGCTCCATAATCCCCTACCTCCTTGGAATACAACGACTTGAGATACAGTATCTCCGAAGCCTTCTCCGGAGAGAGGAGATACATCCGTATCCTGTCCAGGGTCCTGATGGCCTCGTCATATAATCCCGCGCCGGAAAGGCAAGCGGCTTTTGAGACCAAAGCGTCCTGGGCAATGACCGGATCGTCAGAGGAATACACCACCCTCTCCCACCGGAGCGCCTCCTCCAGCGGGTCATCCGGGTCCGCCTCTTGCCCGTTAACGGAAAACGGTACGAAGAGGAAGATGCAGATGATAGACAATAGCGGTGTTCTCAGCTGTGATCCTGTCATTGTTCTCAATGCTTACAGACATATAACTACCATAAATATTCCCGAGATAGAAAGTCGCGCAGAGCGATCCCGCGAGGATGGTTCTCCAATCCTTGTTTCCGTGCCTCACCCAGTTCTCGGCCGTGATCGCCCCTAAAGAGCCTACAGTCAAGAAAGCGGCCACACCTTCCCCTAACCTTCCGGCATAAACTTTTCCGGCTCCGGGGATGACCGCTGAGGCGAGCGCGGCCACTCCGGCATGTTTGCTTTTTCCGCCGAAACGTCTTTGGCCTATCTCCGAAATGACTCTTTCGCTTTCCATCAAGGCATAGTCTCCGAATGTGAACGAGGAACTGTGACGAAGCCATTCATCCTCCTGTCCCCTAAGTATTGAAAGACCGGCGGCCTGCAGGGCGGTTAACTCCGCATAAGGACCTCCTTCTGAGAAACGGGACTGTATTGACAGGGAAGACAACAGACCGTAAGCTTTATCATATTCCCCGGCACTTGATAGCGACACGACCTGATAATAGAACGACTCCGGTCCGAATGGAGAGTCATAGGGAACTTTGCCGAACAACTCCGACGCCTGGAAGAGTTTAAGGTCCGAAAACAAAACCTTGGCTCTCAGGAAATCCAAGGTGTCTGAAGGAGCGTATCTTCCACGTGTCAAAGTCTTGGCATCAATCCGGAAATCGTTATCTTTCAAATAATTGAAGAACTCATAGTCCTCCGAGATATACCTTTCCCCCTCATCGGGAAACTGAATCCTCGAGGTATCAGCCGCCGGGGTCACGGGAATCTCGCGAGCCGAAACCCGGCCGATCCGCGAGGAGGACATGATCCGGTCAGGCAAGCCGAGAATACCCCGGACCTGGCCTCTAGCGGGAAGCGTCAAAGCGAAGATGAGTATAATGATATGGATGAGGCGTGGCATGGTGATGTCACTTCCTGCCAGTTGAAACGTTCTTGACTGGCTTGGCACCGGCCGGTACCTGGAAATCAAACATCGGATCCTGCCCGTCGACTTTGACATCGGAATAGATTGTGCGGACCAGTGTGGAGTCTTTCTTGGATGTGTACTGGACGGAGGTCACACGCAGAGGCAGCATCATGTTGCCCAAACGGGAATACGAGGAGAGGTACACCTTGCTCACAACCGCTCCGCCGCCATTGTAATAGGCCAGATATATAGGCAGATAGTTTTCCTGGACAAGCTCGACCTTCGCCACTCCCTTTCCGGGGCCGGAGGGAATATACGTACGCTTGACGATTCCCCCTTCCTCACGGACAGTTCCAGCCAGCTTGTAGCCGTAAAGCCCGAGCCCCATATCATCCCCACGACCGGAAAGGAAAAGATACAAGACATTGTCCCTGTCGCTGAAATCCTCTTTCCTTTCGGAATAAACCTCATTGGTCCCGGGATAATAAATCTTGAACTCACCGTCAGGATTGGTGATGGTGTAATATTGTTCCGGAGACTCGAAAACCTGGACAAGACGACCCGAGGACGAACAGTAGACTTTACTGGCGACTGTCGTGACCTTGCCACCATATAAAGTTTTCACCTCCATCCCGGCCGAGACCCTTCTCTGGGCCATCAAACTTGGGATGGAGATGAGAATAAAAGCTGTTATGAGCAGCCGGCGCGGCATTAACCCCACATGAAGAATGAGGTGTTGCCGCAATACCTGGCGATCGAGTTGTCCTCCACTGTGGCCACTATCTCAACGATGAGGTCAACAAACGGGACGATACCGAATATTCCGCCAAAAGTGAATGTGTAGATCGCCCACATCCATGGACGTGTACCCATATAATGACGATGGATGCCGAATCCTCCGAGGAAGAAAGTGAGGAGGATAGCTCCAACAGGGCTCTTGCCGGCGGAAACTGATGCGGAAGCTGGCATCCCGGCCGGAAGCTGGGCGGGAATCTCCGCCAGCAGGGCATAGGGCGAAACGGCAACGGCATTCTCGATGGCGAAATCAACAGAGGCCTCGTCAAGTTTGTAAGGGTTGGCGGAGGCTACAGTCGTGATCGCGAAGAAAGCGACCAATACAATCAGTAATCTCTTCATGATAAAAAATTTTATTAACATACAAATATAACTTTTTTTAGTGATAATATCCATCATAGTCCCTCGATTCTGTCCAGGAAGCGGTAAGACGCGGCCTCACCAAGAAACTCCGGCTCGATCCCCGGAACTCCCTCGAGGTCTGCGATCGTCCTGGCCACTTTCAATATCCTGGAATATGCCCTCGCGGACAACCCGAGGCTATCCATCAACTTCTCCATCAGCGCCTCACAGTCTTTATTCAAGGGGCAATACTTCTCCAGCATCCGACCGCTCATCTCTGAGTTGGTGAATATTCC
Organism: Bacteroidales bacterium; assembly: GCA_017548985.1. GTDB lineage: Bacteria > Bacteroidota > Bacteroidia > Bacteroidales > UBA932 > Cryptobacteroides. The sequence goes on from JAFYYW010000036.1 coordinate 89,573, forward strand.
AGTACCGTCGAAACGCTCCTTCTGGATCTGACGGGCCCTGAGGATTCTAGCGGCTACCATCGAGCTGGGCTCCCCTTTTTTCCGGCCTACAAGTTTCTTGGTGTCAACCGGGTGGAGCCATAGTTGTATGTCTATACGATCCATAATCGGTCCGGAGAGATTGGAGAGATAGCCGGCTCTTTGGCCCGGAGTGCAACGGCATCGGTCCCCTTCCCCGTAATAGCCGCAAGGGCAGGGGTTCGAGGCTGCCACCAGCATGAAAGAAGATGGATACTCAAGCTTTGACCGAAGTCTGGAAATAGTCACTTTCCTGTCCTCCATCGGCCCCCGGAGAGCCTCCAAGACCGATTTGGGCATTTGTCCATATTCATCGAGAAAGAGGATCCCGTTGTGGGCCAGGGTAACCTCTCCGGGGCGTATGTCTTGTCCGGCGCCACCTCCGATGATAGCTGGCAGCGAGGCGCTGTAATGGGGAGCCCGGAAAGGCCTGTCATGGATCAGACCTATTATGGAACCCTTTATCCCATAGACTGAATATATCTTGCTGGTGACGATGGATTCCTCTTTTGTCATCGGAGGAAGAATCCCGGCCATGGCTTTCGCGAGAGAGCTTTTCCCGCTGCCTGGCGGACCGATCATTATGAGATTGTGTCCTCCGGCGGCTGCGATCTCGGCTCCCCTTTTGGCGCTTTCCTGACCTATTATCTCCGAGAAATCCATTATTCCCGAGCCCACTTGTGATTTCGTCCGGGACCGCCGCTCGAGCAGAGACCTGTAAAACGGGGTGTTCCAGACAAGGAGGTCACCGACATCTTCCACCTCTTCCAGTATCCTCAACACATCCAGGAGGTTCCGTACCCCGTATATGTCTATTCCCGAACATTCCGTCGCCTCCAACGCCGATTCCAGGGGAAGGATGCACCCTTCTTTCCCGAGAGAAGCAGCCAGATCAGCGATAGGCAACGAACCTTGGATCTCCCTAAGGGAACCGTCCAGGCCTAACTCGCCCATTACTATGTACTTCCTTAAGCCGGGCAATTCCCTCTGCCCCGAGGCCGCGATGATTCCCACAGCTATGGGAAGGTCGTAGCCCCCGCCGTTCTTGTGCATGTCAGCGGGGGCCAGGTTGATGACTATTTTCTTCCCGGGAATATGGAACCCGAGGAATTGCAGGGCAGTTATGGTCCTTAGGAGACTCTCTTTAACGGCGACATCGGCAAGGCCTACGAGATGAACCCCGATACCGGATGTGATGTCGACCTCTACAGTGACAGGTACCGCCTCGATGCCGATGCACTTGGCGGCCAGAATGGTGATATGCATAGTCCAAGTTGTTTCCGGCTAAGGTAAACCAAGGAAACAACAAAAACCATCAAAAACAGAAAAACCGTGTTAAAAAACAGAAATATATTTCTTTAAGAAAGCCCAAGCGGGGGTCTTGTAGTAGCGGTGACCACCATCTCCTACAGCCAGCTCACATGCGCCTTTCCCAGAAGCGGCGAAAATCTCTTTCGTCTTCTCGAACTCTTCCCTCGCTCCATCAATCGGGAATATGCCGTCATCTTTACCTTGGATTATGCAAAGGTAACGTCCCGCGAGCAAACCAGCGAGATCACCCATATTACCGAGTCGCAGCATTCCCGGAAGGTAATTGCACTCGCAATGGGGCATCGCCAGGATGCTCTTCTCATAAGAGCAGAATGAGCCGGAGGGAAGGCAGAACTTTATCCTCGTGTCTACGGCGCCGGCATAGATGGTCGCGGTACCGCCGCCGGAATGCCCTGAGACGATGATCTTCTCAGGATCGACCGGCAAAGCCTCAAGAGCCCAGTCGATTATCTTCATTATGTCCCAGACCCGGTCTCCCACCAAAGTGCGTCCGACAATCAGGTCATGGAGCATATACTCATGACAAGAGGATGTGGCGTCCGAGTCGAGGCCCGCCTTGGTCCGGGTCTTCCCGAACGCCCGGGCGGTAGGAGCTATTGCGATGCAGCCTTCCTCGACAGCTTGCAAAGCTATATTCCTCTCCCCTTCCTCAGCCAGTGACCTGTCGCTCTCGTCCCAATAGATACCGGCATACAACTCGGTATTCTTTGAGTGGCCATGAGGGGTGATCATCAACGCTTTCGGTCCCTGGATAGCTTTAGGGCGCAAAATCACGACAGGCAGAAGAACGTCAGGTTCGGTCAGGATCTCCCATCTCTCCCGAGTGTAAGTTCCCATGTCCTCACTGTCAATCTTCGTGGCCTCAGGCTTGAACCCCTTCATCTCCTCACGCATCCGGTCAATGCCCAGGGTCTTCTCCAGATCAGCCCGGAAACGCTTCTGCCACTTCGAGACTCCACCTTTCCAGTCACGCCAAACATATTTACCGTCAGCATTGGCGTATAAGGAGGCCAGGTGGTCATCTGATAGAGGATAGGATTGCCCGAAGGCTGAGGAACACAAGATCGCGGCGAGAGCCACGGCTATCATTCGTTTTGTACTCATGGCAGTTGAATTTATCTTGTATAAATATACGCGAAAATCCGTAATTTAAGTATATTTGTAAGGATAGACCCATAGAATAATGGACAAGAAAGAGATAACGATTTTCTGCAAGAACGACGGGAAGAACCATAAGATCGAAATGGGAGGCACCCTGGGTGATCTGGCCCGCAAATGGTGCAAGACAGTGACAGACCCCAAGACCGGTCAGAAGCTGGATGTAATAGCCGCCCTCGTGGATAACCAACTGAAGGAACTGGATTACCGCCCGATACTCTTCCACCAGGTAGAGTTCATTGGATTCAACCATCCAGATGGGAGACGGTGCTACCTCCGTTCCCTTTGTTTCACGCTCCAGAACGCTGTCAGGGCCTTGCATCCGGACAAGGTGCTTGTCGTGGACCATTCCCTGCCGAGCGGATTGTACTGTGAGCTCCACGAGATCGGGAAGATGGAAGATGGACGGGCAAAGGTACATTTCGTCACCGATGACGAGATTGACGCGATCAAGGGCAAGATGAAGGAGATCATCGCCAAGGACCTTCCTTTCAAGAAGGTGAAGATGTTCTCCGAGGAGGCTCAGGAGATATTCCTCAAGAACAACCAACCTCATAAGGCCAGCCTCCAGAAAAGCGTGGGGACTTTCACTTGCAGTGTCTATTATCTCGACGGCAACGCCGACTCGTTCCACGGACCTCTTATTCCCTCCACAGGCTTTCTCAAGACCTTCGACATCACCGGGATCGGAGACGGTTTCTGCCTTCAGGGACCGAAGATGACTGATTTCACCAAGGTCATGCCGATGAAGCGGCACACGAAAGTCGCCGCGACCCTCAAGGACTATTCCAACTGGTGCTCCATCATAGGAATCGAAAGTGTCGGAACCCTCAATTCGGCGATCAAGGCCGGAAGGGCGGTTGAGATAATCAACCTCGCCGAGGCCCTGCACGAGAGGAATTATTCCAAGATCGCCGACAAGATTTACGAGAACCGTTTCGAGAAACGGATCGTCATGATAGCCGGCCCCTCTTCCAGCGGAAAAACCTCATCGTCACTGAGAATAGCCCTGCAGTGCAAAGTGCTGGGACTCAAGCCTAAAGTGATTGAGCTGGACAATTATTTCGTGGACCGGGACAAGACCCCTCTTGACGAGGACGGAAAGCTCGATTTCGAGTCGCTCCACGCCATGGATCTGGACCTGCTGAACAACCAGCTCAACGACTTGCTCGAAGGAAAAGAAGTGGAGATACCTAAATATGATTTCGGACAGGGTAGAAGGACCTATGTCGGAAACAGGCTACACCTTGAGGAAAAGGACATCCTGATCATGGAGGGAATCCACGCGCTCAACCCCGAGATGACCTCGGCTGTGGATAATTCCAGGATATTCAGGGTCTATGTCTCCGCCATGACATCCTTGAACCTTGACGAGAACAGCAACCTGTCAACCTCAGACAACAGGTTGCTCCGAAGGATGGTCCGGGACAACCGGGTAAGGAACACGACTCCCGAGGAGACTCTCTTGAGATGGTACAGTGTCCGCCGCGGGGAAATGCGGAACATATTCCCCTACCAGGAGAACGCTGATTTCCTTTTCAACTCCGGAGTCATCTTCGAGTTGCCGCTGCTGAAATACTATGCCGAGCCGCTCCTGAGGCGCATCTCACCCAGTTCTCCCGCCTTCACTGAGGCGGTGCGGCTCCTTAAGTTCCTTGACTATATCGTGGCTCTCCAACCATCGGAGATCGCCGCAATCCCACCCACATCCATACTTCGGGAATTCATCGGAGGGCAGACCTTATAGTTTCTTGAGAATAGTTTTAAACCAATATTAGGAGGAAACAAAATGGATCCAAATGTCAGACCGGGAACGATGGAGAGAATCACGACTCCAGAATTGGCGCAAGCCTTTATCGACGAGCAAATAGCTGCCGTCAAAAAACAAGTGGGGGACAAGAAAGTCCTGCTGGCGCTTTCGGGAGGTGTCGACTCTTCTGTGGTGGCGGCATTGCTGATCAAAGCTATCGGGAATCAGCTTGTTTGCGTGCATGTCAACCATGGACTTCTCCGCAAGGGGGAACCGGAGCAGGTCATCCAGGTGTTCAAAGAAGAGTTGGGAGCCAATCTTGTCTATGTGGACGCCACTGACAGGTTCCTGGACAAACTCGCCGGAGTGGATGATCCTGAGACCAAGAGAAAGATAATCGGAAAAGAGTTTATCGACGTATTCGCTGAGGAGGCCGCCAAGCTGGAGGGTATCGAATTTCTGGGACAAGGAACCATCTATCCTGACATCCTTGAGTCAAGGGATGGAATCAAGGCCCATCACAATGTCGGTGGGATGCCTGAGGAATTCAATTTCGAATTGGTCGAACCCGTGAAACTGCTTTATAAAGACGAGGTTCGTGTCGTTGGCAAGGCCCTCGGCCTTCCTGACAATATGGTTTACCGCCAGCCATTCCCGGGACCGGGACTTGGTGTGAGATGCGTCGGAGCGATTACCAGGGACAGGCTTGAGGCGGTCCGGGAAGCCGACGCGATCGTACGTGAGGAGATCGGCAAGATGAATCCGACCCCTTGGCAGTATTTCGTTGCCATCCCCGATGTGAAATCAACGGGAATCAAGGACGGGAAACGTTATATGGGATGGGCCGCCGTGATACGCGCTGTAGACACAAAGGACGCGGTCACGGCCAAATCTGTGGAGATCCCATGGGACATCCTCCGCACTATCCGGGACAGGATTATCGCTGAAGTACCCGGAGTCAACAGAGTGCTCTGGGACTATTCAGACAAGCCCGTATCCACAATCGAGTGGGAATAAGCTAGATAATCTCGATTGCGGAAGACTCGATCCAGCCCTGACGGCCATCCGCCAGGGCTATGTTTTGCCAATCCCCGACACTGTCAAGAATCTTGACCTTCGTGCCCTCATGGATGACAAACAGATCTTTCCCGCTTGAAGGAGAACTCTTGACGGAAGAGACCGGAAGCATCACGATAGCGCTGTCTTCCTTCCCATAGTCCCTTTTCTGCCATGCCGAGAAATAAAGGCAAAGCAACGACAAGACAAGGAACACTATCCCGAGATAAAAACCTACCCTGCGTCTCCCGATCGAAGATGACAACAGGAACATCAGTCCGAGCGCCAACGCGCACAGGAGGAATACCAGGAACAGGACAGCCCAAGTGTCGGATCCGAGAGAGTAGCATATCTTTCGGCCCACACTCTTGATGATAAACTCAGGCACAGCCTCTATCTTGTCCTGGACGAAACTCTGGGCGAATTCAAGGTTATAACGAGCGTCGGCAAATGAAGGATCCAGTTTCAGGGCTCTCTCATAGTTCAAGATCGCCTTGGGATAATTGCCAAGCTTGAAATAAGCGTCGCCCGTGTTGCAATAGAGTTCAGGAGACGCGACACCTGTGGCCAGGAGAGACTCCCAAGCCGCGGCGGCATCCTGGAAACGGCTGTCGGAATACGCGTCCACGCCATCTTGCCAAAGATCCCCGCTTCCGACCTCGGAAACAGTTGAGTCAGAAGATGCCACGACCATCTGTCCAGCTTCCTGCGCGGAGATATTGAAGGATATTCCCAAGGAAAGGAAAACCGCTATGACGGCGGAGACAACCTTCGACTTGGAACGGGATGTCTTCAGGCTAGAGTCAATAGCCGATATCACCTTGACGGCACTGTCATAATGCGCGCTCATGGCCTCATGGCCGGCATCAGGAGAATACCTGGCGAACTCACATGCCTCAAGGAGACCGGTGAAAGCGTCGGTGTCCTCCTGGGAGACTCCACCCTCAAGAAGCGCGGAAGCGATGTTCTCCCCGCTGAGATCAGACATATCCATATTGAGTTTATCCGATATGAAACCTATCAAAGCCTTGTGCAACTCCTCATAGAAAGCGGTGTACAGATTCTTTCCGAGGAAGTCTCCGGCCTGCTTGAGCCTAGCCTTGGCCATCTTCGTAGCCCTGCGGTTCTTGGTCTTGGCGACATCAGCCTTCATGGCGGCGACCTTCCTTAAGGCGAGCCAGATCGCGACAGCGGCGGCCAACATCAAGCCCAGCAGGACACAGAACAAAGTGGATCCCAGGAAGAAGGAACCTTCCTTATCGAGGGAGGGTTTCTTGGTGGAGATGAAACGGATATCATTGGCTAGACTCTTGACATCCCTTTTCTCAACCCCGGGAGAGGAGACTGTCACAGGTCCCGAGGAATCGGATCCCTTGCCCTTGGCCACCTTGATGTGCTGGGGCTCGGTACGGAGTGTCACATACTTCCCGGAATTGATGTCATAGTAGGAATATTCCACCGAGGGAATAGTGAACTCTCCGGCGCTGCGAGGGATGAAGGGGAACTCGAATGACTTGCTTCCGGAAGTGCCTCCGTTACTCTTGTCAGTGTTCTCGGTGGACTTTGTGTCATAGACCTCGAAATCCGGAGGGAAACTGACTTTGGGCTCCTCCAAAAGTGAAACATTGCCTCGCCCGGAGACAGTGATCACGAGCGAACCGGCATCGTGTGTCTTAAGCTCATCCGAGGACAGGCGGGCGGATATTCCGAAACTGCCCACACCCCCTCCGAATGAGGCTGGCTGTCCGGCGGGAAGAGGATTGACCTTGACCTTGAGAGCCGAAGTGGTCACCCTCTTACGTATGGTGCGGTACTCGTCCTGGAAGAAACTGTCGAAGATGCTGTTGGAAGTCCCGGTGTTGACCCTGACGTTGACCAGGCAGACGAGTTCCGCCGGATCGATGGTTATGGTTCCGGATTGCTGGGGAATCAAGACATAGGACCTCAACACCGCGGTGTTGTAGATCTTGTCGTCGAAACTCTCCCTCTTGAACTCGATATTAGTCGGAGCATAGGTCTCCTGGCTCCAGAAGCCGTTAAAACTGGGGAACTTGGCATTCTCGAATCCAGCGATATTCACCCTTTGGTACAGCTTTAAAGTAGCGGTGACAGGCTCCCCTAACACGACCTCAGAGCGGCTGAGGGACAACCTCAGGAAAAGGTCGCTTGCGGGAATCTCGCCAGAGGCAGCCTGCTTCCCGGAACCACCGGAACCACCTTGAGACGAGCCGCCGGACGACTGGGAGCCCTGGTTCCCCTGACCTGAGGACGAGGCGTCAGTCACGACCTGGATAGAGAACTGCGAGGAATATATTTTCTCACCGGAGACGGTGGCGGATGCCGCGGGAATCTGGAATGTGCCTGTGGCTTTGGGAAGAAGGATATAGGTGAATGTGGACTGGTGCGATGAGGTACGTTTCCCGTTTATGATCTGGACACTGGTGGATGTGCCTTTCTGCGGGCCCCAGACAAGCTGGAAATCATCACCTTGAGACCATGAGAAATCAGAAGGGCTCTTCTCTCCCTCAATAATGAACGTCACGTTGAACTGCTCGTTGGCCCCAACGACATTCGGAGCCTCGACCTTGATGGAGTTCTGGGCAAGCGAACCCGGAGCCGTGAAAAATGACACGGCAACGAGCGCGAATATGTACAGTAATCTTTTCATCTTTACCAATTCTTGTCCTTCTGACGGGATTTCAGGACGGCGGCCTTCTCCTTGTTCACCTTGTCCTGTGTCTCTTTCTCCCGCGCCTGTATAGCGCTCAGCATCTGCTGGGCCTGTTGGGGAGATATCTTGGCCTCACCTTGACCTTGACCCTGGTTCTGATTCTGATCTTGATTCTGGTTCTGGTTTTGATCCTGGTTCTGGTCTTGGTTTTGGTTCTGGTCCTGATTCTGGTTCTGATCCTGGTTTTGGTCCTGGTTCTGGTCGTTTCCGCCGCCACCGCCTCCATCCTTCTGGAGCATCAACTTGGCGTAGGCGTAATTCTCTTTGGCGTCCATGTCATCCGGCCTCCGCAGAAGAGACTGCTTATAAGCCTCCACAGCGGCTCCCCAATCCTTTTTCTGAACCGCCACATCGCCGAGATTGTAATAATAATCAGCGGCATTGACATTGTCAGGAGCCACATCCTTCAGCCTCTCGAGCGACTTCCCGGCTTCCTCGTAATTGTTCTGACGGTAAAGTGAGCTGGCGAGATTATACGAGGCGGCGAAAGAAGTGGAGTCTTTGACCAAAGCCTTGCGGTAGTCGATCTCACTCTTCTGCCAGTCGCCTTTCTTGAACTGGCGGTTTCCCGAACGTACCTCCTTGCGGTCAACCTGGGCGGACAAAGTGAGGTCGCACAGCAAAGCCAACGACAACGTCAAAAAGTATTTGAAACCATTACTCATCTCTTGTCAAACAAATGTCTGCGGGAGCGCCTCTCCCCTATCAGCATCTCCAACACGAAGAGCGCGAGAGCGATACCAAGGAAATACATGAACTGCTCGTCATATTCCTCAAACACGACAGAACTGTACTCCTCTTCCTGCATCTTCTTTATGTCGTTTACGATCGGCGTGAGACCAAACTCATCGTTGCCGGCATGGACATAAGCCCCGCCTCCGGCCCGCGCGATCTCCTTCAATGTGTCTTCATCGAGTTTTGTCACGACGATATTGCCTTCCTTATCCTTCAGGAGACCTCCATTCATCGGAATCGGTTGACCTTCAACCGATCCGACACCTATAGTGTAGACCTTGACCCCGGCTTCGGCCGCCTGCGCCGCGGCGGCGACAGCGTCGTCCTCATGGTTCTCGCCATCTGTGATCACGATAATAGCCCGGCTGTTCTCACTCTGGGCGCTGAAACTCTTGACAGCGGTGTTGATAGCGTCACCGATCGCCGTACCCTGGATAGGGATGGACTCAGTCGAGATGTTCGAGAGGAACATCTTGGCGCTTACATAATCAGAAGTGATAGGCAACTGGACAAACGAGCTTCCGGCGAAAATAATCAGGCCGATCCTGTCTCCCTGGAGCCTGTCAGTTATCCTTGATATCGCCAATTTCGCCCTTTCGAGCCTGTTAGGGGAATAGTCCTGCGCGAGCATCGAGTTGGACACATCCAGGACGACCATGATCTCCGCGCCTTTGACTTTATATTCCTTCAACTTGGCGCCTATCTGGGGTCTGGAGAGCCCGATCACGAAGAAGAAAAACGCGAGTGAGTAAAGGATTGCCCTGACCCATCTCTTGGAACGGGACCAGGACGGCATCAACTCATTCACGAGAGCCTCGTCGCCAAGTTTGCGAAGACGGCGACGCCTCGCCCCCATCCACAGCGCCAAGCCGAGGAAGAAGAACGGGATCAGCAGCAATAGCAGCAGATATTGTGAATGAGCGAATATGATCATGGCAACCTTCTCAAAACCAAAGCTTTGATCAACATCTCAAGCAAAAGGCAGATCAACGCGGCGAGAGCATATCCCCCGAACAGTTCCTTGTAGACAGGGAAGCTGTCGACTGTCACTTTCGCCTTTTCCATCTTGTTGATCTCCGAATATATCTCCGAGAGCTTCGTGTTGTCAGTGGCCCTGAAATAGCGGCCGCCGGTAGCGGAAGCTATATTGGTGAGAAGTTTCTCATCAATCTCAACCTTCATGTTCTGGACCTGGACTCCCCAAGGCGTCATCACCGGATAAGGGGCCTCTCCATTGGCGCCGACTCCGATGGTGTAAACCCTTATTCCATAGGTCTTCGCGATCTCCGCGGCTGTTTCCGGAGCGATCTCGCCGCTATTGTTGACACCATCCGTAAGCAGGATCACAACCCTGCTCTTGGCGTCGGAATCCTTGATCCTTGCCACGGCTGTGGCAAGACCGTTACCAATGGCGGTACCGTCCTCAATAAGGTCGGTGGATATCTCCTTCATCAGATTGATCAGGGTCGCCCTGTCAGTCGTCAAAGGGCACTGGGTGTAGCTCTCGCCGGCGAAAACCACTATTCCCATCCGGTCTGAAGGGCGCTGGGCGATGAACTCGATGGCTATATCTTTCGCAGCGCTGATCCTGTCAGGGGAGAAATCCCTGGCCAGCATACTGGTAGAGACATCCATCGCGAACACGATATCGATTCCTTCAGTGTCCACCCTGTCTACCTTCGTGGAGGAGCGGGGACGGGCGATAGCGATGACAATCAGGCAAAGAGCCGCGGTCCTGAGAATGAAGGGAATATGCCTGATGACACCCAGGACGGACTTCCCGCCCATTTTCCAGGGCGTCGCTTTGGAGACTCTCAAATGCGGCCTACGGTCCCGGATCTCAAGATAGAGGTAACGCAGGACCAGGAGAGCGGGAACCAGCAGGAGCCAAAGCAGTTTCGGATATTCGAAATACATCACTCGGTCCCTCCTTCTTTTCCCGGTGTCTCAACCTGATAGGTCGAGGTTACGAAACGTACGGCAAGCGGCACCGCGGCGGCGTTCTCCTCATCAGTGGCGAAAGCCTTCGCGAACTTGACCATATCGGCGGTCTCAAAGAGTTCCTTGGTCTGTACGAACAGGTCGGCGGGCACATCAGTGTGACCGAGGCTGTCGAATATCTCGGCCGTCGTCATCTCGGGAGCGTCGATCCCGTAACGGGCGTCAATATATTCCCGGAGAGTGTCAGTGATCCCGGAATAGAACGCCTTCTGCTTGTCCTTAGCCCAGTACTTGTCACCGCGGAACTTCTCCAGTTTGCGGAGGGCGACCAGGTAGGCCGGCTCATCAGGAGCGGCCTCAGGTGAGACCCTGCGCCTCCTGGCTTTGATGAGGGCATGAATAAGGAAGGCCAACAGGATGACCGCGAGTACGACAAGCGCGTAAGGGAGCACCTCAGAGAATGTCACAGGGTATCTGATCTGTCCCTTTATGTCGTGGATCTCGAATGTGGCGGTGTCGATCGGGATGGTGAAAACTTCCAATTCCAACGGCTTGAACACCACGGTGTCGAGCGTTCCCGGTGCGGACTCATTTACCAGCGATAGGGGCGGCAGGAGATATTTCCCTTCCTCGAAGGAAGTTATGATCACCGAACAATCGATGTCATGGAATTTCGGGGATTTTTTCGGCCCATAGGCTTTCAGAGTGTCCATCTCCCATGAACGCACGATCTCCACACTGTCCCCTGGCATGAACCCCTTGGAGAAATCAGGAAGCATAAGTCCCGATCCGACCGGAAGATTCTTGATGTGGAACCCGTAGCGTAGCTGGTCACCTATCAGTACAGAATCCCTTTCCTGAAGTTGGATAAGGAAGGAGTCCTCTGATGTGGTCAGTTTCCCCTGACCGAGAGCCACCGTCCCGGAAATAATAGTCAATAAAATGATACCCGACAACTTCCTCATTCTCATCTCCTCCCGAAAAACGCCATCAGTCCCTTCACATAATCGTCATCCGTAGCTATGTCGACGGAATCTATCTGGTAGCGGTTGAACAGTTTCCGCTCGTTTTCATCCACCTTGCCGAACCAACGGGAATATTCCGCCCTGACCTTCCTGCTTGAGGTATTCACCCAAGCGGACTCCCCTGTCTCGGAATCCTTGACATGAACCAGTCCCACGGCGGGAATGGTCTTTTCCCTGGGGTCATATACCTTTATGACTGAGATATCATGACGGTTACGCGCCACCTTGAGAGCGTCCTCGTAACGGGGCGTCCCGTCAGAAGCGATATCCAACATGTCTGACAGCACGAAGGCAGTACACTTCTTCTTGAGAGCGTTGGTAAGGTAGCGAAGAGCCTCCCCCACATCAGTGCCGTCGGAAGTCGGCTTGAGCTCGATAATCTCGCGGATGATGTGGAGCAAGTGGCTACGCCCCTTCTTAGGAGGTATGAACTTCTCGACCTTGTCGCTGAAGAACAACGCCCCGACCTTATCATTGTTGATCACCGCCGAGAAACTAAGCACAGCCGCGATCTCTGCGATCAGGTCCCGCTTGGTCTTCTCCCTGGTTCCGAACAAACCCGAGCGGCTGATGTCTATCAGCAGGACCACCGTCATCTCCCTCTCCTCCTCGTAAACCTTCACATAAGGAGACCTCAGCCTGGCGGTCACGTTCCAATCCATGGAACGGGGGTCATCGCCATACTGGTACTCCCGCACCTCGCTGAAGGCCATACCACGGCCTTTGAAGGCGCTGTGATACTCCCCGGCGAAGATCTGGTGCGACAGGGCCCTGGTACGGATCTCTATCTTCCGGACTTTCTTGAGGAGCTCGTTGGCTGAAGGGTTGGACGGCATCTTGAAACAAACATTAAGGAACCTGGACAGCGTTGATGACCTCGGCTATGATCTGCTCCGTGGTCACATTCTCAGCCTCAGCCTCATAAGTCAGGCCTATACGGTGGCGAAGCACCTCGTTGCAGACTGCCCTGACATCCTCAGGGATCACATATCCCCTTCTCCTTATGAAAGCGAAGGCCTTTGCCGCCATGGCGAGAGAGATGCTGGCTCGGGGAGAACCTCCGAATGAGATGAGATCCTTGAGTTTTCCGAGCCCATATTCCTCAGGAGTCCTCGTGGCATAGACTATGTCGACGATATATCTCTCTATCTTCTCGTCCATGTAGACATCCCTGACCACCTGACGGGCCCTGACGATGTCCTCAGGCTTGATCACAGGCGACGCCTTGGGGAACTCCCCGGTGTTGTTCATGCGGATGATCAGTTTCTCCTCATCCTTCTTGGGATAACTCACGACCACCTTCAGCATGAAACGGTCGACCTGGGCCTCGGGCAGAGGATATGTGCCCTCCTGCTCGATAGGGTTCTGGGTCGCCATCACGAGGAAAGGCTCGGGGAGCTTGAACGTCTCGTCACCGATGGTGACCTGGCGCTCCTGCATGGCCTCAAGAAGGGCTGACTGGACCTTCGCCGGCGAACGGTTGATCTCATCCGCCAGCACGAAGTTAGCGAAAACGGGGCCCTTGTGAACCTCGAACATCTCGTCCTTCTGGGAATATATCATAGTACCCACAAGGTCGGCGGGCAGCAGGTCAGGAGTGAACTGGATACGGCTGAACTTTGCGTCGATAGCCTGAGACAAGGTGCTGATAGCCAAGGTTTTGGCCAAACCGGGGACACCTTCAAGGAGGATATGGCCATTAGCCAGGAGGCCGATCAGCAGGTTTTCCACCAGCTGCTTCTGGCCGACTATGACCTTCCCCATCTCAAGAGACAGCATGTCGACAAACGCGCTCTCACGCTGGATCCTGTCGTTCAATTCTTTGATGTTCACATTTTCCATTTGTATGTCTTTTTTATATTTTCGCGTAAAGGTTAACAGCCACTTCCATGCGCTACAAGATCATCCTTTCCTACAACGGCTCCGATTTCTGCGGCTGGCAGACGCAAAACGGAGCGAGAACAATCCAGGAATGCCTCCAGGACGCTCTCTCGATCCTCTTGAAGGAGAGAATCACCGTCACAGGGGCAGGCAGAACCGACTCGAAGGTCAACGCAATAAGCTATGCGGCTCACTTCGAGGCCTCGGTTCCGGACCTTGACACCGGGCGTTTCGGCTACAAAATAAATGCCATCCTGCCCCATGGAATAGTGGTTCACGACATCCTCCCGGCATCCCCGGATTTCCACGCCAGGTTCGACGCGAAGATGAGGGAATACAAGTATTTTATCCACAGGAAAAAAGATCCTTTCATGGAGAAATATTCCTGTCTCTACACCTTCCCGCTTGATGTGGAAAAGATGAACCGGGCAGCCGCCCTGCTTCTCGGGAAACACGATTTCAGCTGTTTCGAGAAAGTCGGTAGCGACAACAAGACCTCGATCTGCACCGTGTCTCTGGCAACATGGTCAACCTACACTCCGGACCACGTCCGCCTGATGGGATTTCCCGCCGGAGATGAGGATTATCTTGTGTTCACGATCCGCGCGGACAGATTCCTCAGGAATATGGTCCGTGCCGTTGTAGGTTCCCTGCTTGAGATCGGGAGGGGCCGCAGGGAGGAGGATTGGATGGCCACTCTGGTTGAAGGTGGATCCAGAAGCGATGCCGGAGAGTCTGTTCCGGGGCACGCTTTGTTCCTGACAAGAATAGATTATTAGAAAAAGTCGTTTTTTTTCACTAACTTTGCAAGTTGATGGCGTGATATGTGCAGTTCGCGTCATCGTATTGTTGGATGATTATCAATAAACGTACGTAATTTTATGTTGTTCCATCTTTTACAGGTCGGCCTGGACTCCGTCGCTACGGATATGGCCGAGACCGTCGCTAATGCGGCCCAGCCCGCTATGCAAGCCGCTCCCCAGCAAGTTGAGCAGAGTTTCTCATTGATCCAGATGGCCGCCAAGGGCGGATGGCTGATGATAATCCTGGCCATCCTGTCCGTGATCGCGATCTACATCTTCGGCAAGAAGTGGTGGATGATCCACAAGGCACAGCAGGTCGATAAGAACTTTATGAGGGACATCCGCGATTATATTCACGAGGGTAAGGTTAAGAGCGCCCTCTCCCTTTGCGAGAAGTATGACTCCCCTGTCGCCAGGCTGGTGGAGAAAGGTATCGAGAGAATCGGAAGGCCGTTGACTGACATCCAGACCGCTGTCGAGAACATGGGCAACGTCGAGGTCGCCAGGCTCGAGAAGGGGCTTCCCACCCTCGCCACCATCGCCGGAGGCGCCCCGATGATCGGATTCCTCGGAACCGTCCTCGGAATGGTGCAGGCCTTCTTCAACATGGCCAACGCCGGCAACAACATTGACATCACCCTCCTCTCAAGCGGTATCTACACCGCCATGATCACCACTGTCGGAGGTTTGATCGTCGGTATCCTCGCGTACTTCGGCTACAACTACCTCACAGCGCAGATCTCCAACCTGATGTTCAAGATGGAGACCGCCACGATTGACTTCATGGACCTTCTGCACGAGCCTGCGGATAACGAAGAGGAGAACTAAAGATGGCATTCAAGAGATCCACAAAGGTCAATGCGGAGATGTCTATGTCTTCGATGACTGACCTGGTGTTCCTGCTGCTGATCTTCTTCCTGGTCACCTCGACACTGGTCAACCCTAACGCTTTGAAGCTCCTGCTCCCGAAGAGCACGGGCCAGGTGAGCGCCAAGCCCACCGTGAGCGTGTCAATCAAGGACTGGGGTGGCGAGATGTACACATACCACCTCAATGGCGACGAGAACCCGGTCCAGTTCACCGAATTGGAGGATGGCCTTGTGGGCCTTCTCCAGGGAGAGGAGGATCCGACTTTCTCGATCTACACCGACGAGAGCGTGCCTGTCAAGGAGGTCGTGTCCGTGATGAATATAGCCAAAAGGAACCATTATAAAGTGATATTGGCCACACAGCCTGAGTGATGAAACAGTATCTTCGAGAGAGAGAGAAGGAGGCGAAAGTCTCCACCACGACGGGGATCGTCCTTACGGTCGCCGTCCATCTGGTGGTCTTGCTATCCTGCGCTTTCACAGGTCTGAAATACATCTATCCCCCACCTGAGGAGCAGACCTTCCTGATCGATTTCGAGGAAGACGAGGCTCAACAGATAAGGAGACAGAGGATTGGCCGCCAGCCCCAGGCGGAGGATATCGACAAGACCAAGCCTGTGGAGCTGATCCAGAGAAGTGAGTCCCCTATCAAGTCCGACAGGACCAACAAGACTGCTGAGGCGAAACCGGATAACTTCGGAGATGTCGAGGTGCCCGCACAGAAGGAAGAGATCAACAAGAACGCCCTCTTCCCCGGCATGAGCAAGAAGGACTCGTCTCTCGCCCCTCACGGAGCCACCAACCCGTCCGCCGAATTCAAGGCCGGCCATCCCAAGGGCAACACCCAAGTCGGCAAGACGGAAGGAGCGCCCAACGCCCATGTCAAGGGACGCAGTGTCCTCGGAGCGCTTCCCAGACCTGATTACGCTGTCCAGGATGAGGGTAAGGTCGTTGTGGACATCTGGGTGGACAATTATGGAAACGTGACCAAGGCGATAGCGGGAGGTCAAGGCACCACCGTTAGCAACCAGGCTTTATGGGCCGCCGCGAGGGCGGCCGCTATGAAAGCCCATTTCAACCAGAGCGCCGACGCGCCTGCCTTGCAGCAAGGAACAATAACTTATATTTTCAAACTCAAATAATTATTTAGAGAACGTATTCATTTTTAAACAGTGGCGTGAGCCACATCTTATCATGGAAGACAAATTCAATGGTGGTCAGGAGTACCACGAGGAGCGTAGGGATTACGCGGGAAAAGAAGGATCCACAGGAAATTATTCATCAGAAGGGCGTAAACTCAGGCCCAGGAGAAAAGTAGGATCTTACAGCAACGACAATCACAGAAACTATTCTGAAAACAACAGGACCGGCCGTCCGAGCTATGGACAGGGCGGCGAGAGACGTTCTTATGGGCAGAGTCGCCCGAGATACGGGGAAGACAGGCCCAGCTATGGTTCTGACAGGCCCCGTTATAGCCAGGACCGCCCGCAGCGCGGGGAGAGCCGTCCCCATTATGGCGAGGAGAGGCCCCGCTACGGAGAAAACCGTCCCCGCTATGGTGAGGACAGGCCCCGTTACGGTGAGAGCCGTCCCCGTTATGGTGAGGACAGGCCTCGCTACGGTGAGGACAGGCCCCGTTACAGCCAGGACCGCCCGCAGCGCGGTGACAGCCGTCCGAGATATGGAGAGAGCAAGCCCCGCTATGGGGAAGGAAGGCCCAGGTATTCAGAGGATCGTCCTTCTTACGGAGAGGGTCGCCCCTCTTCCAAGATGAGGGGCCAGAGGCCTGCCCCGAAGAGACAGGTTCACAAAAGCGGTCCTCATTTCACCGCGAATGACGAGGCCGGCATCAACCAGATGCTCTCACGTAAACCTCAGATCGAGAACCGCTCATTCTCAGACAATGACAACGTGGCGACTCCCATCAAGGAGGAGATCCGCCTCAACAAGTTCATAGCCAATTCAGGAGTCTGCTCCCGCCGCGAGGCCGACACCCTGATCCAGGCCGGAGTCGTGACCGTCAATGGAGAGGTCGTGACCGAACTTGGCACCAAAGTCAATGTGCTTAAGGATGATATCCGTTTCAACGGAGAGAGGCTCAAGGGAGAGGAGAAGGTCTATATCGTCATGAACAAGCCCAAGGGCTTCGTCACCAGCGCGAGCGACCCCCATGCGGAAAAGACCGTCATGGACCTTATCAAGGGTTGCCACGTGCGTGTTTTCCCCGTCGGAAGACTCGACAAGAACACGACCGGAATCCTTATGTTCACCAACGACGGCGAGATCGCGGAACAGCTTACCCATCCTTCTTACAATAAGAAGAAGATCTATCAGGTCATCCTTGACAAGGCCCTTGAGGAGTCTGACAAGGAAAAGATCCTCACAGACGGTCTTGAGCTTTCCGACGGCAACATCAAAGCCGACGAGCTTGAGTACATCGACGCTGAGGACCACCGCAAGCTCGGCATCGAGATCCACTCCGGTAAGAACCGCATCGTGCGCAGGATCTTCGAGAGCCTGGGTTACACGGTCAAGGCTCTTGACAGGGTCTACTTCGCCGGACTGACGAAGAAGGGCCTTAAGAAGGGAGAGTGGAGATTCCTCAGCGAGGGCGAGGTCAATGTCCTCAAGATGGGGGCTTATGTCTAACGGAGGGAATAATATGGAACACAGGGCTGGATTTGTCAACATAGTCGGTAATCCGAATGTGGGCAAATCCACGCTCATGAACGCCCTTGTCGGGGAGAAACTGTCGATTGTCACCGCGAAAGCCCAGACGACCCGCCACAGGATCATGGGAATAGTCAACACTGACGAATACCAGATAGTCTACTCCGACACCCCGGGCATGCTGAAGCCCAACTACCGTCTTCAGGAGGACATGATGAAGTTCGTTGACGCCGCCATAGGCGACGCTGACATCATCCTCTATGTGACTGACGTTGTGGAGAAAAGCGACAAAAACCAGGATTACATCCTCAAGCTCCGGAAAGTTGAGTGCCCGGTGGTCGTTGTCATCAACAAGATTGACATAAGCGACCAGCCCAAGGTCCTCGAGCTGATGAGCTATTGGCAGGACACACTCCCCGGTTCAACGATCATCCCGGTCTCGGCCAAGGAGAGGTTCAACCTCGAGAGCGTGTTGGAAGCCATTGTGAGCAAGCTTCCCGTGTCGCCGCCTTGGTTCGACAAGGATCAGTTCACAGACAGGAACCTCCGTTTCTTCGCCTCGGAGATAATCCGGGAGAAGATTCTTGAGAACTATAGCCAGGAAGTCCCTTATAGCTGTGAGGTGGTCATCGAGGAGTTCAAGGAAGGTAAGGAGAGATATGAGATCAGCGCTGTGATCCTTGTCACCAGGGACTCCCAGAAGGGAATCATTATAGGCAAGGGCGGATCGGCCCTTAAGAAGACGGGGACCGAGGCGAGGCTCGAGATGGAGGACTTTTTCCAGAAGAAGGTCTTCCTGCAGCTGTTCGTCAAGGTTGACGCCGATTGGAGAGACAATCGCAGGGCGCTGCGCAGGTTCGGTTACGAGGAATAATTAATAAAGAGAAAGGAATATGGCGACTGACGACCAGTGGGATGGAATACAGGATCCGGAGGAGACAGGAGACGAGGAGAATCTTGAGGAAGAGGCAGGTGAGGTGACCGCGGCTCCCTCCACGGGGAAGTATGACAAGCTGCTAAGCTCTGACAGTCATAAGTTCAAGCTGTCCGGGATGTTCAAGGACTGGTTCCTGGACTATTCCTCTTATGTCATACTCCAAAGGGCCGTGCCGCACATCGTGGATGGCCTCAAGCCTGTCCAGAGACGAGTGCTTCACGCGATGTACAAGATGGACGACGGCAGCCACACCAAGGTAGCGAACATCGTCGGCCAGGCCATGCAGTACCATCCGCACGGTGACGCCTCCATCCTCGGCGCTCTCGTCCAGCTCGGACAGAAAGGCCTTCTGATTGACTGTCAGGGAAACTGGGGAAATATTCTCACAGGAGACAGCAACGCCGCCCCGAGGTACATCGAGGCCAGGCTGAGCAAGTTCGCGAAAGAGGTGGTGTTCGACCCGAAGATCACCCATTGGATGACTTCCTACGACGGCCGCAACCAGGAACCCACCGAGCTCCCCGTCCGCTTCCCTCTCCTTCTCGCGCAAGGCACCGAAGGCATCGCTGTCGGTATGGCCTCCAAGATTCTCCCGCACAACTTCAATGAGTTGCTGGACGCCTCAGTAAGCATCCTGGAAGGCAAGGATTTCACGATTTACCCGGACTTCCCCACCGGCGGAAGCGCCGACTGCAGCAACTACAAGGATGGAGCCCGTGGCGGAAGCGTGAAAGTGCGCGCGAAAATCGAGAAGATCGACAAGAACACCATCGCCATCACTGAGATCCCTTACGGTAAGACCTCAGAGGTGATCAAGGATTCGATAGTCAAGGCCAAGGAGAAGGGCAAGATCAAGATCAAGAAAATCGAGGACATGACCACGGACAAGGTGGAGATCATCATCCACCTGCCGAACGATGTCTCCCCGGACAAGACGATTGACGCTCTCTATGCCTTCACCGACTGCGAGTGCAATATCGCCCCGAATGCCTGCGTGATTGTCGACAATAAGCCTCAGTTCTTGAGTGTCAAGGACATACTCATTTATGACACCAACCACACCAAGGATCTTCTTGAGTGGCAGTTGCGGATCAGGCTCGACGAGCTCGAGGACGAGTGGCACTACGACTCCCTCGAGAGGATATTCTTCGAGAACAGGGTCTACAAGATTCTCGAGCAGGACCAGAAGAGCTGGGAAGAGCAGCTGGACGACGTGTTCGCCGAGATGCGGAACTACCAGGATCTCCTCCGCAGGGAGATCACCATGGACGACATACACAAGCTTGTGGAGAAGCCTGTCCGCAAGATCTCCAAGTTCGACACCAAGGCCATGGACGAGAGAATCGCCTCTATCGAGGCCGAGATGGAGAAGGTCAAGGACAACATCGAGCATATCACCGAATATACCATAGCCTGGTTCAAAGGTCTGAAAGCCAAGTACGGCAAGCCTTTCAAGCGTCTCACGGAGATCTCCGCTTTCGAGACCATAGCCGTCACGAAGGTCGTAAGCAACAACGCCAAGCTTTACGCCAATTACGAGGAGGGCTTCGTGGGCCTGAACCTCAAGAAGGATGACAACGGAGTCTTCGTAAGCGACTGCTCCGACCTCTCGGAGGTCCTGGTGATAGCCAAGGATGGCAAATACCGCATCACCAAGGTCACCGACAAAGCCTTTTTCTGGAAAGACCTCCTATACGTGGGAGTGTTCAACAGGGGCGACGAGAGGACCATCTACAATGTCATCTACCGAGATGGAAAGACCTCAGTGTCATACGCCAAGAGGTTCTCGATCACCAGCGTCACACGTGACAAGGACTATGACATCACGACCGGCAAGGACGGGTCCAAGATTTTGTGGTTCACCGTCAACACCAATGGTGAGGCCGAGAGCGTCAGAATCTACCTCCGCCCCCGTCCGAAACTCAAGAAGACGCAGATGGAATACGACTTCTCGACTCTTGCCATCAAGGGGAAGACCTCCAGGGGCAACCTCGTCTCAAAGTTCGCCATTTCCAAGATCCAGCTGAAGAGTAAGGGCGTCTCCACGATCGGTGGCAAGGATATCTGGTTCGACGCTGACATCCAGAAGTTGAACGATGAGCAGAGAGGCCTGTACCTTGGTGAGTTCGGTCCTGAGGACAAGGTCCTGGCGATATTCAAGGACGGTACTTTCTACACCACCTCCTTCGATGTTTCCAACCGCTATCAGGGCAATATCTTGAGAATCGAGAAGTTCGACCCTGGGAAGACCTTCACGGCGCTGTATTATGACGCCACCGCCAAGGCCTTCTATGTCAAGAGATTCAGTTTTGTCCTAAGCGACAACACCCCGCAGTCGTTCATAGCTCCGGGCGCCAAATCGTACCTGGTGGAGATTACCGATGACAAACATCCGCAGTTCCAGGTGATCTTCGGGAAGAAGTACGAGCACCGTGATCCGGAGAATATTGACGCCGAGGAGTTTATCGCGAAGAAGGGATATACGGCCAAGGGCAAGAAGTGCCACCAGTATGACCTCAAGAAGGTCCGCTTCATCGAGCCGCTCGACAAGCCGGAACCCGAAGAACTGGCGGAGGCGACCGATGACGCGTCCGGACAGCCGTCCGGGCCCGGCCAAGTCCATCCTCTCTCCGCTGCGGCTGAGTATGGCCTAAGCCTGGAGGCTGCTCCGGACGCCGGAAAGGATGCCGAGACTTCCGAGACGCCGATCGACATAATGCCCGAGGAGCCGGCCGGTGGGCTGCCTGACATAGACGACCTCCCCGCCGAAGGCGACTTCTTCGAGCCCACATTATTCTAAAGAATATGGACCACATCTCCCTTATAGGCTTCATGGGGTGCGGGAAATCCAGCGTCGGGAAAGAGCTGGCCAAGCTTCTCCCCTCGATGGAACTCATCGACCTCGACTCCTATATCGAGGCGATGACTGGCAGGACTATCCCGGAAATATTTGAGAATGAGGGAGAAGCGGCTTTCCGAGAGATGGAGAAATCCGCCCTCGAGGATATATTCATGACAGGTGAGTTGACCGGAACGGCCTACATTCTCTCCCTCGGAGGAGGGACGGTCACGACCGAAGCCTGCAGGCGGATGATACGTCGGAATACCACCTGCTTCTACCTGAAGGCTTCAGTGGACACCCTTGTCGCCAATCTGGAACAATGGCCGGGCGACCGTCCCATGCTCAAGTCCGATAAGGGATTACGTACCAGGGTCGAGGAACTTATGGCCACACGCGGTCCCATCTATGAGAAGACAGCCCACCACGTCATAAACACCGACGGCGACGATTATCTCGCCGCCGCCGTGGACATCGTCACTTTGTTGTAAACCTGACTGTCTTATCTTCAATGACGGACACCAAAGGACATCGGCCAAGAGAGTCCTTCATGCCCATGCTCTGGGGTGTAGGAGGAAGGAACTCCGCCTTTGTACCTTTGACTTCCACTCCTTTTTTGGTCAGAGTCACAATAGCGTATAGGGGCCTGTCGTAAGGAATCGAATATTTCATCAACGGATAACGGTCATTAATCTCTTGAGGATACCGTTCTTCCGTATTAGTCGGTTTGCCGATCCAGACGTATGACGCGCTGTTGATCTGCATATAGGTTATCCCGTTTATCTCCTTGGTATAGTTGCTATGGTTGTGTCCGCTGAACGCCAGAACGACTTTCTTGAATCCGGCCTGCCTGTTGGCATTCTCGAGGATTTGACGCACCGCATCTCCGTTTCTCATCACCATGTCTATACTCTCATGGGAGAACAATACGCACCTTTTGTCCGTAGACGACAAATCCTTTTCCAGCCACTCAAGCTGCTCAGGGTCAACATAATTCTGCTTCTTTGAGTCGATAAAGAAATTGCCGTTGGCGTAGTGACGGTACTCGTTTCCATCTAAAATGTTGTTCCCATCCAGGACGATGAAATGGAATCCGCCTTTGTCGAAGGAATAATAACGTCCGGGCATCTCCATCGCTTCAACATATTCCTCCTTGGTGTTCATTTCCATGTCATGGTTGCCGAGGACATGGTACCTATCCCCCTCGAAGGTATTCCACAATTCCTGATAGGCTTGGTAGCCGTCTACAAGACGGCAATAATCCCCCAGTTCAATTATGAAATCGACATTCTCATCCTTGGCTGCCTTTATGAATGCCGTTATCCGTTCGCTTCCGTCAGGCACATCCAGCGCATGGAAATCGGATGCGAGTGCGAATTTCAGGGACTTTCCGGTTTCATTGCACGAAGCGAGAACAAGGAAAACCAGAAAGAACAGACAGGAAAGTCTCTTCATATTCCGATGATATAAAACCTACTTGGCCAGAGCCTCGAGGATCTCATGGCGGGCCTTGCGGAAGTGCAGGGTGGACATGTCGTAAGTTGTCCATTCATACACGTTCTGGCGGCATATTTCCTTGGCCAGGGCCTCATCCTTCTTGGAAAGCATCTGGAGGAGGGTGTAATCCGCTATACCGTCCCTCATAGCCTCGAGACGGATCGAGCCGTAAAGCTTCTTGTCGCCGGGATAGATGATCCAGCTGTCTCCACCGGGAAGGATATTCCCGCCCTCGAGATTGATGGATGTGGACTCATAAGAGGGATCGTCTCCCCTCCATTGGTTGAGTCCCCAGTGGAGATAACCTGTCGCCCCGTAGCGGAAATTGATCCAATGCAACAGGCGGGTCTTCAGCAACGGCTGCTCAAGGAAACGGTTGGCATAGTTGCCCTGAGGTGCCAGGCAGGTATAGAACCACACCTCATCACCGGCCGCCTGCCTCTCCTTATAGAATGAATACCCGTCAGCGTAGAAATTCAACTGGGGCACCCAGATGTCCACTATGTCCGCCAGGTTGTGTGAATGGCAGGCCTCTATGATCGGAACGTCCGGAGCGTACTGCTTGAAGAATTTGGCGATGTCAACATAAGACTGATAGTTGTCTCCCGCTGGCTCATCAGCGATATGCTGGCAATAGATTGAGTACCATCCCTTTTCCTTCAGATGTGAGACGAAAACGGGGATGAATTGTGAATAATAGTTCTTGGCGATGGGATCCTCGATGGGCAGTTTTTCCGTCATTCCAGGAATATTGACTCCGAACGGACTGTTCCACAAACCGACACGACCACCGATATGCCCGACCTCGAGTTTCTTGAGGACTCCGGCCTCCTCGAAAATCTCCACCTCCTTGTCGAACTTCGTGAAATCAAAGCTCCACTTGTCTCCTTCGGCCTTGGAATCGATTGTTCCAAGGGAGATCAGGATCGTGTTCTGATAGCTTTCTTTCATTACCTCAGCCAGGGCCCTCAGGTAATCCCAATGCTCCTCCGAATACAACTCGGCATCAGGATTGAAATGCTTCAAAGACCTCTCCGCCGCGTTGAACCAGTTGGTGACCCAGAGAGTAGGCTCCTCAAGGACCACGGGATAGACCTTTACAGCGAGCTCTCCGCTCAGGTTGACTCCCTTGCCTTTCACCTTGACCTTGCCCTTGTAAACACCGGGCGCGGCGTCCTTCGGCACGGCTACCGTGACCCACACGGGTTGTGTCTTGCCGGCGGGAACCTCCCAATCCTTGGCGTCATCGATAATCGCGTCAGGATACATGCCTGAGACCGATTGGATGGCGTCCCTTCCTGGTGTAGGAGTGGTACGGCCGACGTGGATATAGTCCACGAAACCGGTCGTCACGGACTCCAGCGCATGTCCGGCGTCATCCTTCAGAGCCTCAAATGACAAATTTAGGCCCTCAA
The DNA here is from genome assembly GCA_017548985.1 of Bacteroidales bacterium. Classification (GTDB taxonomy): domain Bacteria; phylum Bacteroidota; class Bacteroidia; order Bacteroidales; family UBA932; genus Cryptobacteroides. The sequence goes on from JAFYYW010000036.1 coordinate 114,269, forward strand.
GATTCCACGCGCTTCTGAGAGTGAACTGGAAGGTGGCGTGCTCCCCAGCCGCCACTTCCTCTATTTCCGAATATGGATGGGACCAGGAAGTCTCAGGAAGAATTTTCTCCAAGGGATCGACCCTCTGGAAAGAGACTTGCTTATTGTCACAACAAGAGACAACAGTGAAAACCGCCAGTGCAAAGACGGCGATGAAAAAACCGAAACGCTTCATATCCAATGAGTTTTAGTGTTACTCTATATAAACTCCTCCCGCTCCTTTATATCCTTTATGCGGAGCTGGAGAGTGGAGTTGCCTCGATAGTAGTTCTCAACGATTGAATAGCAAATGTCGAAGGGATTGCCTGCTTTGATATATTCGTAATAATCCGCCATGTTGAAAGCGATGGCCGGAATCTGGTGGAACGGCTGTTTCTCATCAATCAGGTCAAGCTTCATGTGGACACCACCGGCGCCGACCTTGCGACCATTGCCGCCGTCGGAGACGTTCTCAGTCAGGAACACAGGATTATTGTTGCCAGGACCGAAGGGCTGGAACTGCTTCAAGAGCCTGAAGAACTTGGGGGTAATCTGGCTGAACTCAAGTTTGGCGTCAATGTCAGTCACCGGAGTCAACATCTCATCGGTGATCTTTCCGGCGATGAATTTGTCGATCCTGCGCACGAACTCGTCCAGGTTGCTCTCCTTCATCGTCAGACCGGCGGCATAGACATGGCCTCCAAAGTTCTCCAAGAGGTCAGCGCAGCTCTCTATCGACTCATATAGATCGAAGCCGGCGACGCTTCTGGCTGATCCAGTAATGAAACCGTTGGACTTGGTGAGGACTATCGTGGGCTTATAGAAGGCCTCAACAAGACGGGAGGCGACTATCCCGACGACACCCTTGTTCCAAGTCGGGTTGTACACTATCGTAGCGGCGCCGGTCGACAGGGCGGTCCCGTTCTGGACCATCTCCAAAGCGTCTTGGGTAATCTCCCGGTCTATTCCCTTGCGCTCATTGTTGTTGTCGTTAATTCGCTCGCCGACAATGTTGGCGATATGGTCGTCAGCGGCGGTCAAAAGCTCTACCGCGAGCCTTCCCGTCTCCATACGGCCGGCGGCGTTGATCCTGGGGCCGATCTTGAAAACTATGTCATCGATGGTCAGATGACCTGGCTCCAGCTTGGAGAGGGTCGCCATGGCAAGCAATCCTTTACGAGGATTCTCATTGAGCTGTTTCAAGCCGAAATGCGCCAGTATCCTGTTCTCTCCGACCATCGTCACAAGATCCGCGGCGATGCTCACGACCAGAAGATCCAGCAAAGGGATCAGGGTCTCGAACGGTATTCCGTATTTCTTGGAATATGCCTGGACAAGCTTGAAACCGACTCCGCATCCGGAGAGGTCGTCGAAGGGATAGGAGTCATCCTCCCTCTTGGGATCCAGGACAGCCACGGCGGATGGAAGCTTGTCCTCCGGGAGGTGATGGTCGCAAATGATCACATCTATCCCCTTCGTTTTCGCGTAATCCACTTTCTCGTTGGCCTTTATGCCGCAGTCGAGGGTGATTATAAGACCGAAACCTCCGTCGCTCGCCCAGTCTATTCCCTTGTAAGACAGGCCATAACCCTCATCGTAACGGTCCGGAATATAGAAATCGACCTTTTGGGAATATCGCCTCAGGAAAGAATACACAAGGGCCACGGCGGTAGTGCCGTCCACGTCATAATCCCCATATACCAGGATCTTTTCCTCGGAAGTGATGGCTTTGCGCACCCTCTTGACAGCAGCGTCCATGTCCTTCATCAAGAACGGGTCATAGAGATTGTCAAGGCTGGGGCGGAAGAAAGAGCGGGCCTGCTCGAAGGTCTCAACTCCCCTTTTCACAAGCAGTTCGGCCAGGACACGGTCAATGCCCAGCTCGGCGGAAAGCCTTCCCACCTTCTCCGGATCGGCCGGTTCTTTGATTATCCACTTGCGCTCTTTCGCCATATTAAGCAAATATAATGACTTTATTCAACAATTACAATTTCGGTTTATAGATTAAATGTCTTATTTTTGTAGTTTGAGGCCAGTAGGAAGGCTTTTTAGGTTGATTTTTAATTTTTTAAATAATATGGCGAATATTGAGTTGAGCGAGCAGGAGGTCATCCGCAGGGAGTCCTTGGCAAAATTGAGGGAACTGGGTATCAATCCTTATCCGGCACCGCTTTATCCGGTCAACACGACCGCGAAGGAGATCGAGGCTGGTTTCGATCCCGAGAAAGGCAACTTCCAGGATGTCTGTCTGGCGGGAAGGATAATGTCCCGCAGGATTATGGGGGCGGCCTCATTCGGCGAGCTCCAGGACTCCACGGGAAGGATCCAGGTCTATGTCAAGAGGGATGAGATCTGCCCTGACGAGGACAAGACGATGTACAACACTGTCTGGAAAAAGCTTTTGGACATTGGCGACATCGTGGGCGTGAAAGGTTTCGCTTTCATCACCCAGACTGGACAGCTGAGCGTCCATGTGAAGGAACTGACCGTGCTGAGCAAGTCACTCAGAGTTCTCCCGATCGTCAAGACCGACGCTGACGGCAAGGTCTACGACGGCTTCTCCGATCCGGAGCTCCGTTACCGCCAGAGATACGTGGATCTGATCGTGAACCCGCAGGTGAGGGATGTCTTCGTCCAGAGGGCCCAGATTGTCTCCACAATGAGGGAGTATTTCAACGAGGCCGGTTGTCTTGAGGTCGAGACCCCGATCCTCCAATCAATTCCCGGTGGAGCTACCGCCCGCCCGTTCATCACCCACCACAACGCCCTGGACATCGATCTTTACATGAGAATAGCCAACGAGCTCTATCTCAAGAGGCTGATTGTCGGAGGCTACAGCGGAGTCTATGAGTTCGCCAAGGATTTCCGCAACGAGGGAATGGACAAGACCCACAATCCTGAGTTCACCTGCATGGAGATCTACGTGGCCTACAAGGACTACATCTGGATGATGGAGTTCGTGGAGAAGATGCTCGAGAAGATCGCTCTCAAGCTCCACGGCACCACCAAAGTTAATATCGGCGAGAATGAGGTCGATTTCAAGGCCGGATATCGCCGTCTCCCCATCCTTGAGGCGATCAAGGAATACGCCGGGGTAGACGTCGCCGGAATGGGTGTTGACGAGTTGCGGGAGACCTGCAAGAAGCTTAATGTCGAGTTCGAGCCGTCCATGGGCGAAGGCAAGTTGATCGACGCCATATTCGGCGCTTACGTTGAGGATCATCTGGTCCAGCCTACCTTCATTATCGACTACCCTGTCTCCATGTCACCTTTGACAAAGAGACACCGCATCGACCCTACGCTCACGGAGCGTTTCGAGTTGTTCGTCTGCGGCAAAGAGCTGGCCAACGCGTATTCAGAGCTTAACGACCCTATCGACCAGCTGGAAAGGTTCGAGGAGCAGGCCGCTCTCAAGAGCCATGGTGACGACGAGGCCATGTTCATCGACTACGACTTCGTGCGCGCCCTCGAGTACGGCATGCCGCCGACTTCCGGCCTTGGAATGGGAATTGACCGTCTGACCATGTTCATGACCGGCCAGACAACCATCCAGGACGTCCTCTTCTTCCCGCAGATGCGTCCCGAGAAAACCCTCAAGAAAGAGGACTAGTGGAAGAGACCATCACATCGGGGCAGAATCCGAAAATAAAGGAGTTACTGACGCTTCAGGAAAAGTCTCGCGAGAGGCGCTCAGCTGGTTTATTCGTGGTTGAGGGCCAACGTGAGCTTGACCACTGCCTTGCCGCCGGTTTCGTCCCTGACACCATCTTCGTTTGCACTGATATCTATGGTACAGAGGTAATTGCCTTTCCGGAAGGGACGAAGGTGTTCAGGGTCAGCAGGAATGTGTACGAGAAGATCGCGTACAGGGGCGGCACGGAAGGGATTATCGCCGAGATGAAATACAAGGAGCGGAAGTTGGAGGACATCAAGCTCGGTGAGAACCCGCTGATCGTGGTGCTGGAGAGTGTCGAGAAGCCCGGCAACCTCGGGGCTGTGCTTAGAAGCGCTGACGCCGCCGGAGCCGACGCCGTCATCATCTGCGATCCCCTAACCGACCTCTACAACCCCAACCTGATCCGAGCCAGCATAGGAGCCATATTCTCAAGACAGGTTGTCGCCGCATCCTCAGAAGAGACTATCAGTTGGTTGAAATCCAATGGGATCCAGATACTTACCGCCCAGCTTCAGGACTCGTCACTCTACTACGACACCCCCATGACCGGTCCCACGGCCATCGTGATGGGCACTGAGTCGACCGGCCTGACCGACATCTGGCGCAAGGCGGCTGACAAGCACATCCGCATCCCTATGCTCGGAGCCCTCGATTCGCTAAACGTCTCGGTTTCCGCCGCCATTCTCCTCTTCGAGGCCGTCCGGCAACGTGGAGGCCGTTTTTCGGAAACTATTAATTAATAGTCACTTACAGGTTTTCGCATGGTCATATTTCCCATGCACACTAACGTAAATAATTAATAATCAATTAATAATAGAAAACGCCACAATGGGGAAATATGGTTTGATCGGGGACCCGATAGCGACATCAAGGAGTCCGCTTCTGTTCGAGGCGGCATATAAAGGTCAGGAGCAGCCCGACGGGACAGCCTACAAATACGATCTCATCGAAGGGTCAGACTTCGAGGCCGTTTTCAAGAAGTTTGAGGAGGAATATTCAGCCATCAACGTGACGGCCCCTTTCAAGGAACTGGCCTACGCCAGGATCGAGGAAATGGCTGAACTGGGCAAGGGTTTGATCTCCGGGCCGGTTGCCAGGATCGGCGCCACCAACCTTCTTGTCAAGACCGTTGATGGCATCACCGCACATAACTCGGACTTCACCGGAATAGTGGCGGCCATAGCCGAGGCTTACTACCCCGGCATAGTCAAAGAGTTCATCACAGAATACGGCAACCATTTCTTCATCAAGATCCACCAGTTCTTCCTGATGAGCCTCGCCAGGAGGTTCAATCAGCAGCCGCAAGCCCTGATCGTGGGCTGCGGAGGCGCCGGAAGGGCGGCGGCAGTCGCGGCCGGAGAACTTGGATTCGGCACTGTCCTGATGAACAGGACCATCGAAAAAGCCCAGGCTATCGCTGAGGACATGCCGGAATATGGCTTCATAGTCGATCCAATCGCGGATTTCAAAGAGGCCGTTAAGGAGTGTGATCTGATTATTTACACTCTCCCCATGGCTCTGCCGGAGATTGAGGAGTTCAACGCGGATGATTTTGCCACCCCGGGAGCCTGTGAAGGGAAGGTCATTTTGGAAGCCAATTATAAGAACCCTTCATTTGATGAGATCGCCCAGACGAAAATAGCGGCCGCTGACGGGATCTATATTCCCGGCGACAGGTGGCTCCTGTATCAAGCCCTTACAGGTTATCCCTTCATGACCGGCCTCACTCCCGACCTTGACGCCATGGAAGCGGCCCTGGGAGCGTTATAGGATTTCGGAACGGTTTTTGGTAATTGTCGTGACAATATTACCAAAAACCGGACAGCCATGAAAAAGATAATCATCATTTTGTGCCTCGCGGTCATTGCCTTTACGGCAGGAGCCCAGCCTGGCTATCGCCATGGACCCTATCCCGGCAACTCCAGAGGTTACGGTCACAGCCACCGTGGTTATCATGACTCAAGCCTCTATGGCGGAATCAAATTCGGAATCACGGCATCCCATATCGCTGATGGATCTTCTGAGCTGAACGCATCAGGAATCAAGTCCGGCATAACCACAGGACTGGCTGGAGGCTTTTTAATCAGTCCTTTCGCTGCCTTCGAATCAGGTCTTTACTATGTCGAGAAAGGAGGAAACGGACGGCAAGGGGGGAATAAAGTGACCTACAACCTTAATTATCTTGAGATTCCTTTACTCCTGAAAATAAACATCTTTTCCGGTAACCGGGCAGTTGTCCAGCCCTACGCCGGAGCCTATTTGGGGCTTGGAGTGGGAGGACAGATAAAGGACTATGGAACAAGGATTTCCAGCAGTTCTTTCTATGATGCTGATTTCCGTCGAGGTGACAGCGGCCTAGCCTTCGGATGTGGAGTCACTTGGTCGTTCCTCCATGCCAATATCGGCTATGAGTACGGTCTCACCGACATAAGCGACTCCGGCTTCGGCGACCGACATAACCGTGCCCTGACGCTCACCGTCGGCTTCGCGTTCTAGCGCTCGATGGTGGCTTCGCGGTCAGGCCCGAGGGAGATGATGCTGACGGGGACGCCCAAATAGTTCTCTATGAACTTGATATAATCCTTGAACTCTTTCGGGAGACCAGACTCGGAACGGATCCCGGTAAGATCTGTTTTCCAACCAGGGAATTCGGTGTAGACCGGCTCGATCTGAGCCGAAATATCAAACGGAACCTGATCAGTCTCAACGCCTTCCACTTTATATGAAGTGCAGGCCTTTATCGAGTCGAAACCATCCAGACAGTCGGACTTCATCATGATGAGGTCTGTCACGCCATCGATCATCACGGTGTACTTCAAGGCGACCAGGTCCAGCCAGCCGCAGCGGCGGGGACGTCCGGTCACGGCTCCGAACTCATGTCCGACACGGCGGAGAGTCTCACCCGTCTCATCAAAAAGCTCGGTCGGGAACGGTCCGCTTCCGACACGCGTGCAATATGCCTTGAATATTCCGAACACCTTCCCTACCCTCGAAGGAGCCAGACCAAGTCCGGTGCAGACACCTCCGACGGTGGTGGAAGATGAGGTGACGAAAGGATATGACCCGAAGTCCACGTCAAGCATGGAACCTTGGGCACCTTCCGCCAAGATCGGCTTGCCTTCCTTAAGGAGGCTATCCACAAAATACTCACAATCAATCAGCTCAAACTCCTTCAGGAACTCGGCGGCCTCCATCCACGCGGCCTCATCTTTATCGGGGTCGCACTCAAAGCCAAGATCCGCGAGAAGCCTGAGATGACGTCCTTTCAGCTTGGCGAAACGCTCCTTGAAATCAGGAGCGAGGATATCCCCTACCCTGAGGCCATGACGTCCCACTTTGTCGGTGTAGGTCGGACCGATGCCCTTAAGCGTCGAGCCGATCTTGCCCTTCCCGGCGGCCGCCTCATAAGCGGCGTCGAGTAGCCTGTGGGTCGGAAGGATCAGATGCGCCTTCTTGGAAATGACTATCTTCCCCTTGGGTTCGATTCCCATGGCGGACACATTGGCGCACTCCTCCTTGAATGTTACGGGATCAAGCACGACTCCACTGCCAATGATGTTGACAGATCCTTCGCGGAATATTCCGGAAGGAATACTCCGGACGACGAAACTTTTGCCGTCAAAATGGAGTGAATGACCAGCGTTAGGCCCTCCCTGGAACCTGGCCACAGCCGGATAGCGGCCAGCCAGCACGTCAACGATCTTGCCTTTTCCCTCATCGCCCCACTGGAGGCCAAGGACAACGTCAAGTTTTGAGCTCATGTCTTATAGGAATATTTTGATTTACAATAGGATACTAGAACGGAAGGTCATCGGTGGGATTATCTCCCAAGGAGATGTCCATCGGCTCCTGCGGAGCGGGCTGCGGAGGGGCCGGCTGTTGGAACGCGGGCTGCGGAGGGTAACCGGTCCCTGAGCTTGTCGAAGGGCCGTTGGTTCGACCAAGCTCACCAACCGGCCTGGGGGACTCACCAGCCCCAGGATTGTCGGTCCTCTTACCCAGAAGCTGGAGGTTGTCAACAGCCACCTCGGTGGTGAATCTCTTGTTTCCCGTCTGGTCAGTCCATGACCGTGTGCGAAGCTTGCCCTCGATGTAGAGCTGCGTGCCCTTGCGGATGAATTTCTCGGCGACATCGGCTGAATTCCTCCATGCTACGATGTTATGCCATTCCGTGTTCTCGCGAAGTTCTCCATTGCGGTCACGATAGCGCTCAGTTGTGGCAAGGGTGAACTGGGCCACCTTTGTCGCACCCTGGTTAGGGTTGTTTCCATCAAGGTAACGTATCTCCGGGTCTCTTCCAACGTTACCGATCAGCATTACTTTGTTCAGTGACATGATGTTAGATGTTTAGATAATATTAAAAAACATAGGCTCGGCGAACTATCGCCAAAACCTATGCAATTTAATGAATATTCGCGAAAAGCGAAAGGGATTCCGAAGGTTTTATCCTCTGCCGGAGCACTATTCTCAGAACGGTGCGATTCCGAAGGTCCAGGTGGTAAACTCCGGCCAGTACTTCTTGTCCATAAGGTTCATAGGCGAGTACTTAGCATAGATGCTGAAGTACTTGAGGTTCAGCTGAAACATCGCGTCGACCGTGATTATGTTGCAGTGGACACGCTTGTATTTATCCTTCATTTTATCCCCATCCAGACTATACTTGTTGACAATCGAGCTCCCGGCGTTGAGATTTACCACAGGGCCAAGCGTGAATCCGAATCCTCCTCCGAAATTGAAAGAATACAACATGGGCACGTTTAGGCTGAACACCCTCAATTTGGAGACCTTCAGCGCCCCGCCCTGGAATGGCGCGACGGGAATCTGCCCGTTCTCAACCATGCTCATCGCATTCCCTCCTGTCAGCCCCAGATTCCTGAAAGTGATTCCCGGACCGAATGAGAATGTGCTGTGCCCATGGGAGTAAGTGTGGGAATCAAGGGCATAATAATAGAACTCCAAGGAATTCTGGGGGCTGAAATCGAAAGGAGCCTTAGAATCCGAGAATATGGCGCCGATCCCGAAGGCGCCGATCACGGCTTCGTCAGGACTTTTCCTGATCTTGTTGTAGAACGGTATATCGAAATCCAGGTGGACGTGCTTCTTGTCCGCCGAATTGCCCGTACTCTTGATGATTATCGTGTCCGCCTGAACCGAAACCGTATCCTTGCGTTCCTGGGCGTTGATACTAGCCGAAGCGAATACGGCGGCGATGGATGTAACTATTATGATCTTTTTCATCTTCATCATTTTATCTATGCTTGAATATTACCTTGAGGTCGGAAGCCGTAGCCTTACCGGTGAGATAAACCACCGTCACGTATTTTCCGCCCGACGCTTCCTTGACTTGGTAGCCCACGTACTTGTTCCTGTCCCTGTCCGCCGGGAAACGCAGCAGGACATAGACCAGTTTGCCGTCTTCGGAGTCCATCTCCTTGTTCGTGGCCAGCAGGGCATCAGCCTCCAGCCATGAGACTACCCTGTCAATCTCCGATTCGGTTGCCTTGAACCTTATGCTGCGGAAATAGTCCAGGTTGTAGGGTTTGAGTTCCTTGCCGCTTACCACGGATTCAGTGACCGTGGAGGCTGGCGTGAGAGCCCCGTTGAAAAGGCTGTCGATCTGGAGTCCAGCCTGCGCCCTGGCCGGAGCCAGGGCCAGGAAGGTGCCTAAGGTTATAAGTAAAAGATTTTTCATGAGTTCATTATTCACCAAATATGTTGACCAGTTGTTCTTCCATGTCCACGCGGTCGGAAAGAAGATCAGCAAGGATGTTATCGACGTCGTTCATTACAACTTCCTTGTCGGTGATCTTTTGTCCGCTCACATACGAGACACAGACATTTGATTTATTATAGAGACTCACCCCGAGGGTGACGATAATTGCCAGACTGGCGGCGATAGCGGCAAACCGCGGCCACAACAGCCAGCTGCGAAGACCACCACGTCTCGCTGCGCTTCGCGCCCTATCCGGGTAAATGCTCGCCGTGGTGGTCTTCGACCGCTGGGGAGCAAGATCCTTCGCTTCGCTCAGGATGACAGCACGTCCGGCAGCGAAGTAGCCCATGACGGCCCGGACCTCATCATATTCAGGGTCTTGACCCTCCTCGGAGGTCAGGAAAACCTTCAGCGAGGTCTCCTCCGAATCCGATAGAGTACCCTCGAAGTACCCTTCAATCAATTCGTCAATGGTCTTATTCATATTCTTCCCTGTATTTGTCCCTTATAAGTTTCCTGGCCCTTGAGGCTTGCATCCGGACAGCAGCCGGAGCCATGCCGATCTCATCCGCTATATCCTCAAAAGTCATCCCCTCATATTCATGCATCCTGATTATCTCTTTCTGAGTCTCTGACAGATCCTTCTCCACCGAAGATTCCACTTTCCTGAAAAGCGACTCCATCTCACCCCGGGAACCACCCTCGTCCTCAATCGCCAAGCCCTCCAAACCGACTGTCTTCCTTCTTCTTGACTTCCTGTACTCATCAATCTCGATATTCCTTCCCGTCCTCGACAATAAACCCACAGCCTCTTTCAGGCTCGCGGCCTTGTACTTCCTTCCCCAAAGGCGGCAGAAAGCCTCTTGGAGGGCGTCCTCCGCCTTCCACCTGTCCTTCAATGAGATGAATGCCTCTGTCAGGAAATCCTTCGCCATCAATTTCAGTTCTCTACACTAATAAACGAAAAAGCGATGAAATTGTAACATGAAATTCACATGGCCGTTTTTCTGAAACGCTTGTGTACTATTGTCTCACAAAAAAAGCGTAGCATTTTTAGCTACGCTTTTTTATATAATACATTGTTTATCAACAGGTTCTTAAACCCATTAGAAGAATCGGACTACAACCCGGCGAAATAACCGGGGAATATCACGGTGGTTATCAGGTAACCCACGATTGTGGAGACGATCACGCTAATCAAACCCGGCATCATGAAACTGTGGTTCAGCAGGTACTTGCCGATAACCGTCGTGCCTGTCCTGTCAAAGTTGACCGTGGCGATATCCGAAGGATAATTCGGGATGAAGAAATAACCGTAAACGCTCGGGAGGACACCCAGAAGAACCGGGCCCGGAATACCGAGGGAATAGGCCAGAGGCAACATCGCGACAACCACGGCGCCCTGAGAGTTGATCAGCACGGAGACAAGGAAGAATACCAGGGCTATGGACCAAGGATACTGGGTCACGATCCCGGTCAGCATCTCTTTGATCTGATCCATGTAGTTGCCGAAATAGGTGTCAGCCATCCACGCGATACCGTAAATAGCTACGACGGCAACCATTCCAGACCTCCAGACAGAGCCCGCGGCGGCTTTCTTCAAATCCACCTTGCTTAAGATGATCATCAAGGCCGTGGCGGAAAGCATGATGATCTGGATGGCGATATTCATCTTCGGCAACTTAGCCAGGGCTTCCTTGCTGAAAATCATCTGGCAGAAAGCCAGGGCGACAATCACAAGGATGGCGCAAAGGAATATGTAAACAGCCAGCTTAGCTTTCTTGTCGATAACCTTGTCCAGGGTTGTGGCGTCACTGCCGTAAATATAATCACGGACAGCGGGGTCCTCTATCCTTTTCTGGAATTCAGGATCCTTATCCAGGTCCTTACCTCTGCGGAAAGAAGCGATGGCGGCGAAAAGCAGACCGATTATGCAGGCAGGGATGGTCACCATCAGAACCTGCGGGATAGACACGTCATAGCCGTTGGAATTGGATATGGTCACGAAAGCGACCACCGCGGCGGCGATGGGAGAACAAGTGATACCGACCTGGGAGGCGACTGACGCCACACCGCAAGGACGCTCAGGACGGATTCCTTTCTTGATCGCGATGTCCACAATAATAGGCATCAAGGTATAAACCACATGCCCGGTACCGACAAGGACAGTCAGGAAGAAAGTGGCGAAAGGAGCCAGGATTGTGATACGGTCAGGATGCTTCCTGAGCATCTTCTCCGCAAGCTGGATAAGCCAATCCATACCACCCGAAGCCTGAAGGACACCAGCGCAGGTGACAGCGGCGATGATGATATAGATGACATCGGTCGGAGGAGTGCCAGGCTTCATGCCGAACCCGAAGACCAAGATAGCCAGGCCGATTCCGGAGATCGCGCCGAGCGCTAAGCTGCCATATCTCGAACCGACATAAAGGGCGGCGAGAACTATCAGCAACTGAATGATCATTAAAGCCATATAGTGTTATTGTTTATGTGGTTGAGAAGGGTTATTTCAGTTTGGAAGAGAGGAAGGCCCTGAGCTCTTTCTCCGAAGAGACAGTCGTCGGGTTGAGTTCCCCGTTCTCGATAAAGAAGGCAACAGGCAAATCCCCGGAGACATTGTACGTGTAGATGGCAGTACTGGCCGCTCCGAGCCCGTCGCACACATTGACCCAAGGAAGATTCTGGGACTTGACGGTACTGGCCCAAATTCCCTTGTCGGTGTCCAGGGAGATTGAATATATCTCCAGTCCTTTTGGATGGAAGGTCTTGTAAATCGGAAGGAGGACATCCTGGTTGAACATCTTATGCTCGGCGTCTTCGGCCTGCCAGAAATGAACCATGATCATTTTAGAGTCCAAATCACTGATTTTCACTTTCTTCCCATCAATAGAAGGCATCTCCACATCAGGGTAACCTGCCTCACCAGCGACGCTAAGCTTCTGCTCGATAGTCAGGATATTGAACCTCCTCTCGGACTCGCTGCCAAGAGAGGCCACATACTTGGAATCCGGATATACCTTGGCAAGCGAATCGTGGACCGTCTTGAAATGGATGGCGTCTGTCGACTGGCTGAACACAGGGAAGTCATCGTTGATCTTCTGGTACAAGACCGGAATGGAAGTCAGAGACTTGCAGTTATCCATCACATACTTGACTCTGGACCTGTAATAATCAATATACTTTCTCGAGGCGGAAGGGCTGTCACCAGCGTCTACCGCGGCGGAGAAATCCTTCATGAAAGCCGCGAAGTCATCCTCCACCTCTTTCAATTTCGCGCTTTCCTCGGAACCCTCGACAGAGAAGTTCCCATTAAGGTCCGAGGTCACATTTACCTTGTCACCTTTCTGGAGAAGGAGTGACGCGACCTTGGTGTTATCGTGGAAGATATACACGAACTCAGGCTGGCCCTCAGCAACCTCTATCTTGTACGAGAAAGACCCGTCGGAGCTGGTCTTGACCGTGTCAAGCACATTGAAGGAACTACCGGCGAGCTTGGTGAAAACAACCTTTGAATCAGGAGCGCCTGTAAGGACTCCGTCAACACGGGCTTTGTCTGAACACGAAGAAGCGGCCGCCAGAATGGCCGCCGCCGCTAATATAAAACTATAATTTCTCATATTCCTGGAATATTCTATCGGCTATCGCCTTGTTCTCCTCAGGGGAAATGTGGAGCTTCTCTTTCCTGAAATCCATGTCCGCCTCCGTCTGGAGAGGCACGAGATGGATATGGGTGTGAGGAACCTCCATCCCCAGGACAGCCACTCCGACCCTCTGGCACGGGATGGATGCCTTGATCGCGATGGCGACCTTGCGGGCGAAAGCCCACAGCCCCTCATAAGTGGCGGGATCAAGATTGAAGATATAGTCATCCTCAACCTTTCTGGGAATCACGAGAGTGTGGCCGGGAGCCATCGGATTGATGTCGAGGAACGCGTAGAAATCCTCGCTCTCAGCGACCTTGAATGAAGGGATCTCCTCCGCCGCGATCTTTGAGAATATAGTAGCCATAGACTTAAATTGTAATGTCAAGAATCTTGAATTTGATCACGCCTGATGGCACCGTGGCCTCGACCACATCACCCTTGGAATGACCGAGCAAGGCACGGGCGATAGGAGTGGTGGCAGCGAGTTTTCCATGCGCGAAATCAGCCTCAGTCTCACCTACGATGGTGAACTCCATGACACTCTTCATGGTCAGGTTCTCAACCTTGACCTTGTTCAACATCTGCACCTTGTCGGTGCTGACCTGGGACTCGTCGATAACCTTGGCGTTGGCCACCAGGTCTTTAAGCTTCGCGATCCTCACCTCAAGCAGCCCCTGCGCCTCACGGGCGGCATCGTACTCCGCGTTCTCGGAGAGGTCACCCTTTTCCCTGGCCTCCGCGATCGCCGCGGAGATGACGGGACGCTGGGCGAGAGCCTCGGCGAGGTCCTTCTTCAGTTTGTCCAACCCTTCCTGGGTCATGTAATGTATATCTGCCATATTACTTGGTTTATTATCTTCGCATAAACTGAACGGAGTCCCGCCCTTGCATGGCAGAACCCTGTTCGTTGATTGCAAATGTAATCAAAAAGCCCGTAAAATCAAATCTTTTTCACTTTCCCCCGTAAATCGAGTATAACGTTTTGTCAAGAAGCATCTCTTTCCCTTTTGTGGAAGCGGGATCTCCGACAAGGATAGGCCGGAAATCCGTCCCTAAAAGGAAACAATGGCTGTCACGATTCTTGGGCATGGAAGGGTTGGCGGCACCAAAAGAGCCGTCCTCGTCTATGAATATGTCGAAGGGGAAGGAGCGGTGAGCGACATCCGCGGCGATAGTCTCGCTGCTCTCGGCATTAGGCCAAATAATCCCGACCACCTCGAAATCCGGATACAGATTGCCAAGAGAAGCGTACTTGGAATACTGGGGCATACGGTTGAGATGACATGACGAGCATTGGAGAGAGTCCACATAGATTATCAGACGCACTGCCGGAACCGTCAGGTCTGGATGTTTCTCCTGACGGCCTTCAATCCTCACGAGGCTGGAAGGGAAGACAATCTCATTGGACATGAACTTTTTCATGACCTTCCCGTCGGGAGAAGACGAGCACCCCGCGGCAAGGATGGCCACAAGGAAAAACAAATATGCTGTCAGGTTCTTTCTCATTCTGTATCTTGTTTTATCACGAATTATCCAGACAGGCCTGGCGGTCAATAACCAATTGGTCCCTAAGTGCTTCCAAAGAGTCGAAACGGCGTTCTTCACGTATCTTCTTGAGGAAGGTCACCCTCAGGTCAAGCCCGTAGATATCCTCGTCGAAATCAAATATATTCGCCTCCACGGTCCTGTCGTTTCCGGCGTTGACCGTAGGCCTGGTTCCGATGTTGCACATCCCGCGGAAATGACGGCCCAGGGACTCCACCTCGACTGAATATACCCCGTTGCCGGGCAGAAGTTTCAACGGCTCGTAGAGCCTCATGTTCGCTGTCGGAAAGCCGATTGTCCTGCCAAGCCGGTTTCCAGCGACGACGACCCCGAGTAATGAATATTTATACCCGAGCATCCCGGCGGCGGTCACAACATCGCCGCATGAGATGGCCTCCCGGATCTTCGTGGAACTGATAACTTTCCCTCCGGGAACTGAGAGGCTACCTGTCCTGATAACATCAAGTCCCACACTTTCAGCTATTTCCCCTATCTCATCAGGGCCCAGGAGATCGCTGCCGATACGGTTGTCGTAGCCGAGCAAGATAGCCCTACCGCCAAGCCTTCCTTTAACATATTCCTCAAGATACTCCCTGGTCGTCAAACGGCTGAAGGCCCTGGTGAATGGCAAGACCTCAACCCTGTCCACCCCTACCGATGAGATGAGTTCCTTTTTCTCAGAAAGGGATGTCAGCAACCTGAGATTCCTGGCGTCATCCTGCAGGACGTTGCGGGGATGGGGCCAGAAGGTCACGACGACACTCCCTTCTCCCCTCTCCCTTGCGGTGGAGACAAGTCTTTCAAGCACAAGACGGTGCCCGAGATGGACACCGTCGAAAAAACCGGTCGCTACAACCATTTCACAAGCTCGAAGTCCTGACGGTGAGGCATCAGAGGATTCTTGGCGTACATTCTCGTAGCCACCTGGTACATACCGGTCTTGTCCGGCACTATATCAGTCTGATACTTCGCCACCCCGTCGTTGAACTCGACGACCTCGCACTCATAACTTTCCTGGATGTGGAGCTTGTGCTTGCGGTCAATCGAGGCGAAGAGAATCTCAACCCCGATGTCCTCCGGCTGAAGGTCACCGATATTCAGAACGACCTCAACTTTCAAACTGTTCCTGGTGGAAAGGGAATATGAAGCGTCTGGCTGCGTCTGGGAGATAACCTCTATGTTCTTCCACTCGCGGCGGACCATCTTCTTCCAAGCGGAAATCTTCCTAGCGAGACGGAAATCGTCAGCGATGACCTCCTCAGCCCTCTTCGACTGCGGGATATAATACTGGTCACAATAGTCGGTCAGCATCCTGTTGGTCGTGAAATTGCTCGCGACCTTGGCGATGGTGTTCTTGATGTACCCGACCCACTTGGGAGATAGTCCGAGTTCCGGATCAGTCTCATAATAGGCGGGAGCGATCTCGTTCTCGAGAATGGTGTAGATCGTGGCGGCGTCCAGCTCATTCTGATAGCCTTGGTCATCATAGGACCTTTCCTGGGGAAGAGCCCATCCGGCTCCTTCCTTGTAACCTTCAACCCACCAGCCGTCAAGCACCGAGAAATGCATGACGCCGTTCATCGAGGCCTTCTCGCCGGAAGTACCGGAGGCCTCTTGGGGACGTGTCGGGGTATTCATCCAGACATCGACACCCTGGACAAGACGCTTAGCGAGACGGATGTCATAGCCAGGCACAAACACTATCTTGCCGAGGAAGCGGTCCTGCTTGGAAATCTCCACGATCCTCTTGATAAGATCCTGTCCGGCCTTGTCGGCGGGATGGGCCTTACCGGCGAAGAGGAACTGGACGGGATGCTCAGGATCGTTGACTATCGCGTCGAGACGGTCGAGGTCTGTGAAGAGAAGGGTTCCTCTCTTGTAAGTCGCGAACCTACGGGCGAAACTGATCGTGAGCACATCGTCCCTCAAGTTCTCCTTGATGGCGATTATCTGGCTCGGGGAGTAATGGTTGCAGAGGGTGGAGTCGGAAATGATTTCCTTGACAAGCTTTATCAGCCTGGTTTTCAGAACCTTCCGGGTGTTCCACACATCCTCGTCACTGATATTGTATATCCCGTCGAAACAAGACTTGTCGTAGTGATGGGTCTTGAATTCAGGACCGAAGACCTTCGCATGAAGCTTCTGCCACTCCGCCGCGGCCCAAGTCGGGTAATGCACTCCGTTGGTGACATAGCTGATGAAGAGTTCCTCGGGGAGATAACCGGGATACATCCTGTTGAATATGTTCTTGCTGACCTCGCCATGGAGCCAGGACACGCCGTTCACATTCTCGGACAGGCTGGAGGCCAGGAAGCTCATGCTGAACTTCTCGTTCTGGTCAGAGCCGTTCGGCTTACCCAGGGACATCATAGTCTCCCAGTCAACCTTGAGGCGCTGGGGATAATGTCCGATATACTTCCTGAGGAGGCCCTCGTCAAAGGAGTCATGTCCCGCGGGGACAGGGGTGTGGGTAGTGAACAAGGAAGATGCCTTGACCACCTCGACAGCCTCGCCGAAGTCCAGATTATCCTCCTGGATGTATTCACGGAGCCTCTCCAGGCCGGTGAAAGCGGCATGACCCTCGTTGCAATGGTAGACCTGGGGATTAATGCCCAGATTCCTCAGGGCCCTGATACCTCCGACTCCGAGTAGCAACTCCTGCTTCAGGCGGTTCTCCCAATCTCCACCATAGAGGTGGTAAGTCACCTGACGGTCCTCAGGGATATTGGCCTCATAATCAGTGTCAAGCAGATACAGATCGGTGCGGCCGACCGCCACCTTCCATATCCTGGCGGTGATATTCCTTCCAGGGAAAGCCACGCTTGTGGTCATCCAGTTGCCGTTCTGGTCAAGAACAGGTTCGGCGGGAATCTTGGTGAAGTCCTGTGCGTCGTACTGAGCCACCTGCTCGCCCTGGCCGGTAAGGACCTGGGTGAAATAGCCGTACCTGTAAAGGAAGCCGACCGCCACCAAGTTGACATTCATGTCGCTGGTTTCCTTGAGATAGTCTCCAGCGAGAATACCGAGACCTCCCGAATAAATCTTTAGGGAAGTGTCGAGACCATATTCCATGCAGAAATACGCGATCGAGGGGTCGGTCCTCTCCGCCTTGAGAGCCATGTAGGAGTTGAACTCATCCATGACGGCGTTGTAGCTCTTCAGGAAGGCCTCGTTCTTGGCGAGGGAGTTGAACCTCTTGATACTCACTATGTCAAGAAGGGCCATCGGGTTGTGGCTGGTGTTGTGCCAGACCACGGAGTCGATGGACTTGAAGAGAGCCTTGGCGCTCTCGTTCCAGCACCACCATAGGTTCTTGGAAAGTGTCTCAAGCCCGGAAAGAGCCTCAGGGAGATGACGGGTGACCATCACGCTCTTCCACGCGGGGGCATTGATTTCTATCTTGTCGTATGCCATTGGTTTATCTTTGTTAAGATCGTCGGGGAAAGCCCCTTTTGAGGCGATGACCTTGCCCAAGGCCACTGAATATGCCTCCTTATAATACTGTATCTGGTTCTCCCAGAGGGCGATAGTGGAGACCTCCTTAGCTGACTCCATGTACTTTTTCCTGCCGTCGGAATCCAGAGAAGCTATCTCCTTGACCCTGGCCACGACACCGTCCACCACCTCGAAGTAGTTGGAGTCACTCCTGTCCAGGACAGTGATGCCGGGATGCTCTTTGCCATAGTGGCTTCTGACCCACATTCCGAAGCCGGAAAGACTTGTGGTCAGAGAAGGAATCCTGAACGCGAGGCTCTCCAGGGGAGTATATCCCCAAGGCTCGTAATAAGAAGGGAAAAGGGTCAGGTCAAGACCGGCGAGCAGGTCATAATACCTTTTGCCGAACACTCCGTCGTTTCCGTTGAGATAGGACGGGATGAAATAGACCTTGACACGGCTTCCCTTCGCGTTATTGAACCCTAATTCCCTGAAGCGGCGGGTGACCACATCTGACCAAGGATCCATCAGGTAGTGGGAAACCTGGGTCGTGTAATCCTGGGACCCGGTACCGGCGAGCTTCGCCACCAGTTCCTTGTCAGCTCCATTGTGGCCTGACGGAATCATGATGAAGGCCTGGATGTCCCTGCCAACAGGATCAGTGTCGGAGAGCTTCTTCAAAGCGTCGATGAACACGTCAATACCCTTGTTGCGGTACTCGTACCTTCCGCCGATCCCGATCAGGATAGCGTCTTTCGCGACCTCTTCTCCGGACATGGCCGTGGCGACTTCAATAAGCCGTTCGCGGGCTCCCTTGCGCTTTTCGATGAACAGCTCGTCTGTCGCTGGAGTTATGCTGTTCTCGAACCCGTTGGGAGTGACCACATCGACTTTGCGGCCGAGGAAGCGCTCGCATTCTTTCGCCGTGATCTCACTAACCGTCGTGAAAGCGTCAGCTCTCAGGGCGGAAATCTTCTCGATCGAATGACGGGCTATAACCCCGAACTGGGCAGCCTTCTGGTCCCCGTCATAAACCTGCATCGAGTCATACAA
Source organism: Bacteroidales bacterium (assembly GCA_017548985.1). Lineage (GTDB taxonomy): Bacteria > Bacteroidota > Bacteroidia > Bacteroidales > UBA932 > Cryptobacteroides. The sequence goes on from JAFYYW010000036.1 coordinate 133,353, forward strand.
GGGGAGGTTATTCCCGGCCAGGCAGCGTCCGACGACGGTGGCATGGGTGGTGAAAACCGTGGCTACAGGGATCTTGATGTCCTTCAGGTAGAGAAGGCCCGCCCCGGTCTGCCATTCGTGGAACTGGGCCACGACCTTGTCGGCGACCGTGAGGTTGAACTTGTAGAAACTCTCGATGACATGACCCGCGGCGTAGCCGAACAGGACATTTTCTTTATAATCCCAGTTTCCGGTGATTGAGTCGACCCCGAAACGCTTCCAGTATTCGGTCAGGATGTCGTTCTGCCTGGTGAGATACTGTTTGAAATCCACGAGAATAGCTATGGGACGGCCGGGGACATTCCAATGTCCGAGCCTCACCCTGAGTCCTTCAGAGGCGGCTTGGGCTTTCCATAGGCTGTAAAGGTGGTTGTCTTCAATGAAATCGGGGTTGCTCTCAGTGTCCATCCAGACATCCGGTCCGATCAGGATGTGGTGTTTGTGGAGTTGGCTCTTAAGGTAAAGCGACTTTGTCGCGATGACCGTATAGATTCCTCCTACCTTGTTGCAGACTTCCCAGCTGACTTCGAACAAGTAGTCCGGATTGATCAGTTCTTTTGCCATTTATTTCTTTTTCTTTTTAGCGGGTTTGACCTCTTCCGCGGCAGGAGCCTGCCCGAAAGTGGCGACAGCGTCATCAATCCTGATGATGAAGTCGCTAAGCGCGTTCATGTAGTTGATGAACGCCTCGTAAGGTGTGTTGTAAGGGTTGAAATAGCTGTGCACTTCCCCGTCGGAGAAGAACTTGGTGCTCATGTAGTAGAGATGATCGCTCTCCTGCAGGTGGCCGAAGTCCTCCCAGAGGACGGCGTTGTTGAGGAGGGCGAGCTTCTCGGACTGCTCATAGAGCTTGTTGAAAGCATCCTGCTGAAGCTCGTTTCCGAGCCACGCGGTGACATCCCTCTCCTCGTCAGCCCATGAGATCGGATCCGGAACCTCAATATCACCCACACTCTGGTGCTTGCGGGCACAAAGGGTAGGGGTAGTGAACTCGAGGGATCCGTCCGCGAGGACGACTCCGGGAAGGGCCTTCATGAAATCGAATATTCCGGAAGCCTCCTTCTGGTGCTCCCCGAAGGTCTCGTAGTCCATGAACAGGTTGATGACCTCACCTTCGGCGGATTTCAACCAAGAGAGGAACTTGTCCGAGGTAAGTGGCCAATCTTTCCATCCCTGGTCGGAGAAACGGAAAGCGATGTCGTCGCTAAGCTGGTAATTGCGCAACAAGAGCTTGAGACCCGGCTGGATAGGATTGGAATAGATGAAATCCGGGCTCTTCCATCCGAGGATATGGCGGGCGCCCTCAGTCAACATGGTCTTGAATCCCATTCCGTAGACCAGCTTGCCGATGGCGTCGGAATAGACCAGCTCAGTGTTCCTGAAAGCCTTGGGGGTGACACCGAAATGATCCTCAATAGCTTTGACATGCTTCTCCACCTGGTGCTTGAACTCACCCTCGTTGGCGAGGGAGGCAAGGGAGTGGTAATATGTCTCCGCGAGGAACTCCACCTGACCAGTGTCGGCCAACTCCTTGAAACTCCTCACCACATCCGGCTCATACCTGTCGAACTGCTCAAGTGCGGATCCGGTGATTGAGAAGGTGACCTTGAAATCCTTCCCATACTTCTTGATAAGATCCAGAAGCAATTGGTTCATCGGGAGATAGCACTTCTGGGCAATCCTATGGAGGATGGTCCTGTCCGTGAAATCATCATAATAATGGGAGTCCTTGCCGATATCAAAGAAACGGTATAACCTCAACCTGGTCGGCTGGTGGACTTGGAAATATAGACATATACTCTTTTTCATGGCTGGTTATTTTATGACGGATTCGTAAACTTTCTTCATCTTGGCGGCGGCGTGGTTCCACTTCAAGCGGTTGACCTCATCGTAACCTTCCTTCGCCGCGAAATCAGCGAGGGCGGGATAATTGAGAAGGGCGTAGATGTCGTCCGCCATAGCGTCGACATCCCAGAAATCCACCTTGAAGGCATATTTCAATACCTCAGCCGCACCTGACTGGTTGGATATGATGGAAGGGACATTGCTCCTCATGGCCTCGAGCGGGGAGATTCCGAAAGGCTCGGAGACAGAGGGCATTATGTACACGTCTGAAAGAGCGAACATCTTCTGGACATCCATTCCCCTCAAGAATCCGGTGAAATGGAAACGGTCAGATATTCCCAGACGGGCGGCATGGCGGATACAACGGTTCATCATGTCACCGCTTCCGGCCATCACGAAGCGCACCCCTGAAGTCCTTTTAAGAACCTTGGCGGCGGCCTCAATGAAATATTCCGGACCCTTCTGGAAGGTGATCCTGCCGAGGAAGGTGACAACCTTGTCGCGGACTCCCCTCTCGACCTGGAGATTCTCCCGGCCGCTGAAATCCACGGCGTTGTGGACCGTCACGACCTTGTCAGGGGAAATCCCGTACTTGTTGATGACTATATTCCTGGTCAAGTCGCTGACAGCCATAACCTTGTCGGCGGCTTCCATACCCCGTTTCTCAATATTGAAGACCCTGGAGTCGATCATGTCCTCAGAGCCACGGTCGAAAGAGGTCGCGTGGACATGCACCACAAGGGGCTTGCCGGTCAATTCCTTGGCGGCGATTCCGGCAAGGTAGGTCAGCCAGTCATGGGCATGGATGACATCGAACTCATCCTGATGCTCCACAGCTATGGTACCGCCGACCATGGCATAACGGGCCACCTCCTCCAGGAGGTTGGATCCGTACTTGCCGGAAAAACGGTACTTCGACCCGTAGATCTTGTCGGAAGACACCTCCCGTTGCTTCTTCTCGGACTCGACGAGCTCATAGAACTCATCAGGATTGGTGTAAGGGATCATGTTGGTCCCGACACGGACAAAACGCACCTTGTCAAGGAACTCGTCGACAGAGGACGCGACCGACATGACAGGCACGTCGCTGGCGTTGATTATGGTGGCGACGCTACCGTCCTCGTCTCCGGAAGCCGAAGGCATCACGAAGAGAGTCTCCACGCCATTCTCGACAAGACCTTTGACAATACCGTAACAGGCTGTTCCGAGCCCTCCGGCGATATGGGGCGGGAACTCCCACCCGAACATCAGAACTCTCATATTACAGCTCCTCCTCGTATTTCGCTATGATACTATCCACTTTCAACAGGGCTGAGGTGCTCAACGCTGATGATATGGCTCCGTGAGGCTCATGGGGCGGATCGCCATCGTACAGCTCGGAAAACGCGCCGACACCATGCTTGTTCATATCCTCATAGAAACCTTCCACAAGCCACTGGGCCTTCTTAAGGAAGGAAGGGCCTTTCATCTTGAAACTGACATCCACATAAGGAGCGAGCAGGTAGACCCTGGTGCTTCCGCCGTGGTAGGCGAGATCCCTCTCGCGCTGGGAACCCTCATAGACGCCCTTGTAATTGATATCCCTTGGAGAAAGCGTCCTGATACCCCTGCGGGTGACAAGTTCGTTGTCAATCACCTGAAGCACAGCCTTGGCGACCTCCGGCTCGACAGGGATATCATCTCCAAGAAGGGCGTAAAGCATATTCGGACGGACCTCCAGATGCTGTCCGTAATTGTCCACATAATCGGCCAGATAGCCTGCCCTCTGATTCCAGAAGACAGCCTGGAAATTCTCTTTCACGAGCCCGAGGATCCTGGACCAGAAAGCCACGAACTCCCCGTCAGTGCCATATTTCCTCTCCATCTCGACAGCGTAGAGGATGGACTGGTACCACATGGCGTTGGTCTCCACCTGGTATCCGGCCCTCTCCGTAACTGGTCTCCCGTCGATGTAGGCGTTCATCCAGGAGAGCGCCCAACCTTCCAACTGGGCCCACAGAAGACCGTTTGGCTGCATGGAGACCTCGGAGCGCCTTCCAGGCAAATAGCTCTGGAGGATACCCTTGACTGTCTGACCATACTTTTTCCAGACCGCCTTCTCATTGGCGCCGAACTCGACATATTGCCTCAAAACGTTAGCGAGCCTCAATGGAGCCTCCACCTGGGTGGTCTTGTGGAAAAGCCTCTCCTGCTCGTCGGCGATGAGGTTGTCGAGTATCTCCTCGAAGGAAGCCTTGTCGCCTGTGGAATACAGGGTGAGGCCGGGAAGGGCCATCAGAGTCTCCCTAAGAAGCCCAGTCTGCATCCATGAGAATCCGGCGGTTATCTGCTTGCGACCGCCACGGTTCCGGATAAGGATGTCCGAGCGGCGGACAAGCTGGTCATGGTACGAAGTCACTGGCGGGATCTTCGACAGGACCGAGTCGAAATGACGCTTGAGACCGACAGGCTTGATCTCGGACACGGAAGCCGAGAACACTATCGAGTCGCCTTCGCTCATCTCAACCTCGAAATGACCGGGAACATAGAGATCCTCCCTGCAGTCAAAGCCTCTCCTGTACTCGTCGGAATAGGTTATTCCCTTGTACCAGCAAGGCGTGTCGACGAACTTCACTTCCTTGGTGTTGAACTGGAGGTTGAGATCCGGGAAACCGTCATAAAGATTCCAAGCCATACCGTTGGCGACCTCCCAGCCCTCCTTACGGGCGGAGGTGTTCTCTTCGGTCAAGGCGTGGATGTCGCGGAAAGCGAGGAACGGGGTCAACAAAAGCTTCTCCTTAGCCGGAGCGGCCAACATCTCGTAGCGGATCAGAACCTGGTCAGCGTCAGGAACCAGGAGGATCGTCTTAGCGAACATGGTTCCGCCAACCTTATAGACCACCTTCGGAGCCGGATCGGCCTCGAAATCGATGATGTACTTGTGGCCCCTGGGCTCGTAGATGTCGCCATAGCAGTGGATGCCCAGATTGAACTGCTTGCCATTCAGCACGATACTCTCGTCCATGGAGGAGAGAAGCAGGTGCGTCCTACCTCCGAACTTGTCAATCGGAACAGCCAGAAGACCATGATAACGCCTTGTGTTGCAAGTGACTATCGAAGTGTTGCAATAGGCTCCGGTCTTGTTGGCGTTGATAATCTCCCTCTTCAATGAATATGAGAGATTGACCAGCTCGGACTTGTTGAATTTCAAAAAAGCCATATTTCCGTATTACTAATTTCAGTCTTCTTTTTTCAGCACGAGCGCGCATCGGCTCGGAAGGTAAAGCCTCAACTCTCCGTCGACGGTGAAGTGTTCGGAGTCTGGCCCTAAACGGGAGAAACCGTCATACTTTCCCTCATCGGAATCGAGTACTTTGACATATTTGCCCGGAGGGGCCTGGAAGCCATAATCGGCGAAGGATCCTTCCGGGTTGAAATTCAGCGCGAAGATAAGGTTTTTGCGCTTGAATATCAAGATTTTCTTTTCCTCATCCGCCCTGAGCAACTCCGGTTTGACAGCCATGATGCCATTCTTCTTCACAATGCCTATCATATCTTTGTCAAACTCCCTCAGGCAGCCGTATCGGAGGAAGCCGTTGTCAGATAGCGACCAAAGCCTCCTGGCATGGTCGAAACTCCATCCGTTCCCCTCTCTCGGGAAGTCAATCCACTCAGGATGGCCGAACTCGTTGCCCATGAAATTGAGATATCCGTCCCCCGCGGTTCCGACAGTGGCCAGGCGTATCAGTTTATGAAGGGCTATCCCCCTGTCCACCAACAAGTTCTCGGAATCCTTATTCATCGAGAAATACATCTCCTTGTCAATCAGGCGGAAGATGATAGTCTTGTCTCCGACAAGAGCTTGGTCGTGACACTCGGCATAGCTGATGGTCTTCTCATCCGCCCTTTTGTTCGTCAGCTCGTACCAGATCTCTCCCGGGCTCCACTGCTCGTCGGATTTCTCCTTTATCCACTTGATCCAATGGTCGGCTATACCCATAGCCATCCTGAAGTCAAACCCCACTCCGCCAGCCTCGAACGGGGCGGCCAGACCAGCCATGCCACTCACATCCTCGGCGATCGTGATCGCCTGTGGCTTGATCTCCTTTATGAGCATGTTGGCGAGCGCGAGATATGTCACCGCGTTCTCGTCAACACCCTGGTCGAAATAGAGGGCGTAATCGCCGAAATCCTTGCCGAGGCCATGATCCCAATAGATCATGCTCGTGACCCCGTCGAACCGGAACCCGTCAAGATGGTACTCCTCAAGCCAGAACTTGCAGTTGGAAAGGAGGAATCTCACTACCTCATCCTTGCCATAATCAAAGCAGCGGGAACCCCATGCCGGATGGTGTCCTTGAGGGCCTTGGTAGAAATACAGGTCATCCCTTCCGTCGAAAAGGCTGAGACCCTCGGCCTCATTGTCGACACTGTGGGAATGGACGATGTCCATCACAACGGCGATCCCCATCCCGTGAGCCGTGTCCACCAGCCTCTTGAACTCTTCCGGAGTGCCGAAACGGGAACTTAAAGCGAAGAAATTGGAAACCTGGTAGCCGAAGGAGCCGTAATACGGATGCTCCTGAAGGGCCATAATCTGGATGGTATCGTACCCCAGATTCTTTACCCTGGGCAGTACATCTTTCCGGAACTCATTGAAAGTGGACACCTTAGGCTCCTCGGAGCTCATACCGATATGACATTCGTAGATAAGCGGATGAGGGCGCCTGAGTATCTTGTCATGTTTCCAGGAATACGGTTCCGCAGGATCCCAGACTTGGGCGCAGAACACCTTGGTCACCGGATCCTGAACGAGTCTCGGGCAATAAGCCGGAATCCTCTCCCCACCTCCGCCAGGCCACTCGATAAACAGCTTGTAAAGATCCCCGTGTCCGAGAAACATCCCTTCCAGCCGAAGTTCCCAGTTGCCGGCGCCGGCCACCTTGAACTCGTAGGCCGAGGTCCTCTTCCAGTTGTTGAACTCACCGATGAGATAAATCCTCGACGCGTTCGGAGCCCATTCCCGGATGACCCAGGATCCGTCCGGCTCCTTATGGAGACCATAATAAAGATGGTTGTTGACCCCCTCAGAAAGGGTTCTGGAGCCTTCCCGGACAATCTTGTCCCTCGCCGCCAGGATCCTCTCGTGCCGCTCTTTGATCGCCTCCTTGTAAGGCGCGAGCCAAGGGTCGGTCTCGTATATTTTCTTTATTTTTCTCATAGTCCTACAATATACGAAATATTTCGTGATAGTGTCCTATCGGCGCGGGATTTGTTGGAAAGATGGAAAAAAACTAACTTTGTGGGATTATACGTCCCGCCCGGATGAAAGAGTATTTGAAAAGAATATGGTTTCCGCTGCTTGTGGTGTGCGTGATCTCACTCCACGCCATAGGCATGAGTCCGCGTCCCTCAAAAGGAGATCCCGGTTTCGGTTTCGTCTCCGCTGAGGGGCCGCAGAAGCCGGACACTATCAAATACAGGAACATATTCATCAAACGGGGAAGCGGGAAAATCCTAGATGAGTTCGACACCTCCACCTTCCTTGAGCTGTTTGACACTATTCCCCTGGTCACAGCCAGGGATTCCATCTTCCCTCCGGATTCCCTTAAAGAAATCGATCCTTTCAGGTACAAGTACTATGTGGCCATAATAGACTCCTTGGTCCACAGCATAGTCAGCGACTCCCTCAAGAATGCCGGGGACTCGATTGACTGGCCGATCCTGGACTCCCTCTACACCCTGGAATACAACGCCCGAAAGAAAGCCGAGTTCGAAGCCTGGTACGCGGGGTTGTCCAAAGCGGAGAGGAAGAAATACGACATCGAGCAGAAAGAAAGGATCAAGAGGCTCCTGGCTGACAGCCTGCAACTTGTGAAAGACAGCTTAATCGCGAGAAGGGACAGCATCAGGGAAAACACTCCGAGGATCCTGGAGACCTTCGCCTTGCCAGACTCGATGCTTTACAAGAGGATCATCCAATGGAACCATGAGAGGGAGTTCCACAAGATGGACGTCCAAATCCCGGACACTTCGGCCAACTTCCGCTTCCATGACTATCCGTTCTTCCGCAAAGATGTCAACGCCACATGGTTGGGTGTCTCCGGATCCGCCGTCCAGTATTACAATTTCTTCCGCAGGAACAGCGAGAACGGGGTCTCGTTCTACGAGCCCTACGAGTCCTGGAGCTATTCGCCCAAGACATTGCCTTTCTACAACACGAAGACCGCTTACACCGAGTTGTCTTATTTCGGCACCCTGTTCGCCAATTCGCAGAAGTCCTCTGACAACCTCCACATACTGACCAGCCAGAACATATTCCCGGAACTCAACTACACCCTCGAATACAACCGCTTCGGTGGCAACGGGATAATGGAGAACGAGACTACCGCCAACAAAAACCTCTCGGCCTCAATCAATTATACCGGCAAGAAATACCTGATGCACGCCGGTTACATCAACAACAGGATAACCCGAAACGAGAACGGCGGTACCACCGACAACAGCATGGTGAGGGACACGACCTTGGATGCCCGCGAGTATCCTGTCCACCTCTCCAAGGCCTCGAACAGTATCCTGAAGAAGACTTTCTTCCTCGACCAGCAGTACCGTATTCCCTTCACTTTCATAAACACGATGAGGGAGAAGAGGCTGGACAAGGCTTACCGGGAGAAGATCCTCGCCTCAGGGGATTCCACCTTGATCGCCTCGGTGGACAGCCTCGTGCTCCTGGCCGCCCAGGAGAGAGCAGCCGCCGACACACTCGATCCCGATGACATCACGACAGCTTTCATCGGGCACAGTTCCGAATATTCCGTGTTCAGGAAGAGGTACGAGGACCAGATCGCCACTTCTGACAGGGTCGGCAGGAAGTTCTACAATAACTATTTCTACAACCCGACTAATTCATACGACTCGGTACGGGTCTCCAAACTTGAGAACAGGGTCTTCCTGCGGCTCCAGCCATGGGCTGACGACGCGATCGTATCCAAGCTTAACGGAGGTATCGGGAACAGGATCACCAACTGGTACGATTTCGACCCGACCTTCCTCACGGGCAACACCAACACGATCTGGAACTCCACATTCGTTTACGCCGGCGTGGAGGGCCAGCTGCGGGACTACATCCATTGGGACGCCACCGGCGACTATGTGTTCCTCGGCAGCGAGATCAATGACATGTCGTTGAAGGGCAACGCCTCGTTGACTCTTCATCCGTTCAGGAGAGCCCGCAAGAGCCCGGTTCTGCTGAACCTCCATTTCGAGACCTCGCTGAAGGAACCCGAGCACTATCACAACCATTTCTTCTCCAACCACTACAAGTGGGACAACGATTTCGGGAAGACCTCCACGACCAAGCTACAGGCCAAGCTGGACATCCCCAGATGGAAGGTTGGCGCCGAGGTCGGCTACGCGCTGCTGGACGGCAACATCTATTATGACTCTCTCGCCGTGGTAAGGCAGAACACGGTGCCGATGAGTGTCCTTAGCGCCGCCCTCAACAAGGATTTCGCCTTCGGCCCGCTTCATCTGGACAACCGGGTGCTGTTCCAGGTGTCGTCCAACCAGGAAGTGGTCCCTGTCCCCCAGCTGGCGGTCAATTCGAGACTATACCTCCAGTTCGACATTTCCCACGGGACCCTTAAACTCCAGTTGGGAGGTGACGCATGGTACAACACCAAATTCTATTCTCCCGGATGGAACCCAGAAGTAGGCGTGTTCTACAACCAGAGGAAGGAGCAGTACCATAACGGCCCTGTTATCGACGCGTTCGTCAACGCCCAGTGGAAGAGGGCTTGCATATTCGTTAAAGCCGAGAATGTCGGGCAGGGCTGGCCGATGGAGAAAAACGACTACTTCAGCGCACACAACTATATCAGGACCCAGAGGGCCCTTAAGTTCGGTGTTTACTGGCCGTTCTACCTGCAACCGTCACAGAACCAGAGAGTCAACGCCAGCTCCGGCCTGTCATCCGGAAGCAGCTCCTCAAGGGGCGGTGGCGGATCCCGTCGTCGCTGATGAGACTGTATCCACACGTGTTGGCCTTTTTGCTGGCCCTCTTCTTGTTTCCGATCGCGACGAACAGGATTTCCCATCTTAAGGACAAGGATTCTTTTAGGAACGGGACATTGAGGTGTGTCATCAGTCTGGATGATTCCGACAACAGCCTGGACAGGTACGCCACCGGTTTCAACTACGAGATACTCAAAGCTTTCGGGGAAAGTCACAGCGATTCGGTCTCCGTGACGCTCGGAGACGGTATCGGCGAATATCTCGACTCTGTCCTCCTGGGCGAACTCGACATCCTGGTCATACCGGTTTCCGGATATAAGGACACGGCTGGTGTGTCTTCCTTCGCGATGGTAGACACCTCTGTCACCTGGGTTTTCAAATCTGACAAGCACCGGTCACGGGAACTCGCGAGGTGGTTCGCGAAGTTCCGCGGCACGGCGGAATATTCCGGGATGGTCCGTCGTTTCTCCCTGAAAGATGGGATGATCAGTCCATACGACGAGCTATTCAAGGTGAACGCTAAAACCATCGGCTGGGATTGGCGTCTTCTCGCCGCCCTCGCCTGGAGCGAGTCCAAGTTCCGGATCCAGGCGAGATCTCCGAAAGGAGCTCTTGGAATCATGCAGATGATGCCCGTGACCGCGGACCGGTTCGGTGTCCGGGATCCTCTTGACCCTGAGGAGAATATAGCCGCCGGAACCAGGTATCTGGCTTTTCTGAAAGGCATGCTGTCCAGATACACTGAAGATCCTGAGACTTTGACATGGCTCATGATCGCCGCCTACAACAGCGGAGGAGGAAGAGCGTTACAGGATCTCGAGGGTAAGGAAAGAAGCGCCGCCACGGCGGCATATACGGAAGCGGTTCTGAACCGGTATATCAGCTTTGGCGGGAAAGCCGCCCCTGCCTTATTGCGCCCTGACAGTCTGGGCGGGATCGACCCTGGATATGAAGAGACAGGGGATCAGGAGGAGGAGCATGATGACAACGAATGACAGAACGTCCGCCACAAGTATCATCGGGATGTCCAGATGGATAGGGACAAAAGAGACGAAATAATTCTCGGGATTAAGTTTCAGGACATTGGTCCACTTCTGTAGCCCACAGATAAGGAAAGCCACGGCGTTGCCGATCAACATCCCTTTAAGCACAATCACGGAAGCAACCTTAAGGAACACCTTCGCTATCGACCTGTCAGTCATTCCGAGCGACTTGAGGGTACCTATGGTCGAGATATTCCGGAACAGCATGATCAGGAGGCCGGATATCATGTTGAACCCAGCCACAATAGTCATTAGAATCAGGATAAACACCACATTGAAGTCGATCAGGTCCAGCCAGTCGAATATCTGGGGATATCGGCTCATCACGGAGGTGGCCACAAGCCGTCCGCTATCCTCGAGGCCATTCTCCATAGCGATCATCCCGATCTTGTCAGACGCTTCCCTCATCCCGAAAGAGTTCCTCATCGCCGGCACAAGGGATATCTCGAGAGTTGAGACCTCATCCGAGGCCCATCCCCCGAGCCGCTGCAGATCAGCCATGTCGGCGAGGACAACCATGTTGTCCGTGCCGTCCATGATCCCGTCATAAACCCCTGTCACATTGAAATTGCGGACCTTCACATTCTCACCGATGAAGTAGGTGAGCATCTTGTCCCCCACATCGATTCCAATCAGATCACGCAGCCTTGAGGGAATCCTGACCCCGAGCTTTACCGTGTCTGCCTCGCCTGCTTCCCTTGGGATCCCCTTGAACAACACTCCGTGAATATTCTCCCCATTCTTTATGATTCCGGCCCTATAGACGGCAGGAACAACTCGCTTTACCTCCGGAAGTGATTCTATATCAGTTATAAAATCAGCCTCCATGGACATCGGGGAGGAGTCGTTGATGTAGTTCATGTCCGCCGGCAGCAGCTGGACATCACCAGTGAGGTCGGATATGCCGTCACGGATCTCCTCACGGAAACCGGAGGAGACCGCGACAGCTATAATCATAATCAGGAAGGAGACCGCGATGGACACCATCGCGATCTTCCCTCCGAAACGAAGGCGCCGGGCTATGAAACCGGTCGCTTCCAAATGTTACCAGATATGGACTCTCTCGCTCTCGGGACGCCACATCGGGTCGCCTTCCTTGATTCCGAAAGCGTCGAAGAACGACTGGAAGTTCTTCACGGACACATTGACCCTGTTGACGGCCAGTGAGTGGACATCCTGCCTTGTGCGGCGGGCCTTCTCCTGGTCGGTAATATTCTGGGCCCAGACGGCGGCATAGCCAAGGTAGAACCTCTGGTCCGGGGTGAAGCCGTCAATCAAGCCGGGATCTTTGCCGGCGATGGCGTTATGCATGGCGGTGTAGGAGATGCTGAGTCCGCCATGGTCTCCGATATTCTCTCCGAGGGAAAGCTCACCATTGGCCATGAGGGCGGGCTGGCCGTCTTTGGCGGGCAGTATCTCGACAGCGTTGAACTGCTCGGCCAGTATCTTGGCCTTAGCCTTGAACTTGGCATCATCATCAGCTGTCCACCATCCGGACATATTACCCTTGCTGTCGAACAGACGACCCTGGTCATCAAAGCCATGGGACATCTCGTGACCGATCACGACACCGATACCACCATAGTTGACCGCGTCGTCAGCGTCAGGATTGAAGAACGGAGGCTGGAGGATAGCGGCAGGGAAGCAAATCTCGTTGGTGCTGGGATTGTAGTAAGCGTTGACAGTCTGAGGAGACATTCCCCACTCGGTCCTGTCGGTGGGTTTGCCAAGCTTCGACAGGTTGTCGGCGACACTCCACTTCCTGGCGGCGAGCAGGTTCTCGCAGTAGCTCTTCTCGGGGTCGATATCAAGAGTGGAATAGTCTTTCCAAACATCCGGATAACCGATCTTGACGATGAAATTGTTGAGTTTCTCATGAGCCTTGGCCTTGGTCTCGTCACCCATCCAGTCCAGCTCGTCGATGTGCTGGTGGAAAGCTTCCTTGAGATTGTCCACCAAGGTGATCATCTTCTCCTTGGAAGAGGCCGGGAAATACCTCTCGACATACATCTTGCCGACAGCCTGGCCGAGGATGCCGTTAGGAACCTGCATCGCCCTCTTCCAGCGGGGCTTGGGCTCCTTGATGCCGGACATCTGGGTGCTGAAGAAGTCAAAGTAGGCCGCATAGAAGTCATCACTCATGGAGCTGCAAGCACCGCTGATGATCCTCGCCGCGAGATAGTCTTTCAATATGGCAAGATCCTCGTTGGCGAAATATACACCGAACTTCTCGAAGAAATCAGGCTCACCGACGATGACTTTCGGCTGCGCGGGGATTCCCCTCGCGGTCAGGTAAGCGTTCCAGTCAAACCCGGGGAAGCTGGAGGCCAAGGTCTCGGAGCTGTAGACATTGTACTGAGCCTCGACATCCCTCTCCTTGATACTGTCCCAGGAGTTCTCGGCGAGGACATCCTCGACAGCAAGCGCGTTAGCGGCGGCATTGGCGGGAGCCTCGATGCCAGCGAGGGTGAACACCTTCTCGAGGAAGGCCTTATAGCCTTGTTTCAAAGCGGCGTTCTCGGGTTTCAGATAATAATCCCTGTCCCCGATTCCGAGTCCGCTTTGTCCGAAATAGAGAATCTGGCTGTCACTATCGACCATATCGGAGCCGACATAAGCGCCGAAGAAACCGCCCTGGCCGCAATTGTGCATCTGGGCCACGAGCTCGACAAGGCCAGCCTTGTCCTTGACAGCGTAAACCTGATCCAGATAAGCCTTGACCGGTGCCGCGCCTTCCTGGTTAAGCCTCACGGAATCAAGACCTTGCTTGTAGAGATCGGAGATCTTCTGCTCCACACTGCCTCTCTCGGCTTTCATGGAGGTCATCCCCTGGAACATCTCGTTGAGTCTTTCGACATTCAACTCGCTCAGCATGTCGAATGAGCCGAAACGGGCATATTCGGGCTTCAGGGGGTTCTTCTTTTGCCATCCGCCCGTGGCATACTGGTAGAAATCAACCGCCGGGGAAACGGAGGTGTCAAAGTTTGTCAAATCGATAGCCGGCACTTTGGCCTGCTTGGGACCACACGCGGCGAACGCTATTGTCGCTGCCATCATAAATATGAGTTTTTTCATCTGATGAAATGATTAATATTCAAACACTGAACCGCAAAGTTATCAATTATTTCGCGATATTTGCGCGTCAACACCGAATACATGTCGAGATTAATCGAATTCATCAAGGACTGGATGCTCCCTATCGCGATTGTCGCGGGGATAACGATATGTCTGGTTCTGCACCTCATATCTCCCCTGGCGGAATCCGCTGAGCCGGCGTTCTCGAAATTCGCCAAGGATGTCCAGCCTGTCATGGTCGCGATCATGTTGTTCCTCCAGTTCAACAAGGTCTCCCCTAAAGACCTGCGGTTCAGGAAATGGCATTTCCTCGTCCTGGCCTTCCAGATGGGCGCTTTCGTAGCCCTGTCCCTCGCGGCGATAGCCTTGCCGAAAAGTGAGATCAGGATTCTTGTGGAATGCGCGATGCTTTGTTTCATCTGTCCGACCGCGGCGGCCGCTGGTGTGATTACTGACAAGCTTGGTGGAAACCTTTCAGATACAGTTACTTACGTGGTCATTATCAATATCATGGCCGCACTGGTCATCCCGCTTATAATACCTATGGTCCACCCGGTTGAGGGGGTCTCGTTCCTGACCAGGTTCGCGTCTATTTGCGCCAAGGTCTTTCCCTTGCTGGTGTTCCCCTTGTTGTTGGCTTGGCTGGTGCGCTACACCATGAAGAGACTTCATGAGAAACTTGTAGGAATAGCCGGCTGGGCTTTCTATATCTGGGGATTCACTCTCTGTTTGTCAATATATCTGGCGACTAAGGCCCTGTTAGGCAGCGGAATATCCATCTGGGCCGCCATCATGATATGTGTCGTGTCGCTCCTCTGCACCCTGATCCAGTTTGTTCTGGGCAGGAGGATCGGCAGACGGGCCTGCTCGGACGATAGCGAGACTCTAAAGAGAGCCGACTCCATCACCGCCGGCCAGGCGTTCGGCCAAAAGAACAATGGATTCCTGATCTGGCTGGGCTACACTTGGATGACCCCGGTCTCGTCAGTCGCCGGAGGCCTCTACAGCATCTGGCAGAACCTTGTAAATTCTTGGGAACTCTATGAACAACGTCACCAAAATGGGAAAGTCACTTGAAACGGCTGTATTATTAACGGTCGCCGCATTCTTTTTGGCGACCGCGTCGAAAGCTCAGGAGATGCCACGGATGGTCACCATCCCCCCAGGCTCATTCATGATGGGGAGCGACCGGGGAGGTTTCGACGCTGACGAGTCCCCCGTCCATGAGGTGACTATATCCAGGGTGTTCAGGATGAGCGAGACAGAGATCACCAACATCCAATACGAACAGTTCAGACCCGAGCATAAGGCCCTGAGAGGGAAAGGCGGATTCTCTTCCGGAGATGATGAGGCCGTGATCTTCGTGTCATACGATGATGCCCTTGCCTATTGCGCTTGGCTATCCGAAAAAACCGGAAGACGGTACCGGCTCCCGAGCGAGGCCGAGTGGGAATACGCCTGCAGGGCGAAAACCACAACCTTATATTATACCGGAGCGAATCTCCCTGAAGACATGCTGAAGAACCAGAAGACTGAAAGAGAATTGGTTCCGGTCTCACTTGAGTCCGTTTACGGACAGCCTAATCAATTCGGTCTGTACGGGATGCACGGGAATGTCGAGGAATGGTGTCTGGATTGGTACGGGGAGTATCCCGACAAACCCCTCAAAGACCCGGGAGGGCCTTCAAAGGGACTGTACAAGGTGACCAGGGGCGGAAGCCATAACACTCCCGTCGAATTCCTCCGCTGCGCCTCCCGCTCCGCGGCCATGCCGGGAGACAAGCATAACCAGATAGGATTCAGGGTGGTCGAGGCGGACTACGTCCCCAAGACATATAATATTATAGAAAAGAAGCCTTTGTACAGCCTCAAAGTTAAGCGGGGTAAAGCAAGGTGGGCGAATCCGTCCGACGAGCCTGTCTGGCGGGACCCGATTCCCTTTGTCATCCATCCGATCGACAACACTCCTTTCTACGGCCATAATCACCAGCCGGCCATAACATGGTGCGGGAATGGTGACCTTCTGGCGATATGGTTCTCGACCGAAGCCGAGAGCGGAAGGGAGATGGTAGTCCTCGGATCAAGGTTCCGCGAAGGAGCGGAAAAATGGGATCCGGCCTCATTGTTCTTCAAGGTTCCGGACAGGAATATGACAGGAAGCTCTCTGCTGACCCTAACGGATGGCACTTTGATTCATGTGAATGGAGTCGGGGACTCCGGGGACTGGAAGAGGCTGGCGATGGTCGTGAGATCCAGCCATGACAATGGCAAAACCTGGTCCGATCCCATCCTTGCGGAAGCGGAACATGCTGTGAGACATCAGGTTATCGCCGGTCCTATAATATATTCGGACGGCACTTTGATCCAGTGTTGCGACGCCGGTCCGGGAGGCGATGACGGGACGTCATTCCACCTTAGCGAGGACAACGGTGCCACTTGGGAAGACACCGGCTCGAAGATTCCAGGTATACATGCGGGAATCGTTGAGCTTAAGGATGGCCGGCTGATGGCTTTTGGCCGGGGCAATTCAATCGACGGGAAGATGCCGGTCAGTTATTCTAATGATAAAGGATATACCTGGACAAGCCGGGCAAGTGGATTTCCTCCGATCGGAAGCGGCCAGAGACTGGTGCTCAAAAGGCTTTTCGAAGGGCCGATCATGTTGGCAACTTTCACCAAAAGCGGCATGACGTTATTCCTTTCTTATGATGAGGGTGAGACCTGGACCGACGGGAAACTACTTACTGATGGCTCAGGGAAAACCATCGCTGGCGGAGCCTGGACCGGAGATTTCACCATGGACGCCAACCACGCCGAGCCCAAGGGTTATTTCGCCTGCACACAGACCCCCGACGGAATCATACATCTGATCTCCAGCCGCCTGCATTACCGCTTCAACCTCCCCTGGCTGCTTCAATAGTATTTTGACGGTTTCGGAGGGGGGCGTCTGAACCGCTAAAGCGCGGAAAGACGGGCCTGCGCGGCGGCTTTCTCGGTCTCATCAGGCGAGACCCGGATCAACATCGGAAGATACTTCTTCTCCAGTTTCACATCCTTGCTGTTCCTAGCCAGCAAAACACAATTCTTGATCGTCGCATAATCGTCCGGATGCTTCTTCAGGACCTTGTTGTACATTTTCAAGGCCGACTTGTTGTCCTTCTTGTAGACAAGGTAATACGACCCGATGTTAGTCATGTACTGCGCGGCGTCCGGATAATAAGCCAGCATCTTCTCTGAAAGCTCCTTGAACGCCTCATAAGAGGTCGGGGTGCCGATCTGATAGAAAGCGAAACAGCAATCCTGCATCACCGCCGGAAACAGGTCCTTGTCCGACACCAGACCCGGATACTCCCAGGTCGGATGGGTATGACCATCAAGATCTATCAGGGCCTTCAAGCTGGAAAGCGCCATGTCCGGGCTGTCCTTCTCATAATCCAGCAGGGCGGAGATTTTGTATATTCTCAAATCCAGACGGTTCTGGTTGAGCTCGATAGCCTTGTCCAGCGCCTGGGTCCCCTTTCCGAACAACTCGTCATCAAAACTCGACACCAGGAAATAGTTTACATCATTGCCCAATGAGTCTTTCAGTGTCAGGGACGGGGCGACACCCAGATACCTGTTGCCACTCTTCACCTCGAGCTTCTCTGAACGGCTCTTATTAAAATAATAGGAGAACTGTCCCAAAAGCATATCGGTGTCATCCGGATAATCCTTCTCCCATCTCTGGAGCAGGGTCTCAATCCCGACTCCAGCGGCTCCCAGCTTGGACACCAACAAGTTGTAGCGCTCTGAATACTCCTCCCGTGTGGGCTTGGTCTGGGCTGAGAGCGGCAGCAGGGCCACCGAGGCCACAAGCGCCAAAATGATTCTTCTCATATTCATAAATCAATTCTTATCCTTCTGTTCTGCGGATGGAGGTTGTTCCACCGCTTTCCGATGTTTTTCACAAATCCGAGGGGATGCCCCTCAAAACAAACTATCAAGTAACCTTCAGGTTGTCCTTCAACGAATATGCCGTCCCGATGAAGGAAGCGCAAAGCGGTGTCCCGGTCAAGCTCGACGGCCGGGTACCTGTCCAGCGGCGGATCGATACTGAGAGCCCAGTCGGCTGAAGGAATGAAATCACGACCTTTAGTGACTCCTTTCTCAAGTCCGTTCCGGATCGGTCTCAGAACCTCAACGCCATTTTTCGTGGCGCCTGCGGGAGCTGTTTTACGGAGTATAGAGACGAACTGTCCCTCCCCTTGCACGAACCCCGGGACCAGGAGTCCACCTGTTCGTGCCTGAATCACGCCAGGGAGGCTTGAATATTCATAATCAACTACTTCCGCTCCTAATTCAGAAGCTATCCATTCAACATTAGAATCATTTTCAGCCTCCTCGAATGTGCAAGTGGAGTAGATCAAGAGACCATTTTGCCGGAGAGATGGCCATGCGTCGGCCAAGATTCTCTTCTGCCGGGCGGCACAAAGTTCCACAGCCTCCAGGGACCAATCCTCGACCGCCTTTGGGTCCTTACGGAACATTCCCTCACCGGAGCAAGGTGCGTCCACTACCATGACATCAAAAAAACTTTCCTGCTTTGAGAACGCCTTGGGGTCGCAGGATGTCACTATGACATTCGGATCGCCCCAAATCGCCACGTTATCCGACAGAACCGAGGCCCTGTTACGCATAACCTCGTTGGCGACCAGCTGGAAACCATCTCCGAAACGTTCCCGCAGCGACGCGGCCAAATCCGTGGTCTTGCCTCCCGGAGCGGCACATAGATCTAGAACTCTAACCGGCCTTCCGAGGCCTTCAAAAGCGTCAAGGTGCTCCCTGAAAATATGACCGACAACCATCGCTGAAGAGTCCTGGACGTAGTAGCATCCGGCATGGAACAACGGATCCATCACAAACCTCGGCCTCTCCGCCAGCATCATCCCGTACCCGTTCCACGGAATACTCTCGAACTGGAGGGGCCTTAGGGGCTCAACCGCCTCGCTTCGCTCGGCCCCACCGCTCGCATCGCAAAGCGATGCTCCGGTCCCCCCTCTTACAGTGCCGAGGGTGGCATGGGTTGAGCTCCCTAAGCCCCTCCAGTTCTGAAGCTTATAAGGATTAAGACGGATGGAGACTGATGGAGTTTGTGAAAGGGCGTCGAAGGCGATGGGGGCACGCTCCGGCCCAATCGCCCTTGAAAGGATGTCCATCAAGACCCTGTCCTCGATTCCCTCCATCTGTCCTATGCCTGGCCCTGCCTCTTGGCAAGTTCCTCCTGCATCTTGCGCATGGTCTCCTCGTCAACCCCCTCAGGCATCCTGCCCTCGGAAACCGACACAAGACCATCCACGACCCTATCCAGAGCCTCCTTGATCTTCCCGGAAAGCATCATCTTCATCATGAGATTGAGGTCGGCGTGGAACTCAACATGGAAATCCGTCTTTTGGGAACCGTCAGGAACAGCATCGAAATGGAGCGAGCCACCAAAACTGAATGGCGCCCCGTTGTCGATAAACTGGATCAGCGAATAAGGAATCCTATCCCTTACCATAATCCCGATCTTAAATCCCTGGATGGTCGCGGTGATGGTGTCATAATCAGCCTCTACTCCCTGCCTCTTGTCCTCAGGAAGCATCTGGACGAAGTTCCTCATGTCGACAAAAGCCATGTAAAGTTCAAATGGGGATTTTGAGACTATCCCGTGCTTGCTTTTTATCTCTGTGTTCATATTCCTTTATTATTATTTATTCCAGCCGGCAGGATCCTCGCGCCAACGCTGAAGCACCTCGGTGTCAGAAGGTTTGACAAGACCTGCCGAGGTCGCCACATCAATAAGCGAGCCATAATTGGAAAGAGTCGCGAGTGGCACACCTGCCTCCTTGAACCTCTCTGAGGCAAGATCGAACCCATAAGTGAATATCGCCACCATCCCAAGCACATCAGCCCCGGCCTTACGCAGGGCATCGACAGCAGCCAAGCTGCTCATCCCTGTAGAGATAAGATCCTCTATCACAACGACTTTCGCCCCCTCGGGCAGGAAGCCCTCAACCTGGGAACCAGTCCCATGATCTTTCGGTTTCGGACGAACATAGACAAAGGGTTTACCCATCCTGTCGGCGGCCAGGACGCCATGGGCGATAGCACCCGTAGCGACTCCCGCCAAAACTTCCGTCTCAGGATACAGATCCGTCACCTTTGCGGCGAAAGCCTCCGCCACCATAGAGCGCAGGGACGGATCGGAAAGGATCCGGCGGTTGTCGCAATAAATCGGAGACCGCCACCCGGAAGCCCAGGTGAAAGGGTCTTCGGGACGAAGGAGAACCGCTCCGATCCCCAACAACCCAGCAGCCAGTTTTCTGTCAATAGAGTCCATGTTCTTTCAAATGATTTCTTAAATTCGCGGACGTAGCTTACAAATATAGCTAATTAAATCATCAAGATGCGCAAGATCTACCTTGAAAAGAGGTGCATGGTCATCTGCCCGCCCGACGAGCCTGCCCTTTCGGATCCCAATTCCGTGGAGTTCCACGTTGGGAATCCAGGCGACATATCCCGGCTTGTTGACATGTTCGAGACGTCGGAGGCTCTTTCAAGGATTTTTATCCCGACTAATGACGAGGATTCCACCTATGCCGCGTTCCGCTCCTGCTTCAAGGAGGTCAACGCCGCCGGAGGGCTGGTTTCCAACAGGCGAGGAGACGTCCTCCTGATCCGCAGGAACAACCTCTGGGATCTGCCGAAAGGGCATCAGGAGCCGGGAGAGGATATCGCCGTGACAGCCTTGAGAGAGGTAGAGGAAGAGACCGGGATCCCTGAGCTCGAGCTGGGACGGCTCATCTGCGTGACAGACCACTGCTACCGGAGAAACGACATCTGGCACCTGAAGCACACTTGGTGGTACGACATGCTGTACACCAATCCGGTTGACCTCACTCCCCAGCGGGAAGAGGACATCACCAAGGCAGCCTGGGTCGCGCGCTCCAGCCTTTCCCCTTATCTCAAAGACACCTATCCCTCGATAGTCGAGGTATTCCGTGAGATGAAACATTTTGGAGAGAATGGGCGTATATTATAGGTATCGGATTTATTGATATTTATGAAACTCTCACAATTCCAGTTCCTCCTTCCGAAGGAGCGTGTTGCCCAAGAACCCACAAGATGGCGTGATGAATGCAAACTGATGGTAGTCCACAAGGACACCGGCGAGATCGAACACAGGATTTTCAAAGACATCATAGATTATTTCGGCAAGGGTGACACCTTCGTCCTCAACGACACGAAGGTTTTCCCGGCCAGGCTATACGGTAAGAAAGAGAAGACCGGAGCCGACATCATGGTGTTCCTCCTCCGGGAGCTCAACCGGGAACAGCATCTATGGGATGTCATAGTGGATCCGGCAAGGAAAATCAGGATAGGCAACAAGCTTTATTTCGGTGACGACCAGAGCCTGGTGGCCGAAGTGATAGACAACACCACCTCCAGGGGACGTACCCTGAGGTTCCTCTATGACGGCCCATACGAGGATTTCAAGCAGTCCCTGTTCAATCTCGGGGAACTCCCTGTTCCCAAGTGGGTGAAGAGCAAGGTGACGGCCGAGGACAAGGAGAACTACCAGACCATCTTCGCCGCGCACGAGGGTGCCGTGGCGGTTCCCTCGGCAGGCACACATTTCAGCCGTGAGCTTTTCAACAGGATGATACTCAAGGACATAGACAAAGCTTTTATCACTGTCCACATGGGTATCGGCCAGTTCCGCAGGGTCGATGTGGAGGATTTGTCGAAACACAGGATGGATTCCGAGAGGCTCATCATCAGTGAGGATGCTTGCAAGGTCATAAACAAGGCCAAGAACGGTGGCCACAAGGTGGTGGCTATCGGCACGACTGTGATGAGGGGCCTTGAGACTTATGTGACAACGACACATGAGGTCAAGCCTTTCGACGGATGGACCAACAAGTTCATATTCCCGCCTTATGATTTCTCCATTCCTGACGCTATCGTGTCCGGCTTCCACATGCCGGAGTCCACGATGCTGATGGCCGTGGCGGCGTTTGGTGGTTTTGACAATATCATGAACGCCTACAAGGTCGCGCTGGAGGAAGACTACCGCTTCGGTCCATACGGCGACGCCATGCTGGTCATATAACTATTAACTATTTAAAACTATGGAAAATTTCAATGAGGAAAGGGCGTGCCTATGCGCCCTGAACAGGATTTTTGGATTCGAGCCAAAAATCGGCAAAGGCCTTATCGAGGCTTTCGGCGGAGCTGCCGCCGTGTTCAAAGCGACACAAAACGAGCTGTCAGAACTGCTGGGGTCATATTCAAGAACCCGGTTCGCTACACTTATCACTGGAAACGCGTTCGAGTCCGCTGCCATCGAGCTTGAGAAACTCGCCGATGACGGATGCCGGTTTATCGGAATCGGAGAGGCCGGTTACCCCAAGGCGTTGCTCGAATGTGACGATCCACCCCTAGGGCTTTATTATAAAGGTGCTCTTCCCCCAGAAGAGGTGTTCGACATACGCCCCCAGATAGCGGTGATCGGTACCAGAAGCCTGTCCTATTATGGCAGGGACTGGTGCAGGAATATCGTTGAAGCCATGTCTAAAGCTAAGGTGAAACCGTTGATTGTCAGTGGTTTGGCCCTCGGGGTCGATGTAACCGCACACCGCGCGGCGCTCGATTTCGGGTTACCGACCATCGGTGTCATGGCCACCGGAATTGACGACATCTATCCCCCTCAGAACATAAAGACAGGCCAGTTGATGGCCTCCACTCCAGGTTGCGCCCTGATAACCGACTATCCACCCCGGACAGGAGCTGTCAGGATAAACTTTTTGCGCAGGAACAGGATCATCGCCGGAATGTGCTCCGCCACCATCCTCGTGGAATCCAAGATCAGGGGCGGTGGGATGATGACAGCCCGTCTGGCGAACTCCTACGACAGAGACGTTTTCGCCCTTCCGGGACGAATTGACGATCCCCTGTCACAAGGATGCAACATGTTGATAAGAGAGACTATAGCGGCGCCAATCGGTGATCTCCAGGAACTTGTGGAGAGGCTCGGTCTGGGCATCACCGGCATCGCTTTGAAAGCCGACTTCCGGAAGGAGGTCGAGGACTGTTACGCCGAGATGGACGAGACCTCGAGAAGGGACATCCTCAAATTGGCCCTGGCGGTGAAATCCAGGCGCGGGATAGGCATGGATGATCTGTGCTCCTTGTTCGGCTGGACCTTCAGCAAGGTCAGCCGCATCGTCACCACTCTTGAATGTGACGGATTCATATCGGTCGACCTCCTTCAACATTGCTCTCCTCGCGTGGCGAAATCCTGACGGATTAAGAGAAAAAATGAGTATCTTTGGGGGATATGACTTTCATCGATACTCACTGCCACCTGTCCGACGGAGCTTTCGCCGGAGAGGAGGACGCGTACATCCAAAGGGCTCGTGAGGCTGGAGTGGAGATTATGCTCCAGCCGGACGTGGACAGCCGTGAGAGGCAGGCCATGTTCGACATCACTGAACGGCATCCTGGAATCCTGTTCCCCATGTTGGGGCTGTACCCGGGCTCTGTGGACAAAGACTGGAAAAAGGAGATCGACCGGATGCTGGAATATTCGGTCAGGAAGGTCGTGGCGATCGGGGAGATTGGCCTGGATTATTATTACGGCAAGGAGTTCGAGAAGGAGCAGAGGGAAGCCCTCCACTGGCAGCTGGACTATGCCAAGGAGCGGGATCTTCCCGTCAACATCCACCTCAGGGACGCGATGGGCGACTTTATTGAGATAATCCGGAGCCATAAGGGTTTACGGGGCAACATGCACGCTTACAGCGGAAGCTACGAGAGTTTCATGGAACTTCAGCGTCTCGGGGAGTGGTCCATCGGAGTCGGCGGGGTCGTTACCTTCAAGAAGGCATCCTTGGCCGAGGTGGTCACTAAAGTTCCCCTCGAAAGGATAGTGCTTGAGACAGATGCCCCTTACCTCACTCCAGTCCCTTTCAGAGGCCGCAGGAACGAGAGCTCATATATCCCTTTCATCGCTTCGAAAGTCGCCGAGTTGAAAGGAATATCTGTCGAGGATGTCGCCGAGGTGACCACGACAAACGCCAGGAATCTATTCGGAATATAAGGATATGAAAGACTCTTCATCAATACTCATCATTTACACCGGAGGCACCATAGGAATGCGGGAGGATCCTGTGGATGGGACTCTCAAGCCATTCGATTTCAGCCAGATAGTGGACGAGGTCCCGGAGTTGGGGAAATATGCCGTGAGAATCGACTCGTACACCTTCGACCCTTTGATCGACTCTTCCGACGTGGAGCCGGGCCTGTGGCAGTCCCTGGCCTCGCTGATCAAGGAGCGGTACGACGAGTATGACGGCTTCGTGGTGCTACACGGGACCGACACGATGGCATATTCGGCGTCGGCTTTGAGTTTTATGCTGGACAATCTCGCGAAACCCGTCATATTCACCGGGAGCCAGTTGCCTATAGGGGTGCCGAGGACGGACGGGAAAGAGAATCTGATCTCGGCTGTGGAGATTGCCGCGGCCAAAGACGACAACGGCCACTCGTTGGTTCCCGAAGTCAGTATATTCTTTGATTCACAACTATTTAGAGGTAACAGGAGCACCAAGGTCAGTTCCGAGGAGTTCAGGGCATTCCAGTCTCCGGGATATCCCCCGTTGGCCGAGGCCGGGATAAACATTAAATATAACAGGACGGCGATAATGAGGCCTGAGGTATGGTCCGCTCCACTCAGGATATCGACCACCCTTGACACCAGGGTATCTATCCTCAAGATCCATCCCGGGATAACCCCCCAGGTAATGAGGTATTTCCTCTGCGGCCCTGAGACCAGGGCTGTCATCCTCGAGACCTACGGCTCAGGAAACGCCCCCTCCAGCCAATGGTTCCTTGACATAGTTAAGGAGGCCGCCAGTATGGGGAAGGTTCTGATGAACGTCACCCAGTGCTCGTCCGGCACCGTCAACATGGATCTTTACGCCACAGGAAAGGCCCTCCAGAAAGCCGGTGTGGTCTCAGGACTGGACATCACGACCGAGAGCGCGCTCGCCAAACTTTTCCATCTTTTGGGATTGAGTGAGGATAACGAGTGGGTGAAAAAGAGACTAGGTGAGAATCTTAAAGGAGAAATTTCGAAGTAACTCTTGCCTTTTGAAAATTATTTAGTAAATTGCAACGGTTTTTTGTGAGGTTTTTTGTCCAGGAAATCAAGAAGAAAGATATAACTATTTAATACTTTATTAATTAAATCACACGAAAACGGTTATGAAAAAGTTTTTCATGTTCTTGGCTGTAGCAGGTGCTCTCACCTTCTCCGCCAGCGTCGCGTCCGCTCAGGATCAGCCCGCCCCCACCGAGCAGGCCACCCAGCTCACCGCTGAGGACCTCCTCAAGGGTACCGGTGAGGATGTTCCTTTCCACCAGCAGATCAAGTCCTATTTCATCCAGGGAGGTCCCGCCTTCATGTCCGCGATCATCCTCTGCTTGATCCTTGGTCTTGCCCTCGCTATTGAGAGGATCCTCTATCTGTCGTTCGCGAAAACCAACACCAAGAAACTCATCGCCAAGGTTGAGGACGCTCTCGCCGAGGGTGGTGTCGAGAAGGCTAAGGATGTCTGCCGTGACACCAAGGGCCCCGTCGCCAGCATCTTCTACGATGGTCTTCTCCACTATGACGAAGGTCTCGATGTGGTCGAGAAGAGAATCGCCTCTTCCGGCGGTGTCCAGATGAGCCTCATGGAGAACAACCTCTCCTGGATCTCCCTCTTCATCGCGATCGCTCCTTCACTCGGATTCTTGGGAACAGTTATCGGTATGGTCAAGGCGTTCGACGCTATCGAGGCCGCCGGAGACATCTCCCCGAACATCGTCGCTGGAGGTATGAAGGTCGCCCTTATCACCACCGTCGGTGGTCTTATCGTCGCTATGATTCTCCAGGTGTTCTACAACTATATCCTTTCCAGGATCGACGCCCTCTCAATCGATATGGAGGAAGCTTCGATCAACCTCGTCGACGCTCTCGCGAAGTACGAGCAGAAGAAATAATTAGTCTAGTTGTAAAAACCTTTAGAATCTTACACAATGAAGAATATATCCAAGATAATCGGCTGGGTGCTGGGTATCCTTGGCATCGTGCTGGGAATTTGGTGTCTCACCAAGGGTGAGGCCTCAAATGAAGGCCCGGTGAACCTCCTCCTCAGGTACAGCTACTTCCTGCTCATCGCGGCGGTAGTCATCCTGTTGGGGCTCGCCCTCATCCAGGCCGCTAGGAACAATCCCAAGAGCCTCATCAAGGCCCTGTGCGTGATTGTCGGGATAGCCGCGCTCGTCGCGATCGCCTACGCGCTCGCTTCCGGCGATCCGGTTGTCAACGTCAAGAACCAGCCCAGCGCCACTTGGCTCAAGTTGACTGACACCATTATGCTCCTGGTATACATCCTCGGAGGCGCGGCGATCCTGTCGATCCTCTTCGGTGTCATCAGAAACGCTATCAACAAATAATTTCCGGCTATGGCTAAAAAGAAAACTCCGGGTCTGAACACCCAATCGACAGCCGACATCGCTTTCCTTCTGTTGTGCTACTTCCTGATGGTTTCCACCATGGACCAGCAGTCCGGCCTCGTGCGCCGTCTGCCCCCCATGCCTGACAAGAACCAGAAGACTGAGGACACGAAGGTTAACAGGCGTAATATCATCATCGTGAAGATCAATTCTTCCGACAGGCTGTTCGCCGGTGACCAGCTCATGGATGTTAGCCAGCTCAAGGACAAGATCAAGGAATTCATGACGAATCCTAACGACGATCCCAACCTGCCCGAGAGGGAGGTCAAGAACATCGAGGGATTCGGCGATTACCCGGTCACCAAAGGAGTCATCTCCCTCCAGAATGACCGTGGAACCAGCTACCAGGCCTACATAGCCGTCCAGAACGAGCTAGTCAAGGCCATCAATGAGATTCGCGACGACTTCTGCCGCCAGAACTTCGGAAGGGTTTATAACCTTGTCACCGAGGACCAGCAGAAGATAGCGAGGGAAGCTATTCCGCAGAACATTTCTGAGGCTGAGCCTAAGGACGTGGGTAAAAAGTAATTCAGGAGGACCAACACATGCCTATTTTCAAAAGAAGCGGTAAAAAAGACATGCCCGAGCTTGGAACAAGCTCCGACATCGTGTTCATGTTCCTTTTCTTCTTCATGGTGACAACGCAGATGCGTTCGAGTGAAGTCAAGGTCAGGGTACATCTTCCTGAGGCTACTGAGGTCGCGAAGCTTGAGAGGAAAGACCTGGCGTCCTACATCTACATCGGCTCCCCTACCGCCCAGTATCAGGGCCAGTACGGAACCGAGGCTAGGATCCAGCTCAACGACTCTTTCAAGACCACCAACGATATCCGAGATTTCATCGCAGCTGAACGCGATGCCATGAGCGAGACGGACAGACAGTTGATGCAGGTCGATATCAAAGCTGACGAGGACGTCAGGATGGGTATTGTGACGGACGTGAAGCAAGAGCTCAGGCGCTGCTCCGCCCTCAAGATCATGTACGCTGCCCGCAAGGCCGGACAGTAAACCCGTCAGACGACTGACATTATGAAAAAGAGGACGCTTGGCGCCCTCTTTTTTTATGCCTCGCGCTCTTTGTCTTGGCTGATTTTTATAGTATATTTGTGGGATTATGTAAAGTTTCGAAGGAAATGAGCGAATTGACTAGAACCAAGGTGAAAGACCTGCTTAAAGAGGCTCCCGGGAAGGAGGTCCTCGCAAAGGGCTGGGTAAGGACTAAAAGAGGCAACAAACAGATCAAATTCATCGCGCTTAACGATGGATCGACGGTCCATAATATACAGGTCGTGGCCGACACGGCCAAGTTTGACGAGAATCTTCTCGCTAAAGTGACTACCGGGGCCAGCCTGGCGGTCAAGGGCGCGCTTGTCGAGTCTGTCGGAAGCGGACAGGCTGTAGAAATACAGGCCAGCGAGATCGAGGTCCTTGGAGAGTGTGACCCGATGAGGTACCCGCTCCAGAAAAAAGACACCTCGATGGAGTATCTCCGTACAGTGGCCCACATGCGTCCCAGGACCAATACCTTCGGGGCGATTCTCAGGATTCGCCACGCCATGGCTTTCGCTATCCACAAGTTCTTCAATGACAAGGGTTTCGTCTACCTCAACACGCCACTCATTACTGAGTCTGACGCCGAAGGTGCCGGAGACATGTTCCAAGTCACTACCCTCAACCTCGAGGATGTTCCCAAGAAGGATAACGGAAAGGTTGATTTCAGCAAGGACTTCTTCGGCAAGAAGACCAGCCTGACAGTGAGCGGCCAGCTCGAGGGCGAGCTTGGAGCGACGGCTGTCGGAGAGATCTATACCTTCGGGCCAACCTTCAGGGCTGAGAACTCCAACACGCCGAGACATCTCGCCGAATTCTGGATGATCGAGCCTGAAATGGCTTTCTACGATATAAACGACAATATGATCCTCGCCGAGGAGTTCGTGAAATACCTGGTCCAGTACGCTTTGGACAACTGCATGGACGACCTCACCTTCCTTAACAACAAGTATGATGAGGATCTTATCGGAAGGCTCAAGAGCGTGCTTGGCATCGAGTTCCAGAGGCTGACCTACACCGAAGCCGTTGAGATCCTCGAAGAGGCTGTCAAGAACGGCACACAGTTTGAGTTTCCGGTCAGCTGGGGGACAGACTTCCAGAGCGAGCATGAGAGATACCTTGTTGAGAAGCATTTTGGCAAGCCGGTGATACTCACCGACTTCCCTATGGCTATAAAGGCCTTCTACATGAAGCAGAATGATGGTTGCGCCCCCGGAAGGGAGACCGTCAGGGGAATGGATGTGCTCTTCCCGAAGATCGGCGAGATTATCGGTGGATCCGAGAGGGAAGCTTCCCTGGAAAAGCTTGAGAGAAGGATCACGGAGCTTGGGATGAGCCGCAAGAACCTCGAGTGGTACATCGACACCCGTCGTTTCGGAACAGTGCCCCACAGCGGTTTCGGGCTTGGATTCGAGAGGCTGCTTCTCTTCGTCACCGGAATGTCCAACATCCGTGACGTCATCCCCTTCCCGAGGACCCCTAAGAACGCTGAATTCTAATAAAACAACGATATGTTAGTCATAGGAATAGCCGGTGGTTCCGGCTCAGGAAAAACCACGGTGGTCAACGCGATCACAAGCAGACTGAAGGAGAAAGTCGTCATCATCCCTCAGGACTCCTACTACAAAGATTCAAGCCACCTTCCCATGGAAGAGAGGCAGCAGATCAATTTCGACCATCCGGACGCCATAGATTTCAAGCTCCTTTGCCAGCAACTGGCGGAGCTTAAAGATGGCAAGACCATCGACCAGCCGGTATATTCCTACATCACCTGCTCCCGCTCGAAGACGGAGACGGTCACTGTGGCTCCGGCCGATGTCATAATCATTGAAGGTATCCTGATCTTCACCTGCAAGGAGCTCAGGGACCAGATGGATATAAAGATATTCGTTGACGCGGATGACGACGATCGTCTCATGAGGGTAATGGCGAGGGACATCCTCGAGAGAGGGAAGACAGTGGAGACCGTCATCGAGCGCTACACCAAGACCGTCAAACCGATGTACCTCCAGTTCATCGAGCCCAGCAAGCGGTACGCTGACATAATCATTCCTCAAGGCGGCCACAACAAGGTTGCGATCAACATGATCTCCGCCACCGTGGAGAAGTCGCTCAGAGACAAGAAGAAAGAAGAAAGCAAGTAAAGACGATCCGGCATGCGCGGCGAGGATAAAGCGGGACTGTATATAACGGTGATATTCCACTTGTTGGTTATCATCATTCTCCTCGCGTGCCAGATCGGTGCAGTTCTGAAAAGGGAGAACACATTTGTCCTTGATTTCACCAAACAGGAGGAAGTCGAGAAAAAGAAGGCTGAGGAGAATTTCAAGGAAGAGGTCAGCGACAGGCTCGACCAGCTTCTGGCCTCAGCCGCCGGAGTGCCGATCAGGAATATAGCGGTGGACCGGAGCTCCCAGTTGAAAGACGACCGCAACACCAACGCTGAGCAGCTTTACAAGGATGCCGAAAGGCTTGCCCAGGAGCTCAAGGACGGTTTCAAGGCTGATGAGCCTGACGATGACTATGTGGCCATCAATAAACCTGTGGTGAAGAAAGAGGATCCCAAGAAGCAATCATACAGCGGCCCGTCAGTGGTCTCCTACGAGCTTGACGGGAGGAAGGCCAGCAGGCTTTCCATTCCCGCTTACAGATGTCTCGGAGCCGGTCACGTCACTGTGATAATAACGGTGGACCCGTCCGGCAACGTGCTCAACGCCAAGGTCCAGGAAGATGCCTCGTCTTCGGACAGGTGCCTCAGGGATTTCGCTATCCGCGCGGCCAGGTTGTCGAAGTTCTCGGCATCCACCTCAGCGCCCGCGAGGCAGATCGGGAATATTGTCTACATGTTCATCGCGCAATGAAAAAAAGCACCCTATATATTCTGATCGCCCTTGTGGCGGTTCTCGCCGCGGGGATCGCCGTGGCCGTGAAGTCTTTGTACTCCGGCTCCGGCAAGAACAAGACAGCGGTGGACACAGGGCAGTTCATAGAGCGCCATGAGCTTATTGAAGCGGTCCCTTCCGATGCGGCCATAGTGTTCTGTGTCAAGAACTTCGGCAGGGCTCTCGAACTGTTGGGAGACACTACCGCCCTTTTCGGGAAGCTTACCTCAGAAAAGTTCGACAAACTTGCAGGAGAGTCTTTCGACGAACTCAAGAAGGATCCCGCTATCATCTCGGTCCACTACAGCAAAGACATGCCTCCGCTCCTGGTCGTCAAGCCTGACAAAGAGATATCTGACACCGTCTGGAACGATTGCGCCAAGTTAAGGGCCGCGGCTGACTCAGCCGGGCTTTTCACCAGGGTCAGCGACGGCCTGATCCTCATTTCCTCTTCCGAGACTATCGCCAACTCCTCAGCCAGACATCTGTCCGAGGGTCACTCTGTCATCGAGTCGAGCGGTTTCGCCGAGTTGGCATCACAAGTGGCGGGAAGTGACATCCTGTTTGTCTCCAACGCTTATTCTGACAACATCCTGGACACATATCTGTCCCGCAAGTATCGCAAGATGAGCGGTTTCTTCAAGGAGATAGCAGGATGGACAGCCTTTAGCGTTACCCGGCATTCCACTTCCGGGGTCTCAATGGACGGTACCCTGCTTTACGGTAGCGATCCTTCATTCTATATGAATGTGCTACGGCATGCCGGCACCGGTCCGGTACGTATCGCTGAGGCTATTCCCTCCAACACGGACTTTATCCTGGATCTTCCTATCGGCAATATCGGCTCTTACCTCAAGGCCTACCGCAACTACCTTGATTCAAAGGCCAGACTTGACAAATACGAGGCCCAGCTCTCCAAGCAGAAAAAAGAGGCCGGACAGTCCGCCGAGGACTGGGCCAAATCCCTCGACCTCAAGGAAGTCGCTTTGGTCGACCTGCACTTCGACGGAAAGCTCCGCCAAATGATATTCCTCAGGCCGGGAAACAAACGCTCTGAAGAGGGAATAAACGATTTCAGCCGATTCGCCGGCTTCCCGAAAACCGTGTTCGGAGACTTCTTCACCGGAGAGGATGAATATGCCTCAACTATTATCAACGGCTGGATTGTCATCGGTTCCAGGGACTGCCTGGATGAGTTCTCGATGATGTCTTTCGAGACCCTTAAAGAACGACTCTCCGCCGCGGGATTATCTGACAGACTCCCCCAGAAGGGCTGCGGATTCTGGATGTACCACTCGCTGACAGAGGATCCGAACCTGATCGCAGCGGTCTTCAGTCCTCTTATGGCCGATGGCCTGCGGGATATGATAACCGGTGTCAGTTACGTTCCGGTGACCCTCGCGGCCATGTCCAAAGGCGACAAGATGGGGCTTTCCCTGGATGTCACCAGAACCGAGATCCCAGGAGGCAGGATGCCTCTACCGTCAGTAAGGGACACCACCGTGGCCGTCTCCAACGGAGAGTTCAAGGTAATGAACTCCGCTACCGGGAAGATCAACACTTTGTATCAGAATTCTCACCTGTCGATCTGTCTAAAGGACGAGAACGGCAAGGACATGTGGGGCATCCCGTTCAAATTCCCCTTCTGCGGCTACGTGAGAGAGGTTGATCTCTTCAAGAACGGGAAGTCGCAATATCTTTTCGCGGCTGACAGCAAGCTTTATGTGATCGACCGCCTTGGCCGCTTTGTGGGAGGCACACCCGTAGACCTTGGCAAGAAGATAGCCCTCGGCCCCGAAGTCTATGATTTCGAAGGCAATCTGGAGTATTCCGCCATGGTCCTGCTCAAAGACAATACCGTCGGGCTGTACGACCTCAAGGGGAAACCTGTCGGCACATGGAAAGGCATAACCTCAGAGGAGACAATCAAGACCCTTCCCGAGCTTCTGGAAAGGGATGGCAAACGTTATTGGATCGTCAGGACATCGAGGCAAGCGTTCGTATGCCCCTTCGACGGAGGTGATCCCGTGATCAAGGGAGAAGGGAATAAAATGATCCGGCCCGACAGTGAGATCACAATTAACGAGAAAGGCGCTTTCATCGCCAAGTGCCATGACGGCAAGGAAAGGACATTCAAGTTGGAAAAAGAAAAAAGATGATATCATGAACGAATTCAAGTTCCAATCAGTCAACAAGCTCATAGAGAAGAGCTTCCAGGAGAACTGGGACAGGCTGGCACTATCCAATTATCAAGGAGTCAGCCTGTGCTACCGGGATGTCGCCAGGAGGATCGAGAAGCTTCATATAGCCTTCGAGAAGTGTTTCCTCCATAAAGGTGACAAGGTCGCGATCTGCGCCCGCAACCAGGTCAACTGGGCGGTAAGTTACCTCGCCACTATGACCTACGGCGCTGTCGTCGTGCCGATTCTCCATGAGTTCAAGCCAGGAAATATCCATTACCTGGTGAACCACTCGGAAGCCAAGGTGCTTTTTGTGGACGATGTCATCTGGGAAGGTCTCAGCCCCGAAGAGATGCCTGGAGTCTACGCGGTGGTCAGAATCAACACTTTCCAGCTTCTTTACGCCAAGAACGAGCGTATCATCGAGGCCAGGGAGCACATGAATGAGTATTTCGGGAAACGTCACCCGAACACCTTCGGGCCGGAGAACCTCAACTATTACAAGGACTCCCCCAACGAGTTGGCCATGATCAACTACACCTCAGGAACCTCCGGATTCTCAAAGGGTGTCATGATCCCTTACAGGGCCCTTTGCTCGAATATCCAATTCGCCAAGCACGTCCTTCCTGAGCTCAACAACCGCTCAAATGTCGTCTCCATGCTGCCGACGGCCCACATGTACGGTATGATGTTCGAGTTCCTTTTCGAGATGACCATCGGTATGCACGTCCACTTCCTTACAAGGGTCCCCAGTCCGAAGATCATCACCCAGGCTCTTCAGGAAGTCAAGCCGAACATCATCATCGCCGTTCCGTTGATTATCGAGAAGGTTTACAAGTCGAAGATTCAGAAGACCATAGAGAAGGGCAGCATCAAGACTATGCTAAAGATACCGGTCCTCAACGAGATGGTGCGCAAGAAGATCCGCACCGAGCTTGTGACCGCCTTCGGAGGCAACTTCATCGAGATCATAATGGGAGGCGCCGCCTTTAACAAGGATATAGAGAAGTTCTTCTGGGACATAGACTTCCCTTATACCGTCGGCTACGGGATGACGGAATGCGCCCCTATTATCGCATATGCCCACTTCAACAAGAAGAAGCTATATTCCTGCGGCAAGGCCGCCTATAACATGCAGATAAGGATCGACTCCGAGGATCCCGAGAGGTTTGAGGGTGAGATCCAGTGCAAAGGCCCCAATAACTGCTTGGGATATTACAAGAACGAGGAAGCCACGGCCAGCTTGTTCACTGAGGATGGCTGGATGAGGACTGGTGATATGGGTATCATCGACAAGGATGGTTTCCTGTTCATCAGGGGACGGAGCAAGTGCATGATTCTCGGGCCGAACGGCCAGAACATCTATCCCGAGGAACTTGAGTCCGTGATCAATGCGGTCTCCTATGTGGTTGATTCCCTTGTAATTGAGGACAATGGAGGGTTGACCGCCCTGATCTATCCCGACTACCACCAGGCCGAGCTGGACGGCATGACAAGGGATCAGCTGGAGACCACTCTCAACGGACTCCTTCCCGACATCAACAAGGAAATCCCCGGGTATGCCCAGATCCGCAAGATCGAGTTCATGCCTGAAGACTTCGAGAGGACCCCGAAGCGTTCGATCAAGAGATATTTGTACCAAAGAAACGGCAAGTGATGGAGAAATTTGACAATAGATACCTCGAGATGGCCGAAGTCTGGGCCAAAAACTCTTACTGCAAAAGACGGCAGGTGGGAGCCCTGATAGTCAAGGACAGGATGATTATCTCAGACGGATATAACGGCACTCCATCCGGCTTCGAGAATATCTGCGAGGATGAGAATGGGGTGACAAAGCCCTATGTCCTCCACGCCGAGGCGAACGCCATAACCAAGGTCGCGAAATCAGGCAACAGCAGTCAGGGTTCTACCCTCTACGTGACGGCCTCACCTTGCCTGGAGTGCTCGAAGCTTATTATCCAGTCCGGAATAAAGAGGGTCGTTTACCGGGACGAATACCGTCTTACCGACGGTGTGGATCTTCTGCGCCGCGCCGGTATAGAGGTTGAGAAGATAGACTGAGAATGAAGAGAATATCCCCTATCCTTATAGCCGTGCTGGGCATTATTGTCGGTGCCCTGGCGGTCACGACATACAACACCTACAAGACTCGCAAACACCTCTATAACGTCCAGTACGGACAGTGGCGAAAGCTCAACCTGATTCTCGACCAGGTCGATCAGAACTATGTCGACACGGTTGATAATGAGGGGGTTACAGAGGCCGCCATCGTCGCTGCCCTGGCGAAACTGGATCCCCACTCGGTTTACATGCCTCCCGTTGAGTTCAACGAGGCGGAAACTGACCTGGCCGGCAATTTCGACGGCATAGGCATCCAGTTCAATGTCCCAAACGACACCGCCACAGTGATAGAGGTCATCAAGGGAGGCCCTTCAGAGAAAGCGGGGCTGCAACAAGGTGACAGGATCCTGAAAGTCGACGATAAGGTCATCGCCGGAGTCGGGTTCCCTCAGGACAGCATGGTCCGTAGGATGAAAGGTCCCGCCGGGTCAAAAGTCAAGATTACGGTCGGCCGAGGAAAGGAGACCATCCCGTTTGAGATCACCAGGGGGAAGATTCCCGTTCACTGCGTGGACGCCGCTTTCATGGCGAACGACACGACCGGCTATATCAAGCTCTCAAAGTTCTCCAAGACAACGTTCAACGAGGTCAGCGCCGCTTCTTTGAAACTCCTGTCGCAAGGCATGAAGAAGCTCATCCTCGATTTGAGAGACAACACCGGAGGATATTTTGACCAGGCTCTGCTTCTCAGCAACATGTTCCTTGAGAAAGGAGACGAGATAGTCTACATGGAAGGCCTTCACCGCAAAAGAGATGAATACAAGGCTGACGGGAAGGGACTTCTCAAAAAAGTCGCCCTCACTGTGCTTATCAACGAGTCCAGCGCCTCTTCCAGTGAGATATTCGCCGGAGCCATCCAGGACAATGACAGGGGCACGATCATCGGAAGACGTTCCTTCGGGAAAGGTCTTGTGCAGGAACCGCTGTATTTCAGCGACGGATCCGGAGTGCGCCTGACTGTGGCGAGATTCTACACTCCGTCCGGCAGGTGTATCCAGAAGCCATATTCCGACGACTACAGGTACGATATCTACAAGAGGTACTCCGGCGGCGAGATGTATGATGCCGACAGTATAAAGGTCGATTCCACAGCGGCTTACAAGACAATCAGCGGAAGGACGGTCTATGGCGGCGGAGGCATTACCCCGGACGTTTTCGTTCCGGTGGACACCACCAGGGCGACCAACTTCTACATAGCTTGCAACAGAAAGGCCACCCAGATGAGGTTTTCCTCCGCTATGTTCGACCGTTACAAAGGCACCATCGCCGGAATTGAGGACTTCGATGAGCTCAGCAAGGCCCTGGACAACATGGACCTTCCCGGCAAGTTCAAGGAATATGCCTCCAGAGTTGACGGTATCAACTGCACTCCCCAGGAATGGAAGGATACGGAAGAATATCTTGTCCCCCAGCTGAGAGCCCTTATCGGGCGATACTCAAAACTAGGGGACAACGCTTTCTACAAGATGTATCTCGGGGTGGACACCACCATCCGGAAGGCTATTGAATCGGACTGACGTAGAGCCTCACGTCTTCCTCGCTGACAGGGCTGCCTCCAAGGATAGTCAGTCTCTCGACCACATTGTTCAATTCCCTGACATTACCCGGCCAGTTCTTCTCCTGAAGCAGCTTGATGGCTTCCGGAGTAAACTCCCGTTTCGGTTTTCCGGTCTCGGCGCTGATTTGTTCTGAGAAATAATCGACGAGCAGTGGAATGTCATCTTTCCTCTCGTCCAGGGACGGAACGTTGACGACGATGACACTCAGGCGGTGGTAAAGATCCTCCCTGAAAGTCCCTTTCTCGATCTCCTTCATCAAATCCTTGTTAGTGGCCGCTACAACACGGACATCCACTATTATATCCTTGTCACTGCCGACTCTTGAGAGCTTCTTCTCCTGCAAGACACGCAAGACCTTGGCCTGGGCGGCGAGGCTCATGTCACCGATCTCATCCATGAACAACGTGCCTCCGTCCGCCTGCTCGAACTTTCCCTTATGTTGCTTGATAGCCGAGGTGAATGATCCTTTCTCATGGCCGAAGAGCTCACTCTCAATGAGTTCCGAAGGTATCGCGGCGCAGTTGACTTCGATGTACGGCATAGAACTGCGATTGCTCTGCTCGTACAGGCTCCTCGCCACGAGCTCCTTACCAGACCCGTTTGGACCTACGATCAGAACCCTGGCGTCAGTGGGAGCCACTTTTGATACGATATCCCGGATATGCTGGATTGGGGCGGACTCCCCTACCATCTTCTGGCCATAGACCTTTTTCTTCAGCTGGCGGTTCTCCTTGACTATGCTCACCTTTTCGGTGGCGTTCTTGATAGTGATGAGTATCCTGTTGAGATCCAACGGCTTCTGGATAAAATCGAAGGCTCCTTTCTTGATGCACTCGACAGCGGTCTCAATGTCCCCATGGCCGGAGATCATCACGATAGCCGAATCGATCCCATCCGCGACCAATTTGTCAAGGACCTCTGTTCCGTCCATTCCCGGCATCTTTATGTCGCAGAAGATCACGTCGAAACGCTCTTTGTCAACCTTGGCGAGAGCGGCAGGCCCATCCTCAGCGGTATCGACCTCATAACCTTCGTCACCCAAAATCTCGCCCAGGGAGTTCCTGATGGCCTTCTCATCGTCTACTATAAGAATCTTCATATCCAGACTGCTTTTCTATCACAACTTTACGCGAATATCGGACTTTTTTCTCGGAATTTTGGTATTTTTGTTATTATGAATATTCCAGACATCATCATAGCCATTGACGGCTATTCCTCAACCGGCAAGAGCACGCTTGCCAAGCTGATAGCAGAACAGTACTCCTTTCTCTACCTCGACTCCGGGGCAATGTACCGGGGAGTCACTCTCCATGCTCTCGAGAACGGAATGATCGACGATTCCGGTGCTATTGATGAGACCAGGCTCAAGGTCGCTCTTGAGACCCTCGACCTGGATTTCCGGATCGACGGGACTTATATCGGTGACCGCAGGGTCGAGCAGGATATCCGTACCTTGGAGGTTTCGAGCCATGTCAGCCCTGTCTCAGCCATTCCTTTCGTGAGGGTATTCGTGGATGAGAAACTCCACGCTTTCGGACAGCGCAAAAGGGTTGTCATGGACGGCCGTGACATCGGAACGACCGTATTCCCCAATGCTGAGGTTAAGATATTCATGACCGCCACGCCTGAGGTCAGGGCCCAGAGACGCTTTGACGAGATGAAAGCGAAGGGCCAGGAACCAGTCATGGAGGAGGTCATGAAGAACCTTCTCGAGAGGGACTACATCGACTCTCACCGCGAGGTGTCTCCCCTCTCCAGGGCAGCTGACGCCTATGTCCTGGACAATTCAGACATGACTCTCCATGAGGAGACTGTCTGGTTCCAGGGACTCTGCCAAGGCAAGTTCGGCATCTTGGAATAATGGCTCTCACGGTCGAAATTGACAAGCGCTCGGGATTCTGTGGTGGAGTCATCCGGGCCATCAGCCGGGCCGAGAAGTTTCTCGAATCAGAGCCCGGACGCAAACTGTATTCTCTCGGAGCGATAGTCCATAACGAGGCTGAGCTTTCCAGACTCGGCTCAAAGGGACTTGTCACTATCGGCAAAGAGGACATTTCAAATATTCCCGATCCATCCTCTGAGACTCTTTTGATCCGCGCCCATGGCGAGCCTCCGGAGACCTATGAGCTTGCCGATCAGGTAGGCATCAATGTCATAGATTGCACCTGCCCGGTAGTGCTGCGCCTCCAGCAGAGCATCCGCGAAGCATATGACAAGAATAAGAATATCATTATTTTCGGGAAAATCGGGCACGCTGAGGTGTTGGGACTGCTGGGACAGGTTGGAGGAGACGCGGTTGTCATCGAAGACATGAATATGCTGCTCTCAGCACTGGAGGCCGGCTCCATCAGAGTCGATGTGCCGTTGGAGATATTCTCACAGACAACCAAGAGCCCGACCGAGTACTCCGAGATTTGCTCGGTGCTCTCCGACAAGGCTCAAGCCGGACTGACGGTCCACAATACCATCTGCTCACAAGTGGCATCGAGGCATGAAGAACTTTCATCTTTCGCCTCATCGCATGACGTTATCCTCTTTGTATCAGGAGCTTCCAGTTCCAATGGGAAAGTCCTTTGCGACCTTTGCCGTTCCAAGAATCCAAGGACATATCACATCTCCGGTCCCGAGGAAATCGAACCGATCTGGTTCGAAGCTGACGACCGGGTCGGAATATGCGGAGCCACCTCAACTCCACGATGGCTACTCGAGAAAGTCGCCTCCGCAGTCACCTCTATCGACCGGTAAACAAGCCGATTTTATGAAGCACTTACAATTGATTATCACCTTTGCCACGCTTTTGTCACTGCCTATCGCGATGCGGGCGGATCGGGTCCCCGAGCAGAAGGCAAGGCAGATAGCTGAATCATTCCTCCGGATGCAGGCCTTCCCGGTCACCACACCGGCGACCCGGGGACATGAAGCGCCCGAGTTCTACATTTACTCGGCGCCCTTGGCAAATAGTTTCGTCATCATCTCGGGAGATGATGTTCTCCCGCCAGTCCTCGCCTATTCGCGCGAATCCGCCTTTCCCGAGAAGGAATTGCCTGGAAACTTGCGGTGGTGGCTTGACGAGATGTCTCGAGGAATTGACCATCTCCGGAAAAAAGGAGAGAAAAAGTCCCCGACAGTCGCCTCCAAGTGGACTCTCACACGCTCCCTCTCCGTGGAGCCCAAAGCTGTCCTTTCAATCGAGACAGCCAAATGGGACCAGAGGAATCCATACAATCTCCTTTGTCCGCTTGTCGAAGGAAAGCAGACTGTCACGGGTTGCGTGGCGACCTCATTCGCGATCATCTTGCGGTACCATAAATGGCCTGACAAGGGAGTAGGGACGGCCAGCGGTTACACGTGCTCCAATCTCACCATTCCAGACCAGCCTCTTGGGCACGAATACGATTGGGAGAATATGCCTCTGGTTTATGATAAGAATCCCACCACTGAACAGAAAGCGGCCGTTTCCCGCCTGATGTACGATTTAGGAGTTTTGGCTCAGGCAGAGTATAATGTGGATGAGACCTCAGCGTCTTCCACGACTCTCCTGTATGGGATACAGGATCACATGAAGATCAACCAGAGCGCCATGTTTCATTATAGTGATGATTATTCGTCCGGAACATGGATTGAGATGCTCCAGCGTGAACTTAGGGAGAATGGGCCTGTCTCGTACTCTGGCGACGCGGAAATCGTAGGAGGTCATGCTTTCGTCATTGATGGTTACGATGACCAGGACAATTTTCATATCAATTGGGGATGGGGTGGAAACTCCAACGGCTATTTCACTATGCCGGATTTCGGGGCGTTCACCAGGAACCAAGGCGCTATTTTCGGCATCAAAAAAGACGATGGATCAAAGCTTCCGGAGGGCGTTTTACTTTCGGAGCCAGGTATTTACTCATTTCCTGAAGTGCCAATAGTCCAGGGAAGGACCGTCAACGCCGGCATTTCCGCCGTGTATTCAATCGACACCGAGACCGCTCATGGTTTAGTCTCGCTAGGCATCGCTGACAAGGACTATCATTTAAAAGAACTGTTGGGAGAGACCTTTGAGGTGACCCTTGATCTTTATGAAAAAAAGATGTTCCCTCTTCAAACCATCGAGATCCAAGGAGAGATCAGCCATGGAGACCGACTCATGGTTTTCTTCAAAGGAGAACGTAATGGAGAATGGATGCCTCTTGGCAATTACCTGCGACGCAGATACTCGATCGCTCAATATATGCGTGCCGTTTACGAGATATTACTCTCTGACCCGGATCTTCTGGAAGAAGCCTCTTTCTCTTTCAATGCGAAAGATAATCTCTTGATAATCAAACTGCCTCAAGAAGCGACCTGGACTTTGACTCGGCAAGGCAAAGAGGTAAAAAGCGGTAAATCCGACTCGCTCGAAGCGTCCATATCCCTGGCCGGATTGGAAAATGGAGATTACGTGTTGTCTTTGCTCGGCGAAACCGGCGCCAAATCATCAGTCACTTTGACCTTATAGCCATGCGTAAATTATTCAATCACATTATCATAGTCTGCATTTTCCTGGTAGGATGCGAAAAGACTCCGGTTTTGGAGGTTAACACTGGACGAATCGACTTCCCCCATACCGGTGGCACCGAGACTGTGTCTGTCCATTCCAATGGCTCCTGGACGGTCAGCAACACAGATAGTTGGCTCCATATTACAGCTTCTTCCAACGGATTCACTCTTGTGGCGGATCCGAACAATACCTCTTCTGACCGTTCCGTGTCGCTTAGAGTCCAGTTGGGAGAACTGTCACAAACGATAACAATCTACCAGGAGGGCACGACTCTGCAAATCCCGATTCCTTCCTACCAGATCGGGTATGATGGAGGGACTTTACAACTTGGAGTCAGGAGCAATATTTCGTGGCAGATAAGTTCCGATGCCGATTGGATCCAGGTCCAACGGAGCCGGACCGTCACAGAGGAACAGGTGACTGTGTCTGTTGCCCCGAATCCGACCCACAAGACCCGTTCCGCCACCATCACGGTGTCAGGAGAAGGCTTGACCCACACCAGCACTGTCCAGCAGGACCAAGCCCCGCGCGTACTTGTCATTCATTTTGACACCGACCTTTTCTCATTACCCGTATTCAATGGCGGAAGTATCAATGGAATAATTGATTGGGGAGATGGTTCAATCCAGAATTTTCTTCCCGGACGAAGGCACAGATACGATTCCGCCGATTCCCATACCGTCAGCGTCACCTTATTGGGCAGCACAGGTTTTGAAATGTCTGATATCCATGGTATCACGCATATAGACCTTTCAGGGTACCGGGACCGATAAATATTTGCAGAAAAAAAGGCAATTGATTAAATTTGCATGAATTACCTATAGATTTTAATTCATTCAGTATATGGCAACAACAGCAGATTTTAAGAACGGACTGTTTATCAGCTACAATGGCAAACCTTGCCAGGTGGTTTATTTCCAGCATGTCAAGCCCGGAAAGGGCCCCGCTTTCGTGAAGACAAAACTCCGCAACCTCGAGAACGGAAGGATCCTTGAGAACACCTTCACCGCCGGAATGAAGATCGACGTCATCACTGTCGAGAGGCGTCCTTACCAGTTCCTTTATTCAGATGAGGACGGATTTAACTTCATGCACGAGGAGACCTATGAGCAGATCCATCTGCCTCATGACGTCGTCGAGAACGCTGACCTTATGAAGGAAGGCCAGCATGTCGAGATGATGTTTGTGCTGGAGCCTGAGGAGAGGTGCCTTACCTGCGAGCTTCCCACATACGTTGAGCTTGAGGTCACCTACTCCGAGCCTGCCGTCAAAGGCAATACCGCCTCTACCAACGCCCTCAAGGAGGTCACTCTCGAGACTGGCGCTAAGGTGATGG
Organism: Bacteroidales bacterium; assembly: GCA_017548985.1. GTDB lineage: Bacteria > Bacteroidota > Bacteroidia > Bacteroidales > UBA932 > Cryptobacteroides. The sequence continues at coordinate 175,581 of JAFYYW010000036.1, forward strand.
TCCCGCTCTTCATCAACCAGGGTGAGAAGATCACCGTCAACACCACCGACCGCAGCTACGGCCAGAGGGTGTAGATCTGACGAGACAGTTATAAAACGGACAACCTTATAAAGATTGTCCGTTTTTTTTTCGCATATTTGTTGAACAAACATTTTAACCCATGAATAAAGTCGTATCTGCCATCAAATCAGGCATTTTGCCCTGTTTGTTGTTTTGTCTTGCCCTGATTGTGGCCTGCGGCCCGAAAGAAGATCCCGTTATTGCTGTGACAACTGTCTCGCTGGACCAAAGTACACTCACACTCGATATTGGAGGCACAGCAAACCTGACAGCGACAGTCAGTCCATCCAATGCCACCAACAAGGCGGTGAGTTGGTCGACATCCAATCAGTCTGTGGCCACAGTCAACAACGGGAAAGTGACCGCGGTGGGAGCGGGCACGGTCACCATTACCGCGACAGCCGGAGGGAAGTCCGCCACCTGTTCGGTGACGGTCAATAAAAAGGAAATAGCCGTGTCATCCATAGCTTTAGACAAGACCGAGGCAGAATTGGAAACAGGTGAGACTCTGACACTTACGGCTACCGTGACACCTAACGACGCCACTAACAAGACAGTGACATGGACCTCCAGCGACAGTAAGGTCGTCACTGTCAAGGATGGGGTGGTCACCGCTGTCTCGGCCGGAAACGCCACGATTACGGTCTCCGCCGGAGGGAAAACTGCCACCTGCGAGGTGAAGGTTAATCCTGATCCCGAGCTTGTCTTGATCAAAGATGTTCTCGCCCGTTTCTATGAGGCGATGGACGGTCCACATTGGAAACAGAATAGCGGGTGGCTAGCCGCTGAGGACCTGAATTCCTGGCACGGCGTCGGTTATAAAAATGGCAAGCTGCATCTGACTTTTTCAGGTAACGGGCTGAAAGGAGAGGTTCCCGATTGTATCGGGGATTTGGGAGGCAGGCTCGCCTCATTCTCGTTGTCATCGGAACCCGATGTCACTGGAACATTGCCGGACTCTTTCCGTAAACTTATTGGTCTGGAAAGGCTTAGCCTTGTCAATACTGGCATGACATCACTGTCAGATGTGTTCTCGGACATGACTCTGTTCAGACAGGCCATCATCGGGAACAACCAGAATATGGCCGGTCCTCTTCCCGAAAGTCTCGGGAAATCGCCGGAATTGACTACCATGTCTTTGAGCGGGAACCGCTTCGAAGGAGAGGTTCCGGCGAGCTGGGCAAGTATTTCAGACATCTTGGTATTAAGGGATAACTGCTTGACAGGAAAGATCTCCGCTTTAGGACTTGAAGGGGAGCGTCTCAACACTTTCGTGAAGAAGAACCTCTTCCAGAAATCCGGTTACGGGTTCGATATCTCAGACATTGAGATCCACGGCTGGAACTTCTGGCCCGATAAACCGGTGAGCGACTTGGATGGGAACGGTTTCTCCTTCGAGGATGTGATCAGTAAGAACAAATATACCGTTTACCTTCTCTGGGCGACGTGGTGTCCCTTCTCGAAAATGCTGATGCCACAACTCAAGGAGTATTACGACATCTATCGCCAAGACGGCCTAGAAATCATAAGCACAATCCAGGCCGACGAAGGAGGTGTACGCTGGTCGAATGTCGAGGCCCAGAAACAGGAAGTCAGTGAGAAAGGATATGACAACTGGTACAATTTCTTCTACTGGTCCGAGGAACTGGGGATGAATTCATACCTCAGACACACACCTGCCGCCGAGGTTTATGACCAGAACGGAAATATCCTCTTCAGCTCTTTCAATAGTTTTCCGGATCCGGAACGAGACCGTTTCGGCAAGGTGTGGGGCGACTTGATACCTTTCCTCGAGAGTCTGCTTGGCCCGGTGGAAGTGCCCCAGGAGTACGAGTCCGTCGATTACTCTATGAATGGCGAGGTCACGACCCTGCAGAAAGCCTCCGTCGGAAAGGGAATCAATATAGTATTCATGGGTGACGCCTACACCGACAAGGATATGGGAAAGGACGGCCTTTATGAGAAAGTGATGGGAGAGGCTGTGGAGGAGTTCTTCTCGATCGAGCCTTACAAGACCTTCCGGAACAGGTTCAATGTCTACTCCGTCAAGGCAGTCTCGAAAAATGACAGGCTCGGGGAAGGAAACGAGACCGCTCTCGGCACGTTCTTCGGAACAGGATCCTATATCTCAGGGAATCAGGACAAATGCTTCGAATATGCCCTGAAAGTTCCGGGAATAACTGACAGGAACAATCTGCTGGTCAGCGTTTTGGTCAACACCAGACGTTACGCCGGCACTAACTTCATGTTCGAGTCCACCCAGTCAAGTGTGGCTTTCGTTCCCACCATGGGTAACGACCGCTCTTCATTCGGCATCATTCTCCGTCATGAGGCTTGCGGCCACGGCTTCGGATTCCTTGATGACGAGTACTTCGACATCGAGAAAACTCCTTCACAGAGCTATATCGATTACCGGAAATCCATGTACGAGAAATACGGATGGTTCTCCAACATCGACTTCACGAACGATCCCAAGAAGGTGAAATGGAGCGCCTTCCTGTCAGATGACCGTTACAAGGATGAGGTCGGCATATTCGAGGGGGCTACTCTGCATACGACCGGAGCTTACAGACCGTCGGAGAACAGTATGATGAGGGAAAACATGGAATATTTCAACGCTCCCTCGCGCTGGGCGATCTACAAGAGGATCATGGAACTCTCCGGTGAGGAGGCCAGCTTCGAGAAGTTCCTTGAATATGACGCGATAAATCGCGGGCGTAAACAAGCGAACTCCGCCCCGAGAACCCGCTCTGGAATCAATATCGAGCACACCCCGCCGGTCGTGCTCCCGTAGACTGTTTTACGCCGTTCCATTGGCCATATTCCGGAAATATTTAAAAATCAATACATTATAAGAAATGCGTAGCAAAAATTGCTACGCATTATTTATAATTAGCTTTTAATCATCAAGTTCTGAGAAACGCCTCTACCCGGTATTGTGCTTTCAAGGAAATAATGCTAATTTTGTATGTTATGTCAGAATATATCGTATCAGCGAGAAAATACCGTCCTGACTCATTCGAGACACTCATCGGGCAGGACACCATAGCGCAGACCCTGAAGAATTCCATAATCAGGGGCAAGTTGGCTCATGCCTACCTGTTCTGCGGCCCCCGGGGCGTCGGAAAGACCACCACCGCCAGGATATTCGCCAAGGCCATCAACTGCGCCAATCCTTCAGAGGACATGGAGCCCTGCGGAAAGTGCGAGTCATGCATCTCGTTCCAGGAGGGCAGGTCATACTGCATCCATGAGCTGGACGCCGCATCGAACAACGGAGTCGAGGATATCAAGAACCTTATGGACCAGGTGCAGATCCCTCCGCAAGTCGGGAAATACAGCGTCTACATTATAGACGAGGTCCACATGCTCTCCACGGCGGCTTTCAACGCGTTCCTTAAGACCCTTGAGGAACCCCCGGCACACGCCATATTCATTCTCGCCACGACAGAAAAACACAAGATCCTCCCGACAATCCTCTCACGCTGCCAGACCTATGACTTCAACAGGATCTCGATCCCGGACATGGTATTCAACCTCAGGAATATAGCGGCGAAAGAAGATGTCAAGATTGACGACGAGTCGCTTCATGTCATCGCGCAGAAAGCCGACGGAGCGATGAGGGATGCCCTCACCATCTTCGACCAGACAGTCGCATTCTGCGGCACTGACGTGAAGTACGAGGACGTGATCCGGAACCTGGGTGTCCTTGACTATGACTATTCCTTCGCCCTGGTCGAGTATTTCCTCGCCGGCGATTATGGGAAAGCCCTTTTGACCTTCGACGACATACTCTCCAAAGGTTTCAACGCCCTTCATTTCTGCGCCGCGCTCAGCTCTCATCTCAGGGATCTTGTGGTCACTAAGAATGGCGGTCTGGACTCCTTGCTGGAACTTCCCGATTCTCTGAAAAAGAGATATGTGGACCAGGCCTCAAGGTGTTCGCTCAAGTTCTTGTATGACGCTTTGGGAGTCACCACGGCTTGTGAGGCCGGCTACAAGCAGGCCGTCAATCCGAGACTCCACATCGAGTTCGCTTTGATGAAGCTCAGCTTCCTGATGAAGGCGCCGCAGGCTACCGCGGTGGCGCAGGCCACGCCTTCCGTTCCGGAAGTGAAAGAAGTGGCTGCAGCACCAAAGGAAAATGTCGTCAAACAAGACGCTCAAAGTCAACAGGAAACCACTCCGAGACCGACCCGCAAAAGGGCGGCGAAGACCGGTTCGGCATTGTCGCTGAACGCCATCCTGGAGGAAGAGGAAAGCAAGAAGGAGGAGAAAAAAGCCCCGGTCGTCTCGGACGAGTTGCCGGATGACGAGACTATCCTCAAAGCTTGGAAAACCATACCCGAGGAGTTCAAGACCATGAACCAGATCCGTCTCGCCAACACCCTGGAGAACGCCACGGTTGAGATTGAGACCGCCGGAGACACCAAGATTGTCACTTTCAAGGTCAGCAACGCCTCCCAGCAGAAATGGATCCAGGAAAACCGCCTGCTGACTCTGGAAGGAAATTTGCAGAAAAAGGTCGGAGCCTCCAGGATCCGTCTCGAGGTGGGAGTGATCCCTATGGAAGATAAAGAAATCCAACCCTATACCGACCAAGAGAAGGCCACCGCCCTGATGGGAAAGAACGGGGAGGTCCAGAACCTGATCAAAGACTTCGGTCTGGAAACAAAATAAACAGTTCAGTATATGAAACTTCGCTGCGAGAACCTCGTGAAGAAATATGGCATCAGGACTGTCGTGAAGGGAGTCTCGATGGAGATCAACCAAGGAGAGATAGTCGGTTTCCTCGGCCCGAACGGAGCCGGAAAAACGACCAGTTTCTACATGATCACCGGCCAGATAGTCCCCAATGGCGGAAGAGTCTTCCTCGATGACGAGGAGATCACCGGCCTGCCCATGTACAAGAGGGCACAGAAGGGCATCGGCTACCTGCCCCAAGAGGCCTCCGTGTTCAGGAAGATGTCTGTGGAAGACAACATCATGTCAGTCATGGAGATGTCAGACATGAAAAAAGAGGAGAGGAAGGAAAGACTTGAGAGCCTGATCAGCGAGTTCAACCTCTCTAAGGTCCGGAAGAGCCTCGGAATCCAGCTTTCCGGAGGTGAGCGCCGCCGCTGCGAGATCGCCCGCGCCCTCGCCATCGACCCTAAGTTTATCCTGCTGGACGAACCCTTCGCAGGAGTCGACCCGATCGCTGTCGAAGACATCCAGTTCATAATCGCGAAACTTAAATACAAGGATATCGGCGTGATCATCACCGACCACAATGTGGGTGAGACCCTCGCCATCACAGACAGGGCATACCTCCTCTACGAGGGCTCGATCCTGCAGCAAGGCACTCCCGAGTCCCTTGCCGCCGACGAGGATGTCCGCACTAAATATCTGGGTTCAGGCTTCATACTTAAAAAGTCTGTCTCAGTCGAGAGAGCCAGGGCGGAGCACCTTGCCCTGGAAGCAGCGAAAGCTGAGATTGAAACCGCTTAAATCATTAAATTATGAGACATTCAAGAATTATCACGTTCCTGGCGTTTCTGGCTTTGTTGACTATGTCCTCGGACCTCTTCGGCCAGGCGCAGATCTACACCAGGAAAGAGAAACTTAAGGACCTGACAGCCAAGACCGTGAAGGTCGTCATGACTGGAGACGAGGTGCTGGACGAAGCCCTCAAACAGAGCGTCACCAACGCCTGGACCATTTCCCCTTACGAGTTCTGCTCCGGCGAGGAGTTCCAGAAGATAAAGACAGACAACAAGTACTACTTCCTGATCGTGGTGAAAGGCCAGCAAAGAAAAGAGGCTGAGCCTGGAATTGATCTATTGACCCTGGTAAAGGGAGGTGAAGGCGCCGACAAGTCAATCAATGACATGTTCGAGGTCGTGACCTTCCCGTTCCGCTCCGCCGAGGATCCCTCCGGAAGGGAGTTTCTCATGCTGCCGGCATTCCTGACGATAATGCAGGAGCACGCCATCAGTCTGACCAGCTCGGAGGTCAAGGCATATTCATCCCTTGGAGCCACTGATTCCAAGAAACTCAGGATGAAGCAGATTTATTTTTGCGAGGACGACTTCTCACCCCAAGTGAACGAGAAGACTCTGGAGTCGCTCGACGAGGACATATTCGTGGAAGGAGATGACATTGACCCTGACGATGTCTTCGCCGAGGGCAAGTTCAACTCCGTGGTCAGCTATGTTGTCGCCCCCACTGAGCCTGTCACAGGAGCCGTCTGCTACAAGTTGCTCATCGGTGCTGACGACCACAACTTGTATTGGTACAAGAAGCACCGGATCACTTCAAAACAAGGCGCGGGATTCCTCGACAGCGACTTGAAAGCCATTAAACTTCTAAGGAAATAATGCTCATAGGTAAGGCCCCGTGCGGTTTGGGATATGCGGTGAAAAGGAGCGGGAACTCAGTCGGTTACTGTTCCTTGACTATAAAGTGCGGAACCAGGGACGAGGAAGGATTCCACAGCGGGATAGCCCATTTCACAGAGCACACCATATTCAAAGGCACCTCACATAAGAGCGCCAGGGTCATCAACAGTTACCTGGACAGACTCGGTGGCGACCTCAACGCTTTCACCACCAAAGAGGAGATCGTTCTCCACTCCACCGTGCTCAAGGAAGACCTCGGGAAAGCCGCCGGGCTTCTTCTGGAACTCGCGACCTGCCCTGTTTTTCCTGAAGATGAGATCGCTATAGAAAAGGGAGTGGTCATCGACGAGATCAATTCCTACAAGGATAATCCGGCTGATGAGGTTTATGACAAGTTCGAGGAGGCCCTTTTGGCCGGACACCCTCTTGGCAACCCTATTCTCGGCACGACAGCGAGCGTAAGGAAAATCACGCGCGCGGAGCTTGGCCGTTTTGTGAGCGAAAGGTTCACTCCCGGCAATATGGCCATTACGATGGTCGCCGACATCGACGAGAGAAAGCTTGAGAATACCATCCTGAGGTTGGCTGAAAAAGTATTTGACGGGTCCTGGGCGGAGTCCAAGGAACGTGTCTTGAATACTGTCACCACACCGGCAATATTCGAAAAGACGATTGACAAGAGGAACCACGAGGTCAACGCCGTTATCGGTGGCCTGGCCCCGTCGCTATATGACAAGGAGGCCCGTTTCGACGCTATCCTTCTCGCCAATATCTTAGGTGGGCCGGCATCCAACTCGAAACTAAATGACTTGCTCCGGGAAAGGAGCGGTTGGGTCTATGGGGTCGAGGCCTCATATAGCCAGTACTCCGACACGGGAGTGATGGCGATCACCCTCGGATGCGACCGCGGCAACCTGAAACGATGCCTGGGAGGAGTTGAGACAGTGATCCGTAAGATGCAGGACGACCTCCTGTCAGACTCGGCCATGAGAGCCGCGAAGAAGCAACTCCTGGGACAGCTGGCCATCAGTTCCGACAATGGTGAGACCCAATGCCTATCCATGGGAAAAAGCCTCGTGTCCTATGGGACTGTGACTTCAAACCAGGAGAACAGGGAGGCTATAGAGGCCGTGTCGGCCGATAGGCTACGTGAGGCGGCCAGAAAGATATTCAACCTCGAGACATTGTCAAAATTTATTTATTTGTAAGATATGAGACGTTTATTATCAATCGCTTCCGCAGGACTTGCGATAATCGCCGGATGTGGTAAGGTCGCGCCCCCCGAGCCTTACGGGGCAATCCCTACCCCACAGCAGGTGGAGTGGCAGAAGATGGAGATGAACATGTTCGCCCATTTCGGACCAAACACTTTCACGGGCCTCGAGTGGGGTCTTGGCACTGAGGCTAAGGACATATTCAATCCGTCAGCGCTTGATTGCGGCCAGTGGGCATCCATAGCCAAAGCTGCGGGGTTCAAAGGGATAATCATTACCGGCAAGCACCACGACGGTTTTTGCCTGTGGCCCAACCCTGTCAGCGCGCACACTGTGGCCCAGAGTCCCTGGAAGGACGGCAAAGGTGACGTTCTGAAGGAACTCTCGCAGGCTTGCGAGGCTGAAGGGATCAAGTTCGGAGTCTATGTCTCACCTTGGGACCGCAACGATCCACATTACGGGACTCCGGAATATAACGACGTCTTTGTCAAAACTTTGGAGAGTGTCCACGACGGCCGTTACGGAGCGGTGTTTGAGCAATGGTTCGACGGAGCCAACGGAGAGGGTCCCAACGGGAAAAAGCAGGTCTATGACTGGCCCCTCTTCCATGAGACCGTGCTGAAGTATCAGCCCCAGGCCATCATGTTCAGCGATGTGGGACCTGGCTGCCGTTGGGTAGGCAACGAGAGCGGAGTGGCCGGCAGGACTAACTGGAGCACATTGAATACCAAGGGGTTCACTCCGGGCGCCGGTTCTCCGAGCAGGGAAAGCCTCAACAGCGGAGATGTCCATGGCGCGTGCTGGCACCCGGCCGAGACCGATGTCTCCATCCGTCCTGGCTGGTTCTGGAGAGAGAGCGAGAATGACAAGGTCAAATCGCTCAAGAGCCTTCTCAGCATCTATTACACGAGCGTCGGACGCAACTCCTTGCTGCTCCTCAACGTCCCGCCGGACGACCGCGGCCTTATCCACCCGGCTGACTCCGCGAGACTTATGGAGTTCAAGGCGGCTCTTGACGACATTTTCAAAGTCAACCTTGCTGACGGTGCTAAAGTGACAGCCACTGATTGCAGGGGCCGCGGCTTCAAGCCAGGAAACATCCTGGACGGAAATTATGACTCCTGTTGGGCGACCAAGGACGGGATTAACGAGGCTGCGATCACCTTCGACCTCGCCGGAGAGAAGACCTTCAACAGGGTTCTGATCCAGGAATATATTCCTCTGGGACAGAGAGTAAAATCATTCTCAATAGAGGCCCTTGACGAGAACGGACAGTGGAAGGAGATCGCCAGCGAGACCACCATCGGTTACAAAAGGATCGTCCCTGTCGCCACGACCACAACCAAGAAGATACGGATCAATATAGATTCATTCGCATCTCCGGTGATTAATGGTTTCGGACTTTACATGGATAATGTTTCCGAATATTCAGAATAATCGCTATTTTTGATAATGACGTCTGTCATTCTGAACGAAGTGAAGAATCTTTATAACCATAATATCATGAGAATCAAGAGTTTCCTTGTCGCCTCGCTGCTAATTTTCGCAGTGGCTTGCACATCTGATAAGACCGCCGGACCGATCAAAGTCAAGGTTCCCGCCCGCCCTGCAGGCCAGGAGAATGTGATCGGACTTACAGTCCCTGCCATGGACACCGTCAGAGTCGGTTTCGTGGGCCTAGGAATGAGAGGCTCCGGAGCGGTTCCCCGCTTCACCTATATCCCCGGAGTGAAGATCACCGCCCTCTGCGATGTGGTGCCGGAAAATGTCGAAAGGTCTCAGAAGACGTTGGAAGATAGGGGCTTCCCGAGAGCCGCCGGATATTCGGGCGACACCGAAGTATATAAGCAGCTCTGCGAGAGGGATGACGTGGATCTCGTGTACATCTGCACTGACTGGATCCACCATATTCCCGTGGCCCTTTATGCCATGGAACACGGCAAGCATGTCGCCTGCGAGGTTCCCTCGGCGACCTCCCTCCAGGAGATCTGGGATGTCATAAACTTGGCGGAGAAAAAGCGTCTCCATTTCATGATGCTCGAGAACTGCTGCTACGATTTCTTCGAGTTGTCATGCCTGTCGATGGCCCAGGCCGGATTGTTCGGCGAGATCCTCCATGTGGAGGGCTCTTATCTCCACAACCTCGATCCTTTCTGGGATGAGTATTGGAACAACTGGAGACTTGACTTTAACGAGCAGCGCAAGGGAGACCTCTATCCCACCCATGGCCTCGGCCCTGTGGCCCAGGTGCTTAATATCCATAGGGGCGACCGCTTCAAGACCCTCGTGGCGATGGAGACCAAGGCCGTAAACGGACCCCGTAATGTGGAGAAGCGCCAGGGACGCAAGAGCGAGGATTTCCAGAATGGTGACGAGACCAGCACGATGATCCTCACCGAGAAAGGCAAGACCATCCTCATCGAGCATGATGTGATGACCCCGAGGCCATACAGCCGCATGTACCAACTGGTCGGAACGGACGGATACGCCGGGAAGTATCCCATCCAGCAGATATGCCTGAGGGGCGACAAGTTCACGGAGACTCCAAGTATTGAGGATTTCAATACAGAGAAGCAGCTTTCAAGGGAGGAAATCGCTGAGTATCAGGAGAAATACCGTAACCCGATCCTGACTCCTGAGCTTGAGGCCCTCGCTAAGGAGGTCGGCGGCCACGGCGGAATGGACTTCATCATGGACTACCGTCTGATCTACTGCCTGCGCAACGGCCTGCCTCTCGACATGGACGTTTACGATATGGCCGAGTGGTGCTGCCTTGCCGAGCTTGGAGAGATATCCATAAAGAACGGCAACATGCCCGTCGAGGTACCTGATTTCACACGCGGCGCATGGAACCAGATCAACGGCTTCTCCTACGCTTTCGCGAAATAATCACAAGGTCATCTCCGTGAAGGAGCCGAGAGAAAGGTACTTTTTATAGAGTTTGGAATATATCTCCGTCCTTTCAGGGTCGGGGATATATTCTTTAGAGAACCCGGAATTCATCGCGTCGATGGCATCCTCAACCTTGTCATATACGCCTGCGGCAGTAGCGGCAAACATCGCCGCGCCAAGGGCACAAGCCTGCATGGTCTTGCATACCTTGATCGGTTTGCCGAGCACATCGCTCATCACCTGCATCACAAAGGGAGACTTCAAAGCGATACCGCCTATACCGATAACCTCATCTATCCGAACTCCTTCCTCAACGAAACGGTCATGAATAGCCTTCGTCCCGAATGCGGTGGCCTCAACAAGGGCCCTGAATATCATAGGGGCGGTGGTTCCGAGCGTGAACCCGGTAATCGCCCCCTTGACCAAAGGATTGGCGTCCGGGGTACGGCGACCGTTGACCCAGTCAGTGGCCAGCATCGCGCTCTCAGAGATCGGAACCTTCTCAGCCTCAGCCGTCAATGAAGGAATAATATTCTCGCAGGCCTCAACCAGAGCATCTCCCTCGAGGCCGGACACGGTCTTCAGAGGCCACTCCAGAACCTTGCGGAACATCGCGTAGACATCTCCGAAACTGGACTGGCCGGCCTCTAAACCCACCATCCCAGGAATAACGGATCCGTCGACCTGACCGCATATTCCCCTGATGCATTTTTCACCTATCTCCTCGTATGAAGCGACCATCACATCGCAAGTCGATGTGCCGATCACCCTGACAAGGGTGCCTGGCTTGACTCCCGCGCCGACAGCTCCCATGTGGCAATCGAATGCCCCACCGGCCACGACCACACTGACACTGAGGCCGAGTCTCTCGGCCCATTCCGGGCAAAGATAACCCACCGGCTTGTCAGCGGTCTCAGTCTTTTCGAAGAGTTTGGCTCTCCATCCGGCCAGAAGCGGATCCACCCCAGAGAGGAACTCCTCCGGAGGAAGCCCACCCCATTTCTCGCTCCACATCGACTTATGTCCCTGCGCGCAGCGGCTGCGGATGATATCCTTATGGTTGGTCACCCCGGTAAGCACGGCCGGAAGCCACTCGCAACACTCCACGATGGTGCTGGCCTTGGTGGCTATCTCTGGAGAGTTCCGGAGGATATGCAAGGCTTTTGCCCAGAACCACTCGGAACTGTAGATTCCACCCTCATACATCGAATAGTCGACCGAGGAGGATTTACATGCCTCGTTAATCTCAGCGGCTTCCTTGATCGCCGTATGATCCTTCCATAGCACGAACATGGCATCAGGATCGGCAGCATATTCCTCACTCATCGCGAGAGGAGTACCGGTACCGTCAGCGAAAGCGGGAGTGGAACCTGTTGTGTCAAAGGCGATTCCGACTACATTAGGAGCCACCTCGGGGGCGCATTTCGCCAAAGCGTCCTTTACGGTGAACTCCATCACCTCAAGATAGTCCTTTGGATGCTGGCGCCATTGGTTGGCTTGTGGATCGCAATATAATCCCTTTGACCAGCGAGGATAATTCTTGACGCTGGATGCCAGAACCTCTCCCGTATCCGCGTTCACCACAAGCGCCCGCGCGGAATCGGTGCCATAGTCCAGTCCGATAACGTATCTTGCCATATTACTTCAAAGCTTTTCCGAGAAGGTAAAATATCTCATTGATTTTCAAATCCCTCTTGATTCCCTCGAGGGTAGTGTCAGCCCCGATCCTCACCATCTCGATGTCGGCGATCTCAGAGTAATCCTCCCAATATTCTGGAGTGAGGTCATAGGAGAAACAGGAGTGGTGGGTTCCACCTGCCATCATCCAAGCCGCGGCTCCGATCTCAAAGCTCGGTCTCGGAATCCATAACGCTGAGGCGACAGGCAGTTTGGGGAGAGGTTTGGGCTTAATGCAATCCACCTCGTTGACCACCAGACGGAAACGACCACCCATATCGACAACGGTCGCGGCCACTCCATAGCCGGTCTTGCTTGTGAACACAAGGCGAGCTGTCGGGGTCTTACGTATGCCTATTCCCAGCTCATGAACCTCAAGCTTGGGTTTATGGGCGGCGATCAAAGGACAGATCTCAAGCATGTGGGCCTGCAGGATCGCTGACGACGGGCCATCGAAGTTAAGGGTGTAGTCCTCTAGGAAAGAGCACCCCTCGGACAAACCCCTGGTCATGAACCAGACCGTCCTGTAAAGGGCGGCGGACTTCCAGTCGCCTTCCGCTCCGAAGCCATAACCCTCCTCCATCAGGCGCTGCGAGGCGAGGCCGGGAATCTGGTCGAATCCCCTTCCGGTCTCCTCCACATTGACATCCCCAAGATCATCGAAATTGGTCGTGAAACCTTTAGCCTTCTTGTCAGCGAGTATGGCCCGCAGAGTCAGCTCGGCCTTGGCGGATCTCCAGATCTTGCAGTAAGGAAGGGAGTCTTTCTCCTCAAGGGAGGAATCATGTTCGTACAGTTTGAAATATTCCCCGACAAGAGCGTCAACATCTGTGTCAGACACATTGTCGAAATATGTCATAAGCTCGCTGAAAGGCACATAGTCAACATGATAACCGAGTCTCATCTCCGCCTCGACCTTGTCGCCATCAGTGACAGCCACATTATTCATCTGGTCGCCGAACCGGAGAATCCTCATGTCCTTGGCGTCGGCCCAAGCGGCCGCTACCCTCTCCCAGACGGCGATGTGATCGAGAGTGGCGGGATCTTTCCAATAACCCACCACAGTCTTGTGGTTCTTCCGCATACGGGCGAGGATGTGGGCATATTCCCTGTCACCATGGGCGCTCTGGTTAAGATTCATGAAATCCATGTCCATGGTCTCCCAAGGAATCTCCTTGTTGTACTGGGTGTGGAGATGAAGAAGAGGCTTACGGAGCGCCTGGAGCCCATGAATCCACATCTTGGCCGGGGAAAAAGTGTGCATCCAAGTGATGACACCCACGCACTTGGGATCGCCCTCAGCCCTGGTCATCACATCCAACACCTCAGAGGAAGAGTTGGCGGTGCCTTTATAGACGACCTTGACAGGAAGGAGTCCGGAGGCGTTCATACCAGCGACCATCTCGTTGGAGTGCCCGTCCACCTGGACAACAGCGTCGCCTCCGTAGAGCAGCTGCGCTCCGGTGACGAACCAGACTTCGTAGTTTTCGTATTGCTTTATCATATTACTATTTGCTTGATTATCAGATTTACCGTGTTATTTAGATTCTTCGCTTCGCTCAGAATGACAGGCCTGGCCGTAATATGCGTCAGGACCGTGTTTACGGTTGTAATGCTTCTCTATAAGATGCTTGTTCATCGAAGGCTCATGGTCGATGACATCCAGTGTGGGCAACTGTAGGGTCGAGGAGATGAATGCTATCTTGGCCACTTCCTCGAGCACCACAGCGTTATGAACAGCGTTGGACACGTCTGTTCCCCAGGTGAAAGGGCCATGGTTCCGAACCAGGACAGCGGGAGTGTCGTCAGGATTCATCTTCTCAAAACGCTCCACTATCACATTGCCCGTCTCCTTCTCGTATTCCCCGAACACCTCCGCCTTCTTCATATCGCGGGTGCAAGGGATGTCGTCATGGAAATAATCGGAATGGGTCGTCCCTATGTTGGGGATATTCCTGCCCGCCTGTGCCCATGCCGTGGCGTAAGTGGAGTGGGTATGAACCACTCCACCGATATTCGGAAACGCCTTATATAGAACAAGATGCGTAGGAGTGTCAGAGGATGGTCTCAACGATCCTTCCACAACATTACCCCTCATGTCCACAACTACCATGTCCTCGGGACTCATCACATCGTAGCCGACCCCGCTGGGTTTGATCACGACAAGGCCGGACGACCTGTCAATCGCCGACGCGTTGCCCCAGGTGAACAGGACCAGGCCGCTTTTGACGAGATCCAAGTTGGCTTGCCAGACTTTTGTTTTAAGCTCTTCTAACATAGATTCTTCGCTTAGCTCAGAATGACAGTTACCAGAAATAGATGTAGAACGCTACGGTAACAGCCAGGATAATGCAGGAGTGGATGATATCCCAAACTCCCCAGGATGCCCTCGTGGCGGCTTTCTGTTCCGGAGTGGCCGTGCCGAAGCACAGTCCCCGCACTTGCTCATCGGATGGTCTCGGAGTCAACATGGTCACCACAAAAGCTAGCGCCACACAGAAGAGGAACATCCAGACACAGAATGCGTAGACATTCATCTCATTGAAAATGAATGTGAAAGCGTTATGGGCCTCAGGATTGATTATCATCGTGACCAGGCGGGTAAAGCCAAGCGCCAGGCCGGCGATCAAAGTCCACATACCAGCCTTGGGTGAAGTCCTTTTCCAGCAGACTCCCAGAAGGAACACCGCGGCGATGGACGGAGCGACGAGGCTCTGGACGCTTTGGATGTAGTTATACAGGCTCTTCCCCATTTTCTGGATAACGAGGATCCAGAGCACTCCGAACACTACAACTATCACTGTGGCCAAACGTCCGATGCGGACCAGTTTCTTCTCAGGGGTGTCAGGGTTGCGGCGCTTGTAGATATCGATCGTGTAAAGCATAGCTGAGGAGTTGTAAAGCGATGCCAGCGAACTCATCAAGGCCGCGAGGATTCCACAGATCACCACACCTTTAAGGCCTACGGGAAGCAGGGTGTTGACCAGCATCGGGAAGGCCAGGTCAGGGTTGGCGAGAGTGCCGTCAGCCTGAAGGCCAAGCGCCGAGGCGAGCATCTGTCCGGTCTGTGAGCCAGGGGTCTTCGTGAGCGCGAAAGCGATCATGCCCGGAATAAGGAACAGGAACACGGGAAGAAGCTTAAGATAAGCCCCGAATATGGTTCCCCGGCGGGCTTCCTTCTCATTTTTCCCGGACAAGACCCTCTGGACGATGAACTGATCAGTACACCAATACCAGAAGCCGATGATGGCAGATCCGAACAAGGCTCCGTACCACGGGAACTCAGTGTCCTTGCCGCTTCGCATCAGTGTTGTCATCGAATCGCCATATTCATTGACGTTCTGGGCGGCACAGATGTCCATCATGGCATTCCACCCTCCGAGCTCCTTAAGGCCTATCCAAAGGATCACCAAGGAGCCGAGCAACAGGATGGGCGTCTGCAGGACAGACGTCTTGAGGACGGACTCCATACCACCGATGACCGTGTATATGGCGGTTATGATCACAAGCGCCAAGGCGGCGACCCAGAAGTTGATGCCTAACAACGCGTTAAGCGCCAGGCCTCCGGCCATCACGGTCACAGAGACCTTGGTCAGCACATAACTGGCGAGAGAGAGGTAGGTCAGGATGCCACGACTTTCCTTGTTATAGCGTTTTTCCAGGAACTCAGGCATCGTGTATACCATCGAACGCTGGTAGAAAGGCACGAAGACCCATCCGAGGATGAGGATCATCCAGCCTTGGATCTCCCAGTGGGCCTGGGCCATACCTGCGGAAGCTCCCGTGCCGGCCAGGCCGATAAGGTGCTCGGATCCGATGTTGGACGCGAATATCGAAGCTCCTATCGCGATCCAGGTCGCGGAGCGGCCGTCCAGGAAATAATCTCCGGAAGTCAGTTTTTTCTTGCGGAGCACATCCCAGACAATCCAGACCATGCCCGCGAAGAACAAGGCGATAACGATCCAGTCCCAGGACTGGAGTGTTATTCGATTAAGATCCATAACTATTTGACACTGAATGCGAACACACAATGGCTTGTGTAGGTCTCACCGGGCTTAAGCAAGGCTGAGGGCCACTCGGGCTTGTTGGGAGTATCAGGATATTTCTGGGTCTCGAGGCAGATGGCGTGACGGAAGTTGTAGACAATCCCCTTCTTTCCGGTCACTGTGCCGTCAAGGAAGTTACCGGCATAGATCTGCACGCCAGGCTCATTAGTGTATTCCTTGAGGACAATCCCACTCTCGGGACAGTAAAGCTCAGCGGCGAGGACGGTGTCATCGCAACCGGTGTCCAATACCCAGTTGTGGTCATATCCCTTTCCATTGTGAAGCTGGTCATAATCGGCGTTGATATCCTTGCCCACGAGTTTGGCGGTGCGGAAATCCATCGGAGTCCCTTCGACCGTGACGATCTCGCCGGTCGTCATGAAGGTATCGTCGACAGGGGTGAAAGTCGAAGCGTTGATGTAGAGCTCGTCATCCTCCACGCAGTGGTTGGCAGGGTCTCCGGCCAGGTTGAAATAGGAATGGTTGGTCATATTGATGACCGTTGTCTTGTCCGTGGTAGCCTCGTACTTGATATCGATGGCGTTGTCCTCAGTAAGGGTGAAGGTCACAAAGGCTGTGACATGACCGGGGAAGTTAGCTTCTCCGTCAGGAGAATCGAACTTTACCTTGAGATGGCTTCCGTCAGCCTCGATCACTTCCGCGACCTTGTACTGCCAGCCGTTGGGACCACCATGGAGGCAATGTCCGTAGTTATTCTGAGGGAGCTGATACTCAACGCCTTCCACAGTGATTTTACCCTGGGCGATACGGTTGGCGTAGCGACCGATTGTGGCCCCGAAATCAGTCTGGTTATTCTCCGGGAAATAATCCTTGATATTGTCGAAGCCAAGGACCACATCCTTGTATTCACCATTCTTGTCCGGAACCATGATGGAGACTATACGTCCACCGAAATTGGTGATGCAAACCTCCATTCCGGACTTGTTGGTCAGGGTGTACAAAGCGGTGACGCCACCATCCCTCTCGGCGGCGAAATCCTCAGGATTGAGACCTGATTTAGTGAGTTTCGGACCTTTCTCAGCGCAGCCCAGAACCATCAGGGCGGCGGCACAGATAACGAATAACTTTTTTAACATGGCTAAAATATTTAAAATCAATTATATCAACAATTCACAAGGGGCCACTTCGACAGCGTCGAAGTCTTTCGCCAGCCAGACTGACATATATCCCGCGCCTCTATGGCACCAGGCATAATAAGGGATCAAGATGGCTGTCACGTCCCTGACCATCATCTCGTTCTTTTCCAAGCCATGGGTGAAATACTTCCCCTCCAAAGTGATCTTTTTGACAGGATGACCAACGACATCACCGTCAGTCACTTTCAATTCCGGATCATCTCCTACAAGGAAACCGGATACGACAAAATCATTGTCCGGCTGCTCAGCGCAATAAACGATGGGTCCTCTCTCGACGGCTATCCTGCCCCTGTCAGCCTCGACTTCCTCCCGGGCTGTCACGATCCTGGGTTCCATGTCCAGATGGAGGGAGACTTTATCACCCTTCTTCCAGTTCCTGGTGATTGTGAAATAGCCCTTATCAAGATCGGAAGAGACTTCCTCTCCATTAACCAAAACCCTATAGCTCAACGACTTCCCGTCAGCATAAGAGTAAAGCTCACCTGGAGCCACCTCTCCCCTGACCCATCCGGGGATACGAAGCTTGATGGAGAAAGTCTTGGCGGAATTCTTGTCGATAGTAATGTCAACATCGCCGTTCCAGGGGTAAGAAGTCTCCTGACGCAGGATCACATCCTTGCCGTTCACCTTCTGGGTCAATGTGTTGGGCATGTAAAGGTTGACATAAAGGTCGTCATCCTTGACAGAATAGACATAACCCGGAACCGATGGGATGAAACGGCAGATATTCGAAGGGCAGCAGGCGCAACCGAACCAAGGCTTGCGCTCATAGCCGCCCACTGAAGCGAGAGGATTCGGATAGAAGAACCCATCCCCTTGCAGCGAGACTCCCGAGAGGAGTCCGTTATAAAGGGTGCGCTCAAGGACATCGTAATATTTCGAATCACCATGGAGTAGGAACATCCTGTGGTTGACATAGACATTTCCGATGGCGGCGCAGGTCTCGCAATAAGCCTCGGCGTTCGGGAGCTCGAAATTCTTTCCGAAAGCCTCTCCCCGACGGGAAGCCCCTATACCTCCTGTGATATAATACTTCTTGCTAACGATATTCTCCCATATCCGGTCTATTGCGTCAATATAAGTCTGGTCGCCCGTCAGAGCCGCGACATCAGCTATTCCGGAATACATGTAAGTCGCTCTGACAGCGTGACCTACGGCCTCATCCTGCTCGACGATGGGAAGATGGGTCTGGTTATATGGATCCCGGTTGGCGGTCCTCCCTCTTCGATCCAGAAAATACTTGGCCTGGTCGAGATATTTCTTGTCACCTGTCACAAGATAGAGCCTGCAGAGAGCCATCTCAGCTATCTGGTGGCCCGGTACCCTATCCACCTGGCCAGGGCCGGGACCTACCTCCCGTATGACGCAGTCGGCATACTTTATCGCTATGTCCAGGAAATTACGCTTACCGGTGGCCTGGTAGTGGGCTACCGCTCCGTCAAGCATATGCCCGAGATTATAGAACTCGTGGCTGAGTTCCTCGACTTTCTCCCATCTTTTCTCCCCGGCCCACCCGTGGGGATGCTTGGGATTCATCGTCCTGGCGGTATACAGGTAGCCGTCAGATTCCTGGCCGGCGGCAACTATGGCCAGCACGCTGTCTATGTAAGCCTCAAGCTCCTTGTCCGGATATGTCTGGAGCACATAGCTGGCGCCCTCGATGGTCTTGTACACATCGGTGTCATCGAACGAGAAACCGCCCACCTTATAATCATCACTCGGATGGGCCGCCTTGACGAAATTCTCGTAACGGCCCGTCTCCTCACACTTGCTGAAAGCCAGAGGGATAGTCACCTCTCTGGAAGCCTTTAACCTCTGACCCCAGAAACCGTTTCCAGACACCTTGACAGATGTGAATTGAACAGGAGTTATCGGGTAGCCGGCGCCTTGGTTCTTGCCGGAGGGAGCCTTGTCCGCCGATGTCAGGAGAACAGCCGCGCCTACCGCTGACAGAATGGTGAAAACTCGTCTCATCTCATGATTGGTTATAATCAATCAAATATAAAGATTATTCGCCGAAAAGCCAAACGGCCCTCCGGCGAATATGATAAGCCATCGCTTGACAGCACAAGGGCGGCCTTGCCTGCCATATCCGAATGTCACTCCTTGACGAAAAGATCCCAGGCGGTGCTGGTGGGGCTGAAGATATGGGTATCGTTTTTCCAGATATAATTGAAGGACTCGGAATCGGTAAATCTGTTTGTGGAGACGTATGTGTCACCCGAGGGAGTCACAAACATGGAACTGATTGAGACATCATCCTGGTAGTTAAGGATGTAAAGCAACTTCCCGTTCTTGAACACCTCAATCCGAGTGGTCAGGTTGTTATTCCCAATGTCATTATTGACAACCGCGTAGACATCATTCCCCGCAATCCCGATCTGACAGAATAGGCCGCCGGTACGACACAACTGGTCGCAGAGCTGGTACTGCCTCTTCCCGTTCTTGTAAGCCGCGAGGATGCTCTTCCCGTTGTAGATATTGCTGTATCCTTCCCAGACAAGGCACCACACATCATTTGCCGCGGCAGCTACAGCGTAACAGGACGTGTCCCTGGAGCCGTCCCCGAACGTTGTCTTGGAGACCTTGCCATCGGCAGTCAAAGTCCACATGGTGGCGACATACAGGCCATATTCATCCTTGATTTCTCCGACGATATACAAATTTCCCCGGGAGTCGGCGGAAATATCATGCACTTCGTACTCATAAGAAGCCTTACCCTCATGGACAGAGAATATCTCCTCCTTACCGCTGTCGGAAATCCTCAAAACGGAAAGATTCTTCCTGTAGTCAAGTTCTATGGGGACGAAGAAATACCCTCCGCCCGCTGTTGATTTCGACCCTTTAGGCCAGCCTTCGTAACTGATAATATGGATGTCCGCTCCATTTTTATTGATAGCGGGATATCCATGATTATTGTAATGGGCATAGTACATGTTCCCTTCAGGATCAACACCTGGTGTGAATATGGTCCTTATGCCTGTCCCCACACCACCAAGCATCAGCTCGCTGTTTTGAGTCCAATACAAGCCCTTTACCGCGGAGCTTGTCACGATTACTTTACAGGTGGCCTCGAAACCTCCCTCAGCGCTCTTGGCGGTGATCGTCACCTCTCCCTGGGCAAGTCCGTTCACAATGCCATCGGCGTTGACGGTGGCAATGGAAGGATCAGAGCTGGAGAAGGTCACATTCTTGTTGGACGCGTACGAAGGAGTAAATAAAAGTTCCAGTTTTTTGGGATCCCCGATCGCTATGCCGTATCTGTCAGTGTTGAAAGCAATCCCTCTGAGGGTAGGATCCTGAAGGACTGTCACATCGCAGAACGCCTCGATCTCGGTGTCGTCCACACGGGCGAATATCTTTGTCTTGCCTTCCTTCAAAGCCGTGACTGTTCCGCCTTCGACTATCGCCACCTGGTCGTTGGTGCTGCGCCATGACACTGGCTTGGCCTCGGCGCCCTCGGGAAGGAACTTGACAGAAAGGTCAAATGTCTCGCCTTCCTTAACTTGCTTGGTGGCGGGGTCCACCGCTATGCTCTCCAATTTGACATCCTTGGGCGTCACGGTGACTGGGCAGGTGGCTGTCTTGTCTCCGGCCTTGGCGGTAATTGTTGCCGACCCGGCGGCGACGGCGGTCACATTACCGTCGCCATCAACTGTCGCGACCGCGCTGTCCGAGGTGGTCCAAGTCACTTTCTTGTCCGTCGCGTTGTCAGGAGCGACTGTCGCATTCAGTTTCTTACTTTCACCTGCCACCATGGTGACAGCCGTCTCGTCAATGGTTATACCCGTGACGGGAATCGCCTTCGCGGCAACCGTCACGGAGCAGCTGGCTGTCTTGGAACCATCACTAGTAGTGACAGTTATCGTCGCTGAACCAGCCTTGACAGCTGTCACCTTGCCGGTGTTGTCTACGGTTGCCACTCCAGTGTCAGAGGACTTCCAGCTGACCGCCTTGTTCGTCGCGTTGTCAGGTGACACGGTCGCGGTCAGGGTTTCCGAACCGCCCTCTTCCAGGCTGATACTTGTCTTGCCAAGGGAAACTCCCGTGACAGAGATTGTCTTTGGCACATCCGGCTCGTCAGGCTTGCAAGAGGCGAACATCGAACCGGCAATCAAAGCCATGGCAATTAAAAGAATAGGATGCTCTGATAGTTTTCCCATAGCACAATAAAATGATAATAAGGATTATACACAAAGATATAGAATTATCTATGGAAATCAAAAGAATCAAAGCTTCTTGCTTTTGCCCGGTTATGTATTTCACTTGTTTTTCGTATATTGCGGAAAAGATAGAAAACTTATGGACAAACTAGTATCAGATCTCGTTGGCGGCCTGGGACGCCTGTTCAAAAACAAAGTCAGCCAGAAAGTGACAAAGGCATTGACCGGGAAGAGCAAAACCTACACATTCGAGACTCTCCCCCAGACGGTCGACGACCTGAAGGCCTTGCCCGAGGCCGAGCTTACCGATGTTTACGCTGTCGCCGCGCTATCCTTGCTCGCCCTGACCAGGTTTGAGTCAGACAAAGATGAATCAATTAAGATGCTGAACTTCCTCAAGGGACCAGAACCCTTGACTCCAATGGCCCTGCAACAGATCTCCGACCGGTTCATGGACGGGAAGTTCTACAAGGTCAATTCATATTTCGAGGGAGCTACTCCGGCCAATAATTACACGCCATCCCAACCCTATAAGGTGAAAGTCTCTTCCACCCCGTATTCGTTTGAAAATGAGAACTGGGCGACTCTCTACCTTCATTCTGGCGGAGCCGACAACCCCCGCCCGGTAAAACTGAGGAAGAAACCCAGCACCGGGCAGTGGTTTATCGTTGAGATCCAATATCTCAGTGACGTGCGCCCTCCCGTCGCCGCCGACAAGTGGGCTTGACCTGTAAGTCGCTTAGTCCAGAGAGTGGATAAAGAGGCCGGAGCGAAGCTTTGGCTCAAACCAGGTAGTCTTGGGAGGCATGATGTTGCCGGTGTCGGCGATGTCGATCAACTGGCCCATCGAGACAGGATAAAGGGCGAAAGCGACCTTCATCTCACCGGAATCAACCCTGCGGGAAAGCTCTCCAAGTCCCCTGATTCCACCAACGAAATCTATCCTCTTGTCCGTACGCAGATCCTTGATACCAAGGATTGAATCCAAGACAAGGTTCGAGAGAATCGTGACATCCAGCACCCCGATCGGGTCACTGTCATCATATCTTCCGGGGAGAGCCTCCAGGGAGTACCACTTCCCGTCCAGATACATCGAGAAGTTGTGGAGGTGGTCCGGATGATATATCTCAGCACCCTTCTCGACCACGGTGAAATCCTTCGCCAAAGCGGCCATGAACTCCTCCTTCGAAAGACCATTCAGATCCTTGACAACACGGTTGTAGTCCAGGATCTTGAGCTGGCTCTCAGGGAAGCAGACCGCCATGAAGAAGTTGTATTCCTCGTCGCCGGTATGGTTGGGGTTCATGGCCTTCTTCTCGGCGCCGACACGGGCTGCCGCGGCGGTACGGTGGTGACCGTCAGCCACATAGAAAGCCTCGACATCTCCGCAGAACAACCTGGTGATCTGGTCGATTGTCTTGTCGTCATCGATCACCCAGAACTTGTGTCCGAAATTATTCTCATCAATGAAGTTATATTCCGGATCCTTAAGAACGGTCTGGGCGACAATCTTGTTAAGGATGTCGTTGTCCTTGTAGGCGAAGAACACGGGCTCGATGTTGGCGTTCTGGATGCGCACGTGGACCATGCGGTCGTCCTCCTTGTCCTTGCGTGTAAGCTCATGCTTCTTGATCTTCCCGGAGGCGTAGTCATCGGTGTGGGCGCAGAGCACAAGGCCGTACTGGGTGCGGCCCTCCATGGTCTGGGCATATACATAATAACACTCCTTGGGATCGCGCTTGAGCCAACCTTTAGCCTGCCACTCCTTGAAGTTCGCGACAGCCTTGTCATAAACCCGCTTGTCGTGATCCTCAAGCATAGGATCGAAATCTATCTCGGGCTTGGTGATGTGGAGAAGGGACTTCTCGCCACCCATCTCCTTAGCCTCGGCGGAATTGAGGACATCATACGGCGGAGCCGCGACCTCGGTGACTATATCTTTGGGCGGCCTGATCGCCGCGAAGGGCTTTACTCTTACCATGACACTACTTGTTGACTTGGAAACGGGTATTGCCGGTAGCGAAGAAGTCGCATATCTGGCGAGCGGCCGCAAGGCCGGCGTTCATGTTAGCCTCAGCGGTCTGGGCGCCCATCTTCTTAGGTGTAGCGAAGACCCGCAACCCGAACTTCTCCTTGAGAGCCTCATAGTTGTCCGGCATGACATCGGTGACGTACTTGAGGTCGGGACGCTCCTTGAGAGCCTTCATAAGTCCTTCTTCATCAATGACTTCCTTACGGGCGGTGTTGACCAGGCAAGCGCCCTTAGGCATCTTGGTCACAAGGTCGTAGCCGATGCTCTTGATGGTCGAAGGCAGGGCGGGAATATGGATGGAGACATAGTCTGAGGAAGCGTAAAGCTCATCCAGATTGAAGACCGGCTTCGCTCCACCAGCCTCGATCTGCTCCGGAGTCAGGAACGGGTCAAGGGCGAGGATCTCCATACCGAGAGCCTTGGCCTTGGCGCCTACCAGACGGCCGACATTGCCGAAAGCCTGGATACCAAGCTTCTTTCCCTGGACCTCACTTCCTGTCGCGGGAGTGAACTGGGTGCGAGCCATGAATATCATCATGGCGACAGCCAGCTCGGCGACAGCGTTCGAGTTCTGTCCGGGAGTGTTCATCACTACCACATTGTGGGCAGTGGCAGCGGCGAGGTCGACATTGTCGAATCCCGCGCCGGCGCGGACGACGATCTTCAGGTTCTTCGCGGCGTCAAGTACCTCCGCGGTGACTTTGTCGGAGCGGATGATGAGGGCGTCTACATCAGCCACGGCAGCTATAAGTTCAGAGGCGTCAGCATATTTCTCAAGGGCGGCGAACTCATGGCCGGCTCCCTCGACAATCTCCTTGATTCCCGCAACGGCAGCGGTGGAAAAAGGCTTCTGTGTAGCAACTAATATTTTCATTATCAATTACTTCTTAAGAGTCTCAAATTCCTTCATGCAGTCCACAAGAGCCTGGACATCCTCGAGTGTACAGGCATTGTAAAGGGAAGCCCTGAAACCTCCTACGGAGCGGTGTCCCTTGATTCCGATCATTCCGCGCTCCTTGGCGAAGGCGAAGAACTCATCCTGAAGAGTCTCATAGCCGGGGGCCATGACGAAGCAGACGTTCATGATCGAACGGTCCTCCTTGGCGGCTGTACCGGTGAACAGAGGGTTGCGGTCGATCTCTCCGTAGAGAAGGTCAGCCTTCTCGGTGTCAATCTTGTGGATAGCCTCCACACCGCCAATCCCCTTGAGCCACTTCAAAGTCTCGTTCATCATGTAGATCGAGAACACGGGAGGGGTATTGAACATCGAAAGCTTGTCGATGTGGGTGCGGTAGTCAAGCATCGTGGGGATATACCTGGAGACCCTACCGAGGGAATCCTTCTTGATGATGGCGAAGATCACACCGGCGGGGCCGACATTCTTCTGGGCGCCACCGTAGATGAGATCATATTTGGACACGTCCACAGGACGGCTCATGATGTCTGAGCTCATGTCGGCGATGAGGGGAACGGGGCAGTCGATATCTTCCTTTATCTCAGTACCATAAATGGTGTTGTTGGTCGTGATGTGGAAGTAATCGATGTCGGTCGGGATCTCATAGCCCTTAGGAATATAAGAATAGTTCTTGTCGGCTGAGCTCGCGAGAGCGTAGGCCTCTCCAATGCCCTTGGCCTCCTTGAGAGCCTTCTTTGCCCAGACACCAGTCTCAAGGTAAGCGGCTTTCTTCTCAAGATAGTTCATGGCCACATAGAGGAACTGCAGCGAGGCGCCGCCACCGAGGAAGACCACCTCATGGGTCTCAGGAATATGGAGGAGCTCCCTCCAAAGGGCGCGGCACTCATCCATAGTCTCGTCCCACTCCTTGGTGCGGTGGGAGATGCTGAGGACTGACACTCCTGTGCCTTTGAAGTCTTTCAAAGCTTCAATGGCGTTGTCGATGGCCACCTGCGGGAGCAGGCACGGGCCGGCATTGAATACGTGGACTTTTTTCATTTTTGAGATATCAAATTATAACTGTTATTAAAAGCGTGATTAGGAATCAAAACCAAATCCGGTGTAAAGATAGTCAAATTAAAAGGAATAACCCAATAAATATGATATAATGGCCATCCTCACATACATACCTCCTCCGGCTTGCTGGAAATAATAGGCGTAAGGGGTCTGATCTACATCCTCGGCGATCTCTCCGACCCTCGGCAGAGGATGCATTATCCTCATTCCGGGCCTGACCGAGCCAAGCATCGAGGCGGTCAGCCGATAGACATCTTTCACCTTCTCATATTCAGCGAGATCCGGGAACCTCTCCTGCTGGACCCTGGTCATATAGAGGATATCGCACTCATCGAGCCCCTCCTCGATCCTGGACACCTGCCAGTAAGGGATCCCGTCCCTGTCCAGCATCTCGATGTATTTCCTGGGCATCTCGAGTTCCTCTGGAGCGGTGAAAGTGAACCTCGGGTTGAAATGCCTCAAAGCGTCCACAAGGGAATGGACGGCACGGCCGTATTTCAGGTCACCTACCATGTTGATATCCAAGCCGTCAAGTCTCCCCTGGGTCTTCCTGATGGAATAGAGATCCAGAAGAGTCTGGCTCGGATGCTGGTTGGCACCGTCTCCGGCATTGACCACGGGCACTGAGGCGACAGAGGCGGCGATGTCGGCGGCTCCAGCCATAGGATGACGCATCACGATCAGGTCCACATAGTTGGACACTATCTTGATGGTGTCTTCCAAGGTCTCACCCTTTGTCTGGCTGGTGTTGCGGTTATCCGGGAAACCGATAACTCTGGCTCCAAGCCTGTTGATGGCGGCCTCGAAAGAAAGTCTCGTCCTGGTGGACGGCTCGAAAAACAGGCAGGCCACGACCTTGCCGGACAGGAAACTCCGCTCCCGATCCTTCTCGAACAGGGCGGCCATGTCCAGGATATGGAGTATTTCCTCCTTGCTGAAATCCTGGATTGAGATTAGACTTTTTGGCATATTATCTATTTGTTATTGAATATCTTCCACTATCAGTCCGGAGATTCCGGAGAGCTTCTTCAAGAAGTCCTCTCCCTGAGAGAGTCTCACCCATACCTTAAGGGAACAAGTGTTGCCGAAGTCCTGGTCTTTCTGCCGGAGATCCATGTCCTTGAGAACCTTCATGACTTGGTTCATCTCACCGTAACCGAAACTCAGACCATACCACTTCCCGGCGATCTTCTCCACTGATCCCGCGTTGTCAAGAGCCTCGGCTGTCGAGGTCTTGTACGCCCGGATAAGCCCCGGGATGCCCAGCTTGATACCCCCGAAATAACGCACGACCACCACGAGGGTGTCACTCAGATTCCTGGAATCGATCTGGCCGAGGATAGGCCTTCCCGCGGAACCGGACGGTTCCCCGTCATCGTTGGCCCTGAACTTGTCGCCGAGATATCCGAGCCGGTAGGCGTAACAATGGTGCCTGGCATCATGGTACTTCTTCTTTAGACTGGCCACGATGTCTTTCACTTCTTCTTCAGTCTCAACCGGATAGGCAAGCGAGATGAAGCGGCTGCCGTTGTCTTTGAACAACCCTTCCGCCGGAGCAGGAACACTCAGGTAGGAATCTTGAATCATATCTACGAAATTAACGTTTTTCAGAATATTTTGCAACGCAAGGGGATTTTTTGTATTTTTGAATAACTATTTGAGTTTTATGGTTTATCAATTCAGAGTCACACTTGCCGGAATCAAAGGATTCTACAGGGTTTACAGGATGGACGGGACCCGCACGCTTTACGAGTTCCACAAACAGATGAGGGCCGATTTGGAGTTCCCCCAAGACCAACTTATCATGTTCAAGGCGCTGGATGCCGAGGGTGGTGTCGTGGCGCGTTATGGCCTGTTCGACCTGGGATCAGGAACAGTTGACAAAATCACCGTCAAGCAAGCTATCGAGACAGGAACCGCCTCGTTCGTATATTTTTATGATGTCCCCAACAAGAAAAGCGTCATCGTGACCTTTGAAGGCGCGGAGGAAGGCAAGGGGCCTTCTCCGGTGATCGTCGATGTCAAGGGACCCAACCCGATTGAGTTTGAGAACGGCTATGTCGCGTTCGAGGACTTGCCGGATTCACAGCGTCATCTTCCCGGGCAAAAGCCCGACTGGCTTGGAAGCCTTTCCGACTCGCTGTCAGGCTCCGGTTCGGATGACGAGGACGACGAGGAGGAAGAGGAAGATGACGACGAGGACGGCAAGGAGGTTTTCGACGGAACCGAGGACTTGGACTTCTAGGATATGTCCCGCCGGCTCGTCGTGATACTTGGGCCGACGGCCGTGGGGAAGACTGAATTCAGCGTCAGGAAGGCTCTTGAATACGGTTCCCCGGTTATTTCCTGCGATTCCAGACAAATCTACAAAGAAATGTCTATCGGCACGGCGGTTCCTGACAAGGAACAGCTGGCCAGGGTCAAGCATTATTTCATCCAGACCGTCCCAGTCACCCAAACCTACACCGCGGGTGACTATGAGAAGGACGCCATCAGGCTGATTGACAAGCTCTTCGACGAGGGTCATGACACACTTGTCATGACAGGAGGCTCCATGTTCTACATCGACGCTGTCTGCGAAGGACTTGACGACCTCCCGGACGGGGATCCGGAACTTAGGGCATCGTTATGGGAGCGGCTCAGGGCGGAGGGGGTAGGCAGCCTGGCCGAGGAATTGAAGTCTAGGGACCCGGAGACATATTCCCGGATCGACAAGGAGAACAGCCAAAGGGTCATAAGGGCGCTGGAGGTGTGCCTGGTCTCAGGAAGACCTCTATCGTCTTTCAGCTCAGGAGGCAAGAAGAGGGACTTCGAAATCGAGAAAATCGGGCTCGCTAGGCCTCGTGAGGAGCTTTACGCCCGTATAGACAAAAGGGTTATCTCGATGATTGACGCCGGTCTTGAGGATGAAGTCCGCTCACTTCTCCCCTACCGGGATCTACAGGCGCTCCATACTGTGGGCTACAAGGAGATGTTCGAATATCTCGACGGAAAATATCCTCTCGAGGAGGCAATAAGGCTGATTCAGAGGAACACCCGCCACTACGCGAAAAAACAGGTGACCTGGTGGAGGCGGGACAACTCAATCAAATGGATCAGTCTACAGTGACATCAGCGGTCAGCCAAAACCTGATATCATATTCCATATTGTCATTTAGGTGGTTTTATGATTTAAAATATTACATTTGTATTTATAGCCATATAAATAATAATAGATGTCGCAAGAAATTAATATGGATCCTCATCGCGAGGCTATTCTTCAGGAATACAGGGACAAGTTGCCCTGGATGGAAGAGGTTGCCCAGAAGACCCACGAAACCCTGAAGACCACCCTGGCCGCCGCTGGACTTCTTGTCGCCGCGTTGGAGTACAGGGTCAAGAGTGAGGAATCCCTCGCTGGAAAACTCGAGTTGAAGGGCGGGAAATACAAGTCTCTCGCCGACATCACGGATATAATCGGCCTGAGGGTTATCACCTTCTACATCGACGATGTGGACAAGGTGGCATCCGCCGTGGAGAGGCTTTTTGAGATTGACTGGGAGAATTCCGTGGACAAGCGGAAAGCCCATGAGATCGACAGTTTCGGTTATCTCTCGCTTCACTATATCTGCAAGATTCCCGACTCGGGATTCCGGATGGAAATCCAGATGAGGACAGTTCTCCAACACGCCTGGGCCAACATGAACCATGACACCGGTTACAAGTCCGGAGTCGAGGTGCCGAGGAGATATCTCAGGAACCTGAGCCGCCTGGCCGGAATGCTTGAACTTGTGGATGACGAGTTCAGCAAGATACGAGCTGAACTTACGGACTACAGGAGGCGGGTACGTGCGCTTGTGGCTTCCGGCAATCTTGACGACGTGCCACTTGACGGAGACTCTTTCAGGAGTTTCCTCGACCTGAATCCTTTCGGACGGTTGAACCAAAGGATAGCCTCTGTCAACCAGGCAGAGATACACAATGTTCCGCTCATGCCCTATCTCGCCGTATTCAAGGCCTTGGGGTGCAAAACCTTGGGCGAAGTCTCCAACATAATCAAGGAATACTCTGAAGGAGCTTATCAGATAGCGACTTACCAGATCGGACTCACTGACCTGGACATCCTGGCCTCTTCGATAGGCCCACAGGATCTCTGCATTGCCTATATCCTCAAGAAAGGTGGGGGCAGCGCCGGCATCAAGTTTATGTTTGACACCCTGAACGGCCCCTCCGAAAGCAACGAGATAATGGCCAACCTACTTCTTGAGCAATCCAATGACTTTCCTTTCATGAATCAATGACATGGCCAACGAACCTCTTGACACGGCATTACTTGACAAGGCGATAGGATTCGCTGTCAAAGCGCACTCGGGAACCGCCCGGCGGGGAAAAGGGTTCCCGTACATCGTCCATCCGATGGAGGCTATGGAGATAGTCGCCACGATCACTTCTGACCAGGAACTCCTGGCGGCCGCGGCGCTGCACGACACTGTCGAGGACACCGATGTGGAGGTGGAGGATATACGGCGGGAGTTTGGAGACAGGATCGCTGACCTGGTGGCGGCTGAGAGTGAGAGCATCGCCGCGGGAATAAGTGAGGAAGATAGTTGGAAAGCCCGGAAACAGTTGGCTCTGAATCGTTTGATCTCGGCTCCTTTAGATGTGAAGATAGTCGCTCTGGGCGACAAATTGTCAAATATGCGGGCGATCGCAAGAGATTACGAAGTGATGGGGGATGACCTGTGGCGCATCTTCCACGCGAAGGATCCCGCGGATCACAAATGGCGTTACAGGGGGCTGGTGGAAGCCTTTAAGGATCTCAGTCACACGAGCGCGTTCAAAGAGTTTGAGAATCTGGTTGATAAAGTGTTCGGGAAATGACCATGGAAGCGATAAGAATATCCCTTGATGACTATGTGCTGGCCGGTGGCGGGGCCAATGGCGAAAGCTACGACCACAAGACCGACCCCTCCATCATGCTGAAACTGTACTTCCCAGGCAAGATACAGCAGCCTCTGGACGAGATGATCCTTGCCCGAAAAGTCTACGATTTGGGCATACCGACTCCCGAGCCTGGAGATTATGTGGTAACGGAAGACGGACGCTACGGAATCAGGTTCCGCCGCATCATGAACAAGAAATCCTACTCCAGGGCAACGGGTGATAACCCTCAGGAAGTGGCCTGGTACGCCGGAGAGTTCGCCAGGATGTGCCTCCAACTACATTCAACCCGGTTGGATGTAAAGCGGTTCGAGAATGTGAAGGACCGTTATTACCGGCTTCTGGAAGCCAATCCTTTCTTCACCTCAGCCGAAAAAGACAAGATCGGGAAGTTCATATCTGACACTCCCGATGAGGACACCGCCATACATGGGGATCTCCAATTCAGCAATCTGATATTCGCGGACGGTAAGAGCTATTTCATTGACCTTGGTGATTTCTGCTACGGGAACCATCTGTTCGACGTTGGAATGGTCTACTTGTGCTGCTACCTGAGCGGTGAAGACTTTATCAAGGAGACTTTTCATATGCCCAAGTCACTGTCCATGAGATTCTGGGATGAGTTCGCTCCCGTTTATTTCGGCAAGGACCGTTCACTCAAGGACATAGAGGAGGAGATCCGTCCTTATGCCGGACTCAAGACATTGATTGTC
Organism: Bacteroidales bacterium; assembly: GCA_017548985.1. GTDB lineage: Bacteria > Bacteroidota > Bacteroidia > Bacteroidales > UBA932 > Cryptobacteroides. Next base: position 206,807 of record JAFYYW010000036.1, read on the forward strand.
GAACGCGACACCGGAAGCCCTATGCCTGAGTTCCGGGCCGCATTGGAATCTGTGCTATGAAAAAAAAGTTCTCATTACGCAATAAGTTCCTGCGAAGGGAACTTTGGACCGGCATGCTGCTGCTGGTTGTGGCGGCTTTAACTCTGGAGGCCACAACCCTCGTCCAGTATTATTTCGCCCAGAAAAGTATCACGGAGATAGCGTCCAGACGCGCCGAGGACAACCTTGAGAACGCCAAGGTGGATATAATGAATATCCTCAACCAGGTGGAGACCGCCATCCGCAACGACATCTGGATGGTGAGGGCCTGCCTTCCAAACAGGGACACGATCTGGAAAGTCACGGAGCATGTCGTGAGTGAGAATCCCGCTGTGGTAGGTTCCACAGTGGCCTTAGTTCCAGGTTATTATAAAGACCGGAAGCTTTTCTCGCCATATTCCTTCAGGGATACTGAGACCGGAGAGATAATCCATAAAACACTTGCCTACGAGGAATATGACTACCCTTCCAAGCAATGGTTCATCGAAGGATTGAAACATGAGGATGGCTTCTGGTCCGAGCCTTACCTCGATGTTGGTGGCGGGGACATAATGATGACCACATTCTCGATGCCTGTCAGGGACTATGAGGGGACGATAGCGGCCGTGATCACGGCTGATATCTCTTTGGGCTGGCTTAAAAGCGTTTTCGACGACTTGGTGATTTATCCGGAGGCTTTCAGCATGTTGTTCAGCCGGGAAGGTAAGCTGATGGTCTCCCCAGTGGAATCCTTAGTCATGCACAATACCATTCATGAAGTGTCCAAACAGTTCACTGACACAGCCGCCATGAAGGTATTCACCGAGGCGGTCATGTCAGGAAAGAGCGGCAACCTGAAAGTACACGGAGAAAAAAGCTTCAGCCACGTCTATTTCGCTCCCATCGAGAGAACCGGGTGGTCCATGTCTATCGTGATCCCGAACGACCAGATCATGGGAGACATCAAGAAACACAACAGGATGGTCCTGTTGTTCCAGCTTATCGGTTTGATGATGCTGCTCCTGATCTTGCTTTCAGCCCACAGGAACCAGAAGAAATACAAGAAGCTGTCTGAGAACGAAGAACGATTGGAGCAAGAGCTGGAGATCGCCAAAGGGATACAGATGTCTATGATTCCCAAGACTTTCCCTCCTTTCTCGGAACGTAACGATATCGATTTGGCAGCCATGATAGTGCCCGCGAAGGAGGTCGGTGGGGACCTGTATGACTTCTTCATAAAAGACGAGCATCTATATTTCTGCATCGGAGACGTGAGCGGGAAGGGGGTGCCCGCTTCCTTGGTAATGGCGATGACAAAAAGCCTGTTCCGGGCGGTATCCTCCCATGAGAAGAGTCCCAGGCACATTGTCAATGTCATGAATGAGTCATTTACGGAAATGAATGAGCAAAACTATTTCATGACATTCTTCTGTGGCGTCCTGGATCTCGCGAACGGGCATCTGCGCTACTGCAACGCCGGTCACGACACTCCCTTGATCCTCGCCGAGTCAATCAAGAAACTGCCTGTAGTCTCCAATCTCCCTCTTGGAGTCATCCAGGATTACGACTATCAGGAACAAGACACAAACCTCATTTACGACGACGCCCTGTTCCTTTATACTGATGGTGTCACAGAAGCCGAGAACGTTGATCACAAAATGTTCGGTGAGAACAGGATGGGAGCTATACTTCATACGAGGAGATCTCCCCAGGATCATTTGAAGGCGATATATGACTCAGTGGAAGAGTTTGTCGGCGGAGCTCCCCAGAGTGACGACTTGACCATGCTGTTCATCCACTTCACCAACGAGGCCCTGAAGAACCCGTCACAATGGCGCCTGGTTCTCCACAACGACATCGGGCAGATTGACAGGTTGACTGAGTTCATCAATATGATCGCCCAAAAGATTGAGCTTGATCCGGATCTCGCCCAAAGCATCAATCTCGCTTTGGAAGAAGCTGTGATGAACGTGATTTCGTATGCCTACCCTGAAGGCACGGAAGGGGAAATCAAGGTGGACGCGTCCGCCCGCAAAAACACCATCAGGTTCACCATCTCAGACACCGGCCAGGAGTTCGACCCGACGGCCATTCCTGAAGTGGACACCTCTCTCGGGCTGGAAGACCGTCAAATAGGCGGGCTTGGCATCCATCTTGTTCGTAAGATCATGGACAGGGTGAGTTACCAGAGACTCGAAGACAAGAATATCCTAACATTGACAAAGACAATAAGAGAAAACAATGGAAGTTAAGATTGAAAAGAACCAGGACATCACCACCGTGAAGTTCATAGGCCGACTGGACACTCCGGCATCTCAGGAAGTAGCCAAGACCCTGATGCCTTTAGAGAAAGATGCTAATGGTACCTTTATCCTTGATTGTGAGGAACTTGAATATATCTCAAGCTCAGGATTGAGGATATTCCTCTCCCTCCGCAAAGCAGCTGCCGTCAAAGGGGGAAATGTGGTAGTGCGAAATATCAACAACAATATCAGGAACGTTTTCATGATGACCGGATTCCTGAACCTCTTCGATATCGAGTGACATGACGCCACTCTCGGTTTTCTCGATTAATTTCCTCTCTGAGAACGTGCTCCTGCTCTTGTCAGTGCTGGTGTTTTTCGCCATTATCATGACAAGGATAGGAACCAAGTTCGGAGTCCCTTCGTTGCTCCTGTTCCTCGTGTTAGGGATGATAGCCGGAACGGATGGGATCGGCATCCATTTCGAGGACTATCATCTCGGAGAATCCATCGGACATCTGGCCATGACGATCATCCTGTTTACCGGAGGATTGCAGACTTCGCTGCAAGAGTCCAAGCCGGTAATGAGACAGGGTGCCTTGCTATCCACTTTAGGTGTCATGATCACCGCTTTGCTGACCGGTGGATTTATCTATTTAGCCACCAGAAGGATGGTCGGAGAAATCGGCGGAACCTTTTTGGGATGCTTTCTGCTCGCCTCAGTGATGGGCTCAACAGATTCCGCCTCCGTTTTCTCGATATTAAGAGGAAAGAAACTGCATTTGCGAGAGAGAATAGGGGCCATGTTGGAGCTCGAGTCCAGCAGTAATGACCCGATGGCCTATTCCCTTACAATAATAATCGTCCAGCTTCTGACGTCCCAGGCCAATCTCGCGGCCAAACCTTTCGGATCACTCATGACCGGAGTCGGCATTCTTTTCTTGCAGATCATTGTGGGAACGATTGTGGGAATAGCCGTTGGATATGGAGCCAAGTTTCTTCTTGAGAAGGTCAAGCTTCCCGGCAACTCCCTAAACTCGATTCTTATCTTGAGCATCGGTTTCTTCGCCAATGGTTTAGCGTCAGTCCTACATGGAAACGGCCTGCTAGCCTTATACCTGACAGCCATTTTGATCAACAACAAGGCCAATATCCCTTACAAGAGGGATATCCTGAAGTTCTTTGATGGCATGACGTGGCTGATGCAACTGCTTATGTTCCTGATGCTTGGTCTTTTGGCCAGGCCATCGCAAATGCTACATTCCCTCGCCCCTGCCATTCTTATCGGATTGTTCCTTATGTTCGTGGCAAGGCCTGCCTCAGTATTCATCTGCCTGGCTCCTTTCAAGGAACTGTCGACAAAAGCGAAGGTGCTTATCTCTTGGGTCGGCCTTAAAGGAGCAGGACCTATCCTGTTCGCCCTTTATCCCGTTATCGCCGGTTTGGAAGGATCCGGAGACATTTTCAACATAGTGTTCGTCATCACCCTCCTTTCCCTTGTCACCCAGGGAATGACACTGTCTCCTTTAGCCAAGAAACTGGATCTCAGTTACGATGAGGATCCGGAAATCGAGACTTTCGGATTGGAAATCCCGGATGAGATGGGCATTCTGAGGGACCACACCGTCACAGAAGCCGACTTGGCCGGAGGTTCCACATTAAGGGATATGAACCTGCCACACGGAATCCGTGTGATGATGGTACGCCGAGGGGAGCATTTCCTTGTCCCACATGGGAGCATGCGGCTTCTCCCTGAAGATCACCTGGTGATAGTCATGGGAGAGAGCGATGATGACCTGGACGAATAAAAAGCGGCCCCGCAAGTTAGCGGGGCCGTCTCATAATCTGGTCAGCTTTTATCAGAAAGGGAGGTCGTTGAAGCCTTCCTCAGCGGGCATATCGTCAAGAGACGGGGCCGGAGCCTGCTCCGGCATCGCTCCATAGGTAACCTGGGGAGCGGGGGCTGGAGCGGGAGCCTGGTCCTGGTTCAAAGGAGATATGCGCCAGACGCGCACATCATTGTACCATCTGCCATTGAATTCCCTGGCCCTGAGGTTGAAAGAAACCTTAACCTCATCTCCAACCTGGTACTTGTCCAACTCAGCCACCTTGTCGTTCCCGAAAGATGTGAAACACACCTCGGCAGGATAGTTCCCATCCTGATATTCCAAGATGAAATCCTGCTTCACCCAAGCGCCTCTGGCGCTCTGGCCGCTCTGTTTGGCCTCTTTGCGGGAAATCCTGCCCTCTAATTCAAGAGCTGCCATGAGTCTTATTCCGTTTCAGGCTCGACGAAATGCTTGACAGAATCCAGCGTGATGTCGAACACCAGAGGGGTGTTGGGCTGGATAGCGTTAGAGCCGCGCTCGCCGTAACCAAGCTCAGCGGGGACGTAAAGGGTAGCCTTGCCACCCTCTCCGAGAAGCTGGAGACCCTCAGTCCAACCAGGGATGACCCTGTTGAGAGTGAGCATCACGGAAGGATCGCTCTCAGGAACTTCCTCAATGAGGCTGCCATCCTTGAGAGTGAGCTTGTAGTGGACATAAACGGTGTCCTGGGGACCGGGCTTGACATCATTGCCGGGCTCCTTGATGAGATAGCAGAGACCGGTCTCGGAAGTCTCGACTCCGGCGATCTTCTTGACGCTCTCGAAGAACTTGTCCTGCTCGACTTTGTTGACAGCGGCGGTGTAAGCGCTCCTCTTGTCAATGAAGTTGCCCATGATCTCGTTCATCTGCTCAGGATTGACCTTGAACTGCTTGACAAAGTCGGTGTCGCGCTGGTTGCCCTTAGCGTTGACGAAGTCATTCATGCCCTTCTTGATCTCGGCGAAATTGAGGTCACCAAGATTGTATCCCTTTACCATCGAACCCAAGCTGATGCCGAGGAGATAACTGAGGGAGTCGACCTCACCCTTTGAGGGAATAAGATCCTTCGCCACGCCGGCCGGCTTGGCGGAATTACATGAGACGGCTGAGAGAACCACAGCCGCGATAGCGAAAATTTTGATAGCTTTCATCTCTATTTAAACTTTTAAAAATACTATCATTTATAGCTGATATCCAACGGGAATTGAGGGAATATCCTCGCGAATATCGCAAAAAAACTTTACATTTTATCAATATCGCGTTTTTGGCTTGCCTTTTACGAAAAGATTGGCTATATTTATTGAAACCACGCCAATCATGGAGATAGATTCCGCAGTACTGTACTCAAAACTAAAAACTTTCTTCGGATACGATTCATTCAAAGGAGATCAGGAAGCGATCATACGTAATCTTATCGAAGGAAAAGACACTTTCGTGCTCATGCCCACGGGAGGCGGGAAGTCTTTGTGCTTCCAGCTTCCGGCCCTCGTGATGCCAGGGACAGCCATAATCATCTCCCCTCTTATCGCCTTGATGAAGAACCAGGTGGATGTCATCAGGGGCTTCGAGGATGAGCAGATCGGAATCGCCCATTTCCTAAACTCCTCCCTTGGGAAGGCCCAGATCCAGGAAGTTCGGCAAGATGTGCAGTCCGGGGTCACAAAATTGCTATATGTGGCGCCCGAGTCGCTGACCAAAGAGGAGAATATCGATCTCCTGAGGGATGTGGACATCTCTTTCTACGCTATTGACGAGGCACACTGCATCTCGGAGTGGGGACATGACTTCCGTCCGGAATACAGGAGGATCAGGGACATGATCCAGACAATCGGCAAAGCTCCTGTCATAGCACTCACGGCGACCGCGACCCCTAAGGTCCAGAACGATATCCAGAAAAACCTCGGCATAATGGACGCCACGGTCTTCAAATCCTCCTTCAACAGGCCTAACCTGTATTACGAGGTAAGGGACAAGGTAGATGCCGAGAAAGACATCATCCGCTATATTCTCCAGCATCCCGGCAAGTCAGGAATCATCTATTGCCTCAGTCGCAAGAAAGTCGAGGAGACGGCGAACCTGCTGAATATTAATGGAATAAAAGCCCTTCCCTACCATGCCGGACTGGATGCGAAGACAAGGGCGGAGAACCAGGACCGTTTCCTGATGGAGGATGTGGACATAATCGTCGCCACAATAGCCTTCGGCATGGGAATCGACAAGCCTGACGTGAGGTTCGTCATCCACTATGACATTCCGAAGAGCATAGAAGGATATTACCAGGAGACCGGAAGGGCCGGAAGAGACGGAGAGCTGGCGGACTGCATCACCTATTATAGTTACAAAGACATCCAGAAGCTCGAGAAATTCATGCTCGGAAAGCCTATCTCTGAGCAGGAGATCGGAAGGCAACTGCTGATGGAGACCGTGGCCTACGCCGAGACAAGCCTATGCCGCAGGAAGATGCTGCTCAACTATTTCGGAGAGGATTACACTAAAGACAATTGTGGAGTCTGTGATAACTGCCTCCATCCCAAGACCACTTATGACGGCCGCAAGGAGATGAGCCTCGTTATCCGCCTCATCAAGTCCCTGCCGGAGCACTTCAAGATCGAGCACCTGGCTTACATCCTCTCCGGGCGTGTAAACGCCATGATCAAGTCTTACGAGCACGACACCATCCCTCTTTTCGGGGAGGGCAAGAACCACGACGACAAGTTCTGGTGCGCTGTCATACACCAAGGGCTCCTGCTTCACCTGCTGGAAAAGGAGATCGAGTCCTACGGGAGGATATATGTGACGAAGAAGGGAGAGGAGTTCTATTCCAGTCCTTGGGAGATCCGCCTCGTGGAGGACAGGGTGTTCTCGAATAAAGCCTCTGACGATGATGACGATGACGCCGCCAACGACAAAGCCGCGATGAAGGGCGGTGGCGGGGATCCTATCCTTCTCCCGATGCTGAAGAACCTCCGCAAGGACATGTCAAAGAAACTGAACCTCCAGCCTTGGATTATATTCGGGGATCCCGCCCTGGAGGATATGTCCATCCTCTACCCTATAACTTTCAATGAGTTGCATAGCTGCCAGGGAGTCGGTGAAGGAAAGGCCAGGAAATACGGCAAAGAGTTCATCGAGTTGATCAAGGCATACGTCGAGGAGAACGACATCACCAGGCCGGCCGAGTATGTGGTGAAATCCGCTCCGACCAGGTCGGCTGATAAGATATTCATCATACAGAGCGTAGACCGGAAGCTTGCTCTCGAGGACATAGCTGACGCGAGAGGCCTTGAGATGAACAAGTTGATAGAGGATATTGAGGGAATCGTGTCGACCGGTACGAAACTGGATCTCAACTACTACATCCGCCAAGTCGTGGACGATGACATAGTGGACGAGATATTCGACTATTTCAAAAACGAGGCGACCTCCGATTCTGTCGAGGAAGCCATGCAGGCGCTGGGGTCTGACTACGATGAGATGGAAATCCGTCTGGTTAGGCTGAAATTCCTCTGTGAGGTCGCGTCCTGATCTGACTACCGATCAGATAGTCACCATTTTAAGCCGCCTGTTCTCGAAATGGCCGAGACGGCGGAAGCCGAACATTTTCACATATTGGGCAAAATAGTCGAACTTGTTCCCGACCTGCTCCGCTTTGTGGGAGTCGGATCCGAGGCAGATAATATCGCCGCCAAGCTCCATGTAGCGGATAAGGATATCACGATCCAGTTGAGGAGTGCGCAGACCGTATGGCTGGTATGTCTTGGTGTTGATCTCAAGTCCTTTCCCGTTCTCTATCAAATACTTCAGGATCTCGTCCAAAAGTCCTGGGAAATCCCTGTATAGGATGCTCTCTTTCGGATAGGGAGCATAGCGGACAACATAATCGAAGTGACCCATTATGTCGAAATCACCCAGACGTTTCATTTCCCTCAGAAGAGTCTCAAGGTAACGTCCATAAGCCTCTTTCCAGTTCTTGCCTTTGTAATATGGCCCGAAATAGGGATCCGTGTCCTCAAGGTAATGGACCGAGGCGATGACCTGATCGAAAGAATGAGCGGCCAGGAAGTTCTTGTTAAGCTCACGGCAGTCCTCGTAAAGACCGACCTCAACCCCTTTCAGTACCCTGAATTTCTTGGCCGCGGCTCTTCCGAAAGCCCCTTCGGCGACCATGGCTGATACCCTGTCAATCTCCTGCTGCTGGTCATGGACATTAAATACCTCACATACAATAGGCTCGAACTCCTCCTTCATCTTCGGGACGAAAAAGTCGCAATGGTCTGTGAAGCAGATACCTCCTAAACCTTTGTCGACCGCCGCCCTCGCACTCTTCTCGACGGTGGTTCCTCCGCCGTCGAATGAAAACTGGCAATGGTTATGTGTGTCGAAAAACATATTCACGAATATAGCGATTTTTTATTAATTTTGTGACTATGATAACTCTAGGATATAAAACCAAATTCGACAGTATAACACGGGCGATCGCCGCGATAGGGATCGGCCTTGTGATGGCCTTCGGGGGAAACGCTCCGACGCTTGTAGTGAAAATCATAGCGATTCTGTTGCTGGTAGCCGGAGTGGCCTCACTTATTTATGGACTGATCAAAAGCAAGGAGAACGGGGTTTACCAGCTTCTTCTGGTCAATGCCGGCCTTGACATCGTTATAGGCCTGTTATTGTTTTTCAACCCCCAATGGATAGTAGGGATTATAGTCTACGCCATCGGCGTGATCCTGATCCTGCTTGGAGGTCTCCAGCTGATTGTGTTGGCGGGGGCTATGAGCATGATGGGAGCCGGATTCTCATCCCTGATTCTTTCCATCCTGGCCATCGTGGGAGGAGCGTTCCTGCTCTTCAACCCGTTCACTATCGGAGTGATGAGTGTCATAGCGGGATGCTTGCTCATCATCTACGGGATTTCGGAACTGATCTCAACCTTCAGACTATCCAAGGTCATAGTGCAAGAAGATGACAGTGTAGACGAGCAATGATCCCTCAGGAGACGATACAGAAAATCCTTGACACCGCCCGTATCGAGGAGGTGGTGGCCGACTTCGTGTCCCTGCGCAAGCGAGGATCCGATTGGTGGGGATGTTGTCCATTCCATAATGAGAAGACCCCATCTTTCCATGTCGTTCCGGCCAAAGGAATATATTACTGTTTCGGCTGTCATAAAGGGGGCTCCGCGGTTGGCTTTGTGATGGATCATGAGCACATGTCCTATCCGGACGCGTTGAGATATCTGGCCAAGAAATACAACATCGAGGTGGTCGAGGAGGAGCAGAGCGCCGAGGAGCTGGCCGCCCGCCAGAGGAACGAGAGCCTCTATCTCGTGTCGGACTTCGCGGAAGGGTTTTTCCAGGAGCAACTAAAGAGCGGTGAAGGCAAAGCAGTGGGACTCAACTACTTCCACTCGAGAGGGTTGGAAGACGCCACCATTTCCAAATATGGTCTCGGCTGGGCCCCGTCCGACCGTCATTCCTTCACCGACGCCGCGAAGGCGAAAGGGTTCAAGGACGAGTATCTCCTGGAGACCGGTCTCTGTGCCAAATATGATGACAAACCCGATCTCCACGACAGGTTTGTGGAGAGGGTCACCTTCCCCATCCATTCGGTGAGCGGCAGGATTATAGGTTTCGGTGCCCGAACGCTAAAGTCCAAGGAGGAAGGGAAGCCGTATGCCAAATACGTCAACTCGAAGGAAAGCGCCATATATGTCAAGAACCAGTCCCTGTACGGTATATGGTTCGCCAAGAATGATATGGCCAAGAAGAACAAGTGTTTTCTCGTGGAAGGTTATCTGGATGTCCTTTCAATGCACCAGCTCGGAATCACCAATGTGGTGGCCTCAAGCGGCACGGCGCTGACCGACGGCCAGATACGCCTTATTGGCCGGTTCACAAAGAACGTCACTATCATGTATGACGGTGACGACGCTGGCGTCAAAGCCGCGCTGAGAGGTATCGACATGTTCCTCAAGCAAGGGATGGATGTAAAAGTTGTCCTGATTCCTGACGGGGACGACCCGGATTCGTTCGCGAGGAAGCACACTTTGGAAGAGGTGGAGGATTTCATCGGGAGGAATGAGCAGGACTTCGTGGATTTCAAGGGATCGCTGCTGATGCGGGATGCCGGAAACGATCCGCTCAAACGCGCCTCTGTCATCAATGACATAGCCGACACAATCGCGGACATTCCTGACGCGATCAAGAGAGAGACTTATATCGACTTCATGAGCAGGAAGTTCGATATTCGCCGGACTGCCCTCGAGGAGCGTGTGAGCGCCACCCGGGCCAAGTCCCTGAACAAGGCAGCGTCGTCTGGCGGCGGTTCTAGCACGGCCGGAGAGCCGACCGGGTCCGGCCTAAGCCAGTCGGCTACTCCGGCACAGCCAGATCCGGCATATCGACACAATAATGGCCGTCCGGCCGGCGACGAGTTATCGGCGTTGGAGGAGAATCCGATCATGGCCAAGGCGGAGCGGGATCTGTTGAACTTCATCCTGGCCAACGGCACCACGACTCTTGATTTCCAAAGCGACTCGGAATTCTATCCGGGAGACGGGGAAGAGAAGCAGACTGTTTTCGATTTCATCAGCCAGGCGCTGGAGGCAGATGAGACCGGGTTCGCCAACTCGGCATACCAGACCACCTACGACGCCTACTCCGAAGCGTATTATGAAGGATATTCCCAAGACGAGATCGTGAAACGTCTACTTGACAGCCCTGACAGGACTGTGGCATTCGTCGCCTCGCAGTTGTCGACCGATGAGCGCTACGAGCTGTCTGTCAAGAATTTACGGGACGCCATGATGTCAAAGGGATCATGGTTGACAAAATATGTCCCAAAGTCAATCCTCGTTTTCCAGGCTTGCCGGCTCGAGGACAGGGAACGCTCATTGAAAGATGAGCTCCGGAAGGCCCAGACAATCGGAGACCAGGACCGTGAAGATGAGATAATGCGGAGCCTTGTGCGTCTGCGCAAAGCAATCAAAGCCGTCAAAGTCCGTCTCGGCCGGGAAAAATAATACTTGTGGAACATCCAGAGGAATTTGCTAACTTCGCGAGTCTTTACATCATTTTTTATGGAGAAGAATTTCAAGAGAACGCTTGTGACATGCGCGCTGCCGTACGCCAACGGTCCCGTGCATATCGGCCACCTGGCCGGAGTCTATGTGCCTGCCGATATATTTGTGAGATACAAGAGGATGAAGGGCGAGGATGTCCTGTTCATCTGCGGCTCAGACGAGCATGGAGTTCCCATCACCATCAAGGCGAGGGCGAACGATGTGACTCCGCAGGATATCGTGGACAAGTACCACGGCATAATAAAGGACTCCTTCACAAGGCTGGGAATCAATTTCGACATTTATTCCCGCACCACCTCCAAGGTACATCACAAGAACGCCTCCGAGTTCTTCCGTGAGCTCTATGACAAGGGCAAGTTCATCACCAAGGAGAGCGAGCAGTACTACGATCCCGAAGCCAAGACGTTCCTGGCGGACAGGTATATCGTCGGCACCTGCCCCAAGTGCGGCAATCCTAACGCCTACGGTGACCAGTGCGAGAAGTGCGGCAGCACCTTGAGCCCTGAGGAACTCCTTAACCCGAAGTCCAAACTCAGTGGCGCCGAGCCGATAAAGAAAAAGACCACCCACTGGTATCTTCCTTTGGACCAGTACGAGCCTTGGCTCAGGGAATGGATTCTCGAGAACCACAAGGAGTGGAGAACCAATGTCTACGGCCAGTGCAAGTCATGGTTGGACGGCGGTCTCCAGCCCCGCGCCGTCAGCCGGGACCTTGATTGGGGAGTTCCTGTTCCGGTCGAGGGTGCTGAGGGCAAGGTCCTCTATGTCTGGTTTGACGCTCCTATAGGATATATCTCTAATACACAGGAGCTTCTGCCTCAGAGTTGGGAAAAATGGTGGAAGGACGAGGACACCCGACTCATCCACTTCATAGGCAAGGACAATATCGTTTTCCATTGCATAGTATTCCCGTCGATGCTGAAGGCACGCGAGGGTTATGTCCTTCCGGACAATGTGCCCTCAAATGAGTTCCTCAACCTTGAGAGCGACAAGATCTCGACTTCCCGCAACTGGGCGGTCTGGCTCAATGAATATGTCGATGACTTCCCCGGCCAAGAGGACACGCTCCGTTACGTTCTTTGCGCCAACGCTCCCGAGACAAAGGATAACGACTTCACTTGGAAGGACTTCCAGCAAAGGAACAACAGCGAGCTGGTAGCCATCCTGGGAAATTTCGTCAACAGGGCGGTCGTCTTGACACAGAAATATTTCGGAGGTAAGGTCCCTGCCAATCTGAAGCCGGAAGCTATTGATGCCGAGACTCTCTCACAGATTCCCGAGCTTCGCCGCAGCCTTGAAAACAATCTCGAGGGATTCCACTTCAGAGAGGCTTTGAAAGACGCGATGAGCATAGCCCGCATTGGAAACAAATACATCTCTGACACTGAGCCTTGGAAGGTCGCCAAGACCGATATGGACAGGACCGCCTCGATCCTCTACACCTCGCTGCAGATATGCGCCAATCTCGCTATCGCCTTTGAGCCGTTCACTCCGTTCTCGGCAGAGAAGCTGAGAGGGATCCTGAAGGTTGGATTGGACGCCGGTTTTGACCATCGCTCCGGCGAAGGAGAGCCGACGGTGAACTTCTTCAAGCCTGGCGAATGCCGCGCTCTGCATACGGCCGGACAGCCGCTCGAGCCGACTGAAGGGCAGGTTCTGACATGGGACGACCTGGGTCGTGGGGATATACTGCCTATCGGGCATGAGCTCGGAGAGGCTGTCCTCCTGTTCAGCAAGATCGAGGACAACGTCATCGATGCCCAGATCGCCAAACTGAACGCCACAAAAGAGGCTAATGAGGCTGCCGCTAAGGCCGCGGAGGCTGCGGAAGCCGCCCATAAGGTCGAGCCGCAGAAGCCCGAGGTCACCTTCGAGGATTTCGGGACTATGGACATCCGCACCGCCACAGTCCTTGAGGCTGAGCGGGTTCCGAAGACAGACAAGCTTCTCAAACTTACTATTGACACTGGAATCGACAAACGAACCATAGTCTCTGGAATTGCCGAGTATTACTCACCGGAGGACATGCTCGGGAAGCAGATATGCATCTTGGCGAACCTCAAGCCCAGGATGATCCGCGGCATCGAGTCAAAGGGAATGATCCTGATGGCAAAACAGGGTGACGGAACTATGCGTTTCGTCACCCCGCAAGAAGCCGTCACAAACGGCGCCGTTATCAGCTGATTTACTTTTTAATCAAGCTCTTCACATAATCATAGAACTCAGGATCCTCTCCGACGATGGTCTTGTTGATAGTGCCGTCAGGGTTGAGAATGATCTTGGTGGGATAGCCGGTCACGGCATAACTGAGAGGCACACCGTCACTTGTCCCGTTAGGATTGTAGACATGGAGCCAAGGAAGCTCGTGATCCACGATCGCCTTCTTCCAGACCTCCTCGGTGTCGCCGCAATCGATGCTCAAGATCTCGATCTTGCCCTTGGCGTCCTTATAGAGCTGCTTCATGTCCGGAATACCCTTCTTGCACCAGTAGCACCACTCGCCCCAGAAGTCGAGGATGATGTACTTGCCCTTGTTGTAGATTGAAGAGAGAGTGAAATCCTCGCCCTTCTCATTCTTGAGGGTGAATACGGGGGCAGCCATTCCATCCTTGACCTTCTCAGCGGCCTCTGCCCTGGCTTTTGCCTTATTGGCTCTATCGGAAGCCTGATCCAGATAAACCTTCATGGGACCTTCCTTGACATTGTCAGGAATGAGTTCCAGGACATCCAGAGCGTCCTTTCCGTCATCGCCGACCAGATGGTTGACCAATGTGGCGGAGAAAAGCGAAGCGGGCTTGCGGGTTATGAAATCCTTGGTAAGAGAGGCGATGTGATCATTGACCGCGTCGTATTTTTCCATCACCGCGTCCTTCGCCGCGTCAGTGGCGGTCTGAGGGAGAGCCCTGTACTCAGCGATAATCTCATTGAGTTTGAGCCTGTCCTCAGCGCAGAGGGTCTCATATTCATTCTGGTCTTTGTAGAACTCAGAACCTCCAAGGACCACCAGAGAGTCCAGGCGTCCTCCGATCTTGGCATATTCTCCGGGAACGAACACGAGAGGAGCCCTTAAACCGCTGGCCGGATCCACGAGAAGCAGACCCCTGACCTCAGTCTCCGGAATCTCACAGGAGAACTTGCCATCCTTCGTCAGGACATCGATAGAGTTGATCGGGGTCCTCTGGTTGGTGACGTCATAAATCTCGACCCTGAGTGAATCGCCACCCAGGCCATCGAGCTGGCCGGAGATGACATTCTTCTTGGCGCAAGAAGCGCAGATGAGCGGAAGCACAGCCGCCACAAGATAAATAATTGACTTTTTCATATCTGATAAATATTGTTTGAGTTCGCGCTACTAATTGGAGAAACAGCTGAGAATTGATGTGACCGGGGTAAACGTGGTGCCGGAACTGGAGAACGCTCCCATGTCATAAGCCCCCCAGCCGTCGCAGACAAGGCCCTTCTTACTATATATGGCCGGTTTCCATTTCCCATCCACCTCCGGTTCCCAATAGAAGACCCCGGCACAGACGTTCTGACCAAGGCCTTTGACAGAGTCCATGAATGATTTCAGGCAGGCGCCGGCCTCAGAGGAAGCCGGTCTCACACCAACCTCACAAATCATGACCTTGCAAGAGAACTTGGAGGCGAGGGTCTTGATCGAGGAGACAGCGAGGCTGTTCATCTGGCTCCATGTCTTGCCGGACTCACTCATAGGATAATGTGAGAGCCCGATGATGTCGAACTTGCCACCGGCCTCCTTGAACTCCTTGAAGAACCAGCCGTCATAATCCCCCGCACTGAAGGCATTAGCTATGTGGACAATCACAGGAGTGTCCGGAAACACTTGTTTCACAGCATCATAGCCCGCATTGCTCAACTTGGCGTAATCCGAGTAACGGGCGCTTCCGCTCTTGTCCCAATCAATCTTTCCGGCATTCCAGACCATTCCGTTGTTGGTCTCATTCCCGACCTGCACCCATGCCGGAACCACTCCCGCGGACTTGACCGCGTTCAAAACAGAGGTGGTGTGTGAGGCGACAGCGCCGGCCGCCTTGTCGGCGTAATTGGAGTAGGATGACCATGCCGAGGGAACGGTCTGCCTTCCGGGATCAGCGAATATGTCGCTATAATGGAAGTCTATCATAACAGCCATACCGGCTTCTTTTGCCCTTTTGGCCATCTTTATGACATCATTCTGCCCGCTCCATCCTTCGGGATCCAAGGGATTGACCCAGACCCGAAGTCTTATAGAGTTCATTCCCAGATTCTTGACAACCTGGAATATATCCTTCGCACCCTTGCCGTCAGTAAAAGAAACACCATCATGTTCCATTTCGGAGGCCCAACTGATGTCAGCGCCTTTGGCGAATGACACGCTTGTGACCGGATCCGGCGACACATCCTCCCCGTCATCAACATGATTGCCCTCGCGGCCGCAAGCTGCCAGGGCAAATGAAATCATCAATGAAAGAATGTATGAGATATACCTACTCATCCACAGGATGAACCTCCGGGAAAAGACCGAAGAGCTCAGCGTCAATCTTATCGGTGATCTTCTGGAAATCCTCAGGACGGTTCTCGAACTTGATCTCATCCACATTGATAATCAGCAGATGGCCGTCATATTCCTTGATCCAGTCCTCATAACGTTTGTTCAGACCGGTCAGGTAGTCGATCCTGATGCTGCTCTCATAGTCGCGGCCCCTCTTCTGGATCTGGGCCACCAGGTTCGGGATAGAGGAACGCAGATAAATCATAAGGTCCGGTTTGCTCACGAGCGACATCATCAGGTCGAAGAGGTCGGAATAGTTTTCGAAATCCCTGGTGCTCATCAGCCCCATCGAATGGAGGTTGGGAGCGAAGATGCGGGCATCCTCGTAAATAGTCCTGTCCTGGATGATAATATCATCGCACCTTGAGATGTCCACGACATCCTTGAACCTCTTGTTAAGGAAATATATCTGGAGGTTGAAGGACCAGCGCTCCATATCAGCGTAGAAATCCGCCAGATAGGGATTGAAATCGACTGACTCGAATTTCGGGGTCCAGCCATAGTGGGCTGCCAGCATCTTGGTCAGAGTGGTCTTGCCACTTCCTATGTTTCCTGCTATAGCGATATGCATATCTTATTGATTTTTAATTATTTCTCCATTGGAAAGAGGCCATAAAGACCAGCGTCTATCTTATCCGTGATATATTCGAAATCCTCGGGACGGTTCTCAAAATCCAAGTTGTCGGTCTCTATCGTAAGGACTTTCCCCTTGTATTCCGAGATCCACTTATCATAGCGCTCGTTGAGACCGGCGAGATAATCCAGGCCGATGGTCTGCTCGTAGTCCCTCCCTCTTTTCTGGATCTGGGCCACAAGGTGAGGGATCGAGCACTTCAGGTATATCAGAAGGTCCGGCATACCGGCCATCGAAGACATGACCCCGAAAAGATCCATATAGGTCTCATAGTCCCTTTTTGAAAGGTTGCCCATCGCGTAGTTGTTGGCCACGAATATGTACACACCCTCAAAGAGAGTCCTGTCCTGGATGATCACATCCTTGCTCTTGGATATCTCCAGAACGTCCTTGAACCTTTGCGCGAGGAAATATGTCTCCAGATTGTAGGACCATCTGGGGATATCTTTATAATAGTCTTCCAGATAAGGGTTATAGGTGACGGACTCGTATTTTGGAGTCCATCCGTAATGCTTCGCGAGCATCCTCGTCAGAGTGGTCTTGCCACAGCCTATGTTACCTGCTATACCTATATGCATAAGTCATTGTTTTCTGAAAGGATATCATTCTCCCATGGTTCGTTGAAAGGCTGAAGAAAAGGATTGGAAGTCCTCTCCACCGAAATGGAGGTCGCCGGACCATGTCCCGGGAACACCTCGACATCTCCTGGGAGAACCATCAGTTTCTCCATTATACCCACGATCTCCATATCATAGTCTCCCCCTTCAAGATCCGTCCTTCCTAAAGATCCGGCGAACAGGGTGTCCCCGCTCAAGAGGATACCATCCTCCTCGTCATAGAAACAGACGCATCCGGGGGTATGGCCTGGGGTGGCGATTACCCGGAAGGAGGGTGAGTCGCTATCCTCGGCGAAGCGAAGGATTTGGCCATCAGCAAGATCCTTGGTCCCGAAACTGACATCAGGGGCATGTAATCCCAAACCCCTGGCATAGTATTCATCCCTCTCCACAATGAATCTGTCCTCCGGGGCCATCCAAACCGGGACATGGAAAGACCGCTCCAGTTCAGCCACTCCGAAGATATGGTCGAAATGGCCGTGGGTCAGCCAGATGGCCTTGGGGGTGAGGCCTTCCGAAGCGATGAAGCCCATTATGGCGTCAGTCTCGGACGAGTCGTAGCAACCGGGATCCACGATCACACAATTCCGTCCCTCATCCCAGAGAATATACATATTCTCCCGGAAAGGGTTGACGCAGAATGACTTGATGTTGATATGACCGACTGATCCCATTAATACCCGCTAAAGTCTATTCCTACAAATTTACTGAAATAATCGTAAAATTCACCTACCTTTGCATATAATGAGCGACAAGAGGAAAGAATATATCGAAATCCGCCGGGCGTCCGCTCACAACTTGGCCGGGATCAACATTGACATCCCGAGAAACGAGTTTGTGGTCGTGACCGGCTTGAGCGGCAGCGGGAAGTCCTCCCTGGCCTTCGACACCATCTATGCCGAGGGTCAGAGGCGGTATATGGACACCCTCTCCACCTACGCCAAGCACTTCATGGGCATCCTCGAGAAACCCGAGGTCGAGAGCATCGATGGCCTTAGTCCCATCATCGCCATAGAACAGAAGACCACCGGCAACAATCCCCGCTCGACCGTTGGAACCATCACCGAGATATTCGACTTCCTCCGCCTTCTCTACGCGAGGGCATCGAGGGCATATTCCCCGGTCACCGGGAAGGAGATGGTCCGCTATACTGACGAGCAGATAGTGGACCTGATCATGGATGGATATAAAGGGAAGCGTTGTTACCTTCTCGCTCCGCTTGTCAGGGGACGCAAGGGCCATTACAGGGAACTTTTCGACCAACTGCGCAAGCGGGGTTATACCGAGGTCCGCGTCGACGGGGAAATCCTTCCTCTCAACGAGGTAGATGTCCTGGACCGCTACAAAGGTCATTTCATAGAACTCGTCGTGGACAAACTCAAGCCCTCGGAAGGTGACACGAAACGGGTGAGGGACTCTGTGATGACCGCCCTTAACCTCGGCAAAGGTTCCGTGGCGATGCTCGAGAGCGGGAACGACAAGCTTCGCCACTTCTCCAAGCATCTTGTCGATCCCGAGTCCGGCTTATCCCTACAGGAGCCGGCTCCCCACTCCTTCTCTTTCAATTCTCCCGAAGGCTATTGTCCTCATTGCAAGGGACTTGGGATGATTGTGGATGTCAATATGGACACGATTATCCCCGACAGGAGCCTGTCCATCGCCGACGGCGGGATTATTCCTCTCGGCAAGGTCAGGGAGACCCGGAAGTTCGACATTATCAGGTCAATAGCCAGGAAATACAACTTTTCCCTTTACGACCCTATCGCCACGATTCCCGACGAGGCTGTCTCCCACATTATATTCGGAAGTGAGGAGATGTTCCGTATTGGGGAGGGCAATCTTTCTGAGATGGTGACCTTTGACGGTGTGGTGGATGACATTGATGAGAAAATAGTCTGCCCGGTCTGTCATGGGACCAGGCTAAACCAGAACGCCCAGTGTTTCAAAATTGACGGCAAGACGATCTCTGACGTCGCCGCGATGGAGATGACGGACTTGAAAGAATGGCTGGCTTCCCTTCCCGGGAAATTGAACGAGAGGGAGAACAACATCGCGAGGGACATCCTTAAAGAACTGGATGACAGGGTGCGGTTCATGCTGGATGTCGGGCTTGACTATCTCTCACTTGACAGGCCGACCGGTTCCCTCTCAGGTGGTGAGAGCCAGAGGATCAGGCTTGCCACCCAGATCGGATCCAAGCTCGTGGGTGTTCTGTATATTCTTGATGAACCATCGATCGGGCTTCACCAAAAAGACAACCGAAAGCTGATCGCCTCACTCAAAGAGCTTCGGGACGAGGGCAACTCGGTGATGGTCGTGGAGCATGACCTTGAGACGATGATGAGCGCCGACTGGCTGGTTGATGTGGGCCCGGGCGCCGGGGAGAAGGGCGGAAGGGTCTGCCTCAACGCTCCTTTGAAGGGATTGTTGGAGTATTCCCCTGAAAATAACAAGGTTCCGTCATCGGTTGACAAAGCCACAGCCTCCCATTGCGTGTTTGGAAAGTCCTTGACCCTGGATTACCTTCAAGGCCGGAAAAAGATAGATGTGCCCGCCATGCGGCGCAAGGGTAATGGCCTTACCCTGAGTCTTAAAGGAGCCAGGGGAAACAACTTGAAGGATGTTGACGTGACCTTCCCTCTGGGCTGTTTCATAGGGGTCGCCGGAGTCAGCGGCAGCGGCAAGTCGTCTTTGGTCAACGAGACCTTGATGCCAATCCTCAAAAACAAGCTTCACCGGGCTAAGCTACGTCCGCTGCCCTATGATTCTATTGAGGGGGTCAAAAATATTGACAAGCTCATAGAGATTGACCAGAGTCCTATCGGAAGGTCTCCAAGGTCTAATCCGGCCACCTTCACGGGTGTCATGGGGGACATCCGTAACCTGTTCGAGGACACTCCTGACGCCAAGGTCAGGGGATTCAAGGCAGGAAGGTTCTCTTTCAATGTCCCGGGCGGACGCTGCGAGGCGTGCAACGGAGCCGGGATAAAGGTGATCGAGATGAATTTCCTTCCGTCGGTCAATGTCGTATGCGACGAGTGCCGGGGAAGGCGATATAAAGAAGACACGCTCGCGGTCCACTACAAGGGCAAGAATATCAACGATGTGCTTGAGATGCCCATCAGTGAGGCCTATGAGTTCTTCAAGCCTATTCCTTCCATAGCCAGGAAGCTGAAAGCCCTTGTGGATGTCGGACTTGGATATGTCCATCTCGGGCAAAGCGCCGTGACCCTGTCCGGTGGAGAGAGCCAGAGGATGAAACTGGCCGCCGAGCTGTTCCGCAAGGCGACCGGCAACACCCTATACATCCTTGACGAGCCTACCACAGGCCTGCACTTCGAGGATATAAAAGTCCTCCTTCAGGTTCTTCAGGAACTTGTCGACCAAGGCAATACGGTTATCATTATCGAGCACAACCTGGATATCCTCAAGAGCGTCGACTACATCTTCGACCTTGGTCCTGACGGTGGCCAAGGAGGTGGCAGGATAGTCGCCGAGGGCACACCAGAAGAATTGGCCGGCAACCCTGACTCGGTCACCGGCCAATACCTTAAGGAAGTTCTCTAATTAAGGGAAGTCAATGTATTCAAGTTCGATGGACTTGGGCCTGGACATTTCCATCATTTCTGAGGACAACGAGTAATGGCCTCTTGGATTGATGCCTGGAGTCATACGCACAACTAAACGGCTGCGGGACTCCCCCTCTTCCGTGACGACACGCATGAACAGTTCCAACCCGTCCTTCAACAGGGCGATATCGGTCTTCTTGTCAACCCTCATGAATACTTGTGCCTGACCATTGCCGTAAGGCAGGAAGACACAATCTTTCACAAGGATTCCCATGACATCTACGTTCCTGCATAACAGGAAGTTCCAGTTATCCACGCTTTCTATCGTATAATTCTCGAAATAGCCCTTTTCCGAATAGAACATCTGCCTCCAATCTCTTGACTTGGACCTGTCAGGCAGCTCAGGCTTCACTTCGTCGATTATGTAATCAGCGAGTTTATAGTCAGCGATCAGCGCCCCCATGGCGGTCATATGCTGATTGCTGTTCCGGGTGTCCTCGAAGCACTCCCTGGTAAAAAGCTCATGGTCATAAGGACTTTGCAGATCCAGCCATTTTTGCCCAGGACCGATGACCCTGGACATGATAGTCTGCCAAGAAGAGTAATTCTCGACATGCTTCTCATACATCGGGAGCGTAAGGAAAACAAGGTCTATCCCACGCCTCTCGCAAAGCCTTTCTATTCTCCTGACTGTCTGATAGTTCTCTTTGTTGACCCTGAACTTGTTCCCGTCAACCACGGCGCCTTCCTCATCATACAGCCTCTCCGTCTTGTCGGTTATTCCGGTCGTGAAGCGGGTGAAGCGGCCAAGATTGAGAGATTTGGGTTTGAAAGGGGTATTCTTCCCATCCAGATTTTTCTTGATCAACTCCGTGTCCTTGAATATCATGTCATGGCCACGGATGGATGCTGACAATGCCGAAAGGTAATTATCGATGGAGAACAGGAAAGGCATGGAAGCCAATTTACGCAAGATGCTCTTTCTGCTGGAGAAACTCCGGAACTCACTGGTGAGCTCGCCGCCCGTCAATTCCCTTATCCGAGTTTGGGATACCCCATAAGTCTCGACAACCACAACCTTTGGGTCACACTTTGACAGGCCCTCCTTTAAGGCATAGTACGAGTCGGTGATGGTGGTGCCGGGTGACGCGAGAATAAAACAGTTCGCCCCAAGAATACAGGAGAGATGGTTCGGATTGATGCCGGTGTACAGATGAGAGTTGCCCACAAGCAAGACATCCACATCATTGGATTCCGTGAATTTATAAAAAGAGTCCCACTGGTCCTTCTCATGGAAGTTCTCCATGTCCGGGTTGAACATTCCGGACAGGTCTATGGCCCAGATAATCCCTCCGATGATTCCCAGGAACAAAAGAGCTTTGAGATACAGTCTCCTCATAATCATCAGAATTGGAAGTAAATGAACGAGTTGTCGTTAGAACCGTAAACGCCGAGATAAAGGATGGACAGGGCGAGAAGGATGTACACGACCCAGCGCAGAACCGCGCTGGACGAGAAAAACCATCGCTCCAGCCTCTCCTGGCTGTTTTTGGTCAACACCTCATAGACCATCAAGGCGACAATGAGGAAGAAGCAGAGCCGTATTTCCGGAATACCCATGCCACAGGATGTCAACGATTCCGCTCCCGAGAATCCGAGATTGGAGAACATGGTCACCGCGTCGGAGAATGTCGCGGAACGGAAAAACACGAGAGACAAAGCCCAGACCACGAAGACGAGCGACCAGCTCAAAAGTCTTGGCACAGCGGCTTCCGGCCTCAGTTTGACTATCTTGTCGAAAAACACCAGGAAAAGTCCGTTGACGCAACCCCAAATCACGAAATTCCATGAGGCCCCATGCCATAGACCGCTCACGGCGAACACTATCATCACATTAAAGATAGTCCTCGCCTTGCCCCTCCGGTTTCCGCCCAGAGGGATGTAGAGATAATCCATGAACCATGAAGTGAGAGTTATGTGCCATCTTTTCCAGAACTCCTTGAAAGTTGCGGACAGATATGGACGCCTGAAGTTGTCATGAAGCGTGAACCCGAGCAAGCGGGCCGTTCCTATGGCGATCTGCGAGTATGCGGAGAAATCAAGGTACAGCTGGAAGGTGAAGAACAGGACCGCGACCACCGAGGATATGCCGGGATGTGAGGCGGGATCGGCGAAAACCGAATCCACGAAAACAGCGAGGCGGTCAGCGATAACCATCTTCTTGAATAGTCCCCAGGCTATCATGAGAAGGCCCTTGCGGGTGCTCTCATAATCAAACTCCTTCTTCTGGGAGAACTGGGGGAGCAAGTCTCTGGACCTTTCGATGGGACCTGCGATCAGTTGGGGAAAGAAGGCGATGAAGGCGAAAAAGGAGACCACATCCCTGGTAGGTTCCGTCTTTCCCGAATAAATATCAAGGACATAGCTCAAACCCTGGAAAGTGTAGAAACTGATTCCAACGGGGAGGACTATATTCAAGGGGTTGAAACCTGATTCACGCCCGGCAAGGAAACTGAAGGCCTCGGAGAAGCTCTCCGCGAAGAAATTGAAGTATTTGAAGAAACACAGCACACCCAGGTTGATAACCAGGGCAGCCACAAGTATCCCCTTCCCTTTACCGGAACTGTCCCTTTGCCTGGCTATGAACTTCCCGGCGAAAAAATCCACAGCGGACACTCCGGCTATCAGGGGAATCAATCTCCAGTTCCACCAACCGTAGAAGAAATAGCTGGCGACAAGCAGGAATATATTCCTTAAACCTACGTCCTTCCTGAAAAAAGACCAGTAAAGGACGTAGGTTAGCGTAAGGAATATCCCGAAAGTAAGGGAATTGAAAAGCATGTTGACTTACCAGGCGAGCGCAGAGGCACCGAGGATAGCGGCGTCAGACTCCTTCAAAGAGGAATAGACCAGCTTCACCTTGCCTCTCCAAAGAGGAAGGACATTGGCGTTCATAGACCTCTCGATCGGTTCCGTGAGGAACTCCTTGCTCCTCGCCAGTCCACCAAACAAGACGATAGCCTCGGGAGCCGAGAACTCAATGAAATCAGCGAATGCCATTCCGAGCATGGTGCCAGTGTAGTCGAACAGTTTGAGAGCCAGCTCGTCACCCTCTTTGGCAGCCTCATAGATGTCTTTCGAGGTGATGTTGTCCAGCTTACGGAGCAATGAAGGCTCGTCGCTCATATCCAGCCACTCGCGAGCGGTCCTGGCCATTCCGATAGCGGAGCAATAAGTCTCCAAGCAGCCGGTCTTGCCGCAGTTGCAGAGACGACCGTTCTTGCGGACAAGGGTAGTGTGGCCAAGCTCACCGGCGAAACCGTCGTGACCATATACCATTTCCCCATTGATCACAATTCCGCTACCCACGCCTGTTCCAAGGGTGATCATGATGAAATTCTTCATTCCCCTGGCGGCGCCGTAGGTCATTTCACCCATCGCGGCGGCGTTAGCGTCATTGGTCAGGGTCACAGGGATCCCGCCCATGGCGTCCTTCAGCATCGCGGCGAAGTGGAGGGAACCTGAACGGCCCCATGACAAATTGACGGCGTTCTCGATATCGCCTGTGTAGTAGTTAGCGTTAGGAGCGCCGACTCCGATACCACGGATCTTACCCTGGGCTCCAGCCTCGTTGATAAGCTTCTTGAGAGCCTCCGCCAACTCGGCGATAAAAGGCTCCACTGAGTCATGGTTGTCGGTCCTGATGACAGTCTGGGCGATCACGGTGCCACGGGTGTCGACAATACCGCACTTGCTGGTCTGTCCACCTACATCGACTCCGATAACAAGGTTCTGCTCAATATTTTCCATACTCATATCCTCTAGTCGACAGGGATGTCTTTATTGACGTTCTTGCAGCCGATCAGGGCGTAGTAGAGGAGGTAGCAGAGCATGGCGATGACCAGCCAGTAGCTGTTCATGTAACCGGCGCCCTTGGCGATGAAGTCCTGGATGAACGGCATGATACCACCACCCACGACAAGCATCATGAATATTCCGGAAGCGGCCTCGGTGTACTTGCCAAGACCCTCGACGGCGAGGTTGAAAATAGCGCCCCACATCAGGGATGTGCAGAGACCGCAGAGAACGAGGAACAAGCAGCTGATAGGAACCTCGAACATCTTGAATCCTTCGGCGGCGCTGTAGCCGGGCATATTGACAGTAACGGTCTTAGGGATGAAGATAGCGATCAAGACGAGGAGGATGGCCACGGAACTGACCGTAATCATCTGGGTCCTGGTGCTGACCTTACCGGAAATGAACGTACTGCAAAGACGACCGACCATCATAAGCAGCCAGTAAATCGCGGCGATAGCTCCACCGATGGCGGCAGCGCCAGCGAATCCGGCAGGGAAAGCACCCTTGCCGGTAGCGTCAGCGAGATAGAAGTTGACCTGTGAAGGGATACCGATCTCGATACCGACATAGAAGAAGATGGCGATGGCGCCGAGCACGAAATGGCGGAAGTTCCAGGCACTGTGCTCATAGACAGTGGCATTGCGCTCCTTGGCGGGCTCCGGAATCTTAACGAGGGAGATAATCACGAAAGCGAGCGCGAAGACACCCATCGCGATGAAGAGCAGAGGAGCCACATCGGACATCGAGGTGTTGGCGGTAACTGTACCGATAAGCGCGCCGACAAGCAGAGGGGTAAGGGTTCCGGTCAGGGAATTCAGGGTACCACCGATCTGGATGTACTGGTTGCCCTTGTTTCCACCACCACCGAGGATGTTAAGCATCGGGTTGACCACGGTGTTGAGCATACATACGCAGAGACCGCAGACGAACGCTCCAATCAGATAGACGATGATAGCGGATGTGTCAGCACCGATCTTGCTGGAAAGCCACTGGATGACGATTCCGATGAAACCGGTCGCTAGAGCGGCGAGAGTCGTGTTCTTGTAACCGATCTTGAGGAGCATCTTACCAGCGGGGATACCCATGAAGAGGTACGCGGCGAAGTTCATCAGGTTACCAGCCATCTTGGACCACTCGAACTTGTTGCCCCAGATGTTGCCGAAGGGGGCGGCCATGTTGGTGACGAATGAAATCATGGCGAAGATGAAGCACATCGTCACGATAGCCACCATGTTGTTTTTTTTCTTTTCCATAAAGATTGTGTTATGTTGTTAGTTTGTAATTAGTTCTATGTTTACACACTTTGTGGATTATACAAAGCTACAAAAAAATCCCGAATGTCGCACTCCAAAAACCGGGATTATTATATAAAAAAGGTCGGCGCTTTCCCCAAAGCGCCGGCCAGTTGTATATAAAACGAACTTAACAAATAGACAACAAAAAGAACTTTTGTCTGTCTGGGAGCAAAGGTATAAAGTTTTTTTAAAAAGACAAATTATTTTCCTTTAAAAATTAAAACGATTTTTATTAAAATATCTAAATATTTTTTACGTTTTATCTATAAAATTTTAGATAATTACCTGTTCCGATATTCGCTTGGGGTCATCCCCGTCTGCGATTTGAAGAACTTGTAAAACACTGACGCATTGGTGAAATTGAGCTTATAAACAATCTCTTTTATGCTGTCGTCAGTGTACCTGAGCATACTCTTGGCCTCTTGAATGACAAACGCGTCAATCCATTCCGGAGCGGAACGCCCACTGATATCTTTGATAAGCCTTGAAAGATATTTAGGAGTGATTCCGAGCCGTGTAGCATAGAACGTCATTCCCCTCTCTGTTGAGTGATATTCCGAAACCAAGGACATAAAACGCTCGAAAAGTATGTTCAGTCTTGTCTGCGCCGATCTTGAAGGTTCCATTTCCACATCACGTCCATCATTGACCATTCCTTCTATCACACTGAGAAGTGACTCGACCAAAGATTTCACAGCTGTGGTCTTAGTCGTGATCTCAGTATCCAAGATTGACTTGACCAGATGGAAATACTTGGAACAGAAACTCATCTCCCTATTAGTGAGCATTATCCTCGGATCATAGAAGAACATCAACCTGGACTCGAACAGTTTCGAGAAATCAAATTTGATGTCAGAAATAAACTGCCTGGAGAGAGCCATCGCCACGATTCTTCCATATAGAGTCGTCCCCGCACCCATTTTCCCGACTTTAATAATGTATCCAGGGATACAAACAAGCAGAGTGTTGTCCTGAATGTGGAACTTCCTGAGGTTGACCTCCACGTCGAACCCACCTTTCTCGCAAAAAATCGCGAGAAACGCGTCCGTACGGAAAGGACTGTCAATGAAAGAACCCGAATCATGTTGCTGAACATCCACGACCAGGAAATCATTTCCCATATTGATATCCTCTCCGGGAGGAAGGAATTTCCTTATTTGCTCAAAACCGACATTCTGCAAAGTGTCTCGCATACCTTAATCGTTTTATTCAACAATAATATAATAATTTGGCCAAAAAATCATCTGAAATTCTCCAGATTCGACCTTTTGACAATAGAATGCTCCTTTGGAATATTCTTTTTTGGCTGAATGGCAATCTCTTTGTAGCCCCCTCGACGCTCCCTGCGAAGGGAGACAGACTGAAAAAATGACAATAATGAATAATATGAAAAAGAATCTGATTCCAATCCTGGTCATCATGATTATAGCGCCCTTCAGCGCTTCAGCCCAAAGGACTCTCACACTTGAAGAATGCCGCGAGATGGCAATTAATGGCGACAGAGAGCTTGAGCAAGCCAGGACAAAGGTGGAAATGGCCGGATATGACCGCAAGATCGCCTTCGCGAACTACCTGCCTAACATCTCAGGCACCGGAGCCTATCTCCACAATCCCAACGACATAGCGCTTGTCAGTGAATCGACATCGGCGACTCTCCGGAATGCCGGGACAGCCCTGCATGGCGCTTCCCAGCAATACCAGCAGAAAGTCATGGAGGAGCTTACCTCTTATATTCAGCAACTTGCGGCCACAGATCCCGCAAGCGCGATGAAATACATGCAGCTGATGCAAGATCCACTGCTTCAGACAGCTTTGGCTAAAGTTTCAGCGATAGACATGTCTGAGTCGATCAACTCGATAGGACAAGAGATCGATGACGCTCTCCACCCGGATCTCGAGAACATCCTGGTTGGATCAGTGACCGTCCAACAGCCCATATTCATGGGAGGCAAAATCTTGGCGGCCAACAAGATAGCCAAACTTGCCGAGCAACTGTCCGAGGCAAGTTACGACCAGCGGTACCAGCAGACAATCGTTGATGTCGATCAGGCTTATTGGCAGATAGTGTCAATCGCGGCAAAGAAAAAGCTCGCCGAGTCATATTCCGACCTGCTGCACAACATGGAACATGACGTGGAGCTGGCCGTGAAGGAAGGCGTCGCGACTGAGTCTGACGCTCTCCAGATAAAGGTCAAAGCCAACGAGGCCGACATGTTGAAGACCAAATCCGATAATGGTTTGACTCTTGCCAAGATGCTGCTATGCAAAAGGATAGGCCTTGATCTTGGAACAGAGATCGTATTGGCTGACGAGCAATCGGACGAGATTCCTCTCGTAAGGATCGGATCCGAAAAGAGCCTGGAAGAAATCTATACCGACAGGCCCGAGACCCGCAGTCTCGAGTTGGCCTCAAAGATTTATGAAAAGAAAGTTGACGTCGCTAGAGCTGACATGCTCCCTAAGATCGCTGCAACAGGAGGATATATGGTCTCCAACCCAAGCCTTAAAAACGGGCTTGAAAAGCAATGGAACGGCTATTGGGGAGTCGGAGTCGTCGTAAACGTCCCGATATTCCATGGATTTGAGGCCCTCAACAAGACCCGCAAGGCGAAAGCCGAGGCGACCCTGTACCGTTCCCAACTGGAAGACGCGAAGGATCTCATCAACCTCCAAGTCACACAGCTGAGGAAGCAGGAGACAGAGGCTGTCGAAAAGCTGAATATGGCTAAAAACAACCTGACCAGCGCCGAGGAGAACCTCAGGACCGCCACCATCGGTTTCAATGAAGGAGTCATCAACGCTAACACTGCCTTAGGAGCCCACACCGCATGGCTTCAGGCCCGTTCTGAATATATCGACGCCGGTGTGGAGCTTCAGATGCTCGCCGCCAATCTCGACAAGGCCGAGGGCAACCACAAGGCGAATCTATAAAGGAAATAATTAAAAATCAATACAATGGAAAAGCAGAAGAAAAGTTACAATCTGGTGATTGGAGTAGCGGCGCTGATAGCGATCGTCCTGATAATCGCCATCATCGGCTACTTTGTGTCCAAACCCAAACCACTGGTGATCCAGGGAGAGGCCGAGGCCAGTGAATACAGGGTCTCCGGAAAGGTTCCCGGAAGGATCGAGGAACTCTATGTCAAAGAAGGACAAATGGTTCAAAAAGGAGACACAATCGCGTTGATCGACTCCCCTGAGGTGAGAGCCAAATTGATCCAGGCCAACGCGGCCCGCAACGCGGCCGCCGCTCAAAGCGACAAGGCCCGTCATGGCGCCAGGTCAGAGCAGATCCAGGGAGCTTACCAGCTTTGGCAACAGGCGATCGTTCAGGAAGATGTGCTCAAGAAGTCACTCGACAGGATAGAGAGGCTTTACGAGCAGAAAGTCATCGCCGCTCAAAAATATGACGAGACGAAAGCCAGATACGATGCCGCCGTGGCACAGACCAAGGCCGCCAAGAGCCAGTATGATATGGCTGTCAGTGGAGCCAGAGCCGAAGACAAGGCAGCTGCGAGGGCCCTTGTGGAGCAGGCGTCCGGAGCTGTCCAGGAGGTCGAGTCCTATCTGGGAGAGTTATATCTGACTTCCCCGGCTGACGGTATCATCTCCGCCACCTATCCCAAAGTCGGTGAGCTTGTCGGCCAGGGGTCCCCTGTAGCGAGCGTGACAGACATAAATGACATCTGGTTCACTTTCAATGTCAGGGAGGACTATCTCCACAGCATGAAAGAAGGTGACAAGATAACTGTGAAGATCCCCGCCCTCGACGGCAAAGAGGTGACGGCCTCTGTCTACCACATCGCCGTCCGCGAATCCTACGCCACCTGGAAAGCCACCAAGGAAACCGGCATGTATGACGCCAAGACATTCGAAGTCAGAGCCGTGCCCGACCAGACGGTCGACGGTATACGCCCTGGGATGACCGCGATAATGAAACAGAAATAACAATTGGATATAATGAATAACTGGCAAAGGATATTATCGGTCGCGCGACGCGAGCTCAGGATAATCAGGAACCGTCCTCTTTATTTCATGGGCTCGGTCGGAGTGATCGCTTTCTGCGCCATCTTCTTCTTGACTTTCCTTCACGGAGGGCTTCCTGACGATATCCCTATCGGAATAGTCGACGAGGACCGCTCATCGACCTCCAGGATCTTTTGCCAGCAACTTGACGCCACCCAACTGGGGAAGGTGGTCACTTACGGCTCCTTCTCATCCGCCAGGGAGGACATGACCCGCGGGAAGATCGCCGCGGTCTGTGTGATTCCGGAAGGAATGAACGAGAACATCCAGGCTTTCAAGCAGCCCAAGATAACATTCTATATCAACGGACTCTATTTTGTGAGCGGAGCTCTCGCCTGGAAGGACCTGCTGACGATGGTCAACATGACAAATGGCGCGGTCCAGAGAGAGATACTCAGGGCTAAAGGATTCAATGACAGCCAGATTATGGGGATGATCCGACCCATTGACATAGACACCCACCAGATAGGTAATGTCACCACCAACTACAACTACTACCTGACTGGAATCCTGCTACCCGGAATCTTGGAAATGATTGTGATTCTGGTACTTATATATTCCTTGGGCGCAGAGTTGAAGTTCGGGACATCAAGGCATCTGATGGACACCGCGGGTCACTCAATTATTACGGCTCTCTGGGGAAAACTCCTGGTCTGGACGATTATCTTCTCCGTCATCGGGTTCATAATCATAATGCTCCTGTACCACTGGTGTCACTTCCCGATCAGCGGCAGCATATTCAATATGTTCATAGCTATATTCCTGATTGTCATCGCGAGTGAGGCTATAGGAATATTCATACTTGAGTTGCTGCCTGTTCCGAGACTGGCCCTCAGTGTAGGTGCCCTGTACAGCGTGCTTGGTCTCTCGCTCTCGGGATTCACCCTTCCTCTTGAGGCCATGCCACCGTACATCCAGGGACTCGCGGTGATGTTTCCCCTGAGGCATTATTACCTGTTCCATGTCCAGGAAGTGATCTTCGGAGCCGGCTTTGTTGGCTGGTGGAAGGAAGTGATCCACCTGCTTTTATTCCTATTCGTCCCCCTCGCTGGCCTGAACAGGCTCAAGAAGGTTTACATTCATCAGAATTTCCCTAAAGAATAAGACCATGGCAAATAAAGGTTTTTTGAAAACTTGGCTGCGGGACTGGTGGGACATATTCTGCCATGAGCTCAAACAGATATTCTCCGACGGTGGAGTCCTACTGATATTCTTCGTCGCGGGGCTCGCCTATCCCCTTTTATATAACGTGGTGTACCTGAATGGTATATTGACGGACACGCCTATCGCCGTGGTAGATGATGCCGACTGCTCCGACAGCCGCAGGTTTATCCGGGAGATTGATGCGACAAGAGAGGTTGACGTCTCCTACAGGTGTGTCAATATGGCAGAGGCTGAGCAGCTTATGCGCGAAAGGAAGGTCAACGGCATAGTGTATTTCCCTCGGGACTTCGGTGAGAAGCTGGCCCGAAATGAGACCGCCACACTCTCCCTTTACGCTGACATGAGCAGTTTCTTCTACTACAAGAACGCAATGATTGCCACCAACTTCGTGATGCTCCACGAGATCGGGCAGATACAGATGGAGAGATATTCCTTGGCGGGAATGACGGCACAGGAGGCCTCACAGGTCATCAAGCCACTTGGATACGAGGATAACAATCCCTTCAACAGGGCCTTCGATTACAGCTTCTTCCTGATTTCAGCGATCCTGATGATAATCATACAGCAGACTATGTTCTACGGCATGTCGCTGCTGGTCGGCACCCAGAGGGAGAGAAACCACAGTTTCGCCTCCCTGCCTGACAAGTTGGAAGGCCATGGAATGGTGCGGGTCGTTCTGGGCCGGGGAGGAGCCTACTGGCTCCTGTATCTCGGGATAGGCTTATACATAGCCTTTATAGTTCCGGCGATATTCGGAATACCTCAACGGGGACAATATGGAGAAATCCTGGCGATGCTGCTGTTCTTCATTACTGACTGCGTGTTCTTCAGTATGACCTGGAGCACCCTCATCACCAGAAGGGAATCGGTGTTCCTCCTGTTCCTGGCGATGTCACTTGTCTGCATATTCCTGACCGGATGCTCCTGGCCCACTGTGGCTTTCCCTAAATTCTGGAAGGTGTTCTCTTACATATTCCCGTCCACTTTCGGGGTGCAAGCGTACATCAACCTGAGCACCGCTGGAGGAGATATGGCGGCTGCCGGAAGCCAGATGAGAATAATGATTCCGCAGACAATCATCTACTTCGGATTGTCCTGCGCTTGTATCTATGCGGAGAATTGGGTGATCCGCCATAAAGAGGAGATACGGGAAAAGAAAGACGCCCTCGCCCGCAAAGCCGGTATCGACAAGGCCGAGGACATCCGGATCATCGCCGGGAAATAATACTTTCAGAGTCCCAACTCCTCGGCTTTCGCCAGCATCTCAGTGTTGCCGCTGACCTCGAGTTTGCTGTAGATACGGTACTTATGGTTACTGACGGTCCGGGCTGACAAGCATAGCTTATCCGCGATCTGCTTGTCAGAGAGGCCCTCTTTACTAAGAGCTATTATTTCCAGTTCCCTTGAGCTCAATCCCTTGGTACCCAAAGACTTCTTCCTGGAAATCATAAGCTCGGAGATATAGTTGACGACCACAGGGTCCATCGGGGCGTCACCCTCGGACAAACTTGCGCAACGCTGCTGTATCTCCTCCTCGCTCATCGTTGGCCACCTTCGTATGAAATCCAAAGTGTGGCTGTCCTTGATTCCCGCAAGGGCAGGATCATATAAGTCCTTGGCGATAACCGCGAACAGCATTTCCCGGCTTCGGGCGATCGACTGGATACTCTTGTTCTTCTGGGAAATCTGACGGTTGAGCCGGACGAACTGGATGACGGCCGCCAAAGCCAAAATGAATAATGCGCCGAACAAGAACACCAACCAGGTCCTCGTCTTGATCTGCCGGTCCTTAAGTTCTGTCTGGTATTCGGTTTGCAGGTCCTGGAGAATGTCGTCACCCTTCTGGCGCATGTACAACTGCATGTAATATGAGAAACTCTGATGCGCCTCAGTGGCCAGTTTGGTATTCCCTTTACGCAGATACAGTACGGTCAGATGGTCATATATCTGGTATAATTTGAGGTAATCCGATTCCGGTGTCTCTCCTATAATCTCTGTGCAGAATCTGATGGCCTCATCCGTTTTGTCACCCTGCCTGAGATAGCGCATCCTGGAAGACAAGGATCTCGCCGAAGTCTTGCCTCCATCAATCTGCTCCGCTTTTTCAAGCCATTCTCCGGCTTTTTGGTAAACCGCCTTGTCCAGGACATCGTTCCAGCGGTTCTTATTGACGTATAACTCGCACAGGAAATAACAAGACTCCGCCACTATCCCGTTCCAACCTCTTGGTTCCGCCAGAGCCAGAGCATTCTCAAGATATCCAATCCCTTCATCATCCCTGTTCTGCTCGGCCGACATACTGGCGTAAGAGCAGACTTTCCCTTTGAGAAGCAGAGCGGCGGCCAGTAAGGAGTCATCCCGTTCCTGAACAGCGATGTCCTCCGCCTGGCAGGCATGCTCGAACGACAAGGAATCCCGGCTGGTCTGCAGAAAGAGTTTCGACAGGGTTAGGTGAGAGAGGGCCTGGGCACCCTCCTCACCGGAATCGGCGATCTTCAAGGCCTCGAAAGCCAGGCTGACGGCCTCATCGTAACGGGACTGGGATGTGAGTCTTTCCGCTTCCTCCAACAAGGAGTACACACTTTGTTCCTGTCGTATATCAATGCCTCCATCGCAAGATACGAGCAGAAATAACGAAACCGCGAAAAAAACGGCCTTTGAGTAAATACTTATAGGTCTCATGAGTAATAAAACGTCCAAATATACTCATTTTCATACTCAAATTGAGTAAAATGAGTAAGATTACTCAATAAAATAATAAAGAAAAACCTCATCTTGCAATCAGCAAAAACAGACGATTACTACTTGACCGGAAGCAAAAGACTATTCAATTTACTGACCTTTAAAAAACTGTTCAACGACACGAAGCGGTCGAGGCACCAGGGCCCGGCCGCTTTTTGTTTTGAGCATGGACTACCCGGAGGTCGTAATATGTGCTCATGATCTCCATGGCACAATATTAGTGAAAAAAGGTATTGTTTAATAGGTATTAATCTGCGATATTCGCGTTATAACTTTTTGAAAATGATCATAAAATGAAAAAAGCGATCTTTGTCTTATCAATCATTATCGTGTCAGGTTTCGCTTTGTCCCTCTCCGCACAGACTCAGCAGACCACGCAGGCCACCTACGCCAAGAGCGATTTCGTTCCTGGCGACGTCATATTCTTTGAGGACACCTTTGAGAAAGAGAAACTTGGGGAGTTCCCGTCACAGTGGGACCTGCTGGGAGGCTATTCGGAAACAGCCTCGGTGCAGGGACGCAAAGTGCTGGCTTTCACTGATGACGGCATCGGTGATGTCATCCCACTCATGAAAAACAAATGGGACTGGCTGCCGGACATATTCACGGTCGAGTACGACCTTTATGTGTCGAAACCGGATTCCGATCTCGATGACTTGACCTCCCTCACCCTTATGCTATGCTTCGGTGAAAGGGGAGACGGTTCATATTACAATTA
This sequence comes from Bacteroidales bacterium, assembly GCA_017548985.1. Classification (GTDB taxonomy): domain Bacteria; phylum Bacteroidota; class Bacteroidia; order Bacteroidales; family UBA932; genus Cryptobacteroides. The sequence continues at coordinate 241,192 of JAFYYW010000036.1, forward strand.
CACCGGAGATGTGACTTTCCGGTACCGTGAGGACGGTAGCTGCAGCATGGAATGGAGCCTTAAGAAACCGGGTTCCGACGACCATACGACTGGCGACAAGGCCCTGGGACTAAGCCCTGATTATGATGATTACAACGGCAAGGACAATCCGGTGGTTCCGGGCCAGTGGAACCATTTCTCGTTCTCTTTCAACAAACGCGCTTTCAAGGGCTACATCAACGGAGTAAGGATCATAAACGTGCCTGCGATGGATGCCCCCGGCTACCTGTATTTCTCAAGCGGTTCACTTTATCGCCATAGCGGCCTCAGCAATGTCAGGATCGCCAAGGGTGCCGTTCCGCTCTACGACCGTCTGGCCGCCGAAGGCAAGATCGTCACTTACGCCATAACGTTCGACACCGGGAAAGCGACCATCAAACCCGAATCGATGGTGGAGATAGCTCGTGTGGCCAAATTGATGCAGGAGAAACCCGAACTGAGTTTTGAGGTCCAGGGCCATTGCGACAACACGGGATCCGACTCAGTCAACGATCCCCTCTCCCAGAAAAGGGCTGAGGCCATCGTGGCGGCTCTTGTGGGACAAGGCATCTCGAAGGATCGCCTGACCGCGGTCGGCAAAGGATCCCATGAGCCAGTCGCCGACAATGGGACCGACGAGGGACGCACCAAGAACCGTCGAGTCGAATTCGTGAAAAAGTAGCCTTGATACGGCAATAACGAAAAACAGCTCCGGAGCATTCCGGAGCTGTTTTCGTGCGGTAGGTGAGAGTCGAACTCACACGGGCTAATGCCCACTACCCCCTCAAAGTAGCGTGTATACCATTTCACCACTACCGCAGGTATGTGTCCCTTTGTTTCGGGACTGCAAAAATAGGCATTATTCCGGAATTACCAAAATTTTTTCACGATTTCATATTTATTCGTATCTTTGCACGCTCCCACGAGATGGGATGCGATAAGGTTTAATTATTTATTTTTAAAACAGATTCACAATGGCTGTTAAAATCAGACTTCAGCGCCACGGAAAGAAGAATTTCGCATTCTTCCACATTGTTGTGGCCGATTCCCGCGCACCTCGCGACGGACGTTTCATCGAGCAACTTGGCTCCTACAACCCCAACACCAACCCCGCCACCATCATCCTTGACGGTGAGAGGGCTCTGGCTTGGCTGAACGTAGGTGCCCAGCCCACTCTTGTCACACGCAGGATCCTCTCTTATGAGGGTGTGCTTCTCCGCAAGCACCTCCAGGGCGGTGTCGCCAAAGGCGCCCTCACCCAGGAGCAGGCTGACCAGAAGTGGAACGAGTGGAAAGCTCAGAGGGATTCCAAGATCAAGGCCAAGAAGGAAGGTATCGTGAAAGATGCCGCCGAGAAGGTCAAGGCTGCTGTCGCCGCCGAGAAGAAGGTCAACGAGGAGAGGGCTGCCGCCATCGCCAAGAAGGCCGAGGAACTCGCTGAGGCTCAGCGCAAAGCCGCTGAGGAGGCTGCTGCCGCCAAGGCCGCTGAGGAAGCCGGAGAGGCCGCTGAGCAGGAGGCTTAAAAAAATGTCCGGGGCTCCTTCAGATCTTCTGCGGATAGCCCGGGTACTGAAGTCCTACGGTACCGAAGGGGAAATCCTTGTGGGTTTTCGTGAGATCGGTCCGGAAGACTTGAACCTCAAGGAACCGGTGTTCATCATGTTTGATGGACTGCCGGTTCCCTTTTTTATTGAATCATTGAAGGAGAAAGGCTCATCAAAGGGCCTGCTGCGCCTGACCGGAATCGAAGATCTGGAAGATGCGGAGGAAGTTGCCGGAAAGGACATTCTCGCCAAACGCACCGCGATCAACGGGGACGAGATGGATGACGACGAGATCTCTATCGAGAACCTGATTGGTTGGACTATCCTTGACAAACAAGGAGAGAAAATTGGGGAAATAACTGATTTCGAGCCCATTCCAGGCAACCCGTGCCTTTATGTCAACACCGGAGAAGAGACGGTGATGATCCCTCTCCACGACGATTTCATAGTAGATATTGATGAGGAAGGCGGAAGCATAACTCTCGACCTTCCCGAAGGACTTATATAATTAATAACAGAATGAGAACTATTGTCGACGTCAACGCCCACATGCACACCCCCTATTCTTTCAGTGCTTTCAGCGGGATTGACCAAGCCTTGGACATGGCCGTCACGGAAGGAGTTGGAGTAGTGGGAATCAACGACTTCTATTCCATGAAAGGATACACTGATTGGAAAGACGGATGCGATAAAAGACACCTCTGCCCTATCATGGGAATAGAATTCATATCCCTGAATAGCGAGGACCAGGCCGCCGGGCTCAGGGTCAACGACCCCAACAACCCCGGACGAACCTACATCAGCGGAAAAGGGCTCGCCTATCCGACGATCCTCCGGGGCCGGGAAGCGTGGCTTTTATCGGAAGTCAGGGAGGAGTCCAATGCCCAGGTCGAGAGGATGTGCGACAAACTCAACGCTCACCTGGATGCCGTGGGAGCCGGATTCAACCTGGATTTCGCCCGGATAGTCGAGGAGTTGACGAAGGGTTCTGTCAGGGAGCGTCACTTGGCTAAGGCTTTAAGGCTCGCGATAGAGTCCAAGTTCAAAGCGGATAACGACAGGCTGGCCGCTTACGAAAGGATATTCGGAGGAGCTCCTCTCAAATCCTCCCCTGACAACATCGCCGCTGTCGAGAACGAGATCAGGAGCAAGCTTCTCAAGGCCGGAGGCGCCGCCTTCGTGCCTGAGGATCCGAAAGCCTTCCTGCCTATGGAGACAGTTTGCGAGATCATCAAGGCGGCAGGTGGTATACCAACCTATCCCTTCCTCGCCGATAACGCCAAAGGCGAGTTCACGGACTTTGAAGGAGACCTCCAGAAAGCCGCCGACACCCTTAAGAGACGCGGATTCAACTCGGTGGAATTCATCACCACAAGGAACACGACAAAGGTTCTTGAGGATTATTCTGACTATCTCCAGGACGAGGGGTTCATCGTCACATTCGGGTCAGAGCATAATACCCCGGCCCTTGAGCCGATCAAGCTCCGTACCTCGGACCACCCGGAAGGACTCAGTGATAAGCTGCGCCTGACGAACTTCAAGGGTGCTTGCGCCGTAGTCGCCCACCAGGCGGGCAAAGATTCCGCCGATGCCGGAGAAGAGTTGATAATGAGAACATTAAATATCCAATAATATGTCGGAAATAGAGAAGTTGATCGAAGTCTCCCGTAAATATGGCGGCGACTCCAGGTATGTCATTGCCGGAGGCGGGAACACATCATTCAAAACCGCTGACAGGCTGTGGGTTAAAGCAAGCGGCCATGCCCTCGCCACCATCACGGAAGATGGCTTAGCGGTGCTCGACAGAGCTCTGCTGAACCCTATGGGAGAGAAAAAATACAGCGAAGACACCACTTTGAGAGAGGAGCAGGTCAAGAACGACCTCGCGGCAGCGTGCTTGACAAAAGACAGGCGTCCCTCTGTCGAGACCTCGATGCACAACTGCATGGAGGCCGCTTTTGTGGTCCATCTCCATCCGACCCTCGTGAACGGTCTGATGTGTTCGAAAGACGCCGCAGAGACATGCGCGAAGCTGTTCCCGGACGCTTTGTATATTCCTTACACCGACCCTGGATATACCCTCTTCAAAAAGGTTTACGACAAGATCAAGGATTATAGGAAAAGCCACGGGAGCGACCCCAAGGTCATATTCCTCCAGAATCACGGCATCTTCGTGGGCGCTGACACGACCGGGGAGATCGAGGATATCTACAACGGAGTTATGGCCAAGTTGGAAAGGCTCGTGAAGCCGGTTCCCGAAGGTGAGGCTCCTGTATGCGATTGCGTCAGCGAGACCATTCCCGCGATAAGGACCATCCTGAGCCGCGGAGGCCGGGGACTCAAGACCCTCAAAGTCACCAATAACGCCCTCGTGAACGAGTTTATTGGAAGCAAGGAGAAGGCCGCCGCCGCGCTTAAACCCTTCACCCCGGACGGGATAGTATATTGCAAGAGCGAATACATCTACATCGACCACAAGAGTCCCGAAGATCTCGTCAAGCAGGCCGAAAACAAGATCGAGGCCTACATCGGAAAACGTGGCCACACACCTAAAGTACTGCTCATCAAGGGAATAGGCTTGGTCGCCGTGGGTTCGAACTCCAAGGAGGCCCAGACTGTGACCGAGGTGTTCCTTGACTCGATGAAAGTCGCCTGGTACGCCGCCTCATTCGGAGGGGAGCACCCCATGACAGCCCGCCAGATCAGTTTCATCGACAACTGGGAGGTGGAGAACTACCGCCGCAAAGTTGCTTCCTCATCTTCCGCCGGAAGGGTTGAGGGCAAGACGATCATCGTGACCGGAGCCGCCCAGGGATTCGGTGAGGGAATAGCCAGGGAGCTTATCAAGCAGGGAGCCAATATCGTGGTCGCTGACCTCAATGAGGTGACCGGTGAGAAGACCGCGGCCAGTTTCAACGAGATCGCCAAAGCCAACAAGGCCATATTCGTCAAGACCAATGTGGCCGACATGGACAGCCTGAAGAACCTCATCAAAGAGACTGTCGTCAATTTCGGAGCTCTTGACACGTTCGTCAGCAACGCCGGAGTAGTGCGCGCCGGAGACCTCGAGGCTATGACCCCCGAAAACTTCGAATTCGTCACCAACATCAACTACAAGGCATATTTCTTCTGTGCCAAGGTGGCCAGCCACGTCATGAAGATAGAGACCGCCAATGATCCTGAATATTTCGCCGACATCGTCCAGATTAACTCCAAGAGCGGCCTGGTCGGCAGCAAGGCCAATTTCGCATACGCCGGAGGCAAGTTCGGAGGCATTGGGCTGACCCAGTCCTTCGCCCTTGAGCTGGCTCCGTTCAGGATCAAGGTCAACTCAATCTGCCCCGGCAACTACTACGATGGACCGCTTTGGAGCGACCCTGAAAAGGGATTGTTCATCCAGTATCTCAAAGCCGGGAAGGCTCCTGGAGCCAAGACGGTTCAGGATGTGAAGGATTATTACCTGTCAAAGGTGCCTATGCGCAAAGGATGCAATCCCGAGGATGTATGCAAGGCCATCTTATATGCCATTGAACAAACTGGAGAGACCGGACAGGCCATTCCTGTCACCGGCGGCCAGGTGATGCTTGCTTAATATGAAACAACTGGATATCAAATTGATGCATCCCGCCGAGCAGATCGCTATCATCATCGGCAGGATCTACCGCAGCGGGATGACGACCACTTCCGGAGGAAACTTGTCCATCATGGACAGCAACGGAGACATGTGGATCACTCCGGCCGGAATAGACAAAGGATCCCTTACTCCCTCAGACATAATGTGTGTCAAGGCGGACGGGACAATAGTCGGACCTCACAGGCCCTCATCGGAGTATCCTTTCCACAAAGCCATCTACAAGATGAACCCGAGGGCCCACTCCGTGATCCATGCCCACCCTCCGGGACTTGTGACATTCAGTGTGGTCCATCAGATCCCCGACACCAGCATAATCCCTCAGGCGAGGGCTGTCTGCGGACCTGTTGGTTTCGCCGAATATGCCCTGCCGGGCAGCGAGTTGCTCGGGAAAAAGATAGTGGAGGAGTTCAAGAAGAACCCCGACTTCAAGGCTGTCATAATGGAAAACCACGGTGTGGTACTGTTCGGAGAGGACATCGCTGACGCTTACCAGCGTTTCGAGACTCTCGAGCTTTGCGCCCGCACCATCCTCAACGCCAAGACCCTTGGCGAGCCAAAATATCTGACAGAGGATCAGATAAACAAGCACGAGATGGCGGTCAACACCCCTTTCGAGCACTTCATGAATGTCAGCCATCCCTCCGACGAGCGGGCCATCAGGACTGAGATCTGCCAGATCGTTCGCAGGGCTTGCTCACAGGGCCTGATGTGCAGCTCATACGGTACCGCTTCCGTCAGGTGGAAGGGCAACGATTTCCTGATCACTCCTTCCAACGTGCAGCGTTGGGACATCGATCCTGAGGACATAGTCCAAATCAAGGACGGTATGGTCGAGGCCGGGAAAATGGCGAGCCGCTCTGTGGCTCTGCACTACGAGATATATCGCCGCAATCCCAAAGTCAACTCCATCATCCTTACACAGTCCCCCGCGCTGATGGGCTTCTGCACGACCGGTGTAAAATTCGATGTCAGGACTATTCCTGAGAGCTGGATATTCCTCCAGGACATTCCGACTTTCCCGTTCGGAAGCCAGTACGACGAGCGCCTGTCCGACCTCGCCGACGAGTTCCGCAACAGGCCTTTCGTGATGCTTGAGAATGACTCCGTCGTCGTCACCGGCGACAAGCTCATCAACACTTTCGACCGACTAGAGGTCGCTGATTTCAGCGCCCGTTCCCTGATTCTCGCCGCTCCGCTTGGCAACTTGAAGCCTATCACGGATGCCGAGATAGAAGACCTGAGGGTCGCCTTCCACGTTGGAGAATAACACGGAAATATAAAACAATGAGAGCCTTATGCCCTTTCAAAGCCATTGTCGCGGTATTTCTCGCGGCAATGGCTTTACCGCAATCCTGTTCTAATACGAATACAGGGAATCCGGACAAAGACGCGAAGACAACATTCCAGACCTCGAGCATCTGGAAGCCTACGATAGACACCCGCGCTGACGCGGCGATGGTCTACGGCACCGGCAAACCACTTGACGAGGACGGCCCGGACGGTGAATCCGCTGTCGAGAACAGAATCAGATCCTGGAGAGAGAGGGGTTACAGGGTGGATTTCATGACCGGAATAGCTTGGGGCGGATACGAGGATTACTTCACAGGAAAATGGGACGGAAAGCCGCATTTGGACGAGGGACAAAGGCAGGCGGACGGTGACACCATCTGGCACGGCAAAATGGTTCCGTATATTGTCCCGACGAAGAATTACCTTGAGTATTTCAAAGAGACCCAGGTCAAACGGGTCATCGATTCCGGAGTGGAAAGCCTCTATTTCGAGGAGCCGGAGTTCTGGAACAGAGGAGGCTACAGTGAGGCTTTCAAACGAGAATGGGAAGATTATTACGGTACTCCATGGCGTCCGCAAGACGAATCTCCGGAGGCCACCTATCTGGCCAATAAACTAAAGTACCATCTCTACTACAGGGCTTTGGACGAGGTCACCGCTTTCGCCAAGGAATATGGAAGGAGCAAGGGTATGGATATAAAATGTTATGTCCCTACACACTCGCTAATCAACTATTCCCAATGGGAGATCGTCAGCCCTGAGGCCAGCCTGGCTTCAATGCCGGGAGTGGACGGCTACATCGCCCAGGTCTGGACCGGGACGGCCAGGGTCCTCAACTATTTCAACGGGGTAAAAAGGCAGAGGACTTTTGAGACGGCTTTACTGGAATACGGCTGCATGGCCTCAATGACAGCTCCGACCGGTCGCAGGGTCTGGTTCCTCACCGACCCGATCGAAGACGGGACACGTGACTGGGAGGATTACAGGAAGAACTACCACGCCACTTTCACCGCTCAACTGCTTCACCCCCAGATCGCCGATTTTGAGATTATGCCGTGGCCGAAAAGGATTTATGAGCGCTTATATCCTAAGAGCGCCGGCAGCTCAGAAATGATACGGATTCCAGCGGACTACGCCACGATGATGCAGGTGATGGTAGGCAGTCTCGGAAAGATACCAGCCTCAGAAGAGAAAGTCTCGGGAAGTCAAGGGATAAGCGTTTTGATGGGTAACTCATTGATGTTCCAGAGTTTCCCGACACATGAGGGATATGAGGACCCCTCTTTGAGCGATTTCTTCGGCATGGCGATGCCACTCCTCAAAAGAGGTATCCCCATCGGGATTACCCATATTGAGAACGTTGGATTCAAAAAGACTCTTGAGGATGTTAAGGTCTTGATCATGACCTATTCCAACATGAAACCGATGGATCCGGAGGCACATGGCCACTTGGCGTCATGGGTCAAAAACGGAGGCCGGCTCATTTACGCCAGCAGCGACAACGACCCGTTCCAGACGGTACAAGAATGGTGGAATACCGGAGATCACCACTTCAAAGCGCCATCTGACCACTTGTTCTCCCTGATGGGAATCGAAGCTGGAGCGCCCGACGGTGTATATGTGTGGGGAAAAGGCTCAGTCCAGATCATCCGCAAGGATCCAAAAGAATTCGTCCTGGTTCCAAGTAGCGACGGTGAGTTGCTTGACGCGGTCAGGTCCATGTATTCTTTATCTGGAGATATATTACTGGAAAAGAACAACTTCCGATTGAGCCGAGGACCTTACGAACTGGTTGCTGTCATGGACGAGAGCGTAAGCGGCGAACCTTTTGTTATGGAAGGCAAGTTCATCGACTTGTACGACCCCGAGTTGCCTATCCTTACCAGAAAAGAGATATTCCCGGGACAACAGGGATATTATTACAATATAGAAAAAGCCCCGAAGGCACCCGCTGTGCTGGCCTCGGCGGACAGAGTCTATGAGGAAACCAGAAAAGCACGGACGTTCTCTTATCTATCAAAAGGGCCGGCAGAGACTATCAGCAATGGGAGGATCCTCCTGCCTTCAAAACCTGTCAGTGTCCTTATTGATGGATCTGAAACAATCGACCCCGCCCGATGGGACGAGGTCGGAAAAACATATCTTATCAGTTTTGACAACAACCCGGACGGTGTCAGAGTCGTCATCAAATGGTAGGTCAATAAGTCACGGACGCGGAGATCAGATAATTGTCCAAGCAGAAACAAGGTTTGAGATTCTCTCCCTTGACCTCCAATTTGAATTTTGAGTCTTTGAACGTAGGAATCTGCACAGAGTTCTTGGAAGCCTCCGAGGATATATCCCATTCGGTCCACTCATTCAACATCTTGAGATCCGATCCGGTGTAATCCACAAGATATTTCTCAAAAGAGCCGACCAGGTTATCGTTGTTGTAGAACTCCACAACAAGTTTCAGATAATCACCGGGAGCAATTAGTCCCTCCTTAGCCAACCGGCTGTTGTACAATGAGTTGCATATGCAAAGGCCTACTATCCTGGCATCTGCGGTCGTAAATTGGCCGAGATTCAAGGTGATGTCATAATCCGACATACTTGGACCGCGGAAGAATCCGGCATAGAAAAAACTGCCGCTGATTCCGGCGGACTTGTCGGCGGAAGTGAACATCGAGATATCCTCCGGAGTCTCCGGTCCTCCCTTTAAGGCCGAGATTTTGAAACCACCTTTGTATCCTTGGTTCTCATCATCACATGAGGTTTTGAAATAAATCAACTGGTCATAGGATATCTGAGGAAGATACAACAGGCTGTCTTTAAAATGATCCGCGAAAGTGAACTCATCAAACTCAAAAGTGACACCTTGAGTGAATGAGGCGGATGATGGCTTGACTTCAGCACAAGAGGCCAGAGTTGCCATCACAGTCACGCAAAGTAAAAGCTTGGTCAAATATTTCATATTAAAACTAATTATAACAGATACACTGTCCTACAAAAAACACTCCACAGTTCCGACAAAAGCCGCGGGACCGGTAAGCCAGATGTCCTTTGCCTGGAAATCAGGCCCTTTGCCCTCAGGAATAAAGTCAACTGTCAAGTCAGCGATGGTGGCTTTGATGTCATACGTCACCCTGCCATCCTTAGTTGAATTGGCTTCGATCCCTTTAAAACACGCGGCCACAGCCGAGGCGACGATTCCCGTGCCGCAAGCCAGAGTCTCGTCCTCCACGCCTTTCTCGAAAGTCCTGACACAGAGGAGATTCTTCGCTTCGAGATTCTTCGCTTCGAGATTCTTCGCTTCGCTCAGAATGACAGGCTCGACGAAGTTGACATTGGTGCCCTCAGGAGCGAAAGCGGGGTCATTTCTCAAGGTCTTGCCCTCCTCACGGACCGGATAATCTTCCAGACCGGAAACAAACTTGACCAGGTGACGAGTACCGGTGTCGAGGAAGCAAGCCTTGAATTCCGGATAAAGGGTCACTCCGGACACGTCATTCATCTTCAGACGGATGGTCTTCGGATTGGAGCGGGAGAGGATCACGGCCGTGTGAAGCCCGTCAGGAGCTTCGAATTCAACCGGGAACTTTCCTGAGACGACACCAAGGTCCGCGGCGAAAGCCACAATGCACCTTCCGCCGTTACCGCACATCATCCCGCCGCTTCCGTCAGGATTGTAGAACACCATCCTGAAATCCTTCTTGTCACTCCTCTCAAGAAGCATGACTCCGTCGGCACCGAAACCCGTGTGGCGATCACAAAGGCTTTGCACCTGCGAGGGTGTCAGGCTTAAACGGCCGTCACGATTATCCACCAACAGGAAGTCATTCCCAGCTCCGTGATATTTGTAAAACTTTTGTAACATCTTATCTTAAAAGAGTTTCCAACTCAACTGAAGCATCCGTCTTGCCATCCCTGTACTTGACTATCACCGGAGTGCTGACATGTATTCCGGCATCTTTCCCGGGACCTTTGAGGATGGGGCGGCTTCCCGGAACGACCACGGCTCCCGAAGGAACGACAGTCTGGCCCGAGGCCGACTTGGGAACATACTCCCCGGTGGTGGCGTCATAGATTGGAGTCCCCTTCGTCAGGATCACTCCTGAACCTATGACGGCTCCCTCACCGATAATCGTGCCCTCATAGATGCCGCAATTTCCGCCGATAAAGGCGTTGTCCTCGACAATGACCGGAAGCGCTCCGGCGGGTTCCAGCACACCGCCGATCTGGGAAGCGGCCGAGATGTGGACATTCTTTCCTATCTGGGCGCAGGAACCGACAAGGGCATGGGAATCCACCATGGTGCCGGAGTCGACATAAGCTCCGATATTGACATAGGACGGAGGCATCATGATCACGGACGGGGCGAGATATGCTCCGGTACGCACACTGCTCCCGCCAGGAACGATCCGGACCTTGTCCTCAAGTGTGAACTTCTTTAACGGTAGGGTGTCCTTGTCGAAGAATGAATATTCCTCCTTGGACATGTCCACCAGCTTGCCGATCCTGAAACCTTCCAGGATAGCCTCCTTGACCCAAGCGTTGACCTTCCAGCCTTCAGCTGTTTTCTCGGCCACTCTTACAGTGCCGGCCTCAAGGGCTTTGACAACTTCCTCGAAACTCATGGCTAAATACCTAATCCAGCGATCACTTTCCTCATCAAGTCGAAAGTGGAAGGCACCGCCGTAGTTAGAGGCAGGCGCATATTCGGCTCGCAAAGCCCGAGGATGGAGAGGGCGGCCTTCGCGGGTACCGGATTGCTCTCTACAAAGCAAGCGTCAAACAGCGGGAAGAGCTTATCATTGAGCTCCTTAGCCTTAACGAAATCTCCAGCTCCAGCGGCCTCCACAAACTCTACCATAAGCTCCGGGGCGACATTCGAAGCCACGCTGATGACTCCCTCGCCACCATATCCCATGATATCGAATGTCTGGTCATCGTTGCCGCTAAGCACCGCGAAGCCCTCGGGACGAGTCTTCACGACCGTCTCGATCTGGTCAAGCTTGCCGGACGCCTCCTTGACAGCGATAATTCCAGGAATACCAGCTATCCTGACTGTGGTGTCAGCAGTCATGTTTGTACCAGTCCTTCCGGGCACATTATAGGCCACGATAGGCTTGTCCGTGGCTTCCGCCACCACTTTGAAATATTCATAAAGACCCTGCTTCGTGGGCTTGTTGTAATAAGGCACAACCACCAGCCAAGCGTCGGGACCGTAAGGCTCCAAGAGCCTTATGTTCCGGATTGTGGCGACTGGGGAGTTCGTTCCTACTCCGGCCACTATCGGCCTGTCCGGGCAAAGCTCCCTGGTGATCTTGAGAAGTTCTATTTTTTCGTCATCCTCGAGGCAAGGAGTCTCGGCGGTAGAGCCGAGGGGCACGAGGAAATGTATGCTCGCCTCAACCTGTCTGGTGACGAGCTTTCTGTAAGCCTCGAAATCGACTTTGCCGTTCTTGAACGGAGTCGCGAGAGCTGTTCCGCATCCTTTGAGTAACATCACTTTGAATCTTTGAAAAACAATTCCTTGAACTCATGTACGCCTGAAAGGCCTTCTGTCATAAGAGCCGCCAAGACGGCCCCCTCGGCGAAGCCTTTCCGGGAAAAAGCCTCATGGGTGAGGGTGAGCCTGTCATTCAGGCCCTCGAAACCCACGGTATGGATGCCGGCGAGCTCCCCGACCCGCACAGCGGCGGTGTCAGGGGTCTTGCCCATATTCTCCTCGACGACCGCCGCCAGGGATTTGGCGGTACCGCTCGGAGCGTCAAGTTTATGGATATGATGTTTCTCGACAATGTAGGGATCATAGCCTCCGGCCTGGCCGAGATACTTGGCCACCATGGCCACGGCGGCGGAGAGCACATTGACTCCCACAGAATAGTTCGAGGAATATATCATCGGGGTGCCTTTAGCCTCGAAATAGCTTATCACCTCATCCTTTATGTCATTCCAGCCGGTAGTGCCGACCACAACGGCCTTGAAATTGTCCGCCAGGATCTTATAGTTGGCCCTGAAAGACTGCGGGAAGGTGAAATCGATGCAGACGCACTCCCTGGCGACAGATTTGTCGAAGGAAGCTATATCCTCACTCGCGGCGACAAGTTCCACACCTCGAGCCTCGAGGGCGGCCTCAACCATATGTCCCATGCGGCCATAGCCGCTGATTACCACTTTCACCATATTCCTCAGCCATTGAATATGTAATCGTGCAGGCTCTCGAGGGTGATCTGCACCCTGTCAGAGTCAATCACGAAGTTCTCGCTCATCATATTTGCGCTGACATTGGCCAGGTAGACCTTGCCGGAGACACTGATGACCTTGTCGCCAAGTCCCTCGAACCCGACGATATTGCGGCCAACCACAGAGATAAGGGCCTTGTCGCGGTACACCGTGACCTCAGCCCACTTGCCGATCTCCTCCAAGGCCTCCTGCAGGGTGTCCCTCTCCTCAGGAACCACGAGATAGACTTCGGACTCAGTGGCCTTGGCGAGCACCACGGGGATCCTGCGGGGATAAAGCGAGCCAAACACCTTGCCGAACATCCGCGTGACTCCATCCAATTTCGGAGAAGTCACTTTGATAAACAGGATCTCATCCTTGACGGCAACTGACTTGGGGCCATCCGGAGCCTGGTCTCCGCGGACCACAAGGGTTCCTTCGCAGGCCTGGTTGGTGGAATTTAGTACCCTGATGGGAATATTCTTTTTCCTCGCCGGCTCTATGGTGAGCGGGTGAAGGACTCTGGCGCCCATGGCGGCCATCTCAGCGGCCTCCTCATAGGAGATGACATCTATTTTCCGAGTGTTATGAACAACTCTCGGATCGGCGGAACGTATTCCATCCACATCGGTCCATATCTCGACCCTCTCGGCTCCCAAGGCCATTCCGAAGATGGCCGCCGAATAGTCAGAACCCTCAAATCCTAGGACAGAGGTAGCACCTTTTGGGGTCGCTGCGACGAAGCCCTGGGTCAAAACCAGGTCGGCGCCCTTATACTCCAATCCTACAATCCTCTTTATGTTGGCCTCAGTAACCTCCATATCGGGACGGGCGTTGAGATAGTTGTCGTCAGTGGTGATCATCCTGCGGGCATCTATCCAGTGGCAGGAGATGTCAGCGGCATTGAAAGCGTAGGATATAATTGTCGAGGACAGGAGCTCTCCAGTGGAGATGATCCTCGCCTCGCTCCTGGACGAGAGCTCGCCGATAAGGCAGACTCCGCCGACGAAGGTCTCGAGATCGGCTATACGCTCCTCGACCTTGGCGAGGCATTCCTCGAGAAGGTCGGGTCTTGCCGCAAGGAGATTTTTGGCGAGATTGAAATGCCTCTCCCTCAACTGTTTAAGAAGATCCTTGACATTGTCTTCACGTTGAGCCTCCGCTTCTTCCGCCAGAGTACAGAGCAGCCTGGTCACCCTGGCAAGGGCGGAGACGACCACAAGAGGTTTCTCTCTCAATCTCCCTTTCACGATCGAGATGACTCTCCCGATCGCCGCTTCGTCCTGGACGGACGTTCCTCCGAATTTGATAATGATCATTTTCCGATGTTTTAATTAAGTTCGTTATTTGTTGTCGTTAACTGTCTTGTAAATCAAGATATATTGTTCCACAGCCTTTTTGAGGTCAGAGACCAGGACATATTCCTTGTCGGTGTGGGCGGTGAGGATCGAGCCGGGGCCGCAGATGGCTCTACGGGCGAAATTGTCGAGCCTAGGAGCGTCGCTTCCGAAAGAAACCGGCTTGGATGGAATTCCCTCTATCTCAGAGAAATACCTCATCGGAGTGTCACCTCCAAAGGCTTGGATGACCGTGCCTCTGGGGCTTGCCCCAAGAAGCTTGTTTTGAATGAGTTCATCAGTGGCGAATGTGGTACGGAAATATATCCGGAAACGGGTCTCGGGGCTGAGGATATTCTGGGGATTTGAACTCAGGAGGTCGCCCACATTCCATGTGGTTGGCCCGAGGATCGGATCCGGCGGGAACTCGACCAGTTTCAAAGTATTCATCAAGTCCACGAATCTTTCCACCGCGCTGGATCCATGCTCGGGATAGCCCGAATGGCAGGCCTTCCCGGGGATCGTCACCTCAAAAGCCTTGGTCCCTTTGCTGGCGGAAGCGAGGCAGTTGTCGGTAGGCTCGCCCACCAGGACAAAATCACCTCCGTGATTGTTCTTCGTGTAGGCCTTGGCTCCGTGCGAACCGGTCTCTTCCCCGGCGAGAAGAAGCAGGCCGAAGTCCTTGTATCCTTCCCTGCTGAGCTCGAGGCAAGCGTTATACATAGAGAATATCTGTCCCTTCGCGTCGCAGCTGCCCCTGCCTTTGATTATGGTGTCGTCCGCGGCGGCTTTCCGGCCATCTGGAAGAAGGTCGCCTTGTTTGACCAATTCCACGCTCGGCGGAATATACGGGGGCACCGTGTCCAGGTGGGTGCAGAACACGAATGACGGATGTCCTGTTCCTGACCAGTCCAGCATAAGATTGACTGTCCCGTCCCCTACCTCGAACTCGTTGACTTCCGGAGCAGACAACCGCTCCTTGAGGAAGCCGGCAAGCCGCCTTTCCTCCCCCGAGGTCGAAGGAATCCCAAGAATATCAAGGAATAAGCCTAAATCCATCGCAAAAAACGCATAATCGTTCAAATATAATCAATATTCTTCAATTTCCGGTATTCTTAAAATGTGTATCTTCGCAAAAGATGAATAACTCTCATATAATGGGATCCATAACCAAACGATCATTCAAGGCCGCGCCGTGGATAGCGCTGGCTTGCCTTGTGGTACCGATGTTCGCGTCGTACTTCTTCGACGACATGTTCAGCACCCTGTCGCATCTGTTCGAGAATCCATCGCTTCTGGAGCTAGGCTGGAACTCGGCTGATTACGGTCTTTACACAAGCGGCTACTCAGTCCTCTGCGTTTTTGGAGGACTGGTGATATGCGGGATGCTGCTCGACAAGTGGGGTGTCCGTATCACCGGATCTTTATTCGTAGGAATGATGGCTGGAGGAGCCGCTCTAGTCGCCTGGGCCATTACTTCCGGCCTGGCGCCGAAGGCATCCTTAAAAATCGCTTATATAGGGTGTATGCTGTTCGGTCTGGGAAGCGAGATCGCCGGGGTGGCTGTAACCAGATCCATCGCGAAATGGTTCAAGGACGGCCCGATGGCTTTCGCGATGGGGCTTCAGCTCGCGATTGCCAGGTTAGGTACGGCTTTCGCCCTGGTCATCTCACCCCGGCTCGTGGCCACAAAAGCTCCCGGGGAGGTTTATTCTTTGATGGAGACTGCCCGGCCAGCATTCTTGGGACTTGGCCTGATGGCCGCCGGAATGATCCTATGGGCGTTGTTCGTGGCTATGGACGCGAGATTTGACCGGAAAGATTCTTCGGTCGCGTCGCTCCCTCAGAATGACAGTAAACCTCAGGATGACAATAAAGAGGAACAATTCCGCTTCTCCGACGTGCTAGGACTGCTCAAAAACAAGCAGTTCATCATGATCGCCCTGCTGTGCGTGTTCTTCTACAGCAGCATCATCTCATTCAAGAAGTTCGCCAGCGCCATTCTCATTCCCCGCTTCGGGGTTCCGGTCGAGGCGGCCAGCTGGATGGTTTCCATGCTCCCTTTCTCAACCGTTATCTTCGCCCCCTTATTCGGAATCATGGTCGACAAGATCGGCAAGGGAACCCGCTGGATGGTGGCCGGAGCGATACTGGCTCTTGTGGCGCACGTGCTGCTGGCTTTCGCTCCCACCGGAGTGCCTTTTTATGGGTACATGTCAATGGTATTCCTCGGGTTCGGTTATTCCCTGGTACCTGCCGCCATGTGGCCTTCCGTGCCGAAACTGGTTCCCGCCAAGGTACTTGGAACCGCCTATGCGTTAATCTATTGGGTGCAGAATCTGGGACTGATGCTATTCAAGATGTTCGCCGGTAATATCCTCGCCGCCAAGTCCCAAGTCGGAGCTGAAGGCCCGTCCGCTCCCGGAGCCGTCGCGGTGGAGATAATGTTTGTCTCCGTATGTGTCATTGCCCTGCTGCTTGCCCTCGGCCTCAGACAATCCTCAGCCAGACGCCCGGATCTTCATCTCGACTCCCCTTCCGGAAAATAGCCCATTCACAGAACGATTTGGCTGTTAATATATTACAAAAAATGCGTAGTCAAATTGGCTACGCATTTTCCATATTCATTTGATTATCAAACGTTTCTGAAAAACGGCTATGCTTTGATATTCGGTTCCTCGAGACCGAGGTGTCTCTTGCGGTCAACTACCTTCAGGTAAAGGCCGATAAGCATGGCTGCCACTCCAAGGCAAGCCAGCATCACGAGGGCCCAGGTATAGTTCAGCTGGTCCGGAGGAGTTCCGGGGGCGTTGGTGCTGGTCAGGACATTGCCGATCAGGATGGGGAACAGCCAAAGGCCGATATTCTGAATCCAGAAGATCAGAGCATAAGCGGAGCCGATGATCTTCTCATCCACAAGCTTGGGAACTGAAGGCCACAGGGCCGCGGGAACCAACGAGAAACTGGCTCCGAGGACAAGGATCGTGACATAAGCGACGATGGTTCCACCGACAGCGCTGCCCTTGAACAAAGGCAGGATGAACGCGAAGGTGAGATGGCAGAATACCAGGAGTATCGAACCGATAAGCAGCATTGACGCCGCCTTGCCCTTGTGATCCACATAGTTGCCGAGAATAGGAGTGATTGCCACGGCAAGAAGAGGGAACACGGCGAAGATAGTCTCAGCGGTACCGCGTTTGAAGCCCATCACGCAATAGATAATAAGCGCTACGATGGCGGCCGCCATCAAACCGAGTTTCAATCCCTTGTTTCCTTTGATGAAGTTGCTGGAGAAGGCGCAAACAGCGACTATGAGCATAATGATGTACTGAACTATCGTGACCGCCTCACCTGCCCAGAATGAGCCGGCGGCCGGTTCGGTCAATGTGAGGTTGCATTGGAGCATATTGACCGCATATTTCTGGAACGGGAAAATCGCCGAGTAATAAAGGACGCAAAGAAGGGCGACAAGCCAGAAACCAAGGCTGGAGAGGATCTTCCCGATATCCTTGACTTTGAACGGTTCGTCCACCTCTTCCGCCTCGCCGGTCTGGCTGTCGAGTTTCTTGTCCATGAAGAAATATGTGATGAACATGATCAGCGCGATACAGAGAAGCACCACTCCGAAAGCGACTGAGCGGCTGACATTGATCTGGCCACCAAGCTTGGCGAAATAAGGCGAGAAAATCATGCATGTGGCTACTCCCAAGCGGGCCAGAGCCATCTCAGAACCCATGGCCAAGGCAGTCTCACGGCCCTTGAACCACTTGACGATTCCCCTGCTGACGGTTATACCAGCCATCTCACAACCGCAACCGAAGATCATGAAACCCAAGGCGGCGAGTTTGGCGGATGCCGGCATATTCTGGTAGAACGGTAGGACGTCGTCAACAAAGCCTATCCCGGTGTGCCAATTGAGATTGTTCGTGAACCAGCTCTCGAGACCGGAACCCATGAACGACTCGCTGATGGCGTAGTACTTGATGAATCCGCCCAAAAGCATGACGGCTCCTGAGAGCACCGCCGTGAAGCGGACACCCATCTTGTCCAGGATGATTCCGGCGAATATCAGGAAAAACACGAACACGTTCAAGAACGTCTCCGCGCCCTCCATCGTTCCGAAGGCCTTGGAATCCCATCCTCTTGTGGATTCCATCAAATCCTTGATCGGGGAGAGTATATCCATGAAAATGTAGGCGCAGAACATGCCGAGGGCAAGCAGCAGGAGGGCGATCCACCTCATCGCGGCCGAATCCCTCAAAGTGGTTTTGACAGAAGTCTCAGACATAGATCATAATTGTTTTAAACGGAGACAAAATTAACACAAATCCTGCGAAAACAAGGTTTCCCCAGAATAAAATCGTACCTTTGCCTTCCAAGTTACTGAAGATGGACAAGATTCTCGACAGCGTAAACTCCCCCGCGGACATCAAGCGGCTCGACATTTCCGGGCTGCGCGCCCTCTGCGGGGAGATCCGTGAATATATTGTCGAATGCTGTTCAGAGAACCCCGGACATCTGGCCTCGAGCCTCGGTTCCGTGGAACTCATCGTTGGCCTGCACTATGTCTACGACACCCCTTCCGACAAGCTGGTTTTCGACGTAGGTCACCAGGCCTACGCCCACAAGATATTGACCGGGCGCAAGGAGGACTTCAAGAAGAACCGAATGGCTGACGGGCTCAGCGGTTTTCCAAACAGGGATGAGAGCCCCTATGACGCTTTCGGAGCCGGCCACGCCTCGACATCCATATCCGCCGCCCTCGGTTTAGCCAAGGCCGCCAGGATATCAGGCTCCAACGAGAAAGTGGTGGCGATGATCGGCGACGGAGCGATGACAGGAGGTCTTGCCCTCGAAGGCCTGAATAATGCCGGTGACAGCAAGGATGACATCCTTGTCCTCCTCAACGACAACGAGATGGCCATTGACGGCAACCGGGGAGCCCTCCACTCATATTTGCTTAATTTCACGACAGATCCGGCTTACAACAAACTCAAGACCCATGTCTGGAACAAACTGGGATCCAGCAGGTTCCGCAGCTGGGTTCAAAGAACGGTCAGGAAGACGAAAGCCGGATTGGTGAACAAATCGGGCGGTGACTTGTTCGAGGCGTTCGGATTCAGGTATTTCGGCCCGATCGACGGCAATGATATAGCTGAGGTAGTAAAGACACTCCGCAGGCTCAAAGACATAAAAGGCCCGAAGCTCCTCCACACTTGCACAGTGAAAGGAAAAGGTTATGAGCCGGCCGAGGCTGATCCCACCACCTGGCACGCCCCCGGGAAATTCGAGCCGGTCACCGGAAAGAGGTTGTCAGGGCCTTACAAGGCCGACCGCTACCAGGATGTGTTCGGCGGAGTGCTCATGGAACTCGCCAGGAAGGACCCGAAGGTTGTCGGAATCACTCCGGCCATGGCCACCGGCAGCGGCATGACAGGATTCGCCGAGAAATTCCCTGACAGGTTCTTCGATGTCGGGATCGCGGAGGAACACGCGGTCACTTTCGCGGCAGGTCTCGCTGCCGGAGGAATGAAGCCATTCTGTTGCATATATTCAACCTTCGCCCAGAGAGCTTACGACGAGATCATCCACGATGTGGCCCTTCAGCATCTTCCGGTAATCCTGTGTTTTGACAGGGCGGGGCTGGTCGGCGAGGACGGAGCCACCCATCAAGGCGTGTTCGACCTTGCCGCAATGAGAAGTATCCCCAACACGGTGATCGCCGCCCCGAAGGATGAGAAGGAATTGAAAGACCTTCTGTACAAAGGTTTGGAGATCACAGACGGCCCTTATATAATAAGGTATCCCAGAGGGCTTGGCGAGAAGGCCGAGTGGAGGGATATTCCTCCTTCCCCTATCGAGGTCGGGAAGAGTGAACGGCTATTGGAAGGCTCTAAAGTCGCTATCCTTGCCCTCGGACCCTCGGTGAACAGGGCCGTGGAGGCCGCCGGGAGGTTCAAAGCGAAGACTGGAGAGTGTCCGTCCGTATATAATGTAAGGTTCCTCAAACCCTTTGACTTAGGTATGATGGAGGAAATCTCCCGCTTCAAAGCCATCATAACCGTCGAGGACGGCGCGTTAAAGGGAGGCCTCTTCAGTGAGGTCAGTGAATATGTCGCCTCGCGCGGACTTGATATTCTTGTCAAAGGTGCCGGGATTCCTGATCATTTCATCTCCCAGGACAGCCAAGCGTCACAACGTGCCGCTTGCGGACTTGACACCGACAGCATCCAGGCTTCACTGGAAAACCTATTCTCTGAGATATGATCCAAACTTGACCCGAAATTTGTTGAAAAAGTTTTGGAGAATCGGATTTAATGCCTATCTTTGCAATCCCTTTGACAAAGGGGGTCTTTGAAATAATGCCGAAATAGCTCAGTTGGCCAGAGCACGTGATTTGTAATCTCGGGGTCGTGGGTTCGAATCCCTCTTTCGGCTCTAGCCTTAACGAACTGTTTCAGAGAAACTTGGGGGGATCGCATAGCGGCAATTGCGGCGGACTGTA
>JAFYYW010000037.1 GCA_017548985.1 Bacteroidales bacterium
ACGGACAAGATCGCCTTCACACAGACCTGCGGTGACGAAGCCATCCTCCGGACCCGCCTCGAGGTTGCTGCCCCAGCCGGCAAGGTCATGGTCGCCGGTCCAGACGAACTTCTCAGTGTAAGGAGCGGTGATCTCGAACGGAACGGGCCAGGTCAGCTCGGTACCGTCGATCAGCACCATGGCCAGGCGGTAAACGCCAGGTCCAATCCCATCAGGAATACCGAAGGCCATAGCGTCATCCTTACGGACAGAATACGAGATTACCTTCTTGCCCTTTATGGACAACTGCTCAACCTGCAAGAGATTCTTGCCGGTTATCTCGATATTCTTGCCAAGAGCGAATGAAGACTTGGAGAACACAACGGAGACCGCCTCGTCATAAGTGACGGTAATGGATCCGGTCTCGGTAACGTCACCGTTGGCCGCGGTGAGGGTCAAGACACCTGTGTAAGCGTCTTTAGGAACAGTCACCTTCAAGGAATCAGCGGAAAGGATATCAAATCCACACTCGATGAACCCGTGATCCTTATCACCGATCGTGACACCGGTGACAAGATCGAGATCATTACCTGTGACGACAATGCTTGTCTGTCCGGCAACCGCCTCTGTCTTGTCAACCGCCTCGGCGACAGGTTTCACCACAACAATCTCGGGGCTGTAGGCCTGCTTACCTGATGCAAGGGTGACAGTGAGGCCACCATCCTTGGCACCACCCGGGACAGTGGCGACGATGCTCTCACCGTCAAGATACCACTGCGCCTCGGCGCCGGTGAACTCGACCTTTGTGACAAGGTCAAGGTCGGATCCGGTGATAGACACGTCTGTGCCAGCCTTATAGCGGCCATCATCCGCGAGAGAGGCGACCTCAAGGTCAGTCACATTAAGGGAGATGATCGCTCCGGCAGGGAACTCCTTACCAGCGAATGAGGTGAGGACTATCTGGCCGTCACCAGCTGAAGGCGGAAGATTGAAGCTTATCGAGGATCCGTCCTCAGACAGCGTGAATTCCACATCAGAGGCTCCTGTAAGGTCGATTTTCTCAATCATGTCCAGATGCGATCCGGAGACGGTGACCACATCACCGCTCTTGTAAGTGGTGGTGTCAGCCACCGCTACGGTAGGATCACCGACCACAAGCTCGGTCTCGGAATAGATCTGGTTCGGGATGGTGCTCTGATCTTCGATCTCATTGACATCGCCGATGATCACATAACCTGACACCGCGTTGGAAGGAACCGTGAAGGAGAGCTCATTGCCGGATTGGCTGTTGAACTCAGTGACATAGACGTCACCTCCGAGAATAACCTCACGGACATTGTTCAGGTATTCACCCTTTATTGTGATAACATCACCGGACAAGACTGTCGTAGGGGCGAAAGAGCTGAAAATAATCGGCTCGGTGTACTCCAGGTCAAACCTTGTGGAAGCTGTGAGACCATCGCTTGTCACTACAGTGACAGGACCGACAGCGGCATCCATAGGGACAGTGAGACGAATCTCACTACGCTCGCCGGCAGCGACCTTCTCTATGGAAGTGACAGTCGCCCCACCAGCGAAACGGACCTCCGTGACCTTGTCAAGGTTGGCGCCGATCACGCGAAGCTGGGCGCCTCTCATGACAGGGTTTGGAGCGATCGCGGCAAGAGCGAGCTTACCGGCATACTGGTCGGTGTCCAGCTCCTCCTGCTGGCAAGCGGTGATGCCTGACATCGCGACAATAAGGGTCGCGAGAATGGAATATTTAAATATATTCTTCATATCCAATTCCTCCTATTATTTGTAAGGGACAGCGCGAATGTTGTCGATCTTGATGATCGGCTGGCAGTCGGTTCCTGTCACGCCACCGTTCCAAACGAAGATCGTGAGGGAAGTGAAAGACGAAGCGTTCAACTCACCGGTGGCCTGGTTGCCAACGGAGTCATACAGGAAGGTGGAATAAGGAATGGTCACAGTAATCCACTTGTTGCCGGTATCGAACGACCCGGTATCTTTCCAAGGGATATACAGAGCCCTGGGGACCTCATTCCCGCTGATGAACGTGTTGTTCGCTCCGGCCAGAGTATTGCCGAAGATATCAACAGCGCCCGCGGCTCCACCGGTAACGACATCGACACCTCCAACAAAGATCTGCATGGCACCGGCCATCCAAGGATTGGATGTCGGGATGTAGAGCTCGAATTTAAGGGCCATGTTCTTCCAGTCGGAGAAATCGGCGAAATCCGTCAGGAGAGGGCTATCGGCATAAGTGACAGGATCGTCCCAGTCGCCGGGCCAGTACTCGAACGAGAAGTTGCCGTCTTTCCAACCACCTTCGGCATCAAGAGTGACATCAGCGCCACCGAGACGGAGGAAGTTGCCGCTAAGGGCGGTCTCGTCAGTCTCGATAACCTGAGCGTGCCATCCATGATTGTCCGGATGCGGGTCATTGTCAAAGTTGAAGAGCATTCCGCGGGAATCCTTGTACATGAACGTGGACTGGGCGGTGCCTGAAGAAGTGTTGACCTTGATCTTTCCGGGCTGTGCGCCTTGAGGGATCACCACTTCGACAGAGTTTCCGTCTCCGGCGGTGGCGGTAACAGGATCGCAACCGGGGAACTCGACCTCGACAGGAGCGAACAGATAAGAACCGTTGATCGTGACGGTCTCACCAGGATTGGCCCATTCGAGAGACATGGTGGAAATCTTCGGTGCGGGAGGAAGGACCTTGAAATCATAGGTCACTTGCTTGCCATCCTTGGTGATCAGGTAGATCTTGTTGGTCTCCTCAACAGGCATGGTCTTGGGGACCGCCACGACAAGAGTCTTGGCAGTGATGAAACTGGTGTTCAGGATGGCGGGCTGGTCGTTGAAATAGATGTCGTGGATGCTGGTGAGGTTATCACCGACGATGCACACGATCTCCTCCATATTGGCCTGGGTGATGACAACATCCTTGTTGGCATAGCGGATAAAATCCACCGTGGGGACTCCGGAAGTCTGGACAAAGCGGTCCGGATAGTCAACGGAGTCGCAGGCAGCCATAAGGACCGCACCCAGGAGAAGGCTTGTGTATATTGTCTTAACTTTCATCTTTTCTCGAATTAAAAGTCATATGAATAAGTCTCACGGACATCTACATGAATCGCCTCGGAAGTGGATCCGACATTGGGGTTCATGACGACATCCTCGGTAGGGAACGGCATATAGAACATCGAAGGTTTGACGTCCGTAAGCTCCTGGTCAGCGTTGTAAGTGACGCTGGAGATATCCCAAGCGCGGGCGCCGGGACCGACATAGTTCTCCTGGGCGTCAGTGACGAACTGTTTGTAAACACCGTCGAGGCCATTGTAGCCGGAGCGTTTCTGAGCCTTAAGGTCTTCGATACAAGCGTTGACATCATAGTATGAGCGGCGGACATAATCATACCAACGGTCTCCCTCAAGGGCAAGCTCAAGGCGGCGCTCTTTCCAGATATCATCAAAAGTGACAGTGGTCAAAGGCTTGGCGTTGGCCCTAGAACGGATCTTGTTGACATATTCCAAAGCGGTGGCGGAGTCTCCGGTGAGGAAAGCCGCCTCAGCGTAGACCAGGTAGATGTCACCCAAGCGGAGAATGTGCGTGGGAAGCTGGTTGTACATACCGAATGAAGGATAGCCGAAAGCGGCCACATGGTCCGCCACGTCTCCATAGAGATGCTTGGCATAGTTGGCTCCGGTCTGGCAACCGAAGGTCTTGTTGGACGCGTTGGTGTCGAAACCACCGGGGCAATAACTGGGATCGTAGAAGAAACGATAGAAGTCAAAGCCGCCCTTGTCAGTCCAGAAATAGTCATAGAAGTCGCCGAACAGCATCATCGTGGCCTGACGACGGTCATCAACGTCTTTCCTTTCCTCGGGATTCTCAATAGATGAGACTCCGAAAGCGTTTTGAAGATCGACTGTGGGGCCTTTCCAGTCACCCCAGAGGTTGCCGTTCTCATCGAAACCGACATTTCCCACATCGCACTGGATGGAGTTCTGGGATGTCCAGTTCTCCTCCTTGCACTGCCAGTGCCAAGTGAAAAGGCACTCACCGGTCTGCTGGAACTTGTCAGGGGTCATCCTGAATATATCGGAATACTTGGGAGTAAGGCTACGGCCAGAGTTCATTATCACGTCCTCGGCATACCTCTTGGCGGCGGCGAGATCACCTTGATCAAGGGAACCGTTAACACCGGCCTTGGTAAGATAAACCTTGGCGAGAAGAGCCTCGGCGGCATAGTAATCGATCCTGTTGAGCTTACCTATGTACGCGTTCTTAGGAAGAAGCTCCATAGCTTTCTCAAGAGTCAGGATGACATATTCGTAAACGTCGGCCTTCTGGACCTTGCTCACCTCATTGTAGGTGGCCTCCTTGATGACCTCGGTGTTGTCATGGATAATAGGGACATCACCGAAGGTGCGGACCAACAGGAAATACGCCATGGCTTTCCAAGCGAGCGCCTCACCGATACAACGGTTCTTAGTGGCCTGGGAAGCGTTTCCGTCAGCCTCAAGAATATTCTTGATAACGGTGTTGCACTGGGCGTTGACAGCCCAGAGAGAATATGACATATTCTTGAGATCCTGGTCTGTACCGTTTACGGTAAGGGTTGTGTAGGCGTTCTGTCCCTGATAGACATTGCCGCACATCGTCTCAGATCCATAGATGTAGAAACGGATGATGTCGTACCAAGGAGAATTATAGAGGTAATTGATACCCTGCTCCACCTGAGCGTCGTTCTTGTAGAAATCACCAGTGGTGAAACTATCCTCGGAAGGACGGTCCAGGAACTTCTCGCAAGAGGAGGCGCCAAAGGCGATGACAATCGCCACGATTATATATTTCAATGCGTTTTTCATTTTCTTGTCCTCCATTCTAGAAAGTGAGATTAAGACCGAAAGAACAAGTCATAGGAGAAGGATAACGTCCGTTGTCGACTCCGAAAGTAAGTCCGGAGGAATCCTGCGTAGAGGCACCGACCTCAGGATCGAATCCCATGTACTTGGTGAAGGTGTAAAGGTTCTGGATATTGGTGTAGAGCCTTATGTTGTCGACCTTTATCTTGGTGAGAAGCTTCTTCGGGAATGTGTATCCAAAAGTGATATTCTTGATTCTCAGGTAGCTTCCATCCTCGATGTAACGGGTGCTGAGACGGTCATTGTCATTAGGATCCTGGATGGAAGGACGAGGGGTCTTTGTCCCGGCATTGGCGACCTTGACATTAGTGATGTCATCCTGCCACCATGTGCCGTCAGCATAGGTCTTCTGGGGATCTATCTGGACAAGCTTGGCCCTGTCAGCGATGGATGTGTGCTGGTTGGTCCATGTGCTGTTCATGTGGACAAGACCGTTGTAACCCTGGCCCATCATGTTGTAGTTGAGGACCTTGTTACCATATGATCCGTTGATGAAGATAGAAAGGTCGAAGTTCCTGTAGCTAAACGAGTTGGTCCATCCGTAGGTAAACTTGGGCAGCGGGGATCCGATGTTGGTGCGGTCAAGCTCGTTGATCACACCATCCTTGTTGACATCCTCAAACTTGAGGTCGCCGACCCACACGGTCGTATAACGGTTGAACACCCCGTCCGCGGGATATTTCTCAGCCTTCGGGGAATTCTGGATGTCATCAAGATCCTTGTACACACCGAGAACCTTGTAACCGTAGAAGTTGTACAGAGACTCCCCTATCTCGGTCACGGAGACCACATCGCTCCACTGGCCGTAACCGACGAGGTTGGCGTTGGCGCTACCGTCGAGGGCGACCAGTTTGTTGCGGTTGAAGGAGATCTGGAAGTTGCTGTTCCAAGAGAAGTCCTTGGTCTGGATAGGATGGGTGTCGAGAGTGATCTCAAGACCCTTGTTCTCGATGGTTCCGTAGTTACCCTTCGGAGCGGCGAGAGCGGAAGAGCCGTTACCCTGGGTTCCCATATAGGAAGGGAGGGTCATCGACATGAGCATGTCGGAAGACACCTTCCTGTAAAGGTCGACGGTGAGGTTGATCCTGCTATCCAGGAAGCTCAAGTCGAAACCGAGGTTGGTCTGGTGCTGTTTCTCCCAGTGGATACCGGTGTTGGAGATGTTGGCCGGACGCTGGCTGTCACCGAGGCCCGTGGGCATCTTGGACATTCCGGACTCCCAGGCGCCGCCACCGATATTGGCGTTACCTGTCTGGCCCCAACCAATACGGATCTTACCACTGTTCAGGCCGATGGAGTTGGTGAAACCCTTCAGGAACTCCTCGTTGGTGAACCTCCAACTTCCGGCGAAGGAGTGGAAAGGAGCCCAACGGTTATCAGGTCCGAAGTTCGAGGATCCGTCATAACGGAAGGTATAAGTGAAGAGGTAGCGGTCGTCAAAATTGTAGGTCTCACGGGTGAAGAACGACGCCATAGCGGCGCTTCCGAAACCGGAGTTGACGGTAGGGTTACCTGTAGCGAGCTTGATATTGTGGATATCATCCGAAGGAAGGCCGGTGTTGTTGGCGCCGAGATAGTTCCATCTGGACTCCCAGGCTTCCTGTCCGACCATTGCGGTGACACTGTGCTTCCCGAATGAGTTGGCGTAGGTGAGGTAGTTCTTGATTGACCAATAGGTGCTGCCGTTACGCTGAGAACCCATGCTGTTGTTTCCTCTCTGCCAGCCTCCGAGATTGACCATCGGCTTGTAGAAAGTTGACTCGGAATTGCTCACGTCGAAACCGACCTCGCTCCTGAGGGTGAAGTGCTTGATGGGTGTAAGGTCAGCATAGACGTTACCAGTCAGTTTCTGACGCTTAAGGAGGTTCTCGTCAAGCATGGCGAGAGCGACAGGGTTGGCTGAGGTGTAACCCTCGCGGACTGTCGTCGAATAATTTCCATCAAGATCATAAACAGGAATATCAGGCAGAGTGGAGAGAGAGTAGAAAATCACACCCTCCTGACCATCGGCCAGCTTGATATTATCGTTCGTCACGGCGTAGGTCGCGTTGAGTCCGAGTTTGAACCATTCCTTGAGCTGGGCGTCAAGGTTGGAACGGAAAGACAAACGGTTAAAGCTGGAACCGATAATTGTTCCCTCCTGATCCATATAGGAGCCGGACACATAATACTGGACCTTCTCTGTACCTCCCTGGGCACTTACCTGATGCTGGTGCTGGAGAGCGGTGCGGAAGACCTCGTCCTGCCAATTGGTTCCCTTTCCGAGAATGGAAGGATCGGCGTACCAGGAATTAGCGTCGACAAGTCCGAGATCCACCATATCGTTGTAATATTCAGAGAACTGGCGGAGATTCATCATGTCGATGCGGCTGGTCTGCCTTGATACAGCGAACATTCCGTCATACGAGAACTTCGCGTCTCCGGCCTTACCGTGCTTGGTCGTGATAAGGACTACTCCATTAGCGCCCTGCGCTCCATAGATAGCGGTCGCGGAAGCGTCCTTGAGGATTTCCATCGAGACGATATCGGCAGGGTTGATTGTGGCGAGCGGAGAGATCGTGGAGACCTTACCGTTACCAAGCGTACCGAGACCGAAGTCCCAACCGGAGTTACCGCCACCCTGGACGATCACACCGTCAATGACGTAAAGAGGCTCAGCGTTGGCGTTGACAGTGGCCTGTCCACGAACGCGGATAGAAGATGAGGAACCCGGAGCTCCTGAGGTCTGCACCGCGGAGACTCCAGCGGCGCGTCCCTGGAGGGACTGGTCAAGGTTGGTGATAATCGAGCCTTTCAGGTCTTCCTCCCTCATCGAGACGGAAGCTCCGGAAAGGTCGCTCCTTTTCATTGTACCGTATCCCACGACGACAACCTCATCGAGGAACTCGGCGTCTTCCTTAAGGACGACATCGATCACCGAGCGGTTGCCGACAGGGATCTCCTGGGTAGCATAACCGATGGAAGAGAACACCAAAGTGGCGCCTGAACGCACTGAGATGGTGTAATTTCCATCAAGGTCTGTGATAGCACCGTTCGAGGTGCCTTTTTCCATGACGCTGGCTCCTATCACCCCCTGCCCGGTGTCATCCTTGACAACACCAGTCACCCTGACCTGAGCGGACAAGGTTGCTGTGGCGAAGAGCGTCAGCATAATGGCTAACAGCTTGTGTTTCATGCTTTACTTGATTTATTAATATGATTGTGATTGTTTGATTACCTCTATGGTAGAATCAGTGATGTATACTCCGTTAAGTCCCTGGGCCTCCTGGGCGGGATCGCCTGTGTAGTCGTCACCCGGCTCCCATTGGGAGTGGGTAGGATTGGCGAAACCGCTCCATCCCCAGAAGTTGACCCCGTCGACAACTCCTTCCTTGACCTTCGAGAATATGAAGGCGTAGTACTTGTCGCGGCAGGTGGTCGTGGCGTCGCGGTGGTCAGAGAAACCGTCCCTGGGGAATCCGAACTCCTCGATAACCAGCGGTAGACCGAGACGTTTGGCCAGTTCGACGTGTTTGCTGATGTAATCATCTGTCTTGGAAATGGCCCCTTCAAGGTCCTCCGCGAGAGACTCAGCCTTGGCCCAATTCCAGTTGTAAGGCCAGATGTGTATGGTCATATAATCGATCCCCGGGATGGAACAAACCTGCTCGAGAAGGTCAGGATCGTTCTCACAACCCATCAGGCCCTCATTGCCTGTCGAGACCATGTGGTTCGGGTCGATCTCCTTGATAATGCGGGCTGTCTCAGTCATCCAGCCGATGAAACCGGAGCGGATCTCCGGGTCTTTCGAGAAGCAGCGGGGCTCATTGCCTAGCTGCCAGGAGAAAATGGCGGGATCGTCCTTGTATGGCTTTCCTGTGATACTGTTTGTCCTTCCGACTATCGCGCGCACGTGATTATAAAAGAGTTCCTGTGCGGGGGCGGAAGTCTGGAACTTCCTCATTTGCTGCATAAAAGGCCAATAGCCGTCCACAAGCGGAAGTAAAGCCTTCTCTCCGGTGGCCCACTCCAGATACTGGCCGTAACCTCCGGACCACTCCCAGGAGTTGTTGAGGTACAGCACAGCCTGCATATCCCTCTTGCCAAGTTCCACAAGGAAACGGTCCAGGCCCACTAGAAGGGTGTCGTTATACACACCGGGAGCTGTCTGCAGGGCGGGATCAACACGGGAAAAAACACCGTCAGGTCCATCTCCACCCACAAGGACACGGAGATTCTCAAGCCCGAGAGCCTTCAAGGCGTCAAGTTCTTTGGTGAGGCGTTCCAGGTTCCCCCCGCGGCCCTCAGAGGCCAGGATGGGACCATACCAGAAATTCGTGCCCACAAAAGTGTAGGGCTGCCCATGGCGGAAAAAACCGCCATCGCTTACACGAGTGAAATCAGCCTCACGCGCGCAGGCAATTGATATAAAAAATGTGACCGCGAAAGCGATCCAAGTAAACGAAAACTTCATGTTGGCCAAACATAATAGTGTCAATCGCGAAATTATTTGTATTCGCTTGTGAGTACAAATACAAAATTAGCATATTATGATACTATTTTGACCGCTATACGAAGATGCGCGTTTTCTTGAATAAAGTACGGAAATCCCGAGGCGTGTATTCCCTCTTCGCCTTGAACAGGCGGTTGAAATTAGAAAGGTTATTGAAACCGCAGCTGTAGCAGATCTCTGAGATGCTGTTTGTCGTGTCCACGAGCATGCGGGCGGCGTTGCCAAGACGAATGTCTATGATATAGTCACTCAAGGCGCGGCCGGTCCGCAGATGGAAAAACCGGCTGAAGGCCGAGGGGGACATCCCCACGAGGGATGAGAGCATCCCAAGGCTCAGGTCCTCGGCGTAATGGTCGTTGATGTACTGCTTGACTTTCATCACCCTGCGGCTCTCCTTATCCCTGACGGCACGAGCGAAAGAGCTGCTCGCCAGGATCCTGGAATCATCGGCCCGGGACAGCTCATAAATGATCTTCATGAAATGGAGATACTGGTCAAAAGGTTCTGTGTCAGACGAAAGGTTGTCCAACAGTGAATACACCTTCATTATAGTCTTGACGGAGAATGTCAGTCCGTGACCGGCTTTTGAAAGCATCTTGCTGATTGAAGAGAACTGGCTCTTATTCAGCAAACTTTCCGGGAAAATATCAGGAGAGAACTGGATCGTGATCTCACGCACATCAGGCTCGACGCAACTACCCTGTTCCCAAGCGTGCTCAAGCTCATTACCCGCGACCAATGTCAACTCATAAGGCCCGATTTCCTCGACACTGTCTCCCACGACGCGACGGACTCCCTGGCCGTTCTCAATGAAATTGAGCTCATATTCACGATGCGAGTGAAGGGGAAAAAGGAACTCGGACTTGTGACGTTCCACTATATACAGGCAATCCTTGTCTGTAATGGGGGTGATTTCTTTCAGTACGGTATTCGTCGGCATGCGCGAATATAAGAATTTTTGATACTATTTTCACAAGTGGTGAGGAAGTTATGGAAGTATTCGTATATTCGCGTGCTTTTAGCACTTGATATGAACCATCTCGGTGAAATATTATCCTTGATCGTAGCGGTGTCATGGACCTTCTCGGCATGGTATGCCGACAAGGCGAGCCGGCGGATAGGCTCTATGGAGACAAACGTGATCCGCCTTGTCCTTGCCACCTTATTCCTCTCCATACTGCTCTGGGTGACGATAGGGAGCCCCTACCCGGTCCACGCTGATTGGAAAGCCTGGCTCTGGCTCGGTCTTTCAGCGGTGGTAGGATATGTGTTCGGAGATTACTGTCTTTTCAACAGTTATCTTTTGATCGGTCCACGGCTGGGACAACTGATGATGACGATAGCGCCTCCGATGGCGGCGATTGCGGGATGGATAATGCTCGGGGAATCAATGTCATGGAAATCCATCCTGGCTATGATGGTGACATTGTGCGGTATCGGGATGTCCATCCTCAGCAGAGGCGAGAAGCACCAGCTGAAACTCGACATACCCTTAAAAGGAATACTCCTTGGCATCGGTGCCGGGACCGGACAGGGAGTCGGCCTGGTCCTGAGCAAGATCGGAATGGGGCATTACGCCGCGGCTGTCCCGGCTGACGCTTCCCCTATCATACAGACCATGCTTCCTTTCGCGTCGACGTTGATCAGGGCGATAATCGGGATGATCGGCTTCTTCATACTGTTGTCCCTCGGAAACGGGCTGGGAAGCCTGCGGAAAGCGGTAAAGGATCCCAAGGGAATGAAATACGCCACCCTGCTCACCATATTCGGGCCCGCTATTGGTGTGTCACTGTCCCTGATGGCGGTCCGCTATGCCAACGCAGGCATAGCGTCAACATTGATGGCGCTCGCTCCTGTCCTTATCATAGCCCCCGACACGCTTATCAACAAGCACAAGATAAAGGCCAAGGAAATCATCGGAGTCCTTGTCAGCATCACCGGTGTGGCGATGTTCTTCCTTCTGTAAACTGTCAGATTATACTGTTCTCCCTCGTGAAGCGGACAATCTCGGGCACATAGCCGAAAGCCAGCCCGGTCACCGTGTCAGCGCAACCGTAGTACACCGCCAAACGTCCGGTCTCCTGGTCGTGCAGGGCCGCGCAGGGGAAGGTAACATTCGGGACATCACCGGCACACTCATAAATCTCCCTCGGGGAAATCAGGTACGGTCCACTCCTGGCGAGGACTTTCCATGGCTCCTCAAGATCCAGCAAAGCGGAACCGAAAGCGTAGACATAACCGTTGCAAGAACGAAGCACACCATGGAATAGCAGCAGCCATCCGTCAGGAGTCTCAATCGGAACGGGACCGGCTCCTATCTTCATGCATTGCCATGCGCTTACCTCAAAAGGAGCGGGCGCCATAACATGGCGATGATGTCCCCAATACTCCAGATCAGGCGAATCGGAATAGAATATATCACCGAAAGCGGTGTGGCCAGTGTCGCTCGGACGGGAGAGCATGGCGAATTTCCCACCAATCTTCCTCGGGAACAGGACTCCATTGCGGTTATAGGGCAGGAAAGCGTTCTCAAGCTGATGAAATGACTCGAAATCGGTCGTCCAAGCCACACCGATGGTTGGCCCGTGATAGCCGTTGCACCAGGTCACATAATACTTCCCGTCCAGTAGGGTAACCCTGGGATCGTAACCATAAACCCACTCGGCGACCTCAGGATCAGCTCCAGTGAACTTCACGTCCTCCTCATTGATTTCCCAGTTTATTCCATCGATTGAGAAACCAACGTGGAGACGCATCCGGCGGTTGGTGTCGTCGCACCTGAAGACCCCGGCAAAATTGTACTTGCCTTTCTTGAAAGGGACAACAGCTGAATTGAATATGGAATTGGACGTGGACAGAAGGTCGCGGGGGATGATAGGATTAGCGGAATACCGCCACATAACTTCTTTAGACCCGGCTGGACGATCCTCCCAAGGAAATACGCTATTCATTTAGATATCAATATATTATTAATCAACAAAACGGATAGTCCCCCATTTTTCGGGAATATGTATATCCACAATCCCGGTAGGTGACCAGACCCAGTTCTCCTCAGGCTTGGTAAGCCACTCCACCCTGGAGAAATTAGCCTTCCACTCCTTGTTCTTCAAGGGATCCTCGCCACCGCGGCTGAGCCCCTTGAAGGGTATCATGATTTCCACTGACCAGCCCTTGTCAATATCCGAGGACTTGTTGAGGGTCCCCTGGACTTTGACAGCTGTTTTCATCCCCGGAAAATCCCAGGTCATGATATAGGTGCCTCCTTGATTGTAGGGCTTGTCCATCAACAGGTCCATAACGGTTCCGAGAGCGTTGGTCTCAAACTCATAATAAAGCTTCGAGTCACTATACGGATTGAGGAAAACCTCGAAATCGTTGTCACGGTAGACTATGTCATCCCGGTCGGTGATCTTCGCCTTGACATCAGGTTCCTCAAGGACAGCGCTGATGTAAAGATTCTCGTCGTCCCACAACATCCTCATGGTTGTGAGATACTTAGGGGCGGCCCAACCGTCGCCTCGGATGTCCCTGAAATCAGCGCATGGCACCGCTCCGGCCCATTCCTTATCCGTTACTTTACCGTCAATCTTGATCTTTCCGCCCGCCCGATGGCAGTCATAAACAGGCTGACCCGCCGCCGTGAGGGGCAGCAGGGCCAGTATAAACAAAAGGACTTTCCTCATAAATCCGCAATTTTCACAAATTTACAAAAAAAGCCCGATATGTAGTCAAATCAGACGCAAGTGTATCCGCCGTCGACAGGGATGGCCGCGCCGGTGACGTAAGCGGACGCGGGAGAGGCAAGGTAAAGGACAGTCGTGTCCAACTCACCCTCATTGCCATAACGCTCCAGAGGAATGACCCGCTTCGCATAATCCTGGAAGTAATCCGAATTAAGCGTATCCACAGTCAAAGGAGTATAGAAATACCCCGGGCAGATCGAGTTGACAGTGATCCCATATTTGCCCCATTCAGCGGCAAGTGCCCTGGTGAGATTCACGACACCACCTTTGGCGGCATGGTACGGAGAAGCAGGTGCGATCTTATTGCCTACGAGTCCATACATCGAGGCGATATTAATGATACGGCCGTATCCGGCTGGAATCATCGCCTTGGCGGCGACAGCCCTGGCGACCTTGAAAGAACCGAACAAATCTATCTGGAGCTCATTCTCGAACTGGGCGTCTGTTATCTCCTCGGCGGGAGCGACAGCTCCTGTACCAGCGTTATTCACAAGGACATCAATCCTGCCGAAACGCTCCAAAGCCTTGGCGACGACATCCTCAACCTGCTCAGTAGAAGTGATATCGCAACGAAGCGGGAGCACCTCCACCCCGAAATCCGCCCTGATAGCGGCGGCAACCTCCTCCAATTTCTCAAGTCTCCTGGCGATAGGTACCACATTACACCCCGCACTGGCGAGAGCTCTCGCCATCTGGACTCCTAATCCACTCGAACAACCGGTCACAATAGCGACCTGACCTTTCATCTCAAAGTAATCCTTCATGCTATATCGTTTTAAAATTTCGCGAATATAGCACTATTTCCCAGCTTTCCAAATCCCTTCAGCGAAATCCAACATCCAAGTCCAATCATTCGGGGCTATCCCGTGTCCCCCAGGCCTGCGGACATATCCGAGGTAGGGACCTATGGCCGACGTGTCATAGTCTCCCGGCCACTCGACATCTGGCATACCCTTTTTGCCCAAGAGCTTCCACACCGGACTGGCGGCCTTAACGGCCAGGTACTCCCCTTTCGTGTCGAACCATGGCTGGTCGAAGCCCTCGACGAGGAGTGCCCTCGGAGCCACGCAAGCGAGGAACATGTGCTGGTCAAATGGAAGGGCGTCCGTGTTGTCGGCATATTTGTCATAAGCCCGGCAGTACCAATGCCGGAAAGACACCACCTCAGTCGCCACCGACTCTCCGTAATTACGTTTGGCGAGCGGAGCTCCCCCGCCTCCGGTCTGCACAGGGGCCACCACCGGGAACCTCTCGTCGAAGGCCCCCGCGATGAGGGCGGCCTTCCCGAGACGTGAATAACCGGTCAGTACCACACGGCTCTGGTCGAGCGCCGGGTCTCCCTCAATCATGTCCATGGCGCGGGACAAGACCCATGCCCAAGCCATGAGGGAGGTGGTGTTGTCGTTTCTGGAAGGGTCACGAGGCCCCCAAAGGTCAAAAACGCCGGTATAGGCGAAGGTGTCCTGCATAGGAGTGTCCCCGTCTTTGTCGGCCGATGTCGGATCCGGGGAAATATCACAGTAACAAGCGGTCACGACGGCATAGCCCCGGGAAGCCAACATACCGACAGGATAGATGTTGTCCAGCCCGTCACCATTGTATTTGCCTCGGACGATGTCAGTGATATGATGATCCTCGACGCCGTCCCCGTTACGCATCCAAGAGTCCGTGACCAGAATCTCCTCATCCCCAAGGAACTCATGGTTGCCGGTATAATTTAGGAGCAATATGACCGGAACCGGGCCTTGGGCGGCATTGGGAGTGACTATAAGCCAGTCCACCTTAGGGCCGGTCTTGTCGGGTCGGAACCACATTCTCACCTGGCGGCGGTTCCCGTGCCCGGCCAATGTGGGTCCTTCCTCGATGGTCTCCAGGAATATTCCGTCTCCTTTCGGGGGCATGATACCGTACATCTCATGCTGGAACATGTCCAGAATCTCCGCCCGGCGAGCTTGCCACTGGCTTTTTTTCACCTTTTTGCCATTGGAGAACACCAATGGATCCTGAAGGGTGTATGGGGCCACGGCGGCCTCGTCATAATTCACACTCTGCGCCGACGCTGTGACAGCCAAAGGAAGGAGCGCCGCCACCAAAAGGAAAAACCGACTTTTTGTCATATAGTGATATGTGTTTGTAATTGATTATGGTTATATTTGTAAAGATAACACTTTTTTCAGTCATGCGTACTTTTCTCATTGTCCTATATGCCGCGGCAGTGGCCTCGATATTCCTTTTCCAGAGTTGTAAGCCGAAATACACTTTCGATTTGGACGAGCATCTGGGAATATGCGGCACAGGTCACGCGGATGCCGCTAAGGCTGCCGGGCTGGACTATCTTGAAGCCAATGTCAGCGGGTTCCTGATGCCCGAGAAAAGCGACGAGGAATTCGCCGCCAACAAAGAACTCGCGAAGACCATAACCCCTCCCATTTATTCCGCCAACGGGTTCTTCCCTGGCGAGATCAAGGTGGTGGGGCCAGAGGCCGACATCGAGCGAGCGGTGAAATATTCAGAGACAGCGCTCCGCCGCGCTGAGGAGATCGGTATCAAGATCCTCGTTTTAGGAAGCAGCGGATCCAGGAGAATTCCCGAGGGTTTTGACAGGGCTGAGGCTGAGAAGCAGTTCATTGACTTCCTCAAACGCATCGCCCCCGCTGCCGAGAAGCATCACGTGGTGGTCGCTCTGGAGCCCCTGCAGGCGTCCGAGAGCAATTTCATCAATACCGTACCGGAGGGTGCGGAGATTGCCCGGAAGACCGGCAGCGACTACATTTGCGTGATAGCTGACCTTTTCCATATGGCCAGGATGAAAGAGGGTCCAGAAGATATCATACAATCGGCGGACAAGCTGGTCCACTGCCATATCGCCGAATGTGAGGAGCGCACCGCTCCAGGCGTCAAGGGCGATGACTTCACACCTTACCTAAAAGCCTTGAAGAAAATAAAGTTCGACGGCAGGATGTCCTTTGAGTGCTCCTGGCAGGATGTCAGCGCGCAGCTTCCTAAGGCCGTTGAAGTAATGAGAGAGCAAATTAAATCTATAAAATAACTCAGTAATATGCAGACCAGAAGGGAATTCATCAAGACGAGCCTGGTGGCCACTGGTGGCCTTATGCTCGGAGGAATGGCGCTTGACGCCAAGATCTATTCAGGAGCCCGGAACGCCAATGATCGGGTAAGGGTCGGAATCATCGGATTCTCAGACCGTTGCCGCAGTTCGCTGATCCCCACGTTCATGGCCAACGCCGATGAGCTCGGTTTCGAGATTGTCGCGGTGTCTGACATCTGGAACCGTCGCCGCGAGGAAGCGAGGGTTTTCTTCAAGGAGAAATACGGGATTGATGTCAAACTGTTCCGTAACAATGAGGAACTCTATGATTCCGGAATATGCGACGCGGTGATCATATCGACCGCTGACTTCCAGCACGCGACCCACCTTATCGAGGCGGTCGAGGCCGGATGTGACGCGTATTGCGAGAAACCCTTCGCCGAGACCATGGAGGACGCGCGGAAAGCACTCAAGATAGCCACCGCTTCCGGAAAGATCGTGCAGATAGGCTCCCAGCGCCGCTCAGCCCCCAACTACCAGGCCGCCTGTGAGTATATCAACTCAGGCAAGTTCGGCCAGATAACCATGGTCGAGATGAGCTGGAACGTCAACCAGCCGGGCCGTTGGCGCCGCCCTGCCCTTGTCGCCGAATGCCGTGAGGAAGATACTGACTGGAAGAGATTCCTCTGCAACCGTCCATTCGAACCGTGGGATCCACGGAAGTACTTGGAATACAGACTGTTCTGGCCATATTCATCAGGTATTCCCGGACAGTGGATGTCCCACCAGATCGACACTGTCCACTGGTTCACCGGCCTGAGCCATCCCAGAAGCGTGGCCGCGAACGGTGGCATTTACCTTTGGAAGGACGGACGCCGCAACTACGACACCTTGACCGCGGTGATGGACTACGGTCCTGAAGGATCCTCGGACGGGTTCCAGGTCCTCTACACCTCCCGCTTCACAAACTCAGCCGGAGGCGTCAAGGAACTCTATTTCTCCAACGGAGGCACTCTCAACCTCGACACGAACGAGGTGACCTCGGCTGGAGGATTGAGCGCGGGTGACGCCAGCGCCATGGGCATGGAGGCGAACCTCCTTGAGACATTCAAGCTCCCTTCAATCAAGATAGAGACCGGTGCCAACACCGGAGGTGATGACATGACATATCTCCACATGCGTAACTGGATGGAATGCGTCAAGAGCCGCAAGGAACCCAACGCCCCAGTACTCGCCGGTTACAACCACTCCATCGCCACAATGATGACAAACGCCGCCGTCCGGTCCGGAGAAAAAGTGACCTTCGACGAGGCCAAGCAGGAAATCATGGCCGGAGGCAAACCTTTCAAACCGTTCAAATACATCTAATTCATGAATAAGAAGTTACAACTGATCCCCGTGATGCTATGCTTCTTCGCCATGGGGTTTGTGGATCTTGTGGGCATAGCGTCAAACTACGTGCAATCCGACCTGGGACTAAGTGATTCCGCGGCAAATATCTTCCCTTCCCTGGTCTTCTTCTGGTTCCTCATTTTCTCCGTCCCGACAGGGATGCTGATGAACAAGATAGGACGGAAGAACACCGTGCTGCTGTCGCTGGTGATCACCATCCTTTCTCTCGTGTTGCCGTTATTCGGAGAGAGTTATGGACTGATGCTCGCCGCCTTCTCCCTGCTGGGCATAGGCAACGCCATCATGCAGACCTCCCTCAACCCTCTCATCGCCAATATCGTGAAGGGTGATGGGCTGGCCAGCACCATGACTTTCGGACAATTCGTCAAGGCGATAGCCTCTTTCATGGCCCCTTACATCGCGATGTGGGGTGCCACGGCCGCCCTCCCCTCCTTCGGGCTGGGCTGGAGGCTCCTTTTCCCGGTCTACGGAGTGATCGGCATTGTGGCCGCCCTTCTTCTTGCCGGGACATCCATCGAGAGGGAGCAGGTCAGCGAGAAGGCGTCCGGATTTGCGGACTGCCTCAAACTTCTCGGGAAACCTTTCGTGCTGTTCTCCTTCCTCAGCATCATGTGCCATGTGGGAATCGATGTGGGAACCAACACCACGGCCCCCAAGCTCCTTATGGAGCGTGTAGGCATGACCCTCACCCAAGCGGGATTCGCCACCAGCCTGTATTTCATCTGCCGTACCATAGGAAGCCTTTTGGGCTCGTATATCCTGTCCAAGTTCAGTCACAAGAAGTTCTTCTTGCTTAATGTGATATTGATGGCCCTGGCGATGTGCCTGATGTTCTTCGGTGGGTCCAAAGCGATTCTGTACACCGCCATTGTGATGATCGGACTCGCCAACTCGAATCTCTTCTCAATTGTTTTCTCGCAGGCCCTTCTGGCTGTCCCTGACAAGCAGAACGAGGTTTCGGGACTAATGATCATGGGTCTTTTCGGCGGAACCATATTCCCCCTGCTCATGGGATTCGCCTCCGACGCTGTCGGACAGGCTGGTGCCGTCGCTGTGATGTTCATTGGCGCGCTCTACCTTCTCTATTACTCCTCACTCATCCGTAAATAATTATGGACAAGTTAGTTATCGGAATAGGTGAAGCTCTGTGGGACATGCTTCCAGAGGGGAAGAAATTAGGTGGCGCCCCGGCGAACTTCGCCTTCCACGCGGGTCAATTCGGTCTGGAGAGCATGGCTGTTAGCGCCATCGGACTGGATCCTCTCGGCGAGGAGATCGCCATGGAACTGGAAGAGCATGGACTCCCCTTCCATCTTGACCGGATAGACTTCCCGACCGGTACCGTACAGGTCACCCTGGACTCTAACGGGATACCCCAATATGAGATTAAGGAGGACGTGGCTTGGGATAATATCCCCTTCACGAAGGAGCTCGCCGACCTGGCCGCCCGGGCTCAAGCGGTATGCTTCGGCTCACTCGCGCAAAGAAGCCCTGTGAGCAGGGAGACTATCGGCTGGTTCCTGGACGCTGTCCCGGAGGATTGCCTGAAAGTATTCGACATCAATTTGCGCCAATCGTTCTATAGCAAAGAAATCATCGAGGATTCCCTGCGGAGATGTGACATCTTGAAAATCAACGACGAGGAGCTGGAGATTGTCAAGGGGATGTTCGGGATGGATGATATGCCATTAGAGGATCTATGCGTGTCCGTCATAAAAGAATATGGTCTCAAGATGTTGATTCTCACCTGCGGGGTGAATGGCAGCCATGTGTTCTCGGATAATGTCTCATCATTCTTTGAGACACCGAAAGTGAAAGTCGCCGACACGGTCGGGGCCGGCGACTCTTTCACAGGGGCGTTCGTGTCCTCGATACTGAAAGGAAAGACTATCCGTGAGGCTCACGAGGCCGCCGTCAAGGTGTCGGCATATGTATGCACCCAAAGCGGAGCTATGCCCGTGATCCCGGAAGAGTTGAAATAATCATCTCCATTTCACGTCCCGCAAATAGACCTGGCGGGATCCCTCATGAACAGAGTTGAAGCCCAGTTGGGTCCCATCAGGACGCCATCTGGGATGGAGGTCGCATCGCGAATATTGCTCCGTGTATTCCTCGGGGACATAGAATCTGCCAAGAGGCATAATCGCCTCGTCCTCAAGGCGAACGAGCACCCAGCTCCGGAACCTGTCCTTGTTCCAGTAACCGTCAGTGGAAAGGAATTTCCCATTTGGAGAAAAGATGAGATGACCGTCCCAATCCATTATCCCCGGGGCGATATGTCTCACTTTGTCTTCCTCCCCCACCTTGAATATGGTATGGGCCCAACAGTCGCCAGCGTCCCAACACGCGGTGACCGCGAGCGTCTCATCGTCGAACCAATTGAAGTGAGATCCTTTCCATCCGTCTGGAAAGCAACGACGAAGGTTCGAGCCATCAACATCCACAGTCAGGGACACAGTGTCCCAATTATAAACTATCCCCCTGGTTTCCAATTGTTTCCGAAAGTCCTCGACAGTCCTGGCCAGGAAGAATATCCTCTTGGCGTTAGGGCTGATTATAGTGTGGCAGAAATAAGCCAGCCCATCCTCCTTGGTGATTCTCGGCATCAAATCCCTGGCCTGGGCAACCGTGAGTATCAGTTTGGACTCTCCTGTCTTCAAGTTAACCAGCCGCAACCCATCATCGTCAGGCCAGACCTCATCCGCCCTGGCGTCCTGCCCGGGGCCGGCGTACCCATAATCCGGACGGCAAAGCCTTAGACGAGCGTAATTGATGCTCACAGCCCACTCCCCGTTCCTGTCCACGGCACTTATCGGATAAGGGATTATCCTTTCCTCACCAGTCTTCCAATTCAGGAGCACAGTCACGAAATGACCGTCTCGGCAATCGTTGAACGCGCACATCCCGTCCTCCCAAGGCAACCAGTGGAACATCGCGGCCTCCTGGAAGTTCCAGCAAGTGGTCTTCGAGACAGGTATCAACTTATTACCATCCGCAAGGTCGACAAGTGCGACTATGGCCGTGTCGGTTCGTTCGGCAAGCCGTCCGCTGAAATTGACCTCCAGCACGCTTACATAACGCCCGTCAGGGCTCCAGGAATTGATTCCGAAATAACTGGCGAGAAGGTGCTCTTCCGGACCGGACGTGATGGCGTACGGTTCCCCAACCTCAGGGAAAGGCTCCGGACCGGCGTTCCGGCACATGACAGCTAAAAACGCGAGAAGAATCAATGACAATCGTCTCATATTCCAGTTGTTAAATCCGACCCGTAGAGAAAAGCGATCATTTGAGATTCGCCAGGAACACCCCAACGCTATAAATAAGATTCACGTTGGCGATGGTGCCGCCCAGATCCCAGTCAGCGCGGTATTCGTCCGATGGTTTGTGATACCACACAGGCATGGGATAACGGTTGGGATGGGACGGATCCACCGGATGTAACCCGTTCTCCACCACGACCGAGGGCACTCCTTTCTTTACGAAGTTGAAGTGGTCAGACCTGAAGAACCAGCCATCCGAATTGTCATCATCATAGAATATGTACCTCCCCTGCGCCGCCGCGGCAGCTTCATAATAAGGTCCGAGCACACTCTCCTCTCCCCCGAGAATCACCACATCGTGAGTCAGTTCCGCCGGTCCGATACTCTCGAAATTGAGGCAAGCCACAGTCTTGTCCATGGGCGTCACCGGATGGTCGCAATAATACTCTGAGCCGAAAAGCCCGCTCTCCTCAGATGATGGGAAGAGGAAAAGGACCGAGCGGCGAGGGCCGGAAGACATTCGCTTGAATTTCTTCGCGGAAAGCAGGACTCCAGCAATCCCGGAGGCGTTATCCGCCGCGCCGTTGTAAATCGCGTCTCCTGTCTCGTCCGGAGTGCCGATACCAAGGTGATCCCAATGGGCGCTCATCACGACCAACTCGTCCCGGAGATCCGTTCCAGGGAGGATTCCCCCGACGTTCCGGGTCTTCTGAATGTCATAGGTGACGGTCATGTCAACATCTCCCTTAACTTTGAGAGAAAAACTCCGGAAGCCAGGTTTCTTGGCGGCCGCGAGGGCTGTGTCCATATCCATTCCCGCAGCCTCAAAGAGTTTTCGGGCGCCATCCTCATGGAGCCACCCTTTTACGGCGAGTTCGTCGGAATTGGCCGTTTCAGGATTGTAGATAGCCAGGTTATCTTCCAAATGGCCGTTGACGCAGACATGCCAGCCGTAGCTGGCGGCTTCCGTGTTATGAAGCACAAGGCAGCCTGCGGCTCCGCGGCGGCGGGCCTCCTCGAACTTGTAAATCCACCTTCCGTAATATGTCATGTTGCGGCCCCGGAAAAGAGAGGCGTCATAGTAGCCAGGATCATTGACCATGGCGATGACGATCTTCCCTTTCACGTCTATTCCTTCATAGTCGTCCCATCCATATTCCGGAGCATGGATACCAAACCCGCAGAATACATATTCCGCCTTGGGGATGCTCACCTTGTCAGTGGCGCGGGCAGTCCATACCACCATATCGTCAGGATAGCTTAACCGGACCTTTTTCTTCCCTTTCACAACAAAGCTTCCTCCGGCGGGTTTGGCGGTCACGGCAACCATCTCGAAAGGCTGGTACCAGCTGCCGCCAAAGGCAGGCTCAAGGCCCAAGGCTTCAAGTTCCTTCGCCAGATATGACACGGTTTTCTCCTCATATCCGGTCATCGGCTTACGGCCACCGAACTCATCAGACGATATGGTCTGAATCCAACTTCTAAGTAGAGACTCATCGTCGAGATTCGGCTCGACAACACGGGTTTGGGCATAGGCGGCGCCTGAGACACATAAGGCGGCTATGGCAGATAGGGTATATACGCGCAGTCGCATATTCATTCGTTTAAAGTGACCTTATATGCAAATATACTCTTTTTTCATATAGTCCGGCGAGATTCTCCTTACTCATCGTATCTACTTTATACAAGATATCTTATCTTTGTTTTGACTTCTTGAATTATAACCATATATG
This sequence comes from Bacteroidales bacterium, assembly GCA_017548985.1. Lineage (GTDB taxonomy): Bacteria > Bacteroidota > Bacteroidia > Bacteroidales > UBA932 > Cryptobacteroides. The sequence continues at coordinate 22,607 of JAFYYW010000037.1, forward strand.
AAGAAAGTATCGCTGATCAGTATCGCCGCCGCTCTCCTCCTTGCGGGATGCGCTGTTTCTCCCGCGGAACGATGGAGTGAGGAAAAGGCCAACATGTGGTATGCCTCCCAGCCTTGGCCGGTAGGTTGCGTATATATGCCGTCCTATTCAGGCACTCCCGTTGAGATATGGGGGAAGGATTATTTCCAGCCGGATGTTGTGGATCAGGAACTAGCTCTGGCAGAGGATCTTGGATTCAACGCCATAAGGCTTTTCCTCTGTGACTTGGTTTGGCAGGACGACCCTAAAGGGTTCATGGAGCGGCTGGAAAAAACGGTGCGGATCGCCGACAAACACGGGATGCGTATCCTGATGACCTTCTTCACTAACGGCGGTACCATCAAGAACCCGTATCTCGGCCCTCAACCTCAGCCCGTGCCAGGAGTGCACAATTCGGTGTGGATGTCCTCGCCTGGAAAGGACGTCGTGAACGATCCTTCCAAGTGGCCGGTGATCGAGCGTTATCTGAAGCAGGTGATGAGGCGTTATAAGAATGACCCCAGGATTATCGCGTGGTGTCTCTACAACGAGCCGGAGAACACCAAGAACTTCAATACCCTACCATTCCTCAAGGAGGTTTTCCGTTGGGCCCGCGAGGTCAACCCTTCGCAGCCGTTGACCGCACCCATGATCGCGCTTCCTGACTCTCGCTCATACAACAAGGAAATATCCGAGTTTATCCGCGACAACAGCGACATCATTTCTTTCCACAGTTATAATCCGCTGCCAGAATGCAAGAGGTTCGTGGACTACTGCGAACAATATGGCAGGCCGGTGATATGCTCCGAATGGATGGCCAGGTCGAGGGGTTCGGACTATTTCTCCATACTCCCCTTGTTTAAGGAGCACAAGATAGGATGCTTCAGCTATGGACTCGTGAACGGAAAACAGCAGTGCCATTATCCATGGAACCCGACGGAAAACGACAAGCCCGTTCCATTTACGGAAGAGCCTGACGTCTGGTTTCACGACCTGTTCCGCCCGGATCACACTCCCTACAGCGAGGAAGAGGTCAAGTTTATCAAGGAAATGACGCGATAGTCTCCCTTATCTCATGACAACCAACTCGTAGCGACGGGTTCCAAGACCGATTTTCTCTCCGTGGATAAGTTGGGTTTCCCATTCCGACTCAGGAGTGGTGTTCTTGAAATGATCATGGTGGTCGTGGAATCCTTCTTCGTGAAGATGATCTCCCAGCACCGAATTCCGCAAAGGTTCCGCTGCCATGCACGCGTCCACACAGGCCTGATCGAGCGCGACAGGATCCTTTGACGCGAACATCCCTATATCCGGGAGGATAGGCGCGTCATTTTCGGAATGGCAGTCGCAATATGGAGAGACATCGACTATGAGCGAAAGATGGAAACTATCACGGCCGCTGACAACAGCCTTCGTGTATTCAGCCATCTTGGCGTTTAGAATAGAGATAGCCTGGTCTTGGAGAAAGTCTATAGCATCGAAGTTGCAAGCTCCGAGACAACGCCCGCATCCTACGCAATGGAGATCGTCCACACGCATTTTCCGGGCTACCGTATCATAAACAAGGCCACCGTTCGCGCACTCTCTCTCACAGCGTCGGCATCCTCGGCAGCTGGCTTCATCGATTATGGCCTTACCTGCGGAATGCTGGTCCTTCTTGCCGGCGCGGGATCCGCATCCCATGCCGATATTCTTTATCGTACCGCCGAAACCTGTCATCTCATGACCTTTAAAGTGCGTCAGGCTGATAAACACATCGGCATCCATCACGGCACGTCCGATGAGAGCCTCTTTGGTGTATTCTCCACCTTCAACCGGAACCGCGATGTCATCAGTCCCCTTCAATCCATCGGCGATTATTACCGGGCAGCCGACAGTCAAAGGCGTGAAACCGTTCTCCCAGGCGCACTCAAGGTGCTCCAAGGCATTCTTTCTGAAGCCGGGATACATTGTGTTGCAGTCAGTGAGGAAAGGCTTGCCTCCGAGCTCCTTGACTAAATCCGCCACGGCCTTGGCATAGTTTGGGCGGAGATAACTGATATTGCCCAGCTCTCCGAAGTGCATTTTAATCGCGACGAACTTGCCGTCCATATCTATGTCGGCAATACCGGCTTTGCGGGCAAGCCGTTTCAGCTTGGCAGGCAGATTCTCCCCGAATGCGGATGTCCTGAAATCGGTATAAAAAACTTTCGCAGGTTCCATAATGATGTATTTCAATAACTTCTGTGTTAAAAATAAGCAAATCTTTTCATTATCCAATAGGATTTGACAGACTTTCAGAGGTACAACTATTCTCACATTGAAAAATAAGATACGTATATTTGCAACCCTATGGAAATAGCGCTGCACGGACATTTCGGATTCCGGAGACTGATCGTCTCCGCGGTTCCCAGCATTATGATGATGCTAGTTGAAAGCATCTACGCTGTTGTGGACGGACTGTTCGTTTCTAATTTCGTGGGAACCTCTGCCTTCGCCGCCCTCAATATCATCTGGCCGGCCGTCATGCTGGTCGGAGCACTCGGGTTGATGGTAGGGACCGGAGGATCGGCGTTGGTGTCCAAGACTATGGGCGAGGGCGACCGGGATCGGGCCGAAGCCATATTCAGCATGCTGGTCCGTTTCACCGTGATTCTTTCCCTGGTGTTCATGGTGCCGCTGCTTGTGTTTATGGAACCGCTGGCCCGACTGCTCGGGGCCGAGGGGGAAACAGTGCGCCTATGTGTCATTTACGGTAGCATCTGCGCGCTTGGATTGCCAACCTATATGCTTCAGCTTAGTTTCCAGTCATTCTATATGACGGCGGAACGGCCGCAACTCGGAACTGTCATGTCGATAGTCGGGGCGATAACGAATATAGTTCTTGACGCTGTATTTATCATAGGGTTCAAATGGGGACTTGCCGGAGCGGCTGCGGCGACTACTCTCGCCAGTTGCGTTAGCGGCATATTCCCGCTGTGGTATTTCTCCAGCCGCCGCAACCGTAGCTCACTACGTCTCGTCCGCTCCGGAATGGAACGGAAACCCATCTTCCAGGCCTGTTCCAACGGGCTCTCCGAATATGTGGGCAACATTTCCTGGAACATCCTCGCCATCTGCTATAACCTTCAGCTGCTCCGGATGATGGGCGAGAATGGCGTGGCCGCCTATGCGGTTCTGCTCTATTACGGATATATCTTCGCCTCCGTATTCTTCGGGTACAACATCGCGGTCACGCCTGTCATCGGCTACAACTATGGGGCTGGGAACAAGGCCGAGCTGAAGAGCCTGCTCAGGCATTCGGCAATACTTCTAATGGCGCTCGGATTCCTGATGACCTTGGTTTCAGAAATATCCGCCGGTCCGGCGGCGAGGCTTTTCGTCGGCTATGATCCCGAGCTGTCAGCCCTCACAAAGCACGCCATTCGGCTATATATGCTCAGTTTCTTCATCGCCGGATTCAACCTGTTCATCTCCGCCTGGTTCACAGGTCTCGGTAACGGCAAGGTTTCCGCTCTTGTTTCTTTCGTGAGGAATCTTGTATTCGAGCTGGGCTTCGTATTCCTACTTCCGGCGCTGCTGGGTCCGAACGGCATATGGCTCGCCGTCGACGCCGCCGACCTCTGTTGCCTGATTCTCGGCGTCACCCTTATCTTGGCCTACCGCGAACGGTACGGGTATTAGTTGGAAGATAAGGACAAAAAGTCAGAAACTCACTTTGAACGAGAAGCCCGCGGTCGGCCTGGTCTTTCCTGAGACCATGGCCGGCGCATACGACAGATATGGCTCGACCTTGACATCAAGTCCCGCTGTTTGAGACCGGATATCCCGATCGTACATACTCTTGACTTTGGCGACATGCACGGCGTCATAGATATTCCACACATACATAGCCAACTGCCCTAACAACGCGACCATTGACACAACCGAGACGCCATCCCCTGTCTCAAAATCGTCCGCGATACCGCTCCGATACGCATCCGTGGCCAGTGAGCTCAAAAGTATGGTAGACAGTCCGAAATTGCCAGCGAAGAAACCTAAGGCTCTGCCAAATTCCCCATTCACCGCTTGTCCTAATCCAGGAACGAACGCGGACGCCCATCCTGACGAACTTGGGCTGTAGTAATCTTCCGGATCGTAGAAATAAAACCTTGTGTCATAAAGGTTTTTATACTCTTTATATCTCATACCCGGGCGAACCGAAGCTGAAGCCGAGGAAGGATCTGATTCTTCATCGAAAAGCTGATTCTGGGCTCGCGCGGAAAAAAGGCATCCAATGAGAGCCGCGAGAACTATAATCAATCGTTTCATTTTAGAGGTGTTTTTCAATATAGTTGAAAAATGAGCAAACCTCTTGCCATACTACGAATTTGAACATAAACGAGGTTGTTCCTTATAAACAAAAAACCGCCCCGAAAGGCGGTAAGATAAGTATAACCTACTAATATTCAGGTGTTTCTGAATTAGTATTCTTCCTCATTAAAGAAGAAATCCTCTTTGGTCGGATAGTCGGGCCAGATATCCTCGATGGATTCGTAAATCTCACCGTCATCTTCGAGCTCCGTGAGGTTCTCTATGACCTCCTCGGGAGCGCCGGAACGGTTGGCATAGTCAATCAGTTCTTCCTTTGACGCCGGCCATGGAGCATCGTCCAGGCTGCTGGCAAGTTCAAGAGTCCAATACATATTCGTACAATTAGTTAATAGTCAACAACTTACGTTATTATTCCGGTGCCGGGCACCATATTTGCCGCAAAGATATGCAAAAAATCTAAACTATAATGATTTTTTGGCTAATTTTGCATGACAAGCGAACCATTCAACAACTGTACCACATATAATGGCTTTCGAGAAGATAGAAAAATACGACGAGAATACCACGAGAGAGATCGCCGCTAGAGTCAAGGAGATTCTCAGTCTTTTGGGGGAAGACCCTGAAAGAGAAGGACTCGTAAAGACCCCTGAAAGGGTGGCGAAATCACTCCAGTTTCTGACCCAAGGTTATTCCCAAAACGGTGAACAAATCATCAAATCTGCGATTTTCGACGAGAAGTACCAGCAGATGGTCCTGGTGAAGGACATCGAGTTGTATTCGATGTGCGAGCATCACATGCTGCCCTTTATCGGCAAGTGTCATGTGGCGTACATCCCCAACGGGAAAATCACCGGACTAAGCAAGATCGCCAGGATAGTCGAGACCTACGCTCGCAGGCTGCAAGTCCAGGAAAGGCTGACAGTGCAGATCAGGGATTGCATCGTGGATGCCCTGAAACCTTTGGGAGTGGCCGTAGTGATCGAGGCCATGCACACTTGCATGTCACTGAGAGGGGTGCAGAAGTCGAACGCTATCACCACGACATCGGCCTTCTCGGGAATATTCCTCAGTTCCGCCCGCACCAGGAACGAGTTCCTCAACCTGATCAAATAGAGTTATTTAACAATCGCCCCGAATATGAGAAAGTTCATCGCCACCCTACTCCTGATCATGGCTGGAGCCAGCCTCTCATGGGGTCAGATGTACGTCCAGGAGAACCTCCAATTCAAGTCCCCGAAGGTTCCGCAATATGTCGTTTTCGCAGGTGACACGGTTCGTTTCAACCGAAGCGACCTCAACGAGAGGATGGACCGGGAACTGATCGCTTTCACATATTCCCACACCAATTCCCTGCTGATGCTCAAGCGGTCTGACCGCGTTTTCAGGGAGATCGAGCCTATTTTGAAACTGTATGGGATACCGGACGACTTGAAATATCTGATGGCCATAGAGAGCAATTTGAGTCCCAAGGCCCTATCGACAGTCGGAGCCGCCGGCCTGTGGCAATTCACGAAGACCACCGGGCGGGAATTCGGGCTGGTTATAGACAACGAGGTCGATGAGCGTTACAATATCGAGAAAGAGACGATAGCCGCATGCCAGTTCCTAAAGCGCGCCTATGACAAATACAAGGATTGGATGACTGTCGCCGCCAGCTACAACGCCGGACAAGGGGGAATATCGAAAAGGCTAGCCGACCAGAGACAGAAATCCGCCATGGACCTGTTCCTTGTCGAGGAGACCTCCAGATACATGTTCCGGGTCCTGGTCGCGAAAATGTTTTTCGAGAGGCCTGAGGATTTCGGTTTCAAGGTAGACCAATTCGAGAAATATCCTTATCATCCGCCGAAGAATATCGTGACCGTCAGCGGCCCTATTGAGAATCTGGTGGATTTCGCGGAGAAGAATGGCTGCAGTTACTTCAAGTTAAAGGAAGCGAACCTCTGGCTGCGTGACAGCAAACTCGTAAACAAAGCCGGAAAAACATACAAGATTATTATTCCAAGCGATAAATGAGAGACACCATGAGAAGGATCTTTTTATTTGTTATTGCCATAACCGCCCTCACACTAAGCGGATGCGGCTCACTCCGGATGACTCCAGAGGAGAAAGCCGCCGTCGAGGCACAGATCGCGGAGAACATGGACAACCGGACATACTTTATTGATGTCGACCAGGTTCTTCCCAGAAGAGGCTCGACAAGGCATGTCACCAACTATTCGCTCACGGTCAATGGAGACAAACTGATCTCCCATCTCCCCTACTTCGGACAGGCATGGAATATTCCATACGGAGGAGGGAAAGGGATGAGCTTCGAGTCAAAGATAAGCGACTACATCGAGTCATATCCCAAGCCTGACAGGAGACAGATCACCCTCGCCACCAACAATGGCGAGGACACATTCGTGTTCGTGATAGAGGTCTTCAACAATGGCAAGGCAACCATTGATGTGCGTTCCAGGAACCGGGAACCGATCGCCTATTACGGGATGATGAGTACTACTCCCCCGGATCAATCAGAGAGATAATTCAAAAGAAGATTCCTGACCCGGTCAGAGATCTTCTTGTGGGCGTCTGTGGTGTTCTCTAGCATCTCAGCGAGATTCTTGTACTTGATCAGCTCACGCACATCGCTCACATTGCTGAACACGAAACCTATATACTCCTCATAGGCTTCGTCAGCTGTGTGCTCAAGCTCAGTGACCCTGTCGCAACAGAGCAAGATCGCTGTCAGGTTGCCCCGGATGTCATTTAGAAGCGGAAACATGTCCTGCAAGGCTCCGGACTGGGATTTGGCTATCTGGGCAAGCTCCACCAGTTGGTCATCAATATGCTCAGGCTGATAGATAAGCACAGCTTTCGAGACATCTTTTATCACGTCGATGCAGTCATCCATAGCCATCGAAACCGACTGGAGATCAAGCTTGTTGATTTTCATCATCAGGCCTCCGGAAAGCATCTCATGGAATTCGCTCAGCAAAGCATCACCCTGCACCTCACAAGTCTTTATCTGTTTCTCAAGACCCTGCCAGGCGCTCCGGTCGGGAGTCGAGAACATCGTCGCCAACAAAGAGGATGATTTCGAGATGAAATCGGCCTGCTGGATCAGGATAGGGATGTAATCATGCTTCCCTCCCCTGAACATCATCTTAATCTTTTTATAAAGGGTCATAAAAAAAAAGTGATTATAAGACTCTGTCCAAAACTCTACCTCAAATTTACAATCTATTCGGGGATTTCACCACATAAAGATAAAAAACTTAAAAAGATCCCGTGATGTTTTTTAACATCCGGGATCCGACAGCCTGGCTTGAAGTAACTTTGCCGAAGCGATTCCCGTCCGGGTTCTAAATTCACTTGCGGCGGCGTTCTGCCGCGAACCATCCTGCTTCAGAATCACAGTCTCATCTACTAAAAATCCTTTCCCGGACGGGATTGCTTATCTGCTCTCAAATCTGCTGGCCTCGGGAAAATGCTTCCCGAAAGCGTCGAGAACAGCTGAGCGGTACCGCTCAAAATCCTCATCAGTCATGCTCACATCATTGATACACAACAGTTTGTACTTTGGATCCAAGATGTTGGAGACAATTGTCTCAGGACTATGGACAGCGGGAGAAAGATGCTTGTTGGATATCTTTCCAGGGACGGTCTTCCCCTGAAAATACAAATAATCGAGGAACAGGTACTGGTTGAAATTCCTTGTCGTCCTCAATCTGGAGACGACATTGAAAATGATGTCCTCGGAAAAAGCGTAGATAGTCTCGCTCTCACTCCGCAACATCGGTGAGCAGGTGTGCTGTGGACGGACAAAAAACAGCCCAGGGCGTATCCCTAAAGCCTTTCTCGCCTGTCTGTCAGAGTTGCGGACCCTTTTCTTATACTTCCCGGCGGCGAAAAGATGCTTGGCGAACCCGATCACAGCCTTCCCATCCCTGAAGAAGTCTGAATGGGAGCAATCCTTCACAGGGAACATGTCATCATTGAAATAAAGGAACTCTTCCGAAAGGCCGGGAATCTTGTGAAGGAACATCTCGATCGTAGTGCTGTTGAAGGTGGGCAGGAACTGTTCGGGGATGATATCCTTGTGAAGGACTATGCGGACCGCCGAACGATTCACCCAATCCGGCACCTGGGTCTCTCCGGAAACCACAAGAAACACATTCTCTATCGAAGGAATATGCCTCTCAATGCCTCTCAACAGGTATTTCAGAGTACCCCAGTCCCTGAAGCGTTTAGACAGCATCTCCCCTCCGACTGTGGACGAGTATTCAGCCTGCCAGACAGGATCGAGACCATTGACAAATGTTATGACAGCATCCATCACTTTGAGATTAACCTTGTTCCATTGATTGAATAAAAGCACCTTCCGCCATGGACTCGACTCTCCACTTCCTCAACGCGGGATATTCCCGGATCAGGGAAGGAATATCCCTCAAAGGAAGCGTGGACAACCATCGCAGCGCCATCAGGCACTGGCGGATGGGTTGCCAGACAGATTGGACAAAGAAAGAAGAGTTCGGGTCGCTCAAACGGACCTTTGAATATTGGTAGTTGAGATAGATCCTCTCCGGCTTCGATTTCTTCCTCGCCTGCCTGTCATGAACGGCTTTCGCGGAAGTCAGCACACCTATGCGGAAGCCATGAAACCTGACCCGGTCGCAGTAATTGTTGTCTTCCCCATAATGCTGGAAGGCCGGGGAGAACAAACCTGTCTTCCTAAGGCATTCAGATGAAATCATCCAATGGGCGGCCATGACAAACCGCACCGGATTGACCTTCGCCGAGGGTTCCATAGACCCGTGATAATGCCTCCGGAACCGTTTGTCCGGAGTCGCCATATCCGGCCGTAATTGGAGAGGGCTGATTATCCCAAAATCGCTGTCAGAATACGCTCCAATCAATTTCTCGAATGTGTCGGGCATCACCCAGGCATCCTGGTTCAAAAGATAGACGAAGTCATAGCCGTTTTCCAAGGCATACTTGAGTCCGAGATCATTAGCCCTCGCGAACCCCAGGTTCTTTTCACGGCGGATCAATATCGCTTGAGGGAAACGTTCCTCGACAAAGCCGGCTGAACCATCGGTAGAATTGTTGTCGATAACGAACAAATCCGCCTTTATCGTGCTGGTCAGAACCGAGCCGAGGCAACGTTCCAACCATCGCATACCATTGAAAACCACCACTATGACCAAAAGACGGCTCATATTCCTGACGCTGCTCTGAGATACTTGGCGGTAAAAGAGTCCTCCCTGGTCATGAGGTCTTCAGGTGTGCCGGCGAATACTACCTCGCCTCCCCTGTCGCCCGCGTCGGGCCCAAGATCTATAACCCAGTCGGCGGCCCTTATAACGTCCATGTTATGCTCGACGACAATAACCGTGTGTCCCTTGTCCAGAAGCACATCAAAGGCCTTAAGCAGCTTCTCCACATCGAAGAAATGGAGACCTGTGGTGGGCTCGTCAAACAGGAACAGGATCTTCTCCCTGCGTACCGATGAAGAGTCCTCACTCAAAGAGAGGAAATAGGCCAGTTTGATTCTCTGGCTCTCTCCACCGGAAAGAGTGGATGAGCTCTGGCCCAATTTGATGTAAGACAGTCCGACATCCACGAGCGGACGCAGCCTGCGGGCGATCTGCTTGGCCAGATCCTCGGACTGGGACCCGAAGAACCCGATGGCCTCCTCAACACTCATATTAAGGATGTCATCGATATTCTTCCCTTTATAACGGACCTCTAGGATGTCCGGCTTGAATCTCTTTCCACCACATGACTCGCAGACCATCGTGACGTCAGCCATGAACTGCATCGGGATGCGTACAAAGCCGTCTCCCTGACATTCCGGACAACGTCCTCCCTCCTGGTTGAAGGAGAAATAGGAAGGTGTATATCCGTTGATCTTGGCATATTGCTGGTCGGAGAGAAGCTTGCGTATGTCGTCGTAAACCTTGAGATAAGTCACGGCGTTCGACCTGGAGCTCTTGCCGATGGGATTCTGGTCCACATATTCGACCCTGGTGACCCGGTCGAGGTTGCCGGAGAGCTTCCGGAACACTCCCGGAAGGTCACCCGTTTGGTTTATCCTACGGTACAGGGCGGGATAAAGGATATCTCCGACCAATGATGACTTCCCGGAGCCACTGACCCCTGAAACGACTGTCAGCGCCCCAAGAGGGAACTTAACATCTATATCCTTGAGGTTATGTTCCATGGCGCCTTCGACAGATATGGAATATTGCCACCAGCGTTTCTCCCTGACATATCTTTTTTTCTTCCCGGTCAGGTATTGGAGTGTCAATGAACCATTGACCGCTGACGCGGGAAGTTTGGCGCTAATCTTCCCTTGGAACACCACCTCACCTCCATCAACTCCGGCGAGAGGCCCCATGTCAATCAGCATATCAGCCGACCTGATTATCTCCTCATCATGCTCGACCACAACGACAGTGTTGCCAAGGTCCCTCAGCCGTCTCAGGACTGAGATCAACCTGTCCGTGTCCCTTGGGTGAAGGCCTATGCTGGGCTCGTCGAGGATGTACATCGAACCGACGAGTGAGCTACCGAGGGCTGTCACAAGATTTATCCGCTGGCTCTCTCCACCCGAGAGGGTGTTGCAAGCCCGGCTCAATGTCAAGTAGGAAAGTCCGACATCGCTTATGTACCTCAGACGGGAAACGATCTCCTCAACCGCCTTATGGACTATTCCGTTCTCATAATCAGTAAGTTCCAGCTTACTGAAAAAGTCAAGCGACTGTTCCACGTTCATGTCGAGCAGCTCGGCTATGGTCTTTCCGCCGACTTTGACATACAGAGCCTCGGGACGTAACCTTGACCCGTGGCAAGCGTGGCATGTCGTGCGTCCGGAGAAGCGGCTCAACATATATTTGTACTGGATCTTGTAGCGGTTGGCCTCGACCCAGGTGAAGAATTCGTTGATGCCGATGATGGAGTCCTCATCTCCCTCGACACTATGTCCGTTCCAAAGGAGATTCTTGATTTCCGGTGACAGATTGCAATACGGCTCAAAGATCGGAATATGGTATCTCTCAGCCACTTGCACAAGATGATCCTTGAACCAGCCCATCTTGTCCCCTCTCCAGCACGCGATAGCGCCGTCATATATGCTCTTGCTCTTGTCAGGGATGACAAGATCCTCGCTTACACCTATGATTTTCCCGAGACCGCCACAGACCGGACAGGCTCCCAAAGGGCTGTTGAAAGAGAAAAGGTACTCATCCGGCTCCCGGAAGGTCATACCATCCATCTCGAAACGGTTGGAGAAAGACTCCCTTCCACCGTCCTTGACCAAGATCAGGTTGCCTTCACCTTCCCGGAAAGCGTTGTCAATCGAAGACCGTAGCCTGGTCTGCAGGTCCTCCCAATCCGTTTGTGGCCACGGCGAACCGTCATCTGAAAAAGGAAGACAGGATTTGAACACAGGAAGTTTGAGGCGATCGACAAGCAGGAACAGCTCGTCGGGATACTCGCCCTTATCCGCCATCCGCATGATGTCTTCGATTCGGATGACACCATCCGGGCCATAGAATCTTGAATAACCCTCCTCCTTTAAGCGGAGCATCAACTCGACCTTGTCCTCCCTATTTTCCCAATCCAGGTCAGCGAGTATGTAAAGAGTGCGGGTGTCGCCCGAAAGGATACTCGCCATGACATCGCCCTGTCCATGGCATTTCACCTCCCTACCGCTGATCGGGGAATATGTACGCCCGATTCTGGCGAGTATAATCCTCAGATAATCATATATTTCCGTAGTAGTGGCTACTGTGGAGCGAGGATTCTTGACATTGACTTTCTGCTCAATGGCGATCGCTGGGGGAATGCCCTCGATAGACTCGACATCCGGCTTGCTCATCCTCCCGAGGAATTGTCTGGCGTAGGAACTCAAGCTTTCAGCGAAACGTCTCTGGCCTTCGGCGAAAAGAGTGTCGAAAGCAAGTGAGGACTTTCCCGAGCCGGATATGCCCGTGACCACCACGAACTTGTTCCGCGGTATCTCTACGGTGATGTCTTTAAGGTTATTGACCTTGGCACCCCTTATGACGATCTTGCCGTCTTCAGGCATCTTACAGTCGGGCGATTATAGCTTTGAAAAGTGTGGTCATCTTTGCGGCGGCGGCATCGGCCTGACGGACGATCTCCTCCTCATCCGTAACATAATCAGTGTCTTCCGGATCATGAGCGACATCCGTGATCACTGACATGCCAAAAACAGGAATATCCGCATGACGGGCAACTATGACCTCAGGAGTAGTGGACATTCCGACCGCGTCAGCTCCGACAATTCTCATATATTTATACTCATGAGGGGTCTCGTAAGTCGGTCCGGTGCAGGCGAAATACACACCCTTCCTGAGATTCATACCCATATCATTCCCGATCTCCTCAGCCATTGCTATAAGACGAGGCTCATATGGACGGGTCATGTCGGGGAACCTGGGTCCGAACTCATCCAGGTTGGGACCGATAAGGGGATTAGGTATCTGGTTGATATGGTCCGTGATGATCATCAGGTCTCCTGTCTGGAAAGACATGTTGACCCCACCAGCGGCGTTGGAGACGAACAAGTACTTGATACCCAGGACCTTCATCACCCGGATCGGAAGGACTACCATGTCCATGTCATATCCCTCATAGTAATGAAGGCGGCCCTGCATGGCCATAACGGTCTTGCCGCTCAGCGTCCCCACGATAAAGTTACCTTTATGGCCGATCGCGGTTGACACGGGGAATCCGGGAATACTCTTGTAGGGTATGGTGACGGGGTCGACAATATCGTCGCTCAGACGTCCGAGACCACTACCAAGAACGATTCCAACTGTCGGCGCAAAACCCTTATTATCAAGAATTTCCTTAATAAAAGCGGCAGCCTTATGTATCTTCTCCAACCTTGGATCCATCGCGTGATTATTTAAAAGATTCGACAGCCTTTATCGCGCACTTCTGGCAAAGGCTGGCATCTTTCTTTGTGATTGAATATTCAGTGTCCTCCAACAAATAAGGATTGCCCTTGACAGACTTGCCCAGCACCGGCTTGATAAGGGTCTCAAACCAAACGCAGGCGGCGATATAGCGTCCATGCTGGCGGGTCAGGTGGAAACCGTCCCTGGTCAACTGATAGACCTTGGAGTCCGCGGGGACACGGTTCTCATTGTTAAGCCGTGTCGCCCTGGCCAGCTGGATAGCCTCACCGGAAGGAATGACGACGGGAACGTTGAAATCCTCCCTCGCCCTTGAGACACAACTCACGATGGCGTCGTACATCGTCTTCTGGTCATTACCGTAGAATTTGAACGCGCCATGGTCAGAATTGGAGGCATATGCCCATGTCATGTGCCATACAATGGCGGCTTTGGGATTCAGGGCTTCCTTCCTAATGATTGAGATAAGCTTGGGAGCCCAAAGCTGGTAAGTGTCGTAAGTACCTGAGTTATTGGAGACTTCCTGAATTGTTATTATATCCCAGGGCTCATCCTTGAGCCCGTCCAGGATAGTGGCGTTCTTGCTCACTGTCTCCCACTTGTTGCCGGTCGACTTGTAGTAAATGTAGTCCGTCAGTCCTTCCTCATATTCCTTGCAATGCCTCTCCAGGGAACAGCCGCCTATGTACAGGCGGGCGATGATGACATTATGGATGCCGGCGGCTTCAAGAAGGCCGGGGACATATTCGGTACCGTCGTCGGAGAAGCTGTTACCGACAGCGAGAATCCGCAATGTGTCGGGATTCTGAGGCAATGGATAATTCACTATCCGCTCCTGCGCGAGTGTGACGATCGCGGCCAAAAGAGCGATGGCGGACAAGAAGAAACGTCTCATAATAAAAAAGTGATCATTTTCGCGAATATACGAAAAAGATCACTTCATTCCTTTAACTTAGAGCATTACATAGCCTTCTGTCCGGCACCTGTGGTTGTCCCGACACCTGTTCCGATGGACTGTCCATTGGTATTGTTGATGACATCGTCATTTGTAATCGTTTTCCTCGTCTTCTTGACCTGGAATCCCTGATTGCCGAAATTCCACGTCAATCCTATCCCGACCTGCCTGACAGGTACTGAGACCACATAACCGGTCTCATAGTCCCTTCCATGGGCAAATGACTTGATGTCCATGGGACCTTTGTCAAGATTCGAGACAAATTGAACCTGGGCCCTTATCTTGTCGTTCAGGAAACCCTTCGATATTCCCAGGACACCAAGCGTATAGCCACCGGTCCATCCCTGGAGGGTCCAGGTCCTTCCACCTCCCACCAGATTGGCGCTGAGAAGGTAATCCGAGGGCAGAGTCTGCTGCAACCCGGCGACGACATTCCAGTTCCAACCGTGGTTCGTCTGATCCATCTCCTTACTTGAGAAAATCCCGTAACCGACTGTGGTGTTGGTATATATCCTTGTCTTCGGGCCCGCGGTCCAGTTGATGAAAGCGGTCATTCCGGTGTTGTCCTCACGGACTATATTGCCGTAAGTCGTATTGAATATACCATCCTCGTCGTGGAAACTATAGCTGGAGATTCCGCCGCCCGTATGAGAGTACCTGCCGGTCAGGCTGACTATCCATTTGGGATCGTAATGGTTGTAGACAAAGCTCACGATATCGGTACGGGCGCTCGTCAAGTCACTGTTACCATAAGTTATGTTTGTCGGGGACGACCTGTCCACATAGGGATTCAGATATGTGATACCAGGACGCTGGATCCTCCGGTTGTAGGTCACTCCGACATTTTTGGTCGGGGATATGTTCAGCTGGACGCTGGCGTTCGGCACGATGTCTCCGAAAGTGGCCTTGAAATCGTGTCCATATCCCTCGCCATAATCGACTCTTTGCCAAGTATATTCGTACCTGAGTCCGGTTATCAACACGACTTTTCCGAATACTCCGGTATATTCCGAATAGACGGCGCCGATGTCATTGTAATGGTCGTAGATCATACTCCCCTCCTTGCTTTGGTTCCAGCCGGACGACTCCGCGTAGAAGAGCTTGTCGTCAGCGGTATTGTGGCGGGCGATATATTTGAGACCTGAACTCAAGGAGTGACCATTGCCCAGAGGCGTGGTATAGTCCGCCTGGAAAGTATTCTCAAGTGAGTTGTCGTCACTTTTGCTCATACGATCGGCAAACGGCATCGTCTCTGAGGTGAACCTGTTCGTTAACTCGGTATTCAACGGGGTTCCGGAATACCTGTATGACAAGGTGAACACCCTTCCGGGCACATCTGTGCTCGAATGCTGGTAGTCAAGGCTTCCGTTAACGGATCTAGTGGCGTAATTCGTCTTCTGGTCACTCATATAGGAATATGACAGCGGACCCTCCATAGTCATCGTGGAGGCGCCTTCAGCCTTGATGAAAAAACCGGTCATCCCGAATGTTCCGGAAATCAAATCCTTTGGACTCAGCTCGTAACTGGCTGAAAAATCAGCGAATACGAAAGGAGATTTTTGATCCTGCCTCATATCTGTCGAAAGGTTTGTCCCCAAATCCAGGTTCTTCTGGTAGGCCTCGTATGTCACTCCGTTCTGATGCTGGACACCAACCGAGGAATTCATCCCTACCGTCAACTTACCTTTCTTGGCGCTCAAATAAAGGCTTCCGTTCTCCCCTCTGTTGGTATAACCAAGATTCACAGAACCGTATACTCCGTCCTGCACGGCAGAGGAGGCTCCAGCGGCTGACCCGGTCACAAGATTAAGCACACCTCCTGTCCCTTCAGCGTCGTACTTGGCTCCTGGGTTAGTGATCACCTCGATGTCTTTCACGGCGCTGGCAGGCATGACTTTAAGTACCTGCGAGGGGTTGGAACTGAGCATCTGGTTCGGCTTGCCGTCGACATAGACCTTGAAATTAGAACTTCCATTCACGGTGATATTATCCTGTCCGTCGACAGTCACCATCGGAACCTTGCGGAGCATATCCAGGACCGTACCGGTCTTTGAGTCAGGATCCTCCTCAACTTTGTATGTGAGTTTCCCGACATCGAGTTTGACCAAGGTCTTCATGGCCTGGACAGTGGCGCTATTGATGGACTGGGCGTCATCTTGCAGAAGGATTACTCCCAGATCAAGCTCTGCCTGGCCCTCGGTTTTAAATACCATTCTGACGGCCTTCCGGCCCATATTCTGAAGCAGCAGCACATATTCCCCGCTCCCCGGGACGGTTCTCTCGAACTTTCCAAGGGAGTCTGTGACCGAATATGCCGCGGGACGATCCTCACCATTCCTGATGAACTGAACGACCGCCCCCACCTCTGGCTGGCGTGACAAAGAGTCCAGCACAGTCCCCTTCACGTTGGTCTGGGCATACAACCCCGCTGATATCGTAAGAGCGAAAACAAATGACAAAAAATTCAAGTGTCTCATATCTTTTTGTTTTATCCTTTTGCAAAGATAGATTAATTGTTTCTTATTTTCCAAATATTTTTTAATGTTTTCCATAAATTAATTATAAAAAACCTAATCTCGCCAGTTTTGAGATCGAAGTTGGACATCTATTACATATATATAAGAGCGAAAAGTTGCTTTTAGCAGACATTTTGTCAGACTTAAGTGCCAAATAGTCAGGCAGTTATGCCAAATTGTCCACTATTCGCGGACATTTTGGCACTGGTATGTATATTGACTTAAGTCCAGTTGTCCGCCCGAAAGGACGGGGTTGATAATAAAAACAATATAACTTTATTATTATAGGAGGTTTTTATCATGTTACCTGTTTCAAGAAGATACAACCAGAACTGGTTGCCGAGCATTTTCAATGATTTCTTCGATGACAACTGGGTAGAGAAGGCCAACTCGACCGCCCCGGCGATCAATGTTTTAGAAAATGAGCATGGTTACGAGCTTGAGCTCGCCGCACCAGGCTTGACTAAGGAGGACTTCAAGGTCAGCCTCGATGACGAGGGCGATCTCGTGATCAACATGGAGAAGAAGGAAGACAGCAAGGAAGAGAAGAAACGCGGCCGCTATCTCAGGCGCGAGTTCTTCCACACCAAGTTCCAGCAGACCATGCTGCTTCCTGATGATGCCGACAAGGAGAAGATCAGCGCCACGGTTGAGAATGGTGTCCTTCAGGTCATTATTCCTAAGGTTGAGCCCAAAGTTGTTCCACAGGCCAATAAGGTCATTGAGATCAAATAAAAGTTAAAAAAAATTTGCTTATCCAGCATTTTTGACTATCTTTGCATCCGCATTTGACCCCAAATGCGGATCTTTTTTAATATTGGTGTGGTAGTTCAGCTGGTTAGAATGCCGGCCTGTCACGCCGGAGGTCGAGGGTTCGAGCCCCTTCCGCACCGCAGAAAAGCAGAGCTTTTGGCTCTGCTTTTTTTGTTATACGACGTGGTCTCGCCGACAATCTACCTCTCGATGATAAACACTGAGAAGGACAGAGGCGGGACAGAGGATTGCAGGGCCTTCCCCTCGCCTGTAAACGAGAACTCCGCCGGCACGATACGCCCAGGCTCGTCGAGTGAATTCTCAGCGAGACGGTCAGAGCAATCCAGACGCACTCCACCAACAGCCCTCACGACATCCTTTTTCTTTAGGCCGGTGAAATTGAGTGTCAACTCCCTGGACTGAGGGGACGTGTTCGCCACCTTCACATATATCTTAGACCCGTCCGAGACCGCGCTGGCGAAAAGACCGCCCTGTCCCTCAGCGCCAGTCACATTGGCACCTGACATCTTCAGAGTCAACGTGTTGGCCCCGCGGAAACGACCATATAATCCTTGCACCTGCCAACTCGCCGTCCTGAAAGAACGCAGATTGTCAAACCAGATCAGGTCAGGCCGTCACTGCCAGCCCTCCACATGGGCGAACAGAGGAGCGTATGTGGCCATGTGGACAACATCCGCGTTGCGCTCTATTCCAGTCATGAAAGCTGCCTCCAGAAGAGCGGCGTAGGCATGGTTCCATTTCATTCCCCTGGCATGGCAGGCATATTCCCCGGCGAATACCTTGGGGCCTTTCCTGTCATAATTGTCATATCTGGCACCTTGGGAAAGGAACCACTCGTAAGGACGGTAAAAATGCTCATCGACGAGATCAACACCTATTCTCCTCATCTCAGGCCATAGGAAGTCAAACTGCTCCCCTTCCGATCCAGGGCCGCTTGACCCCACTATCTTGATGTCGGGATATGCCTTCCGGATAGCCTTGACAAAAGGCTCAAGACGTTCGGTGTAGAGAGTCCCCCATTGCTCGTTACCTACTCCTATATACTTCAGGTTAAACGGCTCGGGATGCCCCATCTCAGCCCTCAACTTACCCCATTCCGATGTGACCGGTCCATTGGCGAACTCGATGAGATCAAGAGCGTCTTGGATATACGGTCCCAGATCATCGACAGGGACATGGGCACTCTCCCCATCATTCTGAAACTGGCAGGCCAGACCGCAACTTACAATCGGAAGCGGCTCACTGCCAATCTCTTCCGAAAGCTGGAAGAACTCAAAGAATCCCAGTCCATAACTCTGGTAATAATCAGGATAAAGGCGGTACGGGAAACAATACTGCCAACGGTTGGCATTCAGGGGACGGTTCTCCACCGGTCCGACGGAATTCTTCCAGTCATAGCGGGAAGACACTTCGGTTCCCTCCACGATACAGCCTCCAGGGAAGCGGAATATTCCAGGATGGAGGTCAGCGAGAGCCTGAGCCAGATCTTTCCTCAAACCATTACGATGTCCTTTCCAAGTATCCACGGGGAAAAGGGACACATGTTCCAGATCAGTCGCGACTCTTTTCCCGTCAAGGAAAACACGTAGCACTGCCTTGTCCAAAGTGGACTTTGGCTTCAATATCAACTCATAAAGCTTCCATTCCGAACCGGTGACAAGCAAATCTCCCTCACAAAGGGCATGATCCTCTTCCATGGAAGCCGGGTCCGCGATCTCCACATGCAGTTTTGATATTCCTCCCTCCGGGACCCTGGACCAGACACTGAAACGGTACTCTTCCCCAGCCTTCACTCCAATCCCGAAGAAGCCCTCGTTCTCAAGCCCTGTCCAACGGTGCGGATGGCCGGGATCGGACAACCTCACATAATGGGGATTCCTGTCGAAGGGGCCGTCATCAAGAACAGCCACGCTACCGAATACTTTCCAGCCCTGGAGCGGGTTGGACGGAAACTCGAATGAACGGTTTTTGACAAGCTCGGCATACAAGCCGCCATCAGCGGCAAAATTAATATCCTCGAAGAATATCCCATATTGGGTGCTTTGTATGGGAGCTCCTTGCTTGCCGAGGTCAATGTCCATCTGATAAGACTGGGCTACGGATACAGTTCCAACTGACAACATAAACGATGCGGTGATAAGACAGCGAGTAATTGGAGTGATATGCATAATATAATAAATTACAATCAGTTAACGGCCTCCGCCTCCTCGACCTCCGCCGCTGTAGCCTCCGCCTCCCCTGGATGAGGTGTAACCACCGTAACCGCCCCTGCTGCTGTGGCTGCCGCTGGAGCTGCTCCCGCCTCCGGAAAATGAATATGAAGGACGAGGGGTTCCGAGTACGTAAGCGTTACGGATATGGTCGGAGATAGCGTGGCTACTGTTCATAATCGACGAGAAAGTCTTATAGTCGTAGGTGAAAGTCTGGCTGAACAGCTTGGGATCAATGTCCTTCAGCTGCTTGGCGACCTTGTCAGCTATTCCGAAAAGGGCGGCGTGCACAAGATACTCCTTCCAAAGCCTTGCCTCGATCGTCTCTCTCTTGGACACTAAAGTAAAGTCCTCAAGGTATTTCTTGAGCCCTGCCAAATGACGGGCCTGCTCCTGACCGGAGGACGTGAACTTGTAATTCCTGTTGTAATAGCCTTTCTCCTTGAGGTATGATGATCCGGATGTCAACGAGTCCTGGGTCCAGTGGTACACCTTACTGGAATTGGCCTTCGCCCATTTAGAGAACTCCTTGTCCTGCAGGACATTATCCTCTCCGGCAGACGCTTTGATAATATCATAGAATCTCTTCTGGTATGAATTCATCCCCGAAGGTTCCTTGTCAGTGAACTTAAGCTCGATATTCTTATCCTCGAACTCCCTGGTCGGCTCCAGATATCCCTCGTGGACAAGTCTCAGGATTATAGCGAGAGCAAGGTTGTTATCCTTATGCTTATCCACTATCTTTCTCAATATGAACTCATCCGCGGCAAGGTTCCCTTCAAGGGGAATATCACGGTACCACTCCACATTTTTAGGATTGATTCCGAGAATCCTTTTTTTCTCCCTCTTGGATATCTTTCCGGATGAACGCCGGAACATCCTGACGAAAGGATGAACGAAGAGAAAATACATAAAGAGGAAAGTCAACAGGCCGGCTAACACTTCCGCGAATGTGTCATCCTCAGGATCGTCGGCAAACTTCGCTTTATTGAGCGCGACATCCAGAACCTCCTGGAAATCCTTTTCCTGGACGCTCAAAGGCTCGAACAACCCTTTGTTGAAACGGAGCAGGATAATCGCCGAGTCGTTTTTCCTAAAAGGCTTTGTTGATTCGAACACTATCGTGCTGTCCATAAAGGTCGTGGTGCCTTCAAAACCGAATCCCCATGCCCTGGTGTTGGTGGTATCCAACTGGAAATCAGCTGATTTCACAGTAACTTTCACATGCTGTGGAGGGGAACTCAACCCGGGTGAGACGACTTGGAGATGAAGCATGTCATAATCGTTGAGGGACTTCATCGCCTTGACCATGCTATAGATGGCGTAGAAAACGCGATCTCCCCGGGGGGCGATACCCCAGCACAGTTCCACACCCTCGTCCTTATGCACTATACCGGACTTCCCGGCTTTCTCGTCAAGAGTCTTGTTGATATCCCATTCCCCTATATCCTCGAGCTTTTTGCCACTGTCTCCATCAACAACCGTGAAACCAGGAATAACAATATCCCCGAGGTTCTCGCGGACAAGATACCATTCCGTTATGCTGGGGCCGGTGTTGATGTCCCAGCGCTCGTTGAAAATGGCCGAGCCCTTGGCAGAAAGCCTGATAGTGATGTCCACATCACGGATCTCCTGGTTCTGCGAATGAAGACACGGAGCCAGAAGAGATAATAGGAATAAGACCAGAATAGCTTTTTTCATAGAAAGGTGGTTATTAGTTATCATATTTCCCGTCCAGGACATCCCTAACGGCCTGGAGATATCCGAAACCATTCAGATGGTCAGGAAGAAGGTAACTGCCCTCTACCCACTCGTTCCAAGCGTTGATCATCATGAAACGGGGCTGGTCAGGATGGTCTTCGACATATTCTTTTGCCTTGGCCAGGAAAGTGGCGAAAGACTGGGGCGTGTTGTGCCAACGGGTGACGTCGGACGGCCCCTTCGCCGGGAAACGGGGAGTGTCATCCCAGCCTATAGATACGCATGGAAATACCGGAATATCAAACACTTCGTCCATTTGTTCCCGAATCGCTATAGCCTCGTTTCCCTGGACAAGATAGTCAGGGTCGAAGCCTCCCATGTTATAAAGGGCCTCGCTGTTGATACCCAACGCTTTGATAACCTTCCTCATGCCCTCGATCCTCGCCTCGCTCATCCGGCTGCCTCCTCCCTGGATCTGCTGAAGGTGTAGGTCAGGGAATCCGGCCTTACGCACCTCGGAACGGAAATACTCCATCGCCTTGGAAGCTTCCTCGAGCGATCCCAGCCCGCGGATAAGATTCTCTATCGAGAATATCCCAAGCACCGGACAACCGTCGATTTTCACATATTCCGGAAGCTTGAAATACTGGTTAATCACCCTGTCCACAACTTTCTTGAACTGGTCCCAGTCCACATCAGGGTTGAAAAGACGCTCCTCATTGTCCCCCCACTTGTGGTAGTTCCAGTAGTTGTACTTCACGTCATGGTTCGCCCACATGATGTAGAAGTTCATTTTGCTGTGGCTGGGCGCGCCCAGGAAGCCGTCGTTTAGAGCGCTCTCGAGATAAGGGCCGCTGTATCCGTCAGGATCGTTATACCAGTACCAGTCGTAAATGAAGGTGTTGATTCCGTACTTGATGGCGGTCTGGATCCATTTTTCCACCACGACAGGGTCATTGTCCAGCTCATAGCCCCATAGGGGAAGGCGAGGCTGGTAATGCTCAGGGAAACGCTTGTCACCCTTTTTGATGACTTCCCACTCACCTATTCCGTCTTCCCAGAGCCATTTATGAGCGAGGGGGTCGTCATGGCAGGATGGCCAGATGTAAGCGCAGACATAGATGTCGTCTCCGGGCCGGGCTGTCCGGTCCTTGTCAGTACAAGAGGCGCAAAAGATCACGGCGCCAAGAATAGCGATGAAGGTCAAACGGATGTCCATAATCTATCAGTTTTTGCTGAATATCTCACAAACCGCCATATAGCTCTCAAGATTCCCGATGTCAAAGCGTTTTCCAGGCATTTCCATCGCATGGACCGGCACCTTGGACGAGAGCCAAGCCACCAGGCTGCCGGGAGCGTCAGTCCCGCAACCGGAGGCAATCGCCTCAGGGATACGGGACACATCCTCCTCCTTGTAATAGTAAAACGGCGGACAAGCCCAGTGGGACTTCGGTTCGGCGGGTTTCTCCTCCATACCGACAATAAGCCCATCAGGGCCGATTTCCAGTATCCCGCACTTATGGAGCCTTTCTTCAGAGGGCTCGAAATACCTCATGACACAGGAGGTTCCTTTCTCAAGAGCATAATCCACGAACTCTCCGAGACTGAAATCCAGCAGGTTATCTCCAGCGATCACAAGCAGGTCACCATCGGGTTTGGTGGCGTCGACAGCGAATTGAATGTCTTTCACGGCCCCGAGACGGGTCTCATTGGTTGATGTCCCGTCATCCACGACAACAATCTCCTCCGGACGGCTTGCGGCCCACTCCTCGAAAATGGAGGCGAAACGATGGTTGGTGACCACAATATAGCCATCCACATCGGCAGAAGAGCCCAAGTCGTCAAGAAGCCAGTCAAGGATCGGCTTCCCGCCGACCTTCAGCAATGGTTTCGGGAAATTGTCCGTCAGGGGACGCAGACGGGTGGCATAGCCCGCGGCGAGGATGAGGCACTTCATAAGCGTCAGATTTTGACTCCGTCCGCGCTGTGGCAGACATAGGCTGAATAATGACCTTTAAGATCCGGGAACTCGGCGAGGTATTCCCTCTCTACCTTCTCGAATATGCTGTCCTTGAACGACGGGTCGATCAGAGCCATACAGCAGCCCTTGAAACCGGCGCCACTGAAACGGCCTCCGTATATCCCGTCGGTCCTGGTCATGATATCATAAATCTTCTTAAGCTCAGGCGATCCGGTCTCCCATGCCTCGATCGATGAACGTCCGCTCTCGAAACTCAGTCTTCCGTATTCCTCGATGTCTCCCTTACGCCATGCCTCGGCTCCTTTCTGGACCCGGTCAAACTCAGTGTACCAATGAAGCGCGCGTTTGCGCCAATTGTCCGGCAAACGATCCTTGTATGTCTCGAACACCTCACGAGGGACCTCTCTCAAATGAGTCTCATTGAACTTGCCATATTCCATCCCGGCATACGCCTTCAAAGCATAAGCGGCACTCTTGCACTCATCCACCCGCATATTGAACTTGCTGCCCGCCAGAGTCCTCTCGACACCACTGAAGAAAATGGCTATCTCATAAGGTTTCATCTCTGGAGAGGCCGGAATCAGCTCATAACTGTCGTCCAGAGTGTCAAGATACAGAAGGTGGTCTTTCTTAGAGAACACCTCACAACTCTGGTCCAGTTTTCCGCTGGATACGCCGACATATTTGTTCTCAGCGGCCATCGCCATGGTTATCAACTCATTATCAGCAAGATGCAAGTCGTTGACCTGGCATAATGCCTTCATGAAAGATATGGTTACAGCCGCGGATGAGGAAAGGCCTCCTATCGGAAGGGATCCCTCGATGACACCACTGAGACCAACCCTCAAGGGATAGATCTGGAACAGCTCCTTGGTCGCCCCGCGGAGATAATCAGCCCAGTCGTTCTGTTTCTCCTCAGGAATGGCCCTCACATGCCACTGCGCGCGTTTCTTAAACTGGAGCGAGGAGAGCTCGATCACTCCGTTTTGCTTAGGGGAATATGCTATATGGATACCTTTGTCTATGGCCAGACCGGTGATCTTCCCGAGTTGATGGTCAGAATGGGCGCCAATCGGGCAGACACGGTAAGGGCAGAAAGACAATCCTTCCGGCTCTTTTTTGTAAATCTCGTAGAATCTTTCCTGGCAACGCATACCCTACAACCTTTCCTTGATAGCCTTTGTCTGCTCCTCATAGCCTGGCTTCTCAAGAAGAGCGAACATATTCTTCTTGTAAGCCTCAACTCCGGGTTGATTGAAAGGATTGATTCCCAGCACGTACGCGCTGATTCCGCAGGAATACTCGAAGAATTGGAACAGGCCTCCAATGTTGTAGGCGCTGAGTTTCTCTATCGAGACCTCGAGTTGAGGAACCCCACCGTCAATATGGGCGAGCTTGGTACCAAGCTGGGCCATAGCGTTGCAGTGCTCCACATGCTGGCCGGCAAGGTAGTTGAGCTGGTCGAGGTTCTGGGGATCGCTGCCGATTATGACATCGCGGTTGCTCTTCTCGACACTCACGACAGTCTCAAACAGAATCCTCTCCCCTTCCTGGATAAACTGGCCCATCGAGTGGAGGTCTGTGGTGAAGTTGACAGACGCGGGATAAATACCCTTGAGTTCCTTGCCCTCGGACTCGCCGAAGAGCTGCTTCCACCACTCGCCAAGATACTGGAGCTTGGGATTGAAAGCGACAAGGATCTCGATCTTCTTGCCGAATCCGGTGTAGAGCAGGTTCCTCATCGCGGCATACTTGACAGCCGGGTTCTCCTCAGAACGGACGGAACAAACCTCTTCCATCTCCTTCGCGCCGGCGAGCATCTCACGGACATCGAAACCGGCGACGACAATGGGAAGGAGACCGACGGGGGTCAGGACCGAATAGCGTCCTCCCACATTGTCAGGAACCACGAAGGTCTTGTAACCCTCCTGGGTGGCGAGAGTCTTCAAGGCCCCTTTCTTGGCGTCAGTGATGGCGACGATCCTCTCGGAGGCGTCTGAATATGTCTTCTCTATGTATTCTTTGACCACCCTGAAAGCTACAGCGGGTTCGGTGGTGGTGCCTGACTTGGAAATGACTATCGTCGCGGTGTTCCTCTCGGCGACAAGGTCCATCAGTTCAGCGAGATACTCCTCAGACAGGTTATTTCCCGCAAATACCACCTCGGGGGCGTCTTTCTTGCCGGAAAGCTGCTTGGCGAAATTGTGGGACAGGGCCTCAATTGCGCAACGGGCGCCAAGGTACGAGCCTCCGATACCTATCACAACCACGAGATCGACACCCTTGGCTTTCCAGCAGTCACGCACAGCCTCGCACTCCCCTATCAATGACTCCGGAGTCTCAGAAGGAAGGTGCCTCCATCCTATATAATCATTTCCAGCCCCTGTTCCTGACTCCAGGACATCCAGAGCCTTGAGAGCCTTCTCAACATAAACCTTGTAATCAGCGTCTTTCACGAAGGAGTCGCAACCTCCCAAATTAACTTTTACCATATCATTAAATAATTTGTTTTCGTTTTTGTCCTAACTTACAAAAATAACCAATTTCCGCGATTATTCAGTAAGAATATGCCTATATTTACCGCTGGCAAGCAAGCAAATTCTATAAGTATAAATATGCTAAATCTTTCCAGATTCGTCTCGCTAACCACGATCGGACTTTTCCTGTCCCTTTTTCCCTGCCACGGTGACGGGATTGTGACCAGCCTCAGATTCGGACTCAACCATCCGGACGGTCAGTACGCCTCGTCAGACACGGTCATCGTGAGCGTCGAGCCTGTCAAGGAATATCCCACCCCACTTGAGGTCGCGGTATTCGAAAACGGGGTGATGACCCGCGTGGAGAGAATCGGGGTTGTCACCAGTCCGAGGGTCGTTTTCACTGATGTCCGGACAGGACCTGTGGCCGTGATGCTGGAGTTCAGGCCAGAGGGTACTTTCCCGGAGAGGATACCGATGAACCTGGATCCTTCCGAAGACGCGATAAGGATTGGCTACGTTATAAATGGATCGGCATTCGAGCCTGGTTTTCAACCTCCAATAGGTCTAAAGCGATACTGGAAACGCCAGATACGCCATCTCCGGCAAAAAAAGACGACAGTGACTTCAAAGCCTGTCACCGTCAGAGGTGATGGCATTGAGTGCTTTGATGTTGAGGTCAGCGCCTTGGACACGGTTCCTGTCAGGGGCTACGTGGCGAAGCCGAAAGACGCCCGGAAAGGGTCACTGCCCATAATCATCCAACTCCACGCCGCCGGGGTATCCGGAGACTGGTGCAAGGCTAAAGCGCAGGCCGCCGCTGATTTGGCCCAAATCGGAGCCATAGCCTTCGATTTCAACGCGCACGGAATGCTGAATGATGCTGATGACGCTTATTACAAAGCGCTTGAGGAAGGCCCGTTGAAGGACTACAGTTACCGTCCGATCACATCCAGGAAATCTTATTACTTCAGGAAAATGTTCCTTCGGGCGATCCGCGCGTTGGACTACATCACTATGGATCCGGCGTGGGACGGGAAAACCGTTATCTTGCTGGGAGAGAGCCAAGGAGGAGCGCAGGCGGTAGCCCTGGCCGGACTTGACGACCGTATCACTGATGTGGTAATCAATGTGCCGGCGATGATCGGGAACGGCGGGTTCCTTCTTGGCAGGAACGACGCCTGGCCTTGGCCTATGGAATATAACGGAGTCGACACGCCAACTTCCGCGAGACTGGATGTGAACACGGACATCCTAACCCCCAAGAATGCCCGGAGAGCGAAAAAAGTGGCGCCCTACTTCGACGGAGCCTTATTAATGCGAGGATCCAAGGCCCGTTTCCTTGTCGAGATAGGCCTCGTGGACACCACCTGTCCGCCATCAGAGATATTCTCAGGCATAAATGGAGTCGCGGGTGAGGTCCAGGTGATCAGCAGCCCTTACCGCAACCATTGGTCAGCGTCCATTCCAGAGCCATACATAGCTTGGTGGAACGAGAATGTCCAGGATTACAGGCAAGATTATATCAAGAATATTATTAAATTTGTGGAACACTGAAACTAATAAACATTATCCGATATGAGAAGATTAATCAATTTTTCCGCTGTCATCGCCTTGGTCGCATTAGCCGCGTCTTGCTCTCCTAAGATCGCCATCACCGCTCATAGGGGCTATTGGAATTGCGAGGAGGCGGGATTCGCCGAGAATTCCATCAAATCTCTGGAGTTGGCCCAGAAAAACAACCTCTGGGGCAGTGAATTCGATGTACACATCACATCTGACCTGGTGCTTGTCGTCCATCACGACAGGGACATCCAAGGAAAGAGCATCCACACCCATGACTACGCCGATTTCAAGGATTACCGTCTGAAGAACGGAGAGAAGCTCCCTACTCTCGACGAGTACCTGGCCCAGGGTGAGAAAGGTGGAACGGTTCTCGTGTTCGAGCTCAAGCAACAGTACGACAAGGCCCATGAGGACTACATGGTCGACAAGAGCATCGAGGCTCTCAAGAGGCATGGGCTATTCGATCCGAAGAAGGTGATATTCATCTCATTCAGCCGCAATATTTGTGATAGGATAGCCGCCCTTTGCCCCGGTTTCACCAACCAATACCTCAGTGGTGACATGTCCCCCGATGAGGTCCTGGCCAAAGGCGTCAACGGCATCGACTACCACTACAACGTATTCCGCAAGAACCCGGGTTGGGTCGGCCAGGCTCACAAGAACAAGATGAGCGTCAATGTCTGGACTGTCGACAAGGAAGAGGATATCAAGGAGATGGTCGGCCTCGGAGTCGACTGCATCACAACCAACGAGCCTCTGCGTGTCAGGCAGATTCTCGGCGGCAAAGAAAAGAAATACTAATTGTTTGTTCTCTTGACGGGAACGGCGATCCAATCCGTCTTCAGGTAACCGAACCCATAATGGACGGTTCCCTTCACGTATAACTTGAAATCCTGGGTGAGGACCCTGCCGTTGTTGAAATACGTCAGGTAACCGAACCGGTTCACCGGGATCTGTACGGTCCTGGAGGAACGTAGTGGATCAGGGACCAGGAAATACTTGCCGTCAGTTGACTTGGTGGCTTTAGCGGGATCTATCTGGGAGATGTACATCCCGGTTAAAATGGCTTGCCGCTTACCCGAGATATCGCACTGGACATCGCCTGTATCGAGGACGACTTCAAAGCCATAGACATTTGGATCACTGCCCAGCCGGACACCATAGTAGCCCCAATAATTAGGGTAGTCCTCAAATGTGCGGCCTCGCCAATCCACCGGAGCCAGAAGGTCGGAAATACTGATATATGACCCCTTCTCGCCGAAGTCGACACCATCGATCAGGCTCTCAGATGAGACTTTGGCTATCTCCACGGGGCGCTTTATCTCCGCCTTGAGATGGTCCTGCCCGTCGAAACTGACTCCGATCACGGATCCCGAATCCATCAGGGCGTCAGCTTTCATCAAGACAAACATCCCGCCTGTATTCATTAAAGCGTCAGCTACCGGCCCCCGGACATAACCGAATGTATTGCCGTTAGAAGTGTTACTGATGTAAGCGACCATTTGCTCGTCACCGTCATTTATCGCTGCATAAAGCCGTATGCCATCGGTGATGCTGAAACTGACGTTCTGGTCGCCTATCTTGGTAATATCCAATAATTCCTGACAGAAGAAGTATTTGACGCTCTTGACACCTTCAGTGGAGATCGGTAACAAAGCCTTCAAATCCGCGGTTATCTCGGAATCAACTCCTTCCGGGCTGAACGCGATGGTCGCTCCATCAAGACTCACCGGCACTGAAGGGGCAACAGGATCGCTGTCGCCCTCATCTCCTGCGGGTGTTTCTTCATCATCAGCAGGGGTTTCCTCATCTCCAGCGGGAGTCTCCTCACCAACCGCGGGGATCTCCTCGTCGCCAGCAGGAGTCTCCTCATCGGCAGCGGGAGTCTCCTCATCACCGGCGGGAGTTTCCTCACCAACCGCGGGGATCTCCTCGTCGCCAGCAGGAGTCTCCTCATCGGCAGCGGGGGTCGCCTCGTCACCAGCAGGAGGGGTTTCCTCATCCTGAGCAGGTGGAGTCTCCTCCTCCGCGGGAGGGACTTCCGCCCTGACTGGTTCAGGCGTGACGGAGATTTCCTCCTCCTGCTCAATGGAAGGTTCAACCACTCCATCATCGCATCCCGCGATCAAGGCGAATGATAACAAAAGAGCCAGAATGCCCTTAATGAAAATGAACGAAGTTCTCAAAGCGAAATGATCCTATAATTCTTTGATCTTGATGTTCTTGAACCAGACCTCGTCACCATGGTCCTGGAGAAGAATGTAACCTTCCTCGTAATTACCGAAGTTAGGCCAATCCTTGTACTTGCTATAGGCCACAAGAGCGTTCCACTCCTGATTATTCCTCTCATATTCAAGCAGTTTCACCCCATTGAGCCAATGCTCGACATGAGTCCCCTGGACTATGACCGTCGCGGTGTTCCAAGTTGTGATGTCGAAAGGCTTGTCCTCAGGAGCGGGGATCAGGTCGTACAGCGATCCGAGGGTCCTGTTGCCTTTCACACCCAACTTGGCGTCCGGGTGCCTCAAGTCGTCCAAAATCTGGAACTCGCAGCCGATGGCGGAACCGGCCCCCTTGTTGAGAGTAGGATCCACGAAATACTTGATGCCGCTGTTGGCCCCTTCGGTGATCTTGAAATCGACCTTCAGGATGAAGTTCTTGTAAAGACGTGTCGTGATTATGTCCCCACCGTTAGTCGACTCGCTTCCGTCGCTGCGCAAGACTTTCAGGACACCATCCTCGACCACCCAACCGTGATCGGGGAAAGCGTCCAGCTTAGCTCCGCGCCACCCTTCGGTGGTCTTTCCGTCCCAAAGAAGGGCCCATCCTTCTTTCTTCTCCTGGGAAGTCAAGGTGTTGTCCTGGGCGGTCTCTTTCGAACCGCCACCGCAGGCGCATAGCGCCAACGCCATTAGGGCGAATGCTAACTTTCTCATATTCAAGAATATTACATCTTATAGAACTCTTCCCAACCCCTGCGAGGCGGCTGGCCGACCAGCATGGCGTTGGCGAAGTCGTTGTTGGTGAACTGCTTAGTGCGAGGGTCGAAGTAAAGCTTCGCGTTCAACCTCTGGGCGATGACGCCGAGGCAGAACACCTCTGAGAGCACACCGTTGATCTCGAACGGAGACCTTGTCTTCTCGATACCCTGGCAGGCCAGCAGGAAGTTCTCGAAGTGGTTCGACGGGCTCTTCGGAACCTCGGGAAGTTTGCTCTCCATATCCTTGGCGGCTTCCTCGGGGATGATGGACAGGGTGCTGCCGTGGCTTCCACCCTTGAAAATCAAGTCTTTGGAATAAATGATCTTTCCAGGAGAGATCTTAGCGACCGGTCCGACATTCTGGCCGGACGCAGGCACATCAGCGGTAGCGACTCCTCCGCCATAACCTTCCGGAAGCGGCGGCAGATTGTCAAGGCCATCGTACCAGGTCACATCCACGGGAGGCATCCCCTTCCTTTGCGGGAAGCGGAAGAGGATGGTCGATGAATACGGATAGAAGTAGTCATTGTGGCCATTCTCGTAGAGCATGCTTATCTCATACGGGAGCCCCAACTCCAGGAACTCGTGGACGGTGTCGAGAATATGAGCTCCCCAGTCTCCGAGGCAGCCCATACCGAAGTCATACCAGCACCTCCAGTCTCCCTGATGATACTTCTCATTAAAATCGTGGTAAGGCGTCACACCGAGCCAGGTGTCCCAATCCATACCCCTTGGGATAGACTGCTGGACAGGCATCTTGTACATCCTTTTGGCGTCAAAGCTGTGCCAGCGGCGGGAGTTGTTCATATGGGCGGTGACGGCGGTGACATCCTTGATTATGCCGGCATCCATCCAGGCCTTGAACTGGAAGTAGTTGGCGTCAGAGTGGCCCTGGTTGCCCACCTGAGTGGCGAGGTTGGGATGCTTGCGCGCGGAATCCATCATAAGCTCGGCCTCATGGAAGGTGCGGCACATCGGTTTCTCAAGGTAGATGTGCTTTCCCTGGTTCAGGGCCAGCATCGCTATCGGGAAGTGGGAATGGTCCGGAATAGCGGCGGCCACGGCGTCGAACTCGTTTCCACACTTGTCGAACATCTGACGGTAGTCACGGAACCTCTTGGCCTTGGGGTACATAGCCAAGACTTTTTTACACTGTGGCCCGTCGATATCCACATCGCAAAGGGCGACGACATCAATCATCCCGGTATTCGTGAAATCATTGATTATCTGCTCACCCCTGTTGCCTATACCTACAAACGCGATCTTGACTTTCTCACCTCTGGGCTTGGCCGAAGATGCGGACAGACCGCCTGCGAATGTGTCCTTCCCGAGAATATCACCGGGAGTCAACGCCATGCCGGCCGAAGCCACAGCCATGGACTTGAGGAAATCTCTTCTGTTAAGCATATCTTAGTGTTATTGTTGTTACTCAAAGATTTCGTTAAATATACAAAAATTATAATTCTATGTCATACTTGCCGCAAGAATATTCTTTCCCGGCAACCGTGGCCGTGACGCCGACAGGAAGCTCAAAATGAAGGTCGCGGCCATTCCGAACGACCTTTATCTCACCATAGGGAGTCCTTTGCGTGACCTCGACACTCCCCAAACCTTCCGGGATCTGAGGCTCTATCCGGATATGCCTGTATCCGGGAGCGTCAGGGATAATCCCACCTAAAGCCTGGTAGAACCAGCTCCCGATACCGTTGAAACAATTATGGAGACGGCTACGCCTCGCGTTCCAATGCTCCCAAGTCCCGGTCGCGCCATTGTCGAGCATATTAAGGTAGCCCGGATAACCATGCTTCTTGAGCATACCGAACATATAGTCGCACTCCCCTGCCAAAGTGGCCCATTCCGTGATCACGGGAATACCGACGAGACCGGTCTTCAGATAGCCGTCATATTCAGCAGCCGTGCGCTCCAACAGTTTGTCTCTCACTTGTTTCCGAAGATTGTCCGGAACTATTCCCACAAGCATTGGATATGCCATGTCAATCTGGGATCCACTGGCGTAGATAGAGCTTTCCGGATGGAAAAGCTTGTCGTTGATGACTTTGGCGAGGGAATCGTATCTGGTTTGGAATTCAGTGGCGTCCGCCTCCTTCCCGAGCAAACGGGCGATCTGGACAAGGTCAAGGTAAACCTGGCAGAGTGAGCAGTTGTTGACAAGGTCGACGGATTCAGGATCCCTGACATCAACTCCGTCCGGAGCCGCCCAGTCTCCCAGGAACCAGTGCCTGTATTCAGTCTCAGGCCATTCCTTCAGAAGACCGTCCACAGTGTAGGCGTCGACATATTCAAGCCAATGCCTCATCGTGGGATAACACCTCTCTATCAATCGTTTATCGCCATAACTCATATATGTCCTCCATGGCGCTTGGACTATGAAACCGCACCAATAAGGACCGCCACCAGCCCTCCATGGAGTCGGCGCGGTGTGAGGAAGCCCGCCATCCTCGCGGATGACATCGTTCCATGCCTGGAGCCAGTTGGCATACAAAGGGGCCACATCGAACAAGATCTGAAGAGACAGGGTGGAGGCGTTACCGTCCCCTCCGTAACCAAGCCTCTCAAGGTTCGCGCAATCAACCATGTAGCCGTCAAAGGCAAGGTTCTCCATTGTGTAGGCAACCATATCATGGATCTTGTTCAGTTCCTCGTCAGAGCATTTGAACGTGGAGGTACCTTTGAAGTCAGTACGCATCCGAAGGGCCTTGATATCCTCCAGCTTCGGGGCCTCGGGAATACTGTCAAGGATGACATACCTGAACACGTGGTGGTTGAACCTGTTGAGGAACCTGTCTCCATCCGGACTGCCTGAAGATATGTAATCATTGCGGCTGACAGGTTTGAATGTGCCGTCAGTCTCCTGGAAATCAGCGAAAGAGGCTGTCGATTGGTGCCCTTCGGGGAGTTGGGGAAGCCTTATGTCCAACAGTCCATTGACTATGCGGCCGAAATCAACGACCCAGCTGCCCTCGCCATTCGGCTTTATGCTCCGCGCGGTAAGTGTCTCCTGGACCACGCAAGGTTCACACATCTGCGGTGTCTCCTTGATTCCTTCGACCTTGACGACATCCACAGGCACCCAATTCAAACGGTCAAGCGATTGGTTATCAAAAGATTCCGGAGCCACAGAGGCATCAATGGACTCACCTCCGAAACCTCCGTAACGCCAGCTTGTCAACTCCTTATATCCGCTCCAGGCCCCTTGCCAAGATGAGTCAGTACACAAGATGGCGGACGCCCCATCGGGAGCGACTTCGTCAAGTTCCGCTTTCATGAGAGCTCCCTCATATACGGGCTTGAAAACCTTGTACCATCCAGTGCCGGTCCAAAGGACTATCTCGTTCTTTCCCTTCTTGAGTAATGAAGTCACGTCATAAGCCATTATGAGGGACCTTTTGTCCAATTGGGAGACGGCCGGGGACAAGACCGCGTCAGAGACCGCCTGCCCATTAATATATGCCTCATGATAACCTAACGAGTTGACATAGAGGACCGCCATAGCCGGAACACGGTCCATGTCAAAACTCTTTCTCAGTAATGAGGACCTTAATTCTCCGGGGACGGCGCCGATATAATCACCCTTGAGGGTATCCTCACCTATTATGCCTATTCCGAAGCGCTGAGGGGTGCTCCATTTCGACGCGTTTTTATCTGATTTCCAGACTCTGACCCTCCACCAGCACTGTTGCCTGGACGTCAATTCTGTTCCGAAATATGGCACCATCACTTGCTCGGCTGAGACAACCTTTCCTGATGACCATAAATCCGGATCGCCCGATTTGAGCGAGGACAATGATCTCGCCACCTGTATCTCATAAGCGACCTGTTCCATCGGTTTGGCGGAACGGATCTTCCAACTGAAATGAGGTGAGGCCGAATCTATACCAAGCGGCTCAGTCATACCCTCGCACGTGAGATCATACGCCTCGAAAGAAGGACCGCAAGAGAGGAAAGCTACGCTGAAAGTCAGAATTGATAAAACAAGAATGAATTGTTTGAATGTGGCCATATTCCAAATGTCGTTATACTGCCCAAGTCTAATCTCTAAACAAACAAATTTATAAAAATTTGATAAATTTGTAAATATGAGAAAGATAGCAAATGGTTTCCTTTTGTTCGCCCTGGCTGTCCTGGCCATCTCCTGCGGACCTTCATTCGATGTGTATGACCTGAAATGCGAGAACCTCTCCGAACCTCTAGGCATCGACTCCACAATTCCTCATTTCAGCTGGAAGATCCGTTCCGCCAAACCGATGGAACAAGTCGCTTATGAGATCCAAGTGGCTCCTTCAAAAGAAGCCCTGACATCGGGAAAATCTTATCTATGGTCCTCTGGGAGAGTAGCTTCCGCCAATCAAGTGATGGTACCTTACTCAGGAAACGGCCTTTCCTCACGGCAAATTTGCTGGTGGAGAGTCAGGGTCTGGAATTCAGACAAGAAGGTCTCCGCCTGGAGTGAGCCCCAACGTTTCGGGATAGGCATAACTGGTGGGGACACTCTTGAAGGAAAGTATATCGGATCGGTTCCGGGAGAAGGCCGTTCCCCGATACTACGGAAAAGATTCTCCGTGGAGGAAATACCAGGACTGTCTGTCTTGTATGTGAATTCCTTGGGCTATCATGAGGCTTATATCAACGGGAAAAAGGTCTCTGACGCGGTCCTCAATCCCGCCGTGTCCCAGCTCGACAAAAGATCCCTTATCGTGGCATACGATGTCACCGGTTTGTTGACGAAAGGAGAGAACGAGATAGCCTTGTGGACAAGTTCCGGGTGGTACAAGCCGAAGTCTTTCGGCGCTATCTATGACGGTCCTGTCGTGAAGGCTGAGCTGGACGCCGTGTCTCCTGAGGGAGCGAAGCGTATTGTTGTCACAGACGAGACCTGGCAAGGCACCTGGAGCGGCTACCGGGATCTCGGGGACTGGCGCGCCTGGCGTTTTGGAGGCGAGGCCATCGACGCCGGAGTCCTGCCTTCCTCGATGAGTGCGGAGGACCTGGACAAGATGACATGGGAACCTGTTGACATTGTGGATATTGAAGGTATAGAGGCCACTATGATGATGTGCGAGCCCTGCCTTATCCAGGAGTGTCTCCCGGCAGTCAGTGTCAAGCCATATGGGGATAACGGAGGCTACCTGGTTGATTTCGGCCGTGTGATGAACGGCATGTTGGACATAAAACTTCCACCGATGAGGGAAGGCGATATCGCCACAGCTTCATTCTTTGATGATTTCGAACAAGACGGGACATTCAACCCTGTAACCGTAAACCAATATGTCTCATCAGGTTCCGCTGACGGGGACCATCTGGTCAACAAGTTCAATCACCACGTCTTCCGCTATGTCCTTCTGGACAGTCTAGGGACCGCTCCGGATGCGAAGGACATCCAGGCTTTGAGAATGCGCACAGACTATAAAAGCACCGCCTCATTCGAGTCCTCCGACGAGGATCTCAACGCCATCCATGACATGATCAGGTACACCTTGGAGAATCTCGCCTTTGACGGTTACATGGTCGACTGCGCCAATATTGAGCGCCTCGGCTACGGTGGGGACGGAAACGCCTCCACCCTCTCCCTCCAGATCATGTTCGGGACCTCGCCTCTTTACATCAACTGGCTGCAAGCGTGGAATGACGCTATCCAACCTGACGGTGGCCTGCCTCACACGGCCCCGTGTCCTTACCCGGCCGGGGGTGGTCCTTACTGGTGCGGATTCATCGTCCAAGCGCCTTGGAGGACATACATGAGTTATGGAGACAAGCGTTTGCTTGAGAGATGCTATCCCCAGATGAAGCTCTGGCTTGAATATGTTGACGCACACACGGTTGACGGACTCCTTAAGAGATGGCCTGACACCGGTTACAGGGCGTGGTACCTGGGTGACTGGGCAGCGCCGGAGGGAGTCGACGTAACCGATCCACAATCTATAGACCTGGTCAACAACTGCTCCTTATGCCAAGTCTACAAGGAGCTTGAGGCTATCGCGGGAGTCGTGGGACATCCTGAGGATGCCGCTGAATATAAGGCACGGTACGAGGCTTTGGCCATGAGGATAAACGAGGCACTTCTCGATCGGAGGAATTATATCTACGGCAGTGGCTCCCAAGTGGATATGGCATATCCTCTATTGACAGGGATCGTACCTCCGGACCTGCTTGGAAAGGTCAGGGACAAACTCTTCGAGCGCACGGCCGATATCTATGACAACCATCTGAAAACCGGCCTCGTGGGTGTGCCTGTCATAGCCGAGTGGGCCACCCTAGCGAAAGAATGCGATTGGTTCTACAACCTTCTCAAGCAACGGACCTATCCTGGCTATCTGTACATGATAGACAATGGGGCCACCGCCACTTGGGAGCATTGGGACGCTAACCGGAGCCGTCTCCACAACTGTTTCAACGGTATCGGAAGCTGGTTCTACCAGGCTCTTGGAGGAATAATTCCCGATGCCCCGGGCTACAGGCACATAATCCTGAATCCACAGATTCCCGAGGGACTCGAAAAAGTCAGTGTTACCCAAGAGACCCCTTACGGGACCATCGTTATAAAGAGAACCGGCAGGAAACTGCATTTCGAGCTTCCTGTCGGCGTTTCAGCGACTTTCCAATGGAAGGAATATCCAAGCGGAAAACACGACGTCGAGATCAATCCTGGGCAATAGCCTTAAGGATGACCTCAACAGCCTCATCTTCAGTAAGATAGTCCATATTCAGGACAATGTCATAATTCCGCAAGTCATAACGGCTTGTGGAGGCATATTTCTGGATGTAATTCTCCCTGGCCTTGTCGACACGGGCAATCACGTCTTCCGCCTCTTTCTCAGAAAGCTCCTGCTTACGCATGATCCTTTCGACTCGATTGGGCTTAGAGGCATGGATGAACACGTCCAACTTGTTGGGATGGTCTTTAAGCACAAAGAAACCGGACCTTCCGGCTATCACACAGGAGGACTCGTCAGCAAGCGACTGGAGGATTTGGCTCTCATAGTTGAAAATCTCTTCCGAAGTCACTTCCGGAGTGTACTCCGACCCTTTGGGAATGAACATCTCGGAACCGAACTCTGGGGTGATCCTGGAGAAGAGGTCTTCGAGCCACATCTTCTTCCTTCCTTTGATACTCTCAATCTCGGAAGCGCTGAGTCCGAACATCTCGGTCAGTTTCTTAATCAACTGCTTGTCGCAGAAACGAACGCCAAGCCTTTCGGCGAGTTTCCTTCCGACAGTCCTTCCACCAGATCCCACTTCGCGGCTGATGGTAATCACAAATTTCTCTTTGGTGTTCATCGTGTCAAGTTTTACACCCCAAATATATAAAAAAACACTAAATAAACGAACGGGCGGCGGCGAGCGCGCAGTTGATACCGTCGATAGCTGAGGAGACTATGCCACCTGAATATCCGGCTCCTTCCCCGCATGGCAGCAAGCCCGGGAAAGCTTCCGATTCCAATGTCTCAGGATCCCTGGAAATACGTATTGGAGAAGAAGTCCTGGATTCGACACCGACGAGTAGAGCGTCATTGGTGAAGTACCCCCTGATTGAATGCTTGTTGACCTCAGGGAAAGCCTTTTGCAGCCGTGAGGAGATAAACTCCGGCAGGAGACTGTGCATCGGGGCGGGAACCACACCAGGCTTGTAGGAAGTCTCCGGGAGGTCGGAAGACACGACCCCGTTGCAGAAATCGATCATCCTTTGAGCCGGAGCGGCCATCGGATTGTCCGAACGGGAGTGGGCATACTCCCACATCTTCTTCTCGAGAGCTTTCTGGAACTCCAGTCCCTTGAAGGCTCCAGCCTCTGAATATTCCTCCGGCACATCCTCGGGGTTGATCTGGACGACCACGCCGGCATTGGCGAACTTGCCGCTGCGCGCGGAATTGGACATGCCGTTCATGACAATGGTCTCAGGCTCAGTGGCGGAAGGTACAAGCACACCGCCGGGGCACATGCAGAACGAGAATACCCCGCGCTCGTCAACCTGCTGGGTGAACGAGTATTCGGCGGCAGGCATCCCAGGCTCCCATTGTCCATGGTAGCGGGCCTCATTGATCAGGGACTGGGAGTGCTCCACACGGACTCCCATGGCGAAACCCTTGGCCTCAAGGAGGCATCCCTTGGACTGGAGCATCTCATATACATCCTTCGCCGAATGACCGGTGGCAAGAATAACCTTCTTCGCCGAATACTTCACGGCCTTCGGTTTGCCGGTGGTCTTTGTCGGGTGCTCGCTGTCAAGAGCCTTGACCTCGATAGTCCCGTCCTTCTTTCTGGAAATGTCAGTGACTTTTGTCCCGAAATGATATTCCCCACCTCTCGATTCAATTGTCATCCGGATGCTCTCCACTATCTTGGGAAGGCGATCCGAGCCGATATGCGGGTGGGCATCTACCAGGATCTGGGGATTGGCGCCGAAGTTGACGAACTGCTGGAGGACTTCCCTTATGTCACCTCTCTTGGATGACCTCGTGTAGAGTTTGCCATCGGAGAACGCCCCGGCTCCGCCCTCTCCATAGCAATAATTGGATTCGGGATCCAGTACACCCTCACGGGTGAGCTTGGCCATGTCGAACTTGCGGTCATGGACATTCTTTCCTCTTTCGAGGACCACGGGTTTGAGGCCCAGGGTGAGCAATTTGAGGGCGGCGAAAAGGCCAGCCGGACCCGCGCCGATTATGATGACCGGCTCCGAATCGGAAACATCCTTGTACTCTGCCACCTCGTACGGGACATAAGACTCGAACCGATGGTTGTAACCCTCAATCTTATACCTGTATATCACATCATTCCTGGCGTCGATCGAACGGCGGGCGATCACACAGGTCGCCGCGGCGTTAGGGAAAGTCGGCTGATAGGACTTGGTGGGATCAATAACATTGATCACGGCGTTGCTCCGGAGGTTCATCTCCCTCGCGGCCACTATCCTAACATCATCAGGTCTCAGGTCACGGCCCACACGGCCTGTCATCTCAAACTCAATCATTATATATCCTGTTAATAATCAGCGATTCTGGAAACCGGGGCCACATCCAGTGGAGTCCTCTCCCCCGCCTTGTAACGGAACCAGCCGGCAACCGCTATCATCGCGGCATTGTCAGTTGTGAACTTGAATTCGGGGAGATAGGTGTTCCATCCCCTCTTTTTCCCTTCCGCCTCGATCCTTGCCCTAAGCCCGCTGTTGGCCGACACTCCTCCTCCTATAGTTATCTCCTTGATCCCGGTCTGGCGGGCAGCCTTGACCAGTTTGACCATCAAAATGTCAATCAGGGTCTTCTGGAAACTGGCGCAAAGATCCTCCTTGTTCTTCTCTATGAAATCCGGATCCTTGGCCATCTCATCCCTCACGAAATACAGGAGAGAGGTCTTGACCCCGCTGAAGCTATAATCAAGACCGGGAATCTGAGGTTTGGCGAACTGGAAACGTTTCGGATCCCCCTCTTTGGCGAGGCGGTCAATGATCGGGCCGCCGGGATAACCCAGTCCCATCATCTTGGAGCATTTGTCGAACGCCTCCCCGACGGCATCATCGATGGTCTGCCCGAGAATAGTGTATCCGATCGGGCTATCAACCCGCACGATCTGGGAATTGCCACCGGAGACCAGGAGACAGAGGTAGGGGAAAGCTGGATGGCGGTTCTCCTTGCCTTCCTGGTCCACAAAGCCGGCCAGGATGTGTCCCTGGAGATGGTTGACCATTATTATGGGGATGTCAAGGGCTATGCCCATAGCTTTGGCGAAAGAAGTGCCGACCAGAAGAGATCCCAAAAGTCCCGGACCTCTGGTGAATGCGATGGCGGTAAGGTCGGAAGCTTTTATACCGGCTTTATCAAGGGCCTGGCTCACTACAGGAACGATGTTCTGCTCATGTGCACGGGAGGCAAGCTCAGGGACAACCCCGCCGAAATCCTTGTGGACTTGCTGGCTGGCTATGACATTGGAAAGGAGAACCCCGTCCCTCAACACAGCCGCGGAAGTGTCGTCACAACTCGATTCGATTCCAAGGATGTAATCCGCCATAATACTCAAAGACTTTCACGAAGTGAACGCGAAGATAATCATTTTTATTTTTTCATAAGACAATAGTTTGTTATCTTTGATGTGCCTTGAAAAAGCACATCAAGACGAATGGTCTCCGAGCTAATAGGAAAATACATCTGGCTTATACAGACCCTCTCCTCCACTGGAGAAAGGGGTTTGACGCTTGTCGAGCTGTCTGACAAATACGAGAGGCATTATGGCCAGCCATATTCCAGGAGAACATTCAACAACCATAGGATAGCTGTACAGGACATTTTCGGGATAGACATCGAGTGTGACCGCGGTACCAACCGCTATTCAATCCACTATAGCGACGAGGCGCTGGACAAGAACAAGAGTGTCAGCTGGCTAATCGACACATTCACTGTCAATAACTTGCTGACCCTTGGCAAAGAGCGCTTGAGCGGGAGGGTCGGAGTCGAGGAGATCCCTTCAGGGCGAAAGTACCTTACTCCCATCATGCAGGCCATGGAGGACGGCATGGAGCTGGAGATTGTCTATGGAAAATACACTTCCTCCACCTCGGAAACCCTTCATGTCCAGCCTTTCGCGGTAAAGGAGCACGAGCGCAGATGGTATCTGGTCGGCTTTTGCCATGAAAGAGCCTTCGCGGATGGGACTGAGTTGAGGAACAATGACATGAGGGCTTGGAGAGTCTATGGTTTGGACAGGATCCTGTCGCTCTCAGAGACCGGAACGTCTTTCAAGATGCCCAAAGGCTTCGATGTCGAGGATCTTTTCCGCGAGAGTTTCGGGGTATTTTTCCCGAAAGAGGGGCAGAAGAGTGTGACGGTGAGGTTCAAGGCCACGGAAGAGGAGACCAGGTACCTACGTGACCTGCCTATTCACAGCAGCCAGATTGAGGAGGACACCACTACGGAAGGAGGGAGCGTTTTCCGGATCAGGCTCATCCCCGACGAGAATCTGATCATGGAATTCTGTCGGCGCTCAGGAAGGGTAGAAGTTCTGGAGCCGGAAGACGTAAGGTCAGCCGTAAGGGATTTGTTGACAATTGGTTATGAACAATATCAATAACATTATGAATACAAGAAAACTCGCTATCTCATTAGCGGCAACTGTGATGATTATGGGTTGTACCAATCAGAAACCGGAGACGGGTGCCGGCTACATCGCTCCGTCCGACATCAAGATCGAGAACGGGATCATGACCCCGGAGACTTTACTGTCTTTCGGAAGGTTGTCCGATCCACAGCTTTCCCCTGATGGCCGCTGGATCCTTTACGGAGTCAGTTACACCTCCATCGAGGAGAACCGTTCCTGCAGGAACCTGTTCATCCAGGAGGTGTCCAAGGGAGAAGAAGGTCTCGCTTTCGGAGACAAGATCCAACTTACCAAGGACGGGAAGAGCGTATCCAACGCCCGCTGGAGCCTGGATGGGAAGAATATCTATTTCGCCCAGGGAGGACAGATCTGGAAGGCCGCTTTCAATGTGACCGGAGGTAACCCCTCGCTTGGCGAGAGGACGAAGTTGAGCGATGTGGAGGCTGGAATAGGAGAG
Source organism: Bacteroidales bacterium (assembly GCA_017548985.1). Classification (GTDB taxonomy): domain Bacteria; phylum Bacteroidota; class Bacteroidia; order Bacteroidales; family UBA932; genus Cryptobacteroides. The sequence continues at coordinate 64,574 of JAFYYW010000037.1, forward strand.
TTTTCATTGAGTCCTGACCAGGCCCAAGTCGTCTACACGAGTGAGATTCCCGGGAATGTCAAGACCCCGAAGGACTTCGACCCCGCGTTGGACAAAGCCAAGGCCTACGTCACTGAGGACCTGATGTACAGGCACTGGGACCATTGGACAACCGAGCGTCCCCAGGCATATGTGGCCCCGCTTGTCGAAGGCCAGATGATAACGGCGGAGAACTCTCTCAATATCCTTGATGACGGGGCCGGGAAATATGAGTTCCCGCTTGAGCCGTACGGAGGCCTGGAGCAGCTCTCATGGAGCCCTGACGGAACTAAAGTGGCATATTCATGCAAGAAAACCGAGACTGGGAAGGAGTATGCCTTCTCGACTGATACTGAGATCTATATCTATAATATCGTAACAGGAGAGACCGTACGTGTCCCCATGGATGGCGGTTATGACACGGATCCTGTCTGGAGTCCCGACGGGGCTTATGTGGCATGGCTCAGCATGGCCAGGAACGGTTATGAGGCTGACCAGACCCGCCTGTTTATCGCGGCGGTTGGCGCCGGCTCCGGCCAGTCGGACGGCCAGGCTTCAATCAAGGTCTCGGATATTCGTGAGATCACAGCCGGATTCAAATACAACGTAGAGAGTCCCGTCTGGTCCGCCGACTCGAAATCCATCTATTTCTCCGCCCTCACAGAGGGCCTGAAGGCCATCTACAAGGTTGACTCCTCGACCGGTGGCTTGGTCCGGATCACTCCGGATGACGCCTGGTACGATTTCGGATCCCCGTTCGCCGTCGTTGAAGGCACCCTCCTTACAAGCTACACCTCGATGGAGTTCCCCACCGAGCTTGTGGCTGTCAACGAGGAGGATGGCTCATTCAGCAGGATCTCAGACGAGAACGGCCATATTCTCGGACAGTTGGAGGCCTGCAACATCGAGGAGCGCTGGATCAACACCGTGGACGGGAAGAAGATGCTGACCTGGGTTCTCTTCCCTCCCAAGTTTGACTCGACAAAGGTTTATCCCGCGATCGAGATATTCCTCGGCGGGCCTCAAGGAACTCTCAGCCAAGGCTGGAGTTACCGTTGGAACTATCGTCTGATGGCCTCCCAGGGCTACATCGTCATACTCCCCAACCGCCGAGGCACGACCGCGTTCGGTCAGGAATGGTGCGAGGAAATAAGCGGCGATTACATCGGTCTCAATATGCAGGACTACCTTTGCGCCGCCAATGAACTGAAGAAAGAGCCCTATGTCGGCAAACTCGCCGGCTGCGGGGCATCATACGGTGGTTACAGTGTCTACTACCTTGCCGGAATCCATGGTGACACCTACGACTGCTTCATCGCCCACGCGGGAATCTTCGATGAGAGGTACATGTACTACGAGACCGAGGAGATGTGGTTCCCCAACTGGGACAACGGCGGTCTGACTGAATATTCCTACACTCCAGGCCAGATGGGGCCGAAAGGCGACGGGAAGACTTTCGGAGGCATTCAGCAGGCCGGATCGCCTTGGAGCGACGCACCCAAGGCCAAGAGGCACTACTCCAACTCCCCCGCCGCGAATGTCACGAAGTGGCACACACCTATACTGTGCATCCACGGAATGAAGGATTTCCGTATCCCTTACGACCAGGGCATGGCCGCTTTCAACACAGCGCAGATGATGGGAGTCCCTTCAAAGCTCATCGTCTTCCCGGAGGAGAACCACTGGATCCTCCAGCCCCAGAACGCCCTGTTCTGGCACAGGAGTTACTTCGACTGGCTTGAGCGCTGGTGCAAATAGCTATAAATCAAATACAAAAAGGAGGTGACCGGGCTTGTCACCTCCTTTTTCCTTGTTGAGCGAAGGGCTACAGGTTCTTCGGAGCCGTATTCTTCGCCTGAGTATTACCTTCCCCACCGAGGGCCCAGTAGAGATTGCTCTGCTGGTCACGCTCGCCGCCCTGGTATTTGGAAGGCATCATCGTGCTGTTGGTGTTGTACTCGTTGTCCGGGTACGGTATGCGCTGGACGATGTTGCCGCTGGCCACGAGTGAGCTCGGGTGGATTGTCGGATAAGTGAGCACACCGCTATAATAGTCCGGATAACCGGTACGGCGTTGGTCGCACCAGGATTCGGCGGAATTCGGGAACAGGGCGATCCACTTCTGGATCATCACGTTGCGAAGGGCCGTCTCACCACTTCCGAAGGACGGAAGGGCGTTGATGTAGTTGGTCTTCTCAGTCTCGGAGATGGTGTTGGTACCACCTGACTGCTTGATCATATAGGCGACTTCATCCATCGAAGCCTTGATGCCTTCCTTGTAGAAAGCCTGGGCATCGCCGGAAATCCATCCGCGGAGCACAGCCTCAGCCTTCAGGAAGCAGGTCTCGGAATATGAGGCCAGGCACCATGAGAGGTTCTCCTTGCGGGTGTTGTGGAAGTTGAAGAAGAAGAAACCATTCTTGTCATAGCAGTTCAGCTTGGCGAATGAGCCGCTTCCACCGTGGGCGTTCTTGACATCGGCACGGGTGTCGATCTCATAGTTGCCGTTCGGGAAACCGTCCCATCCATTATCACCGTCACCCTTGGCGAACCAGAATCCGCGGCGAGGATCCACGACGCCAGTGGCGTATCCGGGATTGTTGCCATTCATCATTTTCATAAAGTCGGAGCTAGTGAAAGTGTTGGCCCAGTCGTAGAAGGTCCTGTCGTAGTAATCGCCCCAGACATAGGTGTCGCAATTCACCCTGGTGTAGTCACTGGGAGCGGACATAGCTCCGGCCACGGCACTGGAGAACGCTGATTTCATCGAGGCGGCCTCCGAGGTATTACACATCCTCATACTAAGACGCATAATAAGGGTGTTGGCCAATTTCTTCCACTTTGTCCAATCGTTGGCGTACACAAGGTCGTAGTCGCCAAAGGTCTTGGAGCCCGGGCTGCCCAGCAGGTTCACATCGTTCTGGAGGCGGGCCACCAGATCTGGATAAATCTCCTTGATGGAAGTGTAAGGCATTGTGAAGCCTTGTCCGGCATAGTTACCCTCGCTGTCCTTATAGGGAGCGTCGCCGTAACGGTCGATGACGCGGAGCCACAGGATGACGTTCCAGATGTCGTTTGCGGCCCTCATACCGTTGTAGTCGGTGTCATCGCCCAGGATCTGGTTGATAAGGTGATATTCCGGAAGACGCTCAGTGTAGAAATCGCGCCAGTAGATATTGCCCCAACCTTCGTTGTAACGCCAGTAGTCCGTCCAGCCCAGGCCTTCGGAGAAGTAGTGGGCGTACATATCGTCGTTGAGGTTGAAGTTACGCTGGTGGTCATTGCTCATACCGTGATACACGCAACGGGCAAACACCATATGGGCCTGCACGGAGCTGGCGGTCAGCGCGGTGCTGTCGGTATTCATCTCGTCAAACTTGGCGGTACAGGAAGCCAGGAGGGCGAGAGCGGCAAATACAGGTATTATATACTTTTTCATAATGCGGAATCCGTTTAGAAGCCAATGGTGATAGAAGCACCGTAATTGCGGGTGGTCGGGTACGGACACATATCAAACGCCGAAGCGAAGATGGAGGTGTCGGTGGAAGATCCATCCGGCGTGGTGCCGGGAGTATGCGAGATCAAGTAGAGGAGATTGCTCCCGTAGAGGGAGAACTTGGCGCTCTTCACGATGCCGCCGAGGACACCGTTCAGGAACTTGCTGGAGAAGTTGTATCCGATGGAAGCCTCACCCAGTTTCAGGAAGGAGGCGTCATACATAAACTCCTCGGCAGGTGAACTGGTCCAGAATGTCTGAGCATCCACTTTGGTTCCCTGGAATGTGAAGTTGTCGCGCACCTCGGTACGAGCGGCCGTACCGGCGTGAGCGGCGGAATATTCAGTGACAGAGAAGAGCTTGCCACCCTTCTTGAAGGAGAACAAAGCGTTGGCGCTGAATCCCTTCCATCCAAGGTTCAGACCGAAGGATCCTGTGAAGTCGGGCTGTACGGAGCCGAGGTACTTGTCAGATTCGGCGACAGGCAGACCATCCTTGAACTGGATGTTACCGGACCCGTCGCGGGCATAACCGGTACCGTAGATGCTACCCATAGGCTGGCCTTCCTCAGCGCGGACTTCCACCTGGGCGTTGCCGCTCATCTTACCGAGGCTATACTGGTCGACATTGATGCCGGACTCGGTGTCGTGATAAAGTTCGACGACCTTGTTGACGTTGCGGGCGAGGTTGAGGGTCGCTCCGAGGGTGAGGTCGCGGGTGCGGATGATGTCACCATTGAGCTGGAGCTCAAGACCCTTGTTGTTGATGACACCGGCGTTGATCCACTTCCTTTGCACTCCGGAGGAGTAAGGAAGGTCGATACGCATAACCTGGTTGTTGGTCGTGGTGTTGTAGTAGGTAAGGTCGATGCCGAGGCGGTTCTTGAAGAAATGCCACTCGGTACCGATTTCCCAAGAATTGGCCATCTCAGGTTTCAGGTTGGCGTTGGCCTGTGTCGTGTTCTGGGTTATGGTGATCAGTCCGGTGGCGTCCGTGGTGCTGCCGTAGGTGGTGGCCAGCTGATAAGGTTCGGTGTCCTTACCCACGAGTGCCCAAGAGGCGCGGATCTTACCATAATCAATGATGTCCTTATTGTAGCTGACACCCATCTGGTCCATCATACCGGTAATCAGCCAGGAAAGGCTGACTGAAGGATAGAAGTAGGAGCGGTTGTCGGCAGGAAGTGTTGAAGACCAGTCGTTACGGGCGGTCACATCCAAGAAGAGGAAGTTCTTGTAAGCCACGTTAGCGAAGGCATACAGGGACTGGATTTCCTTCTCGTACTGGGAATTGGACGCATACTGCGTACCGGCGGCGATGTACATAGCCCCAACGATGGGAATCTTCTTGCCGTCACCATGCAGGCCTTCGGACTTGATGTGCATCAAGTTGCCTCCCACGCTGACGCCGAAGTCGAAATCACCTACACTCTTGTTATAGGAGAGGAGGGCTTCGAGGTTGCTCTCAATACGGGTGGTCTTGCGCATGTCCACCTCGGGATAGGCGCTGGAGAACACAGGATCTTTGTAAGGATACCAGTTCTTGGTCTGGTAATCGACCCAGTTGTAACCTTCCTTCAAGGTGAAGTGGAGGTCTTTTGTGAAGTCGATCGTCATCTTGCCCATACCAAAGAACTTATTCTGGACATCCTGGTTGTTGAACTGGCGCTGGATGAAGTACGGGTTCTGGTAGTCGGCGTTCGGGCCGTACCAGTTGATGTGAGCGACATCGCCAAGGGCGGCGGCGTTCTCATCAACAGCATATTTCTCAAGGTCAGCCATACGGATGCTTCGAGGCATCGTGGTGATATAATAGGAGGTACCGTACAGACCGCGGGTCTGGCGGTTGTTACCTTCCGTACGCACATAGTTGGTCTTCACGTCGAAGTGCAGCCACTTGTTGGCTTCCAGGCGGGCGACGAGGTCCACACTGGACTTGTTGATGGTGGTGGGCTTGATCACGGACTGGTTGTCATCGCGACCAAGGGACAGACGCCAGGGATTCTCCTTGCCACCACCGGCGATGGTGACATTGTGGCTCTGGGAGTTACCGGTGCGATAGTACTCCTTGTAAGGGTTGACATCGCCCTGGTAGATGGCGCGCTCGGAGGAATTCCACCAGGCATCCTCGTTATGGCCGTCCATCTTCGCGCCCCAGGATCCGGTCGCGTTCTTATTGTATACTCCGCTGGAACCCTGTCCGTAAGTGTTCTGAAGATCGAGGAAGTAGGAGACAGGAGACCAGGAGAACTTGCCGTTGTAGGTGACTCCGATGGCCTCGTTGTCTTTTCCGCCCTTCTTGGTTGTGATGAGGATGACACCATTACCGGCGCGGGATCCGTAAAGGGCAGCGGCGGTAGGGCCTTTAAGGACGGAGATGCTCTCGATGTCCTCAGGGTTGAGGTCGAAAGCGCCGCCGCTACGGTCGGTGCCGCCCCAGAGGCCGGCCTGTCCGTCGATGTCGTGGCCGCCAGTGTCATACGGGACACCATCCACAACATATAGAGGCTCATCGTTGTTGGAGAGAGAGGAGGAACCGCGGATGATGACGCGGGTGGAACCGCCCACTCCGGTACCGGAGTTGCTGATCTGCAGACCGGCCACCTTGCCCTGGAGGGCATCGGTAAGGTTGATTCCGCCACCTCTGGTGAGTTCCTCGGACTTGACGTCCTGGACGGCATAACCGAGGGATTTCTTCTCACGGGAGATACCGAGAGCGGTGACGACGACTTCGTCCAGCAACTCGCTGTCTTCCTTGAGGACAATGTTGGCGGGATTGCCGTCAAAGACGTACTCGACAGGTGTGTAGCCGATGCAACTCACCTGAATCTTGGCACCTACCGGCACATTGTTGATAGTGAAGGTACCTGAGGCATCAGTGACGGTGCCGTTTGTGGTACCAGCTACAACCACTCCAGCTCCGACGACGGGACCGATATTGTCGCTGACGGTACCGGTTGCCGTACGGTTCTGGGCAGAGGCCATCCAGGAAACAGAAATGAGGATGGCCGTCAGTAGAACTGATTGAAGTTTTTTGAACATAAAAAACAGTATTTGATTTATATGGTGTGTCCTATAGTTAAAACGCTTTGTTAAAAGGTTTTAATGAACGGCAAATGTAATAAGAAGTTACGAAATAACCAAAAAAACGCCACTGTAGACACATGGAATAGAAACGACGATGCCGGCTGATCACTGCGACCAGTCGGCATCGTTTTCGTACCCCCAAGGCGAATCGAACGCCTATCGTAGGAACCGGAATCCTAAATTCTATCCATTAAACTATGGGGGCAAATCCATTCCTATCCGGAAACCGTCTGCAAAAATACGAAATTGAAATCAAAATAGGAATTATTCTTCTCGGATATTAAAATAATAAATCGTATTTTTGTCAGATATGAAAAGAGCGTATGTATTTCCCGGTCAAGGGTCGCAGTTCCCCGGGATGGCCAAGGATCTCTATGATAGTGGAGTTAGAGGTAAAGAGCTGCTGGACAGGGCTGACGAAGTCCTTGGATTCAAGATAACCGATATAATGTTCAACGGCACGGCCGAGGACCTTAAAGCTACGAAGGTCACTCAGCCCGCCATATTCCTTCACTCTGTTGTTCTGGCAAAGTGCTACGATGGCTTCGCTCCCGACATGGTAGCGGGACATTCCCTCGGTGAGTTCTCCGCCCTGGCCGCCGCCGGTGCGATGAGTTTCGAGGATGCCCTGAGGCTTGTCTATATCCGGGCCACCGAGATGCAGAAATGCTGCGAGAAGGTTCCAGGAGGGATGGCAGCCATCATCGGTCTCTCCGACGATCAGGTTGAGAGTATTTGCGCTGACTGTGAGGGAATAGTCATTCCCGCCAATTACAATAGTCCTGGACAGATAGTGATCTCGGGCGAGAAGGACGCGATTGAGAGGGCTTGCGAAGCCGCCAAGGCGGCAGGAGCCAAGAGAGCTCTCCCCCTCCCAGTCGGAGGCGCTTTCCACTCCCCTCTTATGGAACCCGCCCGGGTTGAGCTCGGAAAGGCGATTGAAGCGACCGAGATCGTCGCCCCGATTTGCCCGGTCTACCAGAATGTCACCGCCAAACCCACGATTGATCCAACTGAGATCAAGGAGAATCTCCTCAAGCAGCTGACCTCCCCCGTCAGATGGACTTCCAGTGTTGAGAATATGATCGCCGACGGTGCCGGTTACTTTATGGAGATTGGACCCGGAACAGTGTTGCAGGGCCTTGTGAAAAGAATCTCCGGTGGTGCGGAAGGCATTGTTATCGAAGGACTTACTACTCTATAAGAGATTATTCACATTTTTAAACGATATGGCAAAAGAAAAGAAATTCATCACCTGTGATGGTAACACCGCTGTAGCGAACATCGCTTACCTTTTCAGCGAGAACGCCTGCATTTACCCTATCACTCCCTCTTCGCCCATGGCGGAGAACATCGACGAATGGGCTGCCCACGGTAAAAAGAACCTCTGGGGCGAGACTGTGAGTGTCACTGAGATGGAAAGTGAGGCCGGTGCCTCCGGAGCTGTCCACGGCTCCCTCCAGGCAGGTGTGCTCACCACCACCTACACCGCTTCCCAGGGTCTTCTTTTGATGATCCCGAACATGTACAAGATCGCCGGAGAGCTTCTCCCGGGTGTCTTCCACGTGTCTGCCCGCGCCCTCGCGTCCCACGCTCTCTCCATCTTCGGAGACCACCAGGATGTCATGGCTTGCCGTCAGACCGGCTTCGCCCTCATCGCCTCCGGCTCTGTCCAGGAGGCCCAGGACCTCGCCGCTGTCTCCCACCTCGCGGCCATCAAGTCCAGCATCCCTTTCCTCCATTTCTTCGATGGATTCCGTACCTCACACGAGATCCAGAAGATCGAGGCCCTCGATGAGGAGGCTTTGAAGGGAATGGTCAGCGAGAAGTCGCTCAAGGCCTTCCGCGAGAGGGCTCTTAATCCCGACGCTCCAGTCACCAGGGGCACTGCCCAGAACGGTGACGTCTACTTCCAGGCTGTCGAGTCCAGGAACAACGTCTACGCCGGTGTTCCCGACATCGTCGCGCGCTATATGGGTGAGATCAGCGAGCTTACCGGACGCGAGTATCGTCCCTTCACATATTACGGAGCCCCCGATGCCGAGAACATCATCGTGGCTATGGGTTCCGTCACCGAGACTATCAAGGAGACCATCGACTATCTCGCCGCCCAGGGCAGGAAGTACGGACTTATCACCGTCCACCTCTACAGGCCTTTCGCCGAGAAGTATTTCATGAAGGTTCTCCCCAAGACCGTCAAGAGAATCGCTGTCCTCGACAGGACCAAGGAGCCCGGCGCTCTCGGAGAGCCGCTCTTCCTCGATGTCAAGGCCCTCTTCCAGGGCAAGGAGGAAACCCCTCTCGTGATCGGTGGCCGTTATGGTCTCTCCTCAAAGGACACCACTCCCGCCCAGATTGTCGCTGTCTACGACAACCTCGAGCTCAAGGAGCCCAAGAGCGACTTCACTATCGGCATCGTGGATGACGTGACCTTCAAGTCCCTCATGCTCAAGGATGAGATCTCTATCGTCAAACCCGGCACCACCGAGTGCAAGTTCTACGGACTCGGCTCTGACGGTACCGTCGGCGCCAACAAGAACACCATCAAGATCATCGGAAGCCACACACCGAAGTACTGCCAGGCCTATTTCGACTATGACTCGAAGAAGTCCGGCGGCTACACTTGCTCCCACCTCCGTTTCGGCGACCTGCCCATCAAGGCTCCTTACCTTGTGAGCACCCCCGACTTCGTGGCCTGCCACGTGCCTTCTTACCTTTCCAAATATGATGTCCTCAAGGGCATCAAGGATGGCGGCACCCTCCTGCTCAACTCCCTCTGGGACGAGGCTGAGACCGTGAAGAGGATCCCTGACAATGTCAAGGCTATCATCGGCAAGAAGCACATCAAGCTCTATATCATCAACGCCACCAAGATCGCGTCCGAGATCGGTCTGGGCAACAGGACCAACACCATCCTCCAGTCCGCTTTCTTCAAGATCACCGGCATCATCCCTTACGAGGACGCCGTCAAGTACATGAAGGACGCCATCGTCAAGAGCTACGGCAAGAAGGGTGAGAATGTCGTGAATATGAACTACGCGGCCGTTGACCGTGGTGGTGAATATACCGAGGTCACCATCCCCGCCGAGTGGGCCAATATCAGCGCGAAGTTTGAGACCCCAAACAAGGACCGTCTAGCTCCCGCCTTTGTCAAGGAGATCGCCGACGTGGTCAATTCCCAGAACGGTGACTCGCTGCCTGTCAGCGCCTTCCTGCCCTACATGGACGGCACGATGCCCGCCGGGACCGCCGCTTATGAGAAGCGCGGTGTCGCCGTGATGGTGCCCAGCTGGGATCCTGAGAAGTGTATCCAGTGCAACACCTGCGCCTTCGTCTGCCCTCACGCCGCCATCCGTCCGTTCCTCCTCACCGCTGAGGAAGCCGATAAGGCTCCCGCGACGCTCAAGAAGGCTGCCGGAAAGGCTGTTCTGAAGGAATATTCCTACGCCCTCTCCATCTCTGTGGACGACTGCACCGGCTGCGGAAACTGCGCCGACGTGTGTCTCGCGAAGGACAAGGCCCTCGTTATGGTCTCCGCCCTTGATCAGCATCAGGAGCAGGACAACTTCAACTGGCTGCATACCAAGGTCGGTTACAAGGAGAATGTCGTCAACAAGACCGCCAACCTCAAAAACTCACAGTTCGCGCAGCCGCTCTTCGAGTTCAGTGGCGCTTGCGCCGGTTGCGGTGAGACTCCTTACATCAAGAATATCACCCAGCTCTTCGGAGACAGGATGATGATCGCCAACGCCACAGGTTGCTCCTCAATCTACGGAGCCTCCTTCCCCGCCTCTCCTTACTGCACTGACGCACAGGGACATGGACCGGCATGGCAGAACTCCCTCTTCGAGGACAACGCCGAGTTCGGTCTCGGAATGAAGATCGGTTCGGACCGCGCCCGCGAGACCGTGGCCGGCATTATGGACAAGATCATCGCCTGCGAGTGCTGCGGTGAGGATCTCAAGGCTCTCGCCCAGCAGTGGCTGGACAACAAGGAGAACGGTCCTGTGACCCGTGAGGTCGCTGACAAGATCGTTCCTCTCGCCGAGGCCTGCAAGTGCGACTGCTGCGCCAAACTGCTTGAGTACAAGCACTTTATCCCGGCTCGCAGCCAGTGGATCTTCGGTGGTGACGGTTGGGCCTATGACATCGGCTACGGTGGTCTGGATCACGTCCTCGCTTCCGGCAAGAACGTCAATGTCCTGGTTCTCGACACCGAGGTGTATTCCAACACCGGTGGACAGAGTTCCAAGTCCACTCCTGCTGGAGCTATCGCCAAGTTCGCCGCTTCCGGAAAGAAGATCCGCAAGAAGGATCTCGGAATGATGGCCATCAGCTACGGCTATGTCTATGTGGCCCAGGTCGCTATGGGAGCATCTCCCGTCCAGTACCTCAACGCCATCAAGGAAGCCGAGGCTTATGACGGTCCTTCCCTCATCATCGCTTACGCCCCTTGTATCAACCACGGTCTGAAGGCCGGAATGGGACTGAGCCAGAAGGAGGAGAAGCTCGCTGTTGACTGCGGCTACTGGCATCTCTACAGGTACAATCCTGATCTTGAGGCCCAGGGTAAGAATCCGTTCTCACTCGACTCAAAGGAGCCCGACTGGACCAAGTTCCAGGACTTCCTGAAAGGTGAGGTACGTTTCGCTTCCCTGTACAAGCTGTTCCCCGACAAGGCTCAGGAGCTCCTGACCCTGACTGAGGAATTCGCCAAGGTTCGTTACGGCACCTACGCCCGCCTCGCCGGGAAGTAGTTCCGCTTCAAACAAAAAGTGAAGGGCTGACCGTTAGGGTCAGCCCTTTCCTTTTATCTTGCCAGGGGCTTTATTCTTCCCAGACGTATTCGTCGTGATCGGGATCGGCCTCGGCAGTCTTGATCATCTCGACGTTGAGTTGCTCGATGAAAGAGAGGGCTATGCCGGAATCACTCTCGGCCGGCTTATACCAGGGCTGGCTCTCAAAATATTCCTTAAGGTCCTTAGACTGGAACACGTAGCCGTGACGGGCAAGTATCTCATTACGCATTATACGAAGAGTGGAACGCTTGTATTTGCCCAGTATGCCAGTATTCAGCAACAAGGTGGAAGCGAATTCGAAACGGCCTTTCCATGGATCTGACTCAACGAGGGAATATGGCTCTCCGGAACGCTGGAACATACCATATTCATCGAAGCTTCCCTGATAGACCTTGAATCCATTGAGAGTAGGGACCATCTCGAAGTAACCGTTTACCCATTGGTGAGATATTTTCACTACCCCGTTGGCGATGTCATTGAAGGTTTGGACCTCATACTCGCCATCCATTCCTTCAACGTTCACCGTCATATCATTGATCGTAATCTGGTAGCCATCGGGCTGAAGGGTGTAAACTCCTTTGAGCTGAGGAATCCACGTCCAGATGTTATTGTGACGGCTTTCATCAGGAGTCCAGTTGAAGGTTGTCTGAAGGTTGCCATCCAGATTATAAACACATAGCACTTTCATCCCATCCTGATGGCGATAACGGATCTTGTATCCCTCCGGAAATGGCATGTCAGCATACTCACTGGGGCCTTGGGCGACAACATAAGCGTTTTTCTTGTCCCCGTCCGGAACCATCTTGAACTGCATTTCCTGTCCTTCTGACATCGAATCCATCAGGATCGTGCCATCCTCTTGCACCGTGGCGGTGTAGTTGTCCCCACCTTTGTACCACATTGTCCCGGACTTGATAACCTGGGCATAAGAGGAAACTGTCGGGATGAGGACAGCCAACAAAACTAATAACCTATTCATCTCCAATTACTGTTTCTGATATAAATTTTCCATCAATATTATAGACCTGATCGACCGAATATCGGCCTCCCTCAGGATGGTAGCGGTAAGCCCCAAGGTGGATTCTCTTGCCTGCCACATCGAATGACAGGAAGCCTTCGTTAGAAGGGAACTGGATAGCCTTGACATCGTCAGGGTCGCTGACATCAATTATGTAAGACCAGATGTTCCTGGCGTCCGGGCAGCCGTCAAGATAGAACTTGTCGGGATCCCAAGGGACAGCCTGGACATTCTCGACAACCGCTATGTCTCCCCTTCCCACAGAGATAGCGTTCCCGTCAGTCATAGAGGCCCATTTAGGTTCAGAGTCAGGGGAAGTGACACAAATCTGTGTGACCACGTCATCCTCCTTGCTCATTACCCACAACACGGTAATCTCGGGATAATCATCAGAGGCAGGATCAGCGACAGACGTATATAACCAATAATTGTCAGACTCCGCTCTCAAGACCGCCTCCTCGGGCAAAAAATCATGCTCATCCTCATACTCGGGATAGATAAACTCATTGCTCCAATAATTGAACTCGTGTTTCTTTCCGTTGAAAGTATAATGATGGTAGGCGGTCGGGTAGCTGTCATCCGGCGATGTCTCGACTATGATTATATCCTGGTCATAATCACCCTCTGTCAACCAATATGTCAAGATGGAACCTTCATGCAAGGGCTTGAAATCGGCATACGGCACATCCTCCGGAGTCATCGCTCCTGTGGCAGGGTCATAATCGTAGAAGCAGCAGAATTGCTCTTCCTCCGGGTTGACCTGCTCCAGAAGGACGGCGAACAAAGTATGCCCGTTTTCCTTTGAATATGTCCGGGCCTCCGTCCTCTTGTCCGCGGTATTGCCTTGGTTGTAATATGCCACATTGAAGTCCTCGCAATCCACAAAGACTTTTCCGGACCCACCTTCCTCAACATCGTTTGACACGAACAGCCTGTCCCCCGCCTCAGTGATGATGGAATCGGCTCCGGCTGAAGGCCATACCTCATTAAAAGCCCTCAACAACTGCATCACAGTGGGCTGGGCCCCAAGATTCTTAGTCTCAATTGTTTTCCTTTGCCATCCGTCACGGATAGCGGAAATATTGACTGTATCGTTCTTTGGCGTGCCAGTGCAACAAGCAAGCAGAAGGATTAAAGAAATGAATAGTGTTTTTCTCATAATGCTCAAATATACTAAAAAAAACTTGCCGTGTCGCAGAAACAGATGATTAACCGGACAATATAAAATCAGATGGCGCCAATTGAGGCACCATCTGATTAAGCAAAAATATGATTCAGAACAACTTCTGTGTTACTAATCCGTCTGTTCGGGGGCTCCTGGCTCAGGCGGTCGGTATTCCAGCAAGTCGCCGGGTTGGCAGTCAAGGGCTTTGCAGATGGCGTCGAGTGTCGAGAATCGGACACCTTTGGCTTTCCCGGTCTTGAGGATCGAGAGATTGACAGCCGAGATGCCTATCTTCTCCGCCAACTCAGCGGAAGTCATCTTCCGCTTGGCCAGCATCACATCGACATTGACAATTATCGGCATAACTACTTACCCTCCTTTTTGGCAGTTCCCTGGTCCTCGGGAACATCCTTACCCTTCATATATTCAGGAAGGCTCATACCAGCCATCTTGAACAAATCCTGAAGCGGAGGAACCGAACCCATAAGCCCTGAGATGAAGTTGGCGGTTGAAGTCTTGCCGTCCTTGCCTCCATTGCCGTCCCAAACGGTGACCTTGTCGATCTTGATACCCTTGACAGCCTCGACCTGAGTCTTGACGAGCTCGGGCAGACGGTCGGAGATCATCATCAGCACAGCCTTCTGGGCATCACCCTCGGCGGCTCCGACCAACTGGGCGAAACCGTCAGCCTGCTTTGTCAAGATCTCCAAAGTACCGCGGGCCTGGGCCTCCATCTTGGCGTAGATGGCATCAGCCTCACCCTTGGCGGTCCTGCGGAGTTTCTCAGCCTGAGCCTCAGCCTCAATGATAAGGCGCTCTTTGTCAATCTGGGCAGGAACAACGATGTTAGCCTGCTGGGTTGCCTTCTCCCTCTCGGCACGGGCAAGCTCAGCGTCACGCTCGCTCTGGTAGGCCTCTTGCAGAGCCTTAGCGGCCTGGACCTTCTCAGCGGCGACAGCCAAACGTGCGGCCTCAGCCTCCTTCTCACGACGGGCGGCGTCAGAATTGGCGATCTCGATCTTGGAGGTGTTCTCACCCTGGACAGCCAAAGCGTTGGCAGCGGCGGTCTTGATACGGGTGTCTCTCTGGGTCTCGGCGATACGGATGTCCTTATCCCTGTCGGCCTCAGCCTTACCGATCTCACCGAAACGGTTCTGCTCAGCCACACTCTTCTTAGCGTCGTTGATAGCCTTGGCGGCGGCTTCCTTACCGAGAGCCTCGATATAGCCGGACTCATCACGGATATCGGTGACGTTGACGTTGATGAGCTTCAGACCGATCTTACGGAGCTCAGCCTCAACGTTCTGGCTGACAGCGGCGAGGAACTTGTCGCGGTCGGCGTTGATCTCCTCGATGTCCATGGTCGCGATGACGAGACGGAGCTGACCGAAGAGGATATCGGTGGCAATATTCTGAATGCTATCGGTAGAGAGCCCGAGCAGACGCTCAGCGGCGTTGGTCATACTGTCAGCTTCTGTGGAAATACCAACGGTAAAGCGGCAAGGAACGTCGACTCGGATGTTCTGCTTCGAAAGGGCGTTGGTAAGGTTGCACTCGATTGAGATAGGCTTGAGATCGAGGAACGCGTAATCCTGGAACACAGGCCAGATGAAAGCCGCGCCACCATGGATGCACCTTGCGGAAGATATTGAACCGCTCTTGTTCTTGCCGGTCTTACCATAGATGACCAAAATCTTGTCAGAAGGGCAGCGCTTGTAGCGCTTCAGAATGGCCGCAAACGTCACAAAAAGGACGGCGACAATGATGAGAATGAGAGTAAAGTCCATAATTATAGTTTGTTAGATGATTGTAGGATTGATTTCCTCCACAAGGAGGGTATGCTCATTTATCACACCGACAACTTTGATCGGTGCGCCGGTGGGAATCGTGTCGCCCTCACAAAGGGCGTCATACTCACGCACCGCGTTATTGATGGTTATCTGGACCTTCCCTTCCCCTTTACGCTCGCCGGGGATTGAGAGATAGGCTTTGCCTTCGCAACCGACAGCCGCTGTGTGGACATTGATGTTGCCGCTCTGCTGCATGCCGCTAAGCCATTTGAACAGCCACATCACGGCAGCCACAAGGGCGACTCCGACGATAATGGCAAGAAGCACAAGAAGGAAATCGGAACCGATCCTGTCACGCATCAGCACCGCGGTCCATCCGAAACCAAGGCAAAAGTTGACGAAATTACGGAATGTGAGAAGGTTCATGGAAGGGTCGGCATCAAACGAACCGTCCGCTCCTCCAAGATCCAAATCACCGCTGACATCGGCGTCAATTCCTCCTTCTCCTCCAACACCGAGGAAGGTGAGAATGGTCTGGATAACGAAGATAAGCGTGGCCGAGAGGGTTATTGCCCAAAGGACCTGCATCATACTGCTAAGTGAATTCCACCAAGTTATCATAACGAATAGTTTTATTTGTCTTGGGCAAATATAAATATTTCTTTATGAAAAACAATAATTATTTCAAAAAAATCGTATAAAAAAACCGGCGCCAACTTAAGCTGGCACCGGTGACAATCCAACCTCGGAACTCCTATTCAGTGGTTTTTCCGGGCATCTGGGCGAACTCTAAGAAGTTGCCAGAGTTGTAAAGCTTGGCCGCAGCCTCTTTGATGGAATCCTTCGACAAGGCGGAGATAGCTTCCTCATACTCCTTGTCGTAGTCAAAACCATACTTGGAGTAACGGATGATATTGTTCAGCCAGTAGCTGTTGTTGATCCTATTCTCAGGAATATTCTTCTTGAAGTTCTCAAGCGTACGGGTGAACTGCTCATCAGTAGGGCCGTTCTCGGAGAGTTTACGGAACTCGTCCTTAGCGATCGCCTTGAGTTTTTCAGCCATATCAGGCTTGCACTCGAAAGCTACCTGCAGCATATACACGGGATCAGGCTCGATACCGGCACTCGCTATAGAAGAAGCTCCATAAGTACCTCCCTCATCCTCACGCATAGTGTCAACATAGATCTGATCCAGGATATAACTGACCGCTTTAGCCATGACCTCGTCCTTGACTGAATACGGGCGATAATCTGAATAGGCCTGGAAGACAGTTGACTTAGGAGTCTCCATGTCAGTCGTTATAATCCTCTCATTCGTCCCCTTCACTATCCTCGGGGTCACATCAGGCACCTTGGGGGCCTTCTTGCCTTTTGGCAGTGAACCGACATATTTCTCGACAAGCGGCTTGAGGGTCTCGAGATCAACATCTCCCGCTATCACCATAGTGGCTCCGGCGACGTCAGCGAAAATCGAGCGATAGTTCTTCTCCACAGCGGCGAGATTGGCCTTTTCAAGAGTTTCCATAGAGATAAACTTCCTCCTGGGGTTACCGCCATATAGGAAATCATTGAGTTCCTGCTGGAGTTTGAAAGCGGGGGTATTCAGAGCGTTAGGAAGCACGGCCTTCAACTGGGCGAGAGTGTTGTCCCACTCCTCCTGGTCAAAACGGGGATCCGTAAACTCCAAAAACAGAAGCTGGAAAGCGGTCTCAAGATCCTTCACGGAGGAGGACCCGGTGATACCGTTCTGAAGCTCATCAACAAAGGAGCCGACCCTGAGGTTCTTTCCGGAGAGCATCTTGGTGACCTCAGTTCCCTTGAACTTCGACACACCCTGCATATTCTCGAATGTACCGTAGATGTTGGCGTCAAATGAATCTATATCCTCGTTCGGAATCATGGCCTGGCCACCAGCCTTGTAGAGGGAGAAAAGTATCTGGTCTTTCTTATAGTCCGTGGGCAGCACGATGACCTTGACACCATTCTTCAACATCCATTCAGTGGAGCCATAAACCGAAGATTTGGTCTTCTTGACCTTGGCACCCTTGAGGACCGATGGATCCATGAAGGGCTCAGAGGCTGTCTCCTCGGCAGGAGCCTCAATCTCAGAGGCCTTTACCTCGTCAAACACTTTCAAGAGATCCTCTTTGGAAGGAGTCGTAATCCCTGACTTCTCGGGACCACTATATATTATAACAAGGTTATCCTTTGATCCGGGAAGGACCTGGGCGAGAACCTGGTTCAGAACCTGGGCGCTGATCTGGTCCAGGAAAGCCTTAGCGACCTCAAGCTCCGTATTGGGCTCCATATAAGCCTGGTTGTCGAAGAAATTGAGGATCAGAGGACGGACGAACTCAGGGTTCTTGCGGCTCTCAGCCTCATTGGCGGCCTTCTCAAGCCCGGCGATAATATTATCCTTCGCCCTTGTCACCTCGGCGTCCGAGAAACCGTATCTCGCCATCTTCTCCAATTCGGTCAGATAGGCGCGGTAGCCCTCGAGTATATTTTCCTCCCGCAAAGACACCTGTCCAAAAACAGCCTCAAAGGCCTCGCAAAGCTTACCGATTCCAAATCCACCCGAGAGGAAAGGAGAGTCAGCCTTGGATGTGATGTCATTGAAACGCTCAGACATAACCGAGGTAATGAGGTTCTCGATGAGATCCAGTGAATATCCGGCGGCGGTACTGTTGATAGCCTCATCTCGGGCGTCGCTTTCCCAAAGCAACTCAATCTCGGGGAGCGTGGTCTCAGGATCGGTTATGATACCGACCCTGGGCTCAGAGAACTCAACCAGGGTATACTTCTCCTTGGCCTTGGGATTCTCAGCGGCAGGGATATCCGCCCAAGTGGCCTTTATCTTGGCCTCGACGGCATCCACATCAACGTCACCCACAACAACAACAGCCTGGTTACCGGGATGGTACCAAGTCTCATAGAAAGCCACAAGGCTTTCGGGCTTGAAGGTCTCCAGGTTCTCCTGGCTGCCGATAAGGGTGCAAGTGGAATACTTGTTGTCACCATAGAAATAAGGGAGGGAGCGCTCGAACGTCCTCCATTGGGCGTTGCGGCGGCTTCTCCTCTCCTCGATGATGACAGGTCTCTCCTTGTCGATTTCCACAGGATCATTAGTCACGAAGTGGGAATAATCGTGGAGGATAAGGAGGCAGGTGTCAATCACAGACTCCCTGACAAGGGGTATATTATTGAGCATATATTGGGTCTGGTCAATACCCGTGGAAGCGTTGACATTGCCGCCGAAAGAAGCGCCGATACTCTGGAGCCAATCAAGCAAGGCTTTGCCGGGGAAGTTCTTGGTCCCATTGAAACACATGTGCTCAAGGAAGTGTGCCAGACCATCCTGGTCAGGGGTCTCCTGGATAGCACCGACATTGGTGGCCAGGTAGAACTCAGCCCTTTGGGCAGGTTTGTCATTGTGGCGGATGTAATAGGTCAACCCGTTCTCCAAAGTCCCTTTACGGACCGCGGGATCATTCGGAAGCTGCTGGGCGCCGGCCAATGTCGAAAAGGCGTAAAGGGCGACGGCAGCCAGGAAGGTAAAAATCTTTCTCATTTAAAATATCAAGTTATAATCCTAATAAAAACTCCGCGCCAATGGCACGGAGTCCATACGACGTTTGACGGAAACTACTCGGCGGGAGAGATAGCTCCCATGGGGCAAGCGTCAGCACAAGTTCCGCAGTCAATGCAGACATCAGGATCAATTGTGTAGAAGTCACCCTCGTGAATAGCGCCCTGAGGGCACTCTCCAGCGCAAGTTCCGCAAGCGATGCAGTCAGTTTCAGAAATCTTGTAAGCCATAATACCTTTTATTTTTTGACAAATATACTAAAATTTTTAATCTATCCAACCGGTCAGAAACAGGTTCATGATCGGTCTCGAAGGAGAATTTGTTATCAGTGTCATGATCACGAGACACTCCCCTTTCGGGAACGAGGCGGTGTCCAGAGTGACATCCAGTGTACCTTTGGAACCCGGAGCCACGTCACCAAACGCCGACGCCACCAGTTTTGAGCTCTCTGAATCAACCTTATAGACCTTGAAGGCGGTCTTGCCTTTATTTGAGATCTCAAACGATCCCTTAACCTTGGTCCCGGCCTTGACCTTCCCGAAGGAGAAGGTGCTCTCGGCGGATACAGGTATGGGAGCAGAGTCCCGTTGTTCTTTAGTATATGACGAGAAATTCTCTTTAGTTATCGTGTAAATACCTATCCTGGACTTCCCGGCCCCAAGCTCGGGATTAGGGTCAGCGACAATCGCTTCCGTCCCCGCGGCTTCCTTGACGGCCTCCGCCGACGGCCTGACAACCGCCTTGTACGTTTTCCCGTCAACGACCGGGGTAGCATAGTAATAATTCTTCCCCCAATGGTTCCTGTCAGCGGTAATTGTATATGTCAACTTGGCTGTCCCACCAACCGGAATCGGATTCTCGGAGAGTTTGAGCGCCAGGCCGGAACTCACATCGGAGAACTTGACCTGGATGGGCTTGGATCCGAGATTCGCGACAAGGAACTCACCGCTCTTCTGCTGCTCCTGCGACAGGTTCCCGCCCTTGATGTCAACCTCCTTGAAACCAAGGTTGCCAAAACGGATAGTATACAACTCACTGAGGCTGAGTTTCTTCTTGTGACTCTCTCCCCTAAGGCGCAAAACAACCGGCTGCTTGGGCTCAGAGAAATACACAGTCAGGTTCTTGTCGAAAGGATAGCCTCCCTCATCGTTCTTGTACGTCGCCTTGATGGTTCCTTTCTCCCCGGGCTTCAGAGGCTGCCTGGTCCACTCGACGTCGGTGCAACCGCATGATGAGACCACGCTATATATAACAAGAGGCTTGTCCCCGACATTCGTGGCGGTGAACGTGGCCGTTACAGGCCCGTCCGTCACGAGGATATCCCCGAAGTCATGGACTATCTTGTCCAGTCGCACGACTCCCCCGAATGTGTTGTCAGCTCCAGACCCCTGAGCGAGAGCCACCAGGGAGGAGCCCATCAGGAAGATGGAAGCCAATATATATGTGAGGATCTTTCTCATTATTCCAAACTTTCACGGAAGGCCTTTGCAAATACCTTTCCAAAACGCGAAATTAAGGTTAATAAGATACTTTTTCAAATACCGCCAAAAATTCGTAATTTTGTATGTTTTGATTGAAAGTGATCGAAGATGGCAGAAAAACGGACATTTGAGGAATATACCGACGCCAACATAAAGACCCTGGAGGGAGTTGAGCACATCCGGCGCAGACCGGGAATGTACATCGGCCGCCTGGGCAACGGTTCCAACCCCGGAGACGGTATCTACGTTCTTCTTAAGGAGATCGTGGACAACTGTATCGATGAGTTCTCGGCCGGATACGGCAACAAAGTACTCATCGACATCGACGGGAAGCAGGTCAAAGTCAGGGACTTCGGCCGTGGAATTCCGCTCGGTTCCGTCGTCAAGGCGACGAGTGAGCTCAACACCGGAGGCAAGTTCGACGACAAGGTGTTCAAGAAGTCCGTCGGTCTGAATGGTGTAGGAACCAAGGCTGTCAACGCCTTGTCAGAGAGTTTCTACGTGGAGTCGTTCCGCGAGGGAGAGAGCTCATGGGCGACCTATGAGAGAGGAGAGCTGAAGGACAGCGGCAAGAAAGAGAAAGTCAACGAGAAGAACGGCACATTGGTTATCTTCACCCCGGACAACGAGATGTTCGGAGGTTTCGAGTTCAACATGGACTATGTCGAGACCATGGTGAAGAACTATTCTTACCTCAAGAAAGGCCTCACCTTGACGTTGAACGGAGTGTCCTACAAGTCAGACAACGGACTGCTTGACCTCGTCAAGGAAAACATGTCCGAGACACCACTCTATGAGCCGATCCACCTGGAGGACGATGACATCGAAGTCGTGCTTACCCACGGCAACTCCTACGGCGAGAACATCTCCTCTTTCGTCAACGGCCAGAACACCCGTGACGGCGGCACCCACCTGGCGGCTTTCAGGGAAGCCATCGCAAAGACCCTCAAGGACTATTTCAAGAAAGATTACAAACCCGAGGACTGCCGTCAAGGCATTATCGGAGCCATAAGTATCCAGATCCAGGAGCCCAATTTCGAGGGCCAGACCAAGACCAAGCTCGGCTCCACATACATGTGGGAGAAATATAAGACCGACGAGCACGGCAAGAAGATCCAGAATCCGGACGGCTCGCTGGAAATCGACAGGGGTCCCACAATCAGGTCATTTGTCAATGACTTTGTGGCGCGTCACCTGGACAATTATCTCAGGATCCATCTTGACCTTGTCCCCATCATCGAGAACAAGATCAAGGAGTCCCAGGCTGAGCGCGAGGAGATCGCCGGGATACAGAAAAAGACCCGCGAGAGGAACAAGAAGGCGAATGTCTACAACAAGAAACTCCGCGACTGCCGCTACCACTTCTGCGACAAGATGCCGAAGGACAAGGAGGAGTTGGCTGAGAAGACCAGCATATTCATCACTGAGGGAGACTCCGCTTCCGGAACCATCACCAAGGTCAGGGACGCCAACTACCAGGCGGTTTTCAGCTTGAGAGGAAAACCTATCAACTGCTATAAGGAAAGCCGCAAGAGGGTGGCCGAGAACGAGGAGCTAAACCTGCTAATCTCCGCCCTCGGGGTCGAGGACGACCTTGACAACCTCCGTTACAACAACATCATAGTCGCCACCGATGCCGATGACGACGGGATGCACATCAGGATGCTGGTCCTGACTTTCTTCATGAAATATTACCCGGACCTGATCAGGAGAGGACACGTGCATATCCTGCAGACTCCCCTATTCAGAGTCGCGAACAAAAAGGAGAGACGGTACTGCTACACATCCGAGGAAAAGGAAAAGGCGATCAAGGCCTTGAAGACAGCCGTGCAGATCACACGCTTCAAAGGTCTCGGAGAGATCTCCCCGGACGAGTTTACCGGCTTTATCGGGGATGACATGAGGCTTGATCTGGTCAAGCTTTCGGACGAGGAGTCTATTTCGGACATCATGGAGTTCTATATGGGCGACAACACGATTGACCGCCAGAACTTCATCAGGGCTAACCTGAAATCCGAAGAGGAGTTGGAAGACGTTAACATCTAATGAGTTAAAGAATATGACACGTTGGGCTAGATTCTGCGGATGGATACTCAAGAAGATGGGATGGACTGTTGTCGGAGGCCCTGTGCCCGAGAATAAGGCCATCATCCTGGGAGTGCCACACACCTCCGCGATGGATTTTGTCGTCTCATATTTGTTCTACACCCAGTTCGGCGCTCAGAAGGCTCACGTGATGATCAAGAAAGAGTTCTTTTTCTGGCCTGTCGGGCCGCTGATCAAGAAGATGGGAGCCATCCCGGTGGACCGCAGCAACGCCACCGCCCTCGTCAAGAGCTTGATTGAGCAGATGGAAGACAGGGATACCTTTATCCTGGCCATAGCCCCGGAAGGCACCCGCAAGGCCACAAAGAAATGGAAGACCGGCTATCATCTTATCGCTAAAACAGCCGACGTCCCGGTCTACCTCGGATATTTCGACTGGGGCCGCAAAAGGGTCAGCGTCGGGGAGAAAGTGGAGCTCACTGACGACGCCAGGGCCGACACGGACAGGATCCAGGCGATTTACGAGTCTATGGGACTTCAGGGCAAGAACCCCAAAGGCTACGTGACACATTAACGGAACGACGATGGCAATCAACTTTTTCAAGCAAAGCAGGGAGAATTATGTTACCACCCTCTCGAAACTCTTCGAGATGGCCACCGACACATTTTCCAAAAGGCCGTTGTCCTGCTTCGTGGACGGAGGTCAGGAATATACCTATGAGAGTTTCAAGCACAAGTGCCTGGAACTCTCGCACCGTTTCAACCGCTTCGGGATAAGCGCCGGAGACAAAGTGGCTATCCTTTCGAACAACATGCCCAACTGGACGGTCGCCATGTTCTCATGCGTGCCGTTCGGACGTGTGACTGTGCCTATCCTTCCGGATTCTTCCGAGAGCGAGGTCACGAATATTCTCACACATTCGGAGTGCAAGGCCATATTCGTATCTAAAAGGTTGCTGAAAAAGATCTCCGACGAGGCCCGGAAAAGGCTTACATTGGTGATAGACATAGAGACTTTCGAATTCATAGAGAAAGACGACCACGCGTTCACCTGCGAGGGACATTCCTCGGAGCCCCAAGCGGATGATCTCGCATCAATTATCTATACCTCAGGTACTTCCGGCAATGCCAAGGGCGTCATGCTAAGCCACCGCAATTTCTGCCAGAACATAATCGCGGCTTTCCACGCGCAGCCTGCCGGCAAAAAGGACCGCTGGCTTTCCATCCTTCCGATGTCGCACACCTACGAGATGGCCTTCAGTGTCCTATATCCGCTATTCGTGGGCGGATGCGTGTATTACATCAAGAAACCGCCGACACCTTCCATCCTCATGGAAGCCATGAAAAAGGTACGTCCTACGATAATGTGTGCCGTTCCCTTGATCATTGAAAAGGTTTACAGGAACAGCGTGGCTCCAACTATCGAGCGCAGCCGCACCCTGTCATGGATGAAGGAAAAGATGCCCCGGACCCTGTACTGGATCGTGGGTAAAAAGATTTACAAGTCGTTCGGAGGCAAGCTGAAATTCTTCGGCGTGGGAGGATCGAAGCTAGACTCCACCGTGGAGGAATTCCTCCTGAAGGCACGCTTCCCTTACGCCATCGGCTACGGGCTTACCGAGACAGCCCCGCTGATAACTAACGCGTGCGTCGGGAAGACCGTGGTCGGTTCGATAGGCGTTCCCGCCTACAATGTCGAAGTCAAGCTCCAGAACGTGGATCCGCAGACCGGCGAGGGAGAGATCATCACCAAGGGCGACCACGTGATGCTGGGTTATTACCGTGATCCTGAGCGCACCCGCGCGGCACTGACTGATGACGGCTGGTTCCGCACCAATGACCTGGCCTGCATGGATGCCAAAGGCCGCTACTACATCAAGGGCCGGTTGGGCAACATGATCGTAGGCCCGTCTGGCGAGAACATTTACCCGGAGGAAATCGAGCAGGTGATCAATAACATGAGGGGCGTGAATGAGTCCCTGGTCATAGAACGCGGAGGCAAACTCGTGGCTCTAGTCAAATTCGACGAGAATGTCATTGACTGGGATATGATCGAGAAGGAGGAGAAATTCTTCGAGAACCTTGAGGCCAAGAAAAAGGCCGTGATGGACTATGTCAACAAGAGGGTCGGCAAACAGTCCAATATCGGTGAGGTGGACGTGATGAAAGAAGACTTCGAGAAGACGGCCACTCAGAAGATCCGCCGCTTCAAGTACAAGTCCTTCGATTCGGAGAAGGATAAAACTTCGGACGAATCCAAATCCGAAAAATAGCCCTATTCAGAGAAAAGCTTTATAAGAGTGTCCTTATGCAGGTCGGACAGATCAAGGTCCGGCCGCTCATAATCAGCGGCTTCCCTGAATCCGGCCTTGATCATAAGGGTCTTCAGATCCACGAAACACTTTGACTTGAGGGCGATAATGGCAGCCTTGTCACTGGCGTCCATACCTGAACTGACACGGGAATTCCCGACCCCGAGACTCATCAGGAATATCTTCCCGCCACTCACTGCGGCGATCATGGACTGGCGAAGGTCGGAGAACAAATCCTCGTTGACCACCATATTGTTCGGATCGACCATATATCCCCTCTTCAACTCGACAATCTCCTCCTGCCCGAAAAAGAAGCGGAAACGGCTTCCCTGTTCCCCGTTGTAACGGTTGCAGAATATGATGCCATCGTCACTGGTGCCTTTGCAATACAGGATCTCGCTGGCCTCGGGATCGGCATTGGTCATATCACCTGAATAAACAGCATGCCCGGTGTTGTAAACGCTGTTCCAACCGACTTTGTGTCCTCCGAGATTGACAAAACTGATGTCAAAATCATTTGTCCCCCACTCGTTTCTCCAATATATTCCGAAGAAATTATTCTCGCTTAGAGGATACCAGGAGCCGAACGGATAATTCCCTATACAGTTCTTCTCAGAGGAAGGGCACGCCAGAACCACCTTGTCCGGGAACTTTACCGAACACGCCTTAGGGGCTAAAAGCCCAACCAACTTGTTCTCAAAAAGTGTGGCCAATGATGAATAATAATCCTTCATGCCGGAGAACGCAGCTTCTTCCATAGGAGCCACAAAGGTTTTCCCGTTCCGGATGATGTACATGCGCTTGGTCGGGGAATCCATCATCGCGATCCGCTCCCTGACAGTTTGGAGCAAGGATACGGTCTTGAACGCACTAAGGGTTCCAAGGCGTTGGGATATCTCCTCGTAAGGGTGTTCCGCTGAAAGGATAGTCTCCCAAAAACCTGGCTTCAAGGGCCTGTGAAGCCTCTCCGCTTTCCTGCGGATCTGGTTTATCACCTTTCGTGAGACGGAAGGTTCGGTAACCATCTCTTTCTTTTCCGTGTCATAGAACCTGGTCTCGTGAGTCCTGAACGCGAGGAACAGATCCTTGAAACGATAGAAAACGGACGCCAGAGCATCTCTTTCCTCCTCGGTCAACTTGTTGAAATCAAACTGGCAGGCGGTTTGCTTGATTCGCCTTATCAGATCCTTGTTCTTGATCAGAAGGGTCATCCCCGTCGATTCATATATAATGAGACGGAACAGAGCCACAGGATCATTTGGCCTTTGCCCGAGAGCGGAAGATAAGATGGAAAGTGCCTCCCTGTTGCGTACAGAGTCGATGTCAAGTTTGATCCCCGGACGTGATTTGTGATACTCGACAATGGCCCCGCAAATAGCCTTGACAGTGACTGGATTGAGAGCTATTCCAGAGGAAACGATGCCCATACAACGCCGGTAAAGCTCATCCTCGGTTATCTTCCCTATCAAGGTGTACTTGTTAAAATCCGGGGCCTCCGCACCTTCGTTCGGCACATAGCCGTTACCTTCCATGGTGTATCCGGTACCGTAAGTCGAGGCATAGTGCGCCACCTGGTCAAGGAAAAGTTCCCACCTGTCTTTGGAGACCACATCGTCCCATGTTTTGTAGAATGTGGAGTTCGGGTCTACAGCCTCAGTTTTGATAAAGGTCGCCACATCCTCGTTCAGAACATCCGGATGGATGATATACCCTCTTTTAAGAGCCTCTGTCTGAAGAGCTTCCGGATCACTCACCAACTTGGATGAAGTTGTGACCGCCTTGAAGAATTTTATAAGCGAAGGGTGCATAATCAAAAAAAAAGGACCGCGGAAAGTAAAACGAAAGCCCGAAGGCTTCAAGCAAAAAGGAACTTTCTATGCGGTCCAGGTCAACATTTGTCGCATGCAATATAGGCATTATTCCAAAGAATCGCAATAAAAAAGAAAAATGACTATATTAGTGCGATCTGAAACAAAAAGAGATGAGAGTTATCTTGACAGGAGCCACCGGATATGTCGGGGAGGGGGTCTTGCTTGAATGCCTGGACAACCCCGAAATCACTAAGGTGTTGAGTGTGAGCCGCAGGCCCTGCGGTCACACGCATCCGAAGCTTAGGGAATATATAATCAATGACTTCATGGACCTGAAAGAGGGCGATCCTGCTCTCCAGGGTTACGATGCTGTCTTTTTCTGCGCCGGAATCAGCAGCGTGGGTATGAAGGAGGAGAAATACAAGGTGATCAGCCACGACATCCCTTTACATCTCGCCGACATCGTGGGGCCTAAAGAGAAGATGACTTTCGTGTTTGTAAGCGGAGCCGGCAACTATAACCACACTGACCAGATGTGGGTACGGGTCAAGAAAAGCACCGAGGACGCACTGGGACGCAAGGGATTCAAGGGAGCGTACAATTTCCGCCCGGCGATCATGTGGCGCTACAAAGGCCAGATACATATCCAGAGAATACAATATGTGTTCTGGGCGCTGTATCCTCTTATGAAGCTCATGGGACTCTGGAACACGATGTCCGAGGTCGGCAGGGCGATGATCGCCGTCTCCCGGGACGGTTACAGGGTCCGGGAGATAGAAGTCAGGGACATCACTGAACTTGCCAAATGAAAAAGCGGCGTCGGAATATTTCCGGCGCCGCTAAGCGAATTCTCACGTTAATCTTAGGCCTCAGCCTCGACAACAAACTTGAGAGCGGCCTTGATGGCCTTGTAGACCTTGACGGTACCCTCGTACTCTCCAAGAGCCTTGATGTCATCAGGGATGGTGATGTTCTTCTTGTCAACATCGATCCCGGCGGCTTTCAGAGCCTCTTCGATCTGGGCGCTGGTGACAGAGCCGTAGATCTTACCAGCCTCGCTCACCTTGACGGCGACCTTTACAGGAGCGGCCTCGATCTTGGCGGCAATAGCCTCAGCGTCAGCGATAAGCTTAGCCTCTTTGTGAGCCCTCTGGCGCTTTGTCTCCTCAAGCTGCTTGATAGCGGAAGGAGTGGCGACAATCGCGAATCCCTGGGGAATAAGGTAGTTCAGTCCGTAACCACCCTTAACCTCTACCACATCACCGGCCTCGCCGAGATTGGCAACTTCTTTCTTAAGTATGATTTTCATGATCGAGCTCTCCTATTATTTAAGAAGGTCAGTGACATACGGAAGCAGAGCGAGGGAACGAGCCCTCTTAACGGCCTTGGCGACCTTCCTCTGGAACTTGAGGGAAGTACCGGTGATACGGCGGGGAAGGATCTTACCCTGCTCATTGAGGAACTTCTTGAGGAACTCAGGGTCCTTGTAATCGACATACTTGATACCAGCCTTCTTGAAACGGCAGTATTTCTTCTTCCTGACCTCGACTGTAGGAGGGTTCAGATAGCGGATTCCAGCATTCTGGGCTTCATTCTGTGCCATAGTGATTTCCTCCTTGATTATTCGTTAACGGTTTCATTGGTTTCCTCAGCATCGGCGGGAGTCTCGATATCCTCAACATCCTCGACGACAGGCTCGACGGGAGCGACGGGCTCCTCAACCTTGGGAGCGGCAGCGGCCTTGGCCCTGTTCTGACGACGGCGCTCAGCGTATTCGACAGCGTCCTTGTCAAGAGCGACGGTCAGGAACCTGATGATCCTCTCATCACGGAAATACTGGGTCTCGAGGACCTCGACGAAAGAGGGATCAGCCTGGAACTGGATAAGATAATAGAAGCCGGAGGTCTTGTGCTGGATCGGATAAGCCAGCTGGCGGAGGCCCCAGTCTTCCTCGTACACGACCTCGCCACCATTGTCGGTGATGAGCTTGGTGTACTTGGCAACCGCTTCCTTCATCTGTTGTTCAGACAAAACGGGAGTAGCGATGAAAACGGTCTCGTACTGTTTTAACATTTTGTTGTAAATTTTTGATAATTAATAAAATACAGCCCTTTTGGGAACGTATGCCAACCCAAAAGGACTGCAAATTTAGCAATTATTTCCTAAAAAGCAAAAAGAATTACTTCTCAGGAATATTCTCCAAGACATTGACAAGGAATTTCCAAGTCTGCGCGACGGTGTCGATCTTGACCCTCTCGTCCGGAGAATGAGGATGGACGATAGTAGGTCCTATCGAGACCATCTCCCAGTTGGGATACTTGGCTCCCATGATGGCGCACTCAAGGCCGCCGTGGGTCGCCGTGATCTTGAGATCCTTGCCGAAAAGCTTCTTGTAGGTATCCTCAAGCACTTTAATCATCGGGGTGCCGAGCTTCGGTGTCCAGCCGCTGTAAGCTCCTGACATGGAATACTTGGCTCCGGCCAACTCAAAGGCATAGCGGATGGAGTCGGCAAGATAGATCTTGGCGGAGTCGATCGAGCTCCTCGTCAGTGAATGGACTGTGAGATGACCCTTCTCCGTACGGATTATCGCCATGTTGGTTGAAGTCTCAGTAAGACCGGGGAGAGTGTCACTCATCCTGCCAACGCCATGATAGCAAGCAAGTATAGCCTTGAGCGCGTTACCTATGACCTTAGGGCTGATATAACGGGCCGCGGGAACGGACTGTTTCTCATAGAACATGACAGTGTCAGGATCGGAATACTGATACTCGAACTTGTTCTCCTCGAACTTTTTCTCCACCAATGCCTTAACCTTACGGGATGCCGCGGAAGGGATCAGAATGACCGCCTCTGCCTCGAAAGGAATGGCGTTACGGAGGGAACCACCCTTGATGTCGGCTACCTTGACCTCAGGGACCTCATCAATGACAGCCTTCAATATACGGCAGACAATCTTGTTGGCGTTACCCCTGAAAAGTGAGATGTCCATACCGGAGTGTCCGCCTTTAAGACCCTTGACTGTAAGCTTGTAACCCACATATCCTTCAGGAGTCTTATATGTCCTGTACGCGAAATCGGCGGAACCGTCGATTCCACCGGCGCAACCGGTGCAAAGCTCGCCCTCCTCCTCGGAATCGAGGTTGAGAAGGATGTCTCCCTTGAGGATACCCGGCTTGAGAGCGTTGGCTCCGGTCATACCCGTTTCCTCATCATAAGTTATAAGGGCCTCCAGAGGACCATGCTTGAGGGTCTTGTCCTGGAACACGGAAAGCGCCAGGGCGACTCCGATACCGTTGTCGGCACCAAGGGTGGTTCCCTTCGCGGCGACCCACTCCCCTTTGATCTCGGTCTCGATCGGATCCTTGAGGAAGTCATGCTTGGTATCGGCGGTCTTTTGAGGGACCATATCCATGTGGGCCTGCATTATCACACCCTTACGGTTCTCGGACCCCGGAGTGGCGGGAGCGGAGAAAATGATGTTGCCCGTGTCGTCACGCTTCACATCGACTCCATTGTCCTTGCCCCACTGGAGCAGGTATTCCTGTACTTTCCCCTCGTGCTTTGAGGGACGGGGGATCCTCGTCAGGCCATAGAAGTTCTCCCAAACGGCCTTTGGCTCTA
The DNA here is from genome assembly GCA_017548985.1 of Bacteroidales bacterium. Lineage (GTDB taxonomy): Bacteria > Bacteroidota > Bacteroidia > Bacteroidales > UBA932 > Cryptobacteroides. The sequence continues at coordinate 94,809 of JAFYYW010000037.1, forward strand.
AATCTCTAATTGTCATAGTGTTATAAATAGATTATTTGGTTGAAATCGGGAAATAGCTCTCAACACCGAGCTGGTAGACGGCAACCCTGTCCTGGAGGATGGGGTTGACCCCGTCAGTGAGCTTGACGGCGCAGATAGCGGGAATCCTGTAGATAGCGACAGCACCCTTCGCCGAGGAACCCCTTCCGGATGCCGGAGAGACCGGCTGAGGGGTCAGCTCCAACAGGTAAGGCTTGCCGGAGACATTGTCAGCGGAGACTATACCATCCGCGTCAGACAGACGGAACGCCACATAAGTCTGGGATTTGCGGTCCTTCTCGGGAACCACGTCACATTTCATTCTCTGGGTCTGGAAGTCACTGTAGCCTATGAACATGGACATATACTCCTTCTCCAAGGCAGCGATCTCCGCCAGAGCGGCCCCCATGGCCTCACCGCTATAGGTGGCGTCAGTGTCGCCAGTCACGATCTGAACCCTCTTCTTACGCAGGTCGAAGATCATGTCAGCGGCCTCCTTTGCCCTTTGCTCAAGGGTCTTCTGGACGACCATATTCTGCTGTACGGCGACCCGGCTTCCATCCACACCGCGATACAGGGTGGTAGCCTCCGAGGTCAGGTTCGAGCTCACTCCCCTGTCTGAGAAGTCGGCTCCCGCCTGGGAAGCGAACCTCCATTCCGAACCGTTCCCGAAAGATCCGTCATTGACGGCGATGAGGCCCTGTGAAGTCAAGGAAAGGAAAGACATCGCCCCCTTGTCAGGAGTGATGTAGAACCGGTTGCTCTGGTCCGCCTCGATCATTGGGGTCATACGCACCGCGCTGAGGGTGCATGTTTTCTGGTCTTCCTGACGCGCGGTGACACCCAGATACTTCTGGGCGAACTTGGCGTAAGGACCGGCGTAGAAACTCTCCAGTACCGCCTCGACCTCCAGGGTGATGGTCGTCTGGGGAAGGGCGTAGGATACGGTCCCCATAGCGTCCTGGGCGCTCACCGTCACCGTCGGGATAAAAGCCGCGACGGCGAGGGCGATTGACAATATTCGTCTCATTTTCATCTCATTATGGTTTTATAATTATCTTTTCCATCTCTTGTGGGACCATAGGTAACACCAAGGGACCGCCTCGATGTCTTTCTGGAGCAGTTTATAATACTCATCCATGATTTCCTGTGCGGAGACCTCGGAAGCGTCGGGGCATATCTCGGAGAACCTCCACTCGTAGTGTCCCTTCCCCATAGGGTAAAGGCTCGCATACAGCACACTCCAGCCAAGTTTCCTGGCCAGTGAAGCGCCCCCGAACATAGTCTTGGTCTCCTGGTTAAGGAAGCGCACATCGAGGTTTGCCAGAGAGTCCCGGTACGGGCACTGGTCGGAAAGCATGTTGACGACAAGCTTCCTGTCCTTATTCTCCAACACATGCCGGAGAATATTCTCAGTGCTGATGTAGCCTTTGTAATCAAGACGTCTCACAGGAGCGCAACGGTTGCTCCCCATAATCTCATCCCACATCCTGCTCTTGAGGGGTTTGTATACGAATATCAAATCATCCGGCACAAGGCCCTCCGGCAGTTTCCCCTCTGGGCGGTAGTCGTAGTTAAGGCAGCCGCCAAGAAGCTCCCAATTGCCGAAATGAGAGGTCATCACCATCACCCCGGGGCTTTGGGAATACGCTTTTTCGAACACGTCAATATTGGAATATTCCACAATCCTTCTCTGCCTCAGGCGCTTTGGGTTCCGGCACCCGCCAAACCATACGGTCTCAGCGATTATCCTGCCGAAATGTCTGTAGAACTCGTCAGCTATCTCGCTGAGTTCCTTATATTTCTTGTCCGGGAACGAACGGGAAATATTAGTCATGACCACATCCCTCCTATAACGCAACACATCCTTCATCACCCACGAGAAGAAGCGGCCAAAAGCGTAATGGAAGCCGAGCGGCAGCTTCCCGAGCGCCCGCATCAGACATAAGATTATGACGGTACCGACTATCATCTCATTTCCATTCGTAACTTACAAATATAACAAAAGCCCATGAAATATCGAAAATTTGGAGAATAGGCGGGGATTTCGTATTTTAGTAAATCCGTATGGAATCAAACCAAAAATTAAAAATATGTTTAAGAACCAACCAAAAGGTCTATTTGCCCTGGCACTAGCCAACACTGGCGAGCGCTTCGGGTACTACACAATGCTGGCCATCTTCATGCTCTTCCTCCAGGCAAAGTTCGGTTGGGAGCAGGCGACGGCCAGCCAGGTCTATTCGATTTTCCTTGCCGCCGTATACTTCATGCCTGTCGTGGGCGGATGGCTCGCCGACAAGATCGGTTTCGGCAAATGCGTCGTCACCGGTATCTGCGTCATGTTCCTGGGTTACCTGGTGCTCGCCGTACCGACAGCCGCAAACGGCTTCGGGGTGGCGGTGATGCTCGGAGCCCTGCTCCTGATCTCCGTGGGAACCGGCCTGTTCAAAGGCAACCTGCAGGTGCTCGTGGGCAATCTTTACGATGATCCCAAATACGCCTCGAAGAGAGACAGCGCTTTCAGCCTCTTCTACATGGCCATAAACATCGGCGCCATGTTCGCCCCTTCAGCCGCCACCGCAATCACCAACAAGTTCCTCGCCAAGGCCGGCCTCATCTACAAAGCCGCCATCCCCGCTCTCGCCCATCAGCACATGGCCGGGACCATCACTCCGGAGGGCACCACGGAATTGACCAACCTTATGGGCCAGATGCCCGGGACACAGATCGCCGGGATGGGTCTCGACCAGTTCTGCCCCTACTACATCGAGAAACTCTCCTCTTCATATAACATGGGCTTTGCTGTCGCCTGCGTGTCCCTGATAGCGTCGATGGCCATCTACTTCGCCTGCAAGTCATGGTTCAAGCACGCCGATGTCAACGCCAAGCAGGCCCAGGCCACCGGCAGCAACTATGTCGAGCTCACTCCCAAGCAGACCAAGGAAAGGGTTGTTGCCCTCTGCCTCGTGTTCGCCGTCGTGATCTTCTTCTGGATGGCCTTCCACCAGAACGGCCAGTCACTGACATGGTTCGCCCGCGATTACACCCAGAGCATCGCCACAGGCTGGACCAGGATCGGGTTCAATATCTGGGCCCTCTTCCTGATCGCTGTCTCCATCTACACCCTTTTCGGAATATTCCAGTCCGAGAAGAACAGCGGAAAACTCTACTGCGGAATCGCCACGGCAGCCCTCTGGGCTGGAGCCTACGCCATCTATCATGGCCTTCCCAACCCTCTTGACATCCAGCCCCAGCTCTTCCAGCAGTTCAACCCCTTCTACGTGGTCGCCCTGACACCTGTCTCGATGGCCCTGTTCAGCGCCCTCGCCAACAAGAAGACCGACAAGTATCCCGATGGGATGGAACCCTCGGCTCCGAAGAAGATATGCCTCGGCATGTTCGTCGCCGCCCTGGGCTACCTCGTCATGATCTTCGCCTCCAAGGGACAAGCCTCCCCGGCCGCCCTCAACGGCACGGTGTCCCCTGATCCGGTGGTTCCCACCTACCTTATGGGCACCTACCTCGTACTGACTTTCGCCGAGCTCCTGCTGAGTCCTATGGGAATATCTTTCGTCTCGAAGGTCGCCCCGCCCAAGTACAAGGGCCTCATGATGGGTCTCTGGTTCGCCGCCACGGCTATCGGCAATTACCTCAGCTCGATTCCCGGACTGCTCTGGAAGAAGGTCTCCCTGACCGCCAACTGGGGCATCCTGATGGCTCTTTGCGTAGCCGCAGGTCTTGTGATGTTCGCTATGCTGAAGAAACTCGAGGCTGCCACGAAAGACTAGGCTGTCGTCCCTTTCGGATGGGTGACACCATAGCCGAAAAGGGAAAAATCACCCTTACAGGGATCACCGGGGAAGATGTCATCGAACACCCCGGTGATTTCTTTTACAGTCACTATATCCTTCTGTTTGCGGGATGTGAGATCCAATGCCACCGCCTCGTCATACACATGGACATCCAATGGAATCAACAAGGTGGCGGGGTCGGTGTCTTTCCAAAGGCCGAGATCTACTTTCCCGTCATCCCTGACCAGCCAGCGGCGCATCATGTTGATCTTTTTGTTGGGCGCCTTCAGGTCGGGTTTCTGACCGAATATTCTTACCCTGATCTCGTCCTGAGACAGAGGCTCAAGACTCGGAAGTTCCTCATAAACAGCTTTTAAGCGGGCGCAAATCGCGGCCACCTCACTCCATTTGACCGTGCGGTGGATGCTGCATGGATCACATCTCCACTCCCCTCTCATCACATAATCATAAGGCTTCCATCCCATCTCGTCGAAGAGACGTCCGCAATCCCGGACTATCATCGCCCTGCGGCCCCATGCGAAATGTGCGGCGAAAATCGAGGCTACCTCGACATCCTTCACCGACCGCTCCTCGGAACGGACGAGGTCCGCGAAACGTCTGGGGAAAGCTATCGGATCTTCCTGGAAGTATTTGGGATCATTATATGTCTCAGCCCAAAGGATGAGCAGTTCTCTTGTCTTATCGTTCATTTTCCAACATCTTTTTCCTGGCCCAAGGTATCACCCCGGACGGAGATTTTTTCAATATCAAAAGATCCCTCATCCTCTCGAAATAGGGCTGCGTGTACCTGAAATAATCTTTGAGCCCGGCACAAAGGGAATTGCAAGCCTCCCCGGAGGCTCTCCTGTCGAAACGGTGTTTGGGGCACTCTCCCCTGCAGGCGAAATAGAAACGGCACCTCATGCATTCGGCCGGGAGGCTTGTCCTCTTCGCCACGCCAAAACGGAAACGTTTCGGGTCGTCATAAATCTCAACCAGAGGCTTCTCGAGGATATTCCCGAGCAGATATTCCGGATAGACGAAATGGTCGCAATTGTACACGTCGCCATTGTGCTCCACAACGAGACAGTCTCCGCATGTCTCGCACATCGAGCATACCCCAGGTTGTACCTTGCAATACTGCGCGAGGGTGGCGTCGAACATCTGGACGAAATATTCACCGACATCGCTGACAACCCACTCATCAAAAACGTCCTTGAGGAACTGCCCGTAACCCTTCGCGCTCACGCACCAAGGAGCCAGACGCGCGCCTTCCGTCTCAGGAGAAACTATCACAGGACGGTGGAAATCCGGCCGGTCAACGACATGTTCCACAGCCGGAAGGAATTGCATGTAATGGCTCCCGACAGATTTGAAGAAAGAATATATCTCCTTTCCACGCCCCTCGCAGCGGGAGTTCACCACACTCAGGGTATTGAATTCCACTCCGTACCGCTTCAGCGTGTCGACCGAAGCCATCACCCTATCCCAGGTCGGCCGTCCCTGTTTGTCCAGCCGGAATCCGTCATGGATATCCTTGGGGCCATCGAGCGACACCCCGACCAGGAAATTATTCATCCTGAAGAACTTGCACCATTCATCATCTATCAGTGTGGCATTTGTCTGAATGGTGTTCATAATTCTCTTGCCAGATGCGAATTCCCTCTGGAACGCGATAGCCTTTCGATAGAAATCAAGTCCAAGAAGCAGCGGTTCCCCACCATGCCAACAGAAGGTCACGGTGTCCACGGCATTGGCGGTTATGTACTGACGGATATATTCCCGGAGAAGATCGTCGCTCATCACGGCTTCCTTGCCACCGTACCTGAGAGCCTTGTCAAGGTAGTAGCAGTATGTGCAGTCCAGGTTGCACGCCGATCCGGCAGGCTTCACCATCGTAGAGAAGGCCGTGGGGCGCATTTCCTTCCGGGCGTCCTCAAGCGTGACCGTCTTGGAATTATTCATCTGGATTTACGTCTGATGACGCAAATTTAACAATTATTCCGACTTATCGGGACATCTTCCATACTTAAGGCATCTTGTCACAATATGATTCCGCAAGTATGGCCAGACGTTCCTTCAAGACCTCTATGACATTCCTGTACTCTTTGTTATCGTAAACGTTGTGGTTCTCTGAAGGATCCTTCATCAGGTCATAGAATTCCCAGGATGGCTCTGTCGGCTTGGATTCCGACCCTGTCATAGTCAGAGGGTCTCCATACAGATACATCAACTTGTATCTTTCCGTCCTGATGCCAAGGTGCGCAGGACGGTTGTGATGGTGGGTCCAATAACGGTAATACATGTCTTTCCGCCAATTCTCCGGAGTTTTCCCCCTCAGGTTCTGACGGAAACTGTTTCCCTGCGACAATGCCGGTGGTTCCACTCCAGCATAATCAGCCAGCGATGAAGCGAAATCGATGTTAAGGATGATATCCTTGTTCCGGGATCCGGCCGGAATCTCCTTGGGATACCTGATGACACAGGGCATCCTCAAAGACTCCTCATACATCATCCGCTTGTCAAAGAAACCATGCTCGCCAAGGAAGTATCCCTGGTCTGACATATACACGACTATGGTATTATCAGCCACTCCCATTTCATCAAGGGCTCGCAGCAGCCTGCCGATATTATCGTCGATGGTCGCCCCGCACCGGAGATAATCCCGTATGAATTTTTGATATGCCTCGCTTCTGGCCTGCCTGCGCTCCTTTCCTTCCAAAGAAAAAGGAAGTTCCGGATAACGGCACCACCATTCGTCAGGATCATTGGAACATCGCGCCCATCGGTCCGCAAGGATCTCAAGCGGTTGGCCGTCGAACGTCCTCCCGTTATCTCGGTTCCAGTCCTGAAGATTGTCCGGCTCCGGGAAAATGACCCCGTCATAAATATGGCGCATCCTTTCAGGGAAATCCCATGGCTCATGTGTGGCTTTGAAATGGCAGCAAATGATGAAAGGATTGTTCCGGTCAGCCTCTTTCATCCATTTTATGGCCTTTCTGGTGACTATATCCGTTGAAAAGCCCTTCATCCTTTCTCCATAATTCCTGTTCTCCGGCCATGGGTCACCGGTGCTGATGAAAGTCGGGTCAACATACTCGCCTTGATCATAAAAGACAGAGTAGTAATCAAAGCCTTCCGGCCTGGTCTTCAAATGCCACTTCCCGAACAGGGCTGTCTGATATCCAGCTTTTCCCAATTGTTTCACAATATGGTCTGTACCGGGAGGGAAAGAATCCGAGAGTGTGTACAGGCCGTGGATATGACTATATGAACCTGTCAAGAGAGAAGCCCGGCTGGGAGAGGATATCGAATTGGTGCAGAAGCAGTTATCAAGTACACACCCCTCTTCTGCCAGTTTACTGATATTATCGTTTCGGACATATTCCGCAAGGATTCCTCCATAAATACCCCAAGACTGAGAGGTATGGTCGTCTGATAGTACGAAGAGAATGTTAGGCCTCTGCGGATCTTTTTCACGATCCGCAGAAAAACCTGGCTGCAATCCCCCCAGGAGAGGAATCGCAGCCAAGCCGAAATAACGTATGGGTTTCATCTTACTTGTTGTCAATCCAAGCGGGTTCCCTTCTCTCCGTACCCTTCATTCTACGAAGATTGTCCCCGAGCTCCAGCCTCTTCTCATCAGCGATACGCATCAGTTTCATGGCCTCTTCCGGATACAATGTAATGACATTGTAACGCTCGCCAGGATCCCTCCGCAAGTCAAACATCTGCATATCAGTAAGTTCCAAATTAGTCAACTTACCAGGTTGGCCGTCGTTTCCAGGAGCGTACGCTCCGTACGTCACGTACCTGTGAGGGAATACAAGCTTGAACATTCCGTCAGTGACAGCCTCCAGGTCATTCTTGTTATAGTAATACACAAACGATTCCCTGGGATTTGCTCCGGCCTCCCCTTTAATAAGAGAAAGTACGCTGACTCCGTCAATCTTGTTCTTCGGTAGAGGGGCTCCTGCGATCTCGGCGAATGTCGGCAGTAAGTCAATGTTGGAAGCCAATCTGTTACAAGTGGTTCCCGCATGCGTAACTCCTTTCCAATACATGATGCAAGGGACACGGTTCCCGCCGTCGAAGGTAGTCGCCTTGGCCTCCCTCAGACCTCCGGCGGACCCGGCGTGATTCCCGTAGTTGGTCCATGGACCGTTGTCCGAGGTCAGGATCAGTAGAGTGTTGTCTTCCAGACCGAGTTCCCTGATAGTACGCCAAATCTCCCCTACGCTCCAGTCGATTTCCATCATCACATCCCCATACAGTCCCTGCTCGCTCTTGCCACGGAACTTGTCTGAAACAGCAAGCGGGACGTGTGCCATATTATGCGCCAGATAGAGGAAGAACGGTTTCTTCCTGTTCTTCTTGATGAACTTTATCGAACGCTCGGTGTAATCCGTAGTCATCTTGTTCTGGTCCAGATTGTATCCTACGACATCGTTTCCGTCGATCGTGGGCAGATCCGGAAAATTGAATACCTCTCCCTGCTGGGGATGGTAAGGCCACATGTCGTTCGAATACGGTAACCCGTAGTATTCGTCAAAACCATTCTGCAAAGGAAGGAACTGCCTCTGGGAGCCAAGATGCCATTTGCCGAATATCGCTGTCGCGTAATCCTTCTGCTTAAGGACCTCGCCAATCGTCATCTCGTCAGGATTGATTCCATATTTGGAATCAGGTCCAGGAGCGCCTGCGAAGCCGATTCGATTTGGATAGCAACCGGTCAGCAGACCGGCACGGGAGGCTCCGCTTATCGGCTGGGCGGCGAGGAAATGAGTGAACCTGACACCCTCGGCGGCCAAGCGGTCGATATTCGGCGTCGTATAGCCGTAAGCCCCGTTATATGAAAAATCACCATATCCGACATCGTCCAAGTTGATCAGGACAATGTTCGTATAGTCTTGTGCAACTGCTCCGACAGGTATGGCGGCGGCAGCCAGTAACAATGCTTTTTTATTCATGATCAAACAGTTAGTGTTATTCTTTTATTGATGTGACATCCCACCACTCCTGACCGAGACGGTCGTATGATTCCCGGCCGTATTCATCACCCTCGAAAGATCCCTTGAAAGAGGCGAGCTCCTCAAAAAGAGCTTTCTTCATCTTCTCCAAGATATCCGGATGACTTGTGGAAACGTCCTCTTTCTCGAAAGGATCTTCTTGCAAATCATACAGTTCATATACCCCCTTCTCAAAATAGAGCTTATATCTTCCCTTGATATAAGCCCCTTGACGGGCTGAACAGAAAGCTAGAGGGCTGGTACGTGTAAATCGCTTTCCCTTAAGGAGTGGCAGTATCGACTGACCGTCAAGTTCACGATTGTCCGGATAAGATATGTCAAGGATGTCCAGGATGGTCGGGAGATAATCGCAGGTGGAACAGCAGACATCGTTTCTTGTACCGGAAGGCAATCCTCCTGGCCACAAGACGAAGGAAGGAACGCGCAGTCCGCCCTCATGGAGGGAGCGTTTCTTCCCTTTGAACGGGCCGGCTGACCCAGGTGTCTGCAACTCCGGACCGTTGTCACTGCAGAAGGCCAGCAGGGTGTTGTCATATATCCCTAGCCGCTTCAACTCTTCAACAAGACGTCCGACTTGGGCATCCAAGGCAGAGATGCAACCATAATAGTTTCGGTCCTTAAGCGGCAGATCCCTGTACATATCCGCATATTCCGGTCCGGCCACACAAGGAAGATGCGGAGCATGGAACCACACAACCGCAAAGAATGGTTCCCCTTCCTTGACAGAATCATATATGAAGGGAATCACACGATCCATTATCACTTTGCTGTCATCTCCTTCAAGGCCTTCCGTGACCTTGTTCCCGTCAATATCCCAATAAGCCGTCCCATACTGTACGGCATCATAATGGTCCGGCATATAATCCCAGAACCTGCCGTCACAATCAGCGGGACGCAACATCGGGTCATAGGTGGGTACCTTGGATTCGGTTACGAACGCGACATCATATCCGTGTTCGGATGGCGGATTATACAAAGCCGTATTGCCCGGACGGCCGCGGTTAGCATCGGTTTCGGTATATGTTAGCGTTCCGAGATGCCATTTCCCGAAATGGCCGGTACGGTATCCGGCATCGCCAAGCAACTCTGGGAGAGCTATTTCCTCCGGACGCAGAATGCCGACATTTGCAGAATACACACCGGTACGGAAAGGATTCCTTCCTGTCAGTACACTTGCCCTTGTCGGCGATGACAAGGGCGCTCCGGCATAGAAACGGTCCAGTCTTACACCTTCGGCAGAGAGGGCATCCAGACACGGAGTCCGGACCACAGTGTTACCTGTGAACCCGACATCCCCATAACCCATATCATCAGCCATCACCAGAATCACATTGGGTCTGGGTGCTTCTGAAGAAGATTGGCAGGCCGGCAGGATGGCGGCCAAAGCCGCGCATCCCGTCAAACCTGCCATAAGATCCATCTTCATATCCAGGTGCTTTTATTCCCAACCGGGATTCTGTTTCAAGTTCGGATTATGAAGAATCTGGTCGTACGGAATCGGCCAGAGATAATCCCTTGCGGGATTAAACTTACGCTCCTCAAGAGCTTCCCCTGAATAACGGTGAACAATCCCGTTATTCTCGATTTCAGCCGTCTTCCAACGCAGTATGTCAAAATAGTAAAGGCCTTCCATACATAGTTCCACACGGCGTTCGCGGCGGATAACTTCACGCATCTGAGCCTGATTCAATCCAGGTTCCACGTCCGGCATCTGGATGTCCGGGCGGCGGCGGAGCTGGTTGATTGCATCGTAGACCGAGGCATCCGGACCGGATGCTTCGTTCTGTGCCTCGGCATATGTCAAGAGGACTTCCGCATAACGAATAATGATAAAATTGTGCGCCGAACGAGTGAGTAGTGCCTGCGAGACATTATCCTCATAAGAGGTGTACTTCTTGCTGCCGAAACCGGTAAGAACGCAATTACTCGGTGTCATTATTTGTCCTAGGTAAGGGTAGCCGATACAGATAATCGATTTAAGCAAACGGGGATCCCTGTTCTCATAAGGATGCTCGGGATCATAAAGAGGAGACTTCTCTATGGGGAGACCGTCAGTGCAGAGATAAATATCTACAAGTTCCTTTAACGGAGCAGGGCGGTTGAGCTGCCATATCTGGGAATCATAATCAACTGTATGCTCGGGGATTATGGATTCGAGATTGAATATCACTTCCTTATGATGCTTGTTAGACTCGCTCCAGAAATGCCTGTAATCGTTGAAAAGGGCATAGGTCTTAGAGTCCATAACTTGTTTTGCCATAGCGGCCGCCTCCGCCCACTTGCCATCATAAAGAAGCATTCTGGCCTTGTATGACTGGGCAGCCCCCTTGGTCGCCCTACCCAGGTTGGCAGCGTTCCAGGAAGCTGGCAGCACGGCGATCGCGTCATCAAGATCCTTGTAAATCTGCTCGGTGACAGCCTCCTTGGTGTCCCTGGGGAGAGATTCCTGCTCCGCGGCATCAGGTGCCGACGTGATGAGCGGTACGCCTCCGAAACGATGTACCAGATTACCGTAGAAGAAAGCCCGGAGGAATTTCGCCTCAGCTGTCATCGTAGCCTTGTCCGCATCACTTAGTTCATCCACATTACCGATATTGTCTATCAAGGTATTGACACGACCGATTCCGGCATAGCACCTTTTCCACGAATTGGAGACAAGCTCGCATGTCGAGAGCGCCTGACCGCGAGCCATACCTCTTGTGCCGTTAGCCTCGTTATAGGCCACCGCATTGGAAGTCAGCATATCAGTCTCGAAAGACATCAGAAAACGCCAAGGATACAAGGCGTTGTAGCATCCCATAAGGCCGGCATTGGCATTCACGGCCGTAGTCCAGAATGTATCCTTGGAATACTTGTCCGTGGGATTGACATTAAGCCATTCCTCGCAGGAAGCGAAGAGGAGGCATATGATCATGGAATATAGTATAGCTTTCGATTTCATATTGGATATCACTGTTTTAGGGAATTAAAAAGAAACATTTACACCTGCGCTGAACATCCTCACAGAAGGATACTGGTAGTAAGTTCCGTTTTTGAGGTTCATCTCCGGATCAAAATCCTTCATCTTGGTGAATGTCAAGGCATTCTGAGCATTGGCAAATATCTTGACTCCCTTTACGGTATTATGGAAAAGCTTGACAGGGAGCCTATAAGAAAGTTGGATGTTCTTCAATCGCAAATAAGAAGCGTCCTTGAGCCAGAAATCATTGGTTCTGACATTGTCGTTGAGCGAATCCTCATAACAGGTTATGATGGGCAGACGCGCGGACTCTCCCCTTTCGGGTGTCCATGAATCAGTCAGCCACTCATTGGTCAAGCCGCAACCGAACCAGAAAGGAGTAGAACCCATCTTATCCGCATAGGCTTTGACTCCGGCGACACCCTGGAACATGGCCTCCAGATCGACGGGACCGTATCCCACTCGGATATTGAATGCATAATTCGCTTTCGGAATCACGGTCCCTACTATCTTTCGATCCTCTTCAGTTATTGTACCGTCTTTATTGACATCTTCAAATTTCAAATAGCCTGGTCTTGTCGTTGATGTCTGGAAAGGACTGTTGTCAATCTCCTCTTGTGACTGGAATATCCCGATGTTATGGAGCATATAGTATGAGTCAATCGCTTCTCCCTCTTTAAGGATGAACATACCATCGATGGTCGTATCTCCGTTGAGATTAGTAATACGGTTCTTGATCAAGGCCGCGCTTCCGGATATTCCGTAATGGAACTTTCCGATGTCATCGCGCCATCCTAGCATCACCTCGATACCCTTGTTGCTCACGTCTCCGATGTTGCGGATGGGGCCCCTCAGGTCACCTATTTGCGAAGGAAGAGTAACTGTTCTGAGAATATCCGAGGTCTTCTTGTCAAACAGGTCCAGACTGAAAGTGAGCCGTCCTGAATACAAACTTGCATCAAGGCCGATATCGGTCATTGTAGTGGTTTCCCAGGAAATATTTGGATCGTTGTAAGCATCCACCGCAGCACCGTTCTGTATCTTTCCGTTCAAAGCATAGGTATAATCCGCAATATTGACAAGGTCTACATACCTGAACATCTCAATATCCGAGTTACCAAGCTTTCCCCAGGATGCCCTAACTTTGAGGTTGTCAACCCAATCGACCTGCTTCATAAAAGGTTCTTCGCTGATCCTCCAGCCAGCTGAGAAGGAAGGGAAGATACCCCAACGATGTCCCTTCGCAAAACGGGACGATCCGTCGTACCTGAGATTAGCCTCGAACAAATACCTGTCAAGGAAAGAGTAATTGAGCCTTCCGAAATAGGACATACGGACTGATTTCGAGGATGTTCCGGTTACCTGGGCATTGGCGGTTCCTGCATTCAGCTCACGCAGGTCATTGCCAAGGAAACCTTCTATCTTTGCGGTAAAAACCTTGGTCTGATTGCTCTCGTAGCTATAACCTGCCATCGCTTTTACATCGTGCTTTCCGGAAAACTGATGAGCCCATGTCAATGTGTTGAAGATGGTCATCGCAAGGTCATTTTCGTCTTCCCGGTATGCCTGACGCGTATTCCAGTCATCGAAGTTTACCCTTTCAGATGCATCAGTTTTGAGATTGTATGTATAAATATCCGGTGCGAAAATCGACATAAGATAATCATACTTGTTTACTCCGACATTCAAATTGTAAACAACGTCAAGCGGCAGGCGGTATTCGACGGAGAGATTGATTAGAGCGCGCTGTGCACTGCGCTTGCGCTCTCCTTCGTCAGCGAGTGCCAGTGGATGACGGTATTTGTTGTGACCGGGAGTCCTGATGAAGGTATTGGCATATCTTCCGTCGGCTGTATATGTAGGATGGAAGGCTGTGGCCTTGAAGGTCATCTGCATCAGGTTGGAAACCCCAGAAACCGGAGCGTCAATCAATTTGTATTGGGCGTTGACATTGGCTCCTATCTTCAGTCTTGGGGTAACTTGTGCCGTAGTGTTGACTGAGAAATTGAAAATATCCGACCCGGATCCACGCAGAACTCCATCTTGCTGTGTATAACCGCCTGATACCGAATAAGTGTACTTATCTGTACCACCGGAGAAGCGCAGGTTGTGCTCCATGATAAATGCATTGTTGAACATTATGTCCAGCCAGTTGTTGTTCTGGTAGGTAATGGGATCTGTCAACATACCTTGGCGATATTCCTCTATAATAGCATCGGAATAATCAACCGTAAGCTTACCCGCATTCCGCTGCGCCTGGTTGCGAGTTTCCATAAAAACGATAGGATCATACACGAAATCAGGGAGATAGGTGGCTTGCTGGAATCCAAAGTAATCGCTGTATTCGATTGTAAACTTGCCGTTGTTGGACGCATTGCCGGCCTTGGTCTTGACAAGGATGACACCGTTGGCAGCTCGCGAACCATAAATGGCGGAAGATGCCGCATCCTTCAGCACGGAAATGCTCTCAATATCATTAGGGTTTATGGCATCCAGGGGAAACTCGATACCATCCACGAGGATAAGAGGATTGTTGTTGTTCAATGTTCCCTGACCACGGACACGTATGGTCGCCCCGTCGAATCCCGGCTGACCGCCGGCCTGGTTGACATACACACCAAGCATTCCCTGGAGTACCTGGGAAGAGCTGGTGATCGGGCGGTCCTCGATAGTCTTCGAATCTATCGTGGCTATCGATCCGGTCAGGTTGACCTTCTTCTGGGTGCCATAACCGACCACGACCACTTCCTGCAATTCGTCCACATCTTCAGAGAGTGTGACGAGCATATTCTGGGCTGCCGCGACTTCAACGCCCTGGTAGCCTATGGAAGAAACCATCAGAGGAGCTCCTGGCTCGACACTGAGGACAAACCCTCCGTCCAAGTCTGATACCGTACCTACGGAAGAAGAACCCTTCAGTGTTATCCCAGCACCAATCACAGGTTCACCACCGGTTGAAACGACCCTGCCTCGAATCGGTTGTACGGGTTGCTGCTTCGAAAAAGTAATGTATCCTTTCGAATAATCATATTTCAGCCCTTTAGCAGCGGAAAACTCGTTCAATAACGTAACAAGACGAGCAGAAGCCGCAGAGAAAGTGACTGATTCTGAAGGATCCACCTGAGCCTGACTATAAACGACAAGGCATTTTGTCTGGGATTCGATCTCGGAGAAGAACTTCTCGATGGTAACAGTCCGCGAACCGAGATTAACTGTGGTTGTAGGCAGCGATTGAGCCGCCACAGGGAAATGGGCAAAAACGGATAGTATCAAAAAAAGGCTGATACAGGCCGCTTTGGAGAACAATTGACTGTTTTTTTTCATAAATTTGAAATTTGTGGGTAGTATTTGTAATCTATCGAGGATTGACAATAAGACCTGCTTGACCGGTGGATGTGGCAGCATTCGCCGGTCTTTTTTATGCTTTATACAATTCTGGTTTTAAAAACAAACAATGGTTATTATCTGGTTATGTATATTATATTGGCTTCTTCGTCACGTGAAATCTTGAAAGGATATATCTTCTGAAGGATACGTAATATCTCCATCACTCCATCAGTCTGATGGAATTTGCCCGTGTAGCGATACTGCAGCAAGGACGGGTCTTTTACATCGATCTTGACATCGTAATACAATTCCAGTTTCTTAAGTATTTCCAACATGGATTTGTCTCGGAATGAATAGTAACCGTTCACCCAGTCCAGAGGATAGCCAGGCATTTTCTGCTTGACGTATCTACTTGGCTCATGCTCTACAACTTGCTCGCCTTCAAAGAGAGTTATCCCCTTCTCGGGGTGTTCAGGGGCATATACCATCACAGAACCATTGATTAATGAAATCACAAGATTTTCCCCAACATAGTTGAATATGTTGAAGCTGGTACCCAAAGCCTTGACGTCAAGTTTATCAGTAGCGACGATAAAGGGCCGGTCTGGATCCTTGGCGACCTCGAAATAAGCCTCTCCTGATATATGGACTCGCCTTTCTTCGTTGAATACTGATGGATAATCCAATGTTGTTCCAGCGTTAAGCCACACTTTTGTTCCATCCGGCAGCGTCGTGAGCGCCCTGTGCCCTGCCGGAACAGATGTGCTGATCATCGGGATTTCAGACAGTGCTTTTTCTGCACCATTATCACGAGTTATAAACCAAGTTCCGAGAATACAGGCGGCAATGACAGCCGCATATTTCGCTGTCTGCAAGACAAAACGTCTTATCCTGGCGAAGCGACGCCCTCGCATAAACTCCTCATAGCTTTTCTCGCCCGATTCCGAATCAATCATCTCTGATGAAAGGGAAAACAAAGAACTGATGACCTTGATATCTTTTAGCTGGGCCAGAAGTTCTTCATCCTTCTGGACTTCCCGCAGGAACGCCTTGCGCTCCTGCGGGTCCAGGATCCCTTCAACCAATTTTACGATCCTACTATCCATCATTTATAAACCACTCTAATAGTATAACAACAAAACAAAAAAAACCGCCAAAAACTTGACGGAAAAATCAAATAATATTTATCAAAAACAGTAGAATAGGAAGACAGTCACGCAATTCTTCTCGTAGTTTCTTATATGCGATAGCCATTTGGCTCTCTACTGTATTAACGGATAAACCAAGTGACGAAGCTATGTCTTTCTGTTTGATTCCATTGATCTTATTCATGACAAAAATCTGCCGACATCTGTCTGGAAGTTTGTCCAACGCTGTTTTCAGCCTAGCTTCGATAACATCCTGATCGGGGAAATCCGTGTCGAACTGTTCCAATGCCTGCAATGAAATCCTGTCTATAAAAACCTGTTCCTGGTCGTCAATATGCAGTACTTTTCGATTCAATCTGCTCTTCAGTAGGTTTAGGCAACGATTCTTTATGGAGGTCAGGAGATATGCGGTCAGATTGATACCTCCGGACTCCAAGGACAAAAACTGACGTTTCTCGTAGATGCCAAGGAAAACTTCTTGGATAATCTCTTCCGCATCATGCTGATTCCCGACAAACTCCAAGGCAAAAGCCTTGGCACGAGAATACCAAGTGACATAAAAAGACTTGTAATCGAAAGGGTTCGCCATCACAAGACACAGTTCAAGGCAAATATAGTGTTTTTTGTATATTTGCAGATACAATGCCACGACTCTTCATCATATCTGGTTGCAACGGTTCCGGGAAAACCACGGCATCCTATGCCGTGCTGCCAGGACTTCTCGGATGCAGCGAGTTCGTCAACTCTGACGAGTTCGCCAAGAGTTTCTCGCCATTCAGCCCTGAGAAGGCTTCCGTCGCCGCCAGCCGCTTCATGTTGATGAAGATGAGGCGCCTGCTGGACAGGAAGGAGGATTTCGCCATCGAGACCACCTTGGCCACAAGGTCTATGATCAAGATGATCAAAGACGCGCAAAAAGAGGGCTATTATGTCACTATCCTTTACCTATGGCTGAACTCTCCTGACCTGGCGGTGGCGAGGGTCAAGGCGAGAGTGGCCGCAGGTGGCCACAACATTAAGGAGGAGACTGTCCGGAGGCGCTACAGTGTTGGCCTGCATTACCTTTTCAGGGATTTCATGCCAATCTGCGACAGGTGGATCCTTTGTGACAACTCTGAGGATAAGCTCCGGTTGGTCGCCGAGAGTTCCGGGAACGGGATCACAGTGCGTGACCCCGAGACTTTCGGGAAAATCAAGACGATGAATTCGATTTATGAGAAAGAGTTGAAAGAAGAGGAAAAGAGGAAGAATGCCCAACAATGAGAACTATTACCTGGACTTATTCCAGGTCACACGGCCACAACTTGAGAGTCTGGTGGCCGCCGGTATAAAGGAAGGTGGCAGTTACAGCGACCTATTCTTTGAGAACACCACTTACCAGGACCTGCTACTGAGAGACGGGATCGTCTCTTCGGGAGGTTTCCATATCGACTATGGTGTCGGAATACGGGTCCTCAAAGGTGACCGTACCGGATACGCCTACTCCGAGAGCACCGACACCAAATCGATGACCGAGGCCGCCAAAGCCGCGGCTTTGATAGCGACCGGGCAAGGTAATCTTGCGGGAGCCGACCTTGGCCACCAGCCGTACCCGGCCGCGGCGAGGCGAGGACAGACTCGGCCGGGGCCAGAGGGCGGTCCGGCCATAAATTATTACCCATTTGTAGGAGATTGGCGGATGGCGGAGGCGAAGGTTTTCGTGCCGTTCATGGAGCGGATTCAGAAAGAGATAAGCGCCAGGGACAACCGGGTACTGAAAGTCATTATATCTTTATCGAACCAGATCAGCGACATCCTGATGTTCAACTCCTTCGGTGAGCTCACTCATGACACCCGCCCGATGGGCACCGTCGCCGCCTCGATCGTATTCACCCAAAACGGCAAGATAGAGAACAAGACTGTCTCCAGAAGCTACCGCACAGGCACTGAGATGCTCACAGACACACTTCTCGAGGAGATAGTCTCCGAAGCCGTGAAAGGCATCGACGAGAGGTTCGCGGCGAGGAGGCCAAAAGGCGGGAAGATGAGTGTCGTGATGGGAGCGGGAGCCTCCGGAATATTGCTTCACGAGGCCATGGGACATGCTTTTGAGGCCGATTTCAACCGTAAAGGCCAGTCCATATTCAGTGACAGGATCGGCGAGAAGGTTTGCTCGGAGGATATCTCAATCGTCGATGACGGAACAATCCCAGGAAACCGTGGAGCCGTGAACTTTGATGACGAGGGAGTCCCCGGACAAAAGACTTTCATGGTCAGGAACGGAGTCCTTGAGTCCTATCTCCATGACCGTATCAGCGCCACCCATTTTGGCGTCTCCCCTACCGGCAACGGCCGCAGGGAGAGTTTCCGTTACGCCCCGATCCCCAGGATGAGAGCTACTTACATGCTCGGAGGGAAGACCTCTAAGGAAGACATCATCGCATCTGTGAGAAAAGGCGTGTATGTGGATCAGTTCAGCAACGGGCAGGTCCAGATCGGAGAGGGTGACTTCACCTTCTTCGTGAAAAGCGGTTTCCTGATTGAGGAAGGCAAGTTGACAATGCCGGTGAAAGACATCAACATAATAGGCAACGGTCCCCAGGCCTTGGCCGACATCACGGCGGTCGGGAATGACCCGAAAGTTGACGAGGGGGCATGGACATGCGGCAAGGGACAGAGCTGCCCAGTGTCCTGCGGGATACCGACAGTCTTGGTGAATAATCTGACAGTGGGAGGAGAATAGAATGGAAGAGATAACCGGAATGCTGACTGAAAGTGAGATAAGGATGGCCGAGCTATGCCTGGACAAGGCTTTGGAGCTCGGAGCCGATAAGGCCAGGGTCACCTTAAACAAAAGCCTGATGGAACTCTTCGGGATTTTGAACGGAGAGCTGGACAAGGTTAACCATTGCCTTGACCGATCATTAAGCGTCTGCCTTTTCGTGGACGGAAAGTACGGGACCTTCTCGACCAACAGATTAGTTGATAGTGAGTTGGACAGTTTCTTGAGAAAGTCCGTAGCGACAGTCAGGATGTTGGCCGAGGATCCTTGCCGGGATCTGCCGGATCCCGGAAGAACCGTGAAGGACGCCCTCTCAGGCAAGGAATTGGGCCTTTACGATCCCTCCTATCCTTCCCTGACCTCAGATGAGAGACTGAAAATGGCCTTGGACGCGTCGATATTCAAAAAGCATGAAGAAGATGGGCTCATCTCTGAGGAGGGGGAATATTCAGACTCGATTTTCGACACTTTCGTCCTGGACTCCAACGGCCTCCGATGCCGCCACATTGAGACTTCCTTTGAATATGGGGTTGAGATGACGGTTAAGGACCCGGAAGGCAACCGGTTCAGCGGCTACTGGTGGGACTCGACCCCAAGACTCGCCGACTTGAAGATAAGTGACTGCGGAGAGACGGCCTTCCAGCGGGCGATGGCCCAGATCGGCCCCAAGAAGGTTCCAAGTGGCAAATATACATTAGTTGTTGACAGCGAGAACTCCTCAAGACTTGTCACTCCGCTTACTTCAGCCCTCGGCGCCTTCGCTCTACAGCAGAAGAATTCCTTCTTGCTGGACACCCTCGGGAAGAAGGTATTTCCTGAATGGCTGGACCTGATAGACATGCCACACGCCAAGGGTCAGACCGGATCAAGGCTGTTCGACTCGGAGGGAGTCGCCACCAAGGAGACACCGGTGATAGAAAAAGGTGTAGTGAAGGAATATTTCGTCAATACTTACATGTCCAACAAGATGGGAATCGCTCCTACCATCGAGGACGTGACCAGGCCTGTGATTCCGCCTTGTGTATCGCCGGAGCTCACCAAACCCGGGAAGATGGACAGGCAGGCCATAATGGATCTCGTCAAGGACGGAATCCTTGTCACCGGCTTCAACGGAGGCAACAGCAATTCCGCCACGGGTGATTTTTCTTTCGGTGTGGAAGGATTTTTGTTCAAGGACGGACGCGTCGTCCATCCTGTCAGGGAGATGCTGATCACAGGCAACCTGCTAACCTTGTGGAACAACCTCCTGGCGGCTGGAGATGATGCCAGAACATGCAAGTCAAAAGTGATCCCGACCCTGGCGTTCAAGAACGTTGACTTTAGTGCGTAAACAATTAAAAAACAGATAAATATGAAAGCAGAAAAGAACAAGGTGGTCAGCTTGACCTATGAGCTGGTCGTTGACGGGGCCCTGGCGGACAAAGCCGATGAGACCCGCCCCCTCGATTACATCCATGGCACCGGAATGCTCCTTCCCAAGTTTGAGAGCGAGGTGGAAGGTAAAGAGCCCGGCGAGGAATTCGCTTTTACCCTGACTCCTGAGGAGGGCTACGGCACCTTCGACGAGACCAGGCTCATCGACCTCCCGATGGAGGCATTCATGATGGACGGGAAGGTCAGGGACGACCTCCTTGTCGTAGGCAGGATGATCCCGATGATGAGCGATACCGGCCAGGTGGTCAACGGCATCGTCCATGAGGTCACAGACAACAAGGTCACAATGAATTTCAACCACCCTATGGCTGGCAAGACCTTGAATTTCACAGGAAAGGTTATCGCTGTCCGCGACGCGACTGAGAAAGAACTACAGAAAGGCCACCCTTGCAAGCATCACAGTGACGGCGACTGCTGTCATCACGGCGACTGCCACAAAGACTCAGAATAGTCAATTACTCGAATCCAGGATGTGTATGTGGGTCACGACCCGCCTTTCATTGTCATGCTTGAAAGTCCTGGAGCCGGAAGGATAATTCACCACGTTGGTCTGATCCGAGCCTTGACCTTTGACGCATAGGGTTGTCGATCCCCCTCCGTCGAGGTTCATGGCATCTTTCGCGTGGAAGTGATTCTCGATGAATGAGGTAAGCTCAAACGCGCTCATCCCCTCGGCGATTCCAGGACGTCGTCCGTCGACCGTTATGAGAAGCAGATGGTTGTCTTCCGTCAAAGCGACAGCCGAGCGAGGATGACGGACAGCCTGGTGACGATACGGATCCTCCCGATATAATCCCTCGATCTCTTCTTTTGATAATGTGCTGGTAGCGAAGTACTTCCCTACAGGAATATAATTATCGATAAGCATCGGGGCGCATCCGAACACATTCGGGGAATCAATGGAAGCGAAAGCCTCCCGTCTCTCCTGAAGGTTTTTGTCCTTGCCTGTATATTCAATCTTGACATTCCTGCCGTCAGTGCTGACAGTGCAGTCACTCTTCCATTGCGGAACGGCGCCGGCATAAGGAACGACATCACTGTTGACGTTGTCATAAATCTTCCCGTCAACCTTGATGAACGAGGACTCCCTCTCATAGGTGGCGTTGATGGTGGCGACAGCCCCAGCCTTCTTGAAAGCGTCAGAAGTGGTGATCCTGTCCTCGTCAAGAGTGAATTTCACGGAATATCTCGGATTATTCAAGTCCACATCCACGACAGATACGATCTGCCGCGCTCTCGAGACGGGCTCCATACCGCTATAACGCATGTAGATAAGGCCATCCTGTATCGTTTCTTTCTGCCATCCTCCCCTGTTGAAATCAGGCCGTTTCTCAAGCGATTCCATGTAATGCTCCCTGAGGTCAGACCAATGGTAGAAAGGCCACTTGTCAGTCTTCACCCCAGCTATGCGGGATTCATTCTCATTCAGGAGAACCTTCACAAGAATATCCTTCGAGCCCTTTTTCTTGAAAAACACCATCTGGATATTCGCTCCCATAGGGCAGGTGTTCTCAAGAATCCAGGAAGCCTCAGGATGATCCGTGTCAGCGACCGGAGAGCAACTTCCCTCGATGTCCATCTCGACCGCCAGAGGAGCCAATTGGGAATCATGACCGTACCTCAAAGTGGCTTTATACTTCCCGCCGGCAAGCGCCTTATCGGCATGCTCAATCATGTGCCGCAGCGTGGTGGACGCCTCATTGCGGACAATCTCACCGAACTCCTCGGAGGGGCCGACGATAAAGTACTCCTTCCAGTTATTCACCCTCCAAGCGCCATAGAAATCATTGTAATCGAAGTACTTGTACAAATCCACACCCAACTCGTCGTTAAGGGCGTTGTCTATGGTAAGCTCCCAGAGCCACCTTACCAGACGCTTGCGCTCAACCGGGTCGAGCAGACTCGCCTTCTGGGCATCACTATAAGTGAATATCTTATTGAGGACAGCCTCGTTGGCGGTCTCATCCAAAACTCTCTGGTCATAGTCCCGTCCGTATTCACGGGATACAGCCGAGACAGGGAATGAGTTGAACACCTCGGCCTGCACCTTCGGACCACAATGGCGGTCATACCTGACCTTCGGATTCTTGGCTGTGATCGCGTCAAGGCTATATGCCATACTCATTATACAACGTTGGCTCGTCGACGCGTAAACATCTATCGCACAATCGTTTCCTGAGAATATTTCAGGATATCTCGCGATAGTCCTCTCCATTATGTGGCGATGCTCCCTGCCACCTCTAGGAAGAAGCATCCCGGAAAGGCCTATCGCGTCGTCCGCTATCTTCCTCACATCTTCAAGGAGCTCTTTCCCAGCAGGAGTCAAATATCCGCCCCTGCCCGCCGTCTCAAGTATCTCAAGAGGCTTGGAATAATTGTCATCTGAGAGCAGGTAGCGACTCCCATGCCTGGAGAAGGCGCTGATATACACGGGTTTATATCCCGCAGGAGCCTTTGTCCAAGGGGTCTCCACATCAGGATAAGGCTTGTACGACCAAGCTAGTGACTTGACATCCTGGGCGGATAAGCAAACCGGGAACGATAAGCAAACCGCGATAAATAAAACGAATCTTCTCATTGGTCAGAATGTGAATATGGCGTAAATTGGATAATGATCGGATATGAAATCTATATTCTTCCACCCGTCCCGGACGGTTTTGTATTCCTTTACATTAAGTCCTCCGCTATAAAAGATATGGTCAATTATGGAGCCGCTTCCTTTGGCTGAGCTGGTGAAAGCGTTATAAGTGGCGTAGCTATCCGAGACCGGGGCGGTCTTCCGGGCGCTTTTCATCACCAACTGAAGAGGAGCGAAGATAGAGTCGTCCTCTGTAGAGTTGAAATCAGCGGTGAGAACGCAAGGAAGCCCGTTCGGGTTAAGCTCACCCATCTTCCTGACTATCAGTTTGACACTCTCCGAGCGAGCCACCGTTCCTTTATGGTCGAGGTGGGTATTGAAATATAACAGCTCCCTGCCAAGGCGATTAACGCGAACCCTTGCCCAAGTGCAAGTACGGTTACAGGCGGCATCCCACCCTCTGGAGACCCTATCAGGTGAGTCACTCAGCCAGAATGTACCCCAATTCACAACGGTCACAGAATCTTTCAGATAGAAGATAGCCATCATCTCCCCTTTCTCATTGCCATCATCCCTTCCGACACCGACGGCCTCGTATCCGGGCACATTAACCACAATGTCGTGACGCTGCTCCGCAAGACACTCCTGGACACCCATTAACAAGGGCCGTTCTGTTTTCATCATCTCATAAACACCTTCACGACGTTTAGCCCAGCCATTGCCGGATGAATTGTCGGAAGAGTTCTGGTATCGGACATTGAATGACATCAGTTTGAAACCGTCGCGAGGGACAGTGGAAACGTAGTCTGTGCCAAATTCAATGTCACTGATGTAATCTGACAGATCTGTCTCCCCCCTATTCTTCCCACAACCGGCCGCAAGGAAAACAACCGTCGCGAAAGACATTACCAACTTCAGAAAAACACGCATCGGATAATGATTGATCATTGATCACAAAGATAATAATAAAAAAAAGAAGAAGTTCCGCCAAAGGAACATTTGACGGAACTTCTTCATATTCATAGAAATACTACCAGCCGGGATTCTGCTTCAGATTAGGGTTCTTCTGCATAACGGTCTTAGGTATCGGATAGAGATACTGGCGCTGAGGCCATTCCCTGTCCTTGATATATTTCATGATGTAACCACCTTCCGGTTGGGCGATCAGGTTGACATCGTTCTTGGAATTACCATTACCAACCTTGACTCCGATGCCTTTGAACTCACTGGGGATGTCTCCGTAAGTGAAATAGACATCATCGACGCCATCTTCGTTGATATCAAGAGGCTCATCCAGAGCGGGAACGAATATACCCTCCCAAGGATCGTCAACCCAAAGGTTGCAGCATGCCCAGCGCTTGAGGTCGGTCATACGGAGACCCTCGTAGGCGAGCTCAATCGCCCTCTCACGGCGAATCTCAAGGATAACCGGATCGGTAACACCAGGATAGTAGCTGGCGATGTAAGGCTCGACCTCAGTCGGCTTGGTAGTAAGGGTTCCTGTCTGAGGAGTACCTCCGGTGATACCGGCCCTCTTGCGGAGGGTACCGATTGTCTGGGCCCAATCACCATCTGAGAGAGTACCCAACTCGGCCTTGGCCTCCGCATAGTTGAGAAGCATCTCAGCGTAGCGGATAAGAGGCTCGTCGTTACCGTTCGAGCTATGGTCATCATAAAGGATATCGTCGATAACCCATTTGGTGACCTGATAGCCGGACAGGGTATGGCCGGTGAAGTTAGCGGCAGTGGCCTCATAGGCTCCAAGCGAGTTCTTGCGGGTATAGTCCCAAGCGCGGATAGTCTCGTTCAGACGGGTGTCGCGGCCGGTCGTCTCCTGCTTGAAAGTCTTGAAGGTGCCATCCTCATTCTTCTCGTTGTACGGGGTTCCGTCGATGTTAAGGTAGCTCTTCGCGAACTTGCGGGACATACCAAGGTGCGGGCCGTAGGTCGAGGAATTGTACCACCAGTTCTGCTCGCCTATGCAAAGGGTCTCATCCGCAACGATGGCGAGTATAACCTCCTGGGTAACAGTGTTATCAGCTATGAACAGCTGACGATAAGCGCCACGTCCGTTAGAGTACTTGGTGCCAGTGTAAATGCTGTACACACCGGAATCCATAACCTTCTTCGCGGCGTCGGCGGCCATGGTGTAGAGATCGTTGGCGCTGAACTGGGTGCAGCCAGTGCGGGCGATGTCAAGCTGGTCGCCGGCGTGGTATTTCCTCCATGCGGCCTCGAAGAGGCAGATCCTGGACTTGAAGGCCATCGCTGTCCACTTGTTCACCAACGAGGAGTTCAAGGTAGCCTTGCTCTCGATGATATTGTTGAAAGCGTAATCGAGATCCTCGATAATATGCCCGATAATGACGTCACGAGTGTCCTGGGTGTTCATCAGGCGCTCGTCCTCAGGTGAGTTGAAAACCCAGTCAATCCACGGAACGGGTCCGTACTTGACCAGTTTATCATAATAGAAGTAGGCCCTGAAGAGGCGCGCGATACCGTTATAATTATTACGCACCTTCTCAGAAAGACTCTCGTTGACATTCTTCTCAAGGAAGAAGTTGATGTTCCTAAGGTTGCTCCACGACCAGCTGGTCTCAGACTCGTCCGTGAAAGCTCCGACTTCGACGCCACCGACAGAGTTCTTCGGGCCATAATCCGTAGTGGAATCAAGGGTGTAGACTCCAGTCCTGCTCGGAAGGGCCTCGTAGAAACCATACATATAGGTCTGCAATCCTCCCTCGGATGAGAACATCATATCCACGGAAGCGGACGATTTCGGATCCTCGTTGAAATCGCAGGACACTGAAAACGCGCCGACAGCCAATGCCAAAGTAATATAAGTCAATATCTTTTTCATAATGCCTGCATTTTTAGAAGGTTATGTTGATACCGAAGGTGTAGGTCTTCAACATAGGATAGTTGTAGGCATCACCTGAACCGGTGGTAAGATCGGGATCGGAGGTGCCGATGTTGGAGACGTTGATGTCTTTGGTAAGCTTGTAAAGAGGAGACCAGGTGAAGAGGTTCTCACCGGAGAAATAGACGCTGACACCTTTCATGCCAACCGACTCCACCCAATTCTTAGGAAGCCTGTATCCGAGCTGGACGTTCTTCAGACGACAATAAGCGACACTCTGGAGGTAACGTGTGCTGGCGTTATTGGTACCCTTATAGAACGGGGCGTAGTAACCAGCGTAACGGGGCAGGTACGCATCGGGGTTATCCTCGGTCCAGTAATTTCCGAGATGCCACTTGGGTAAGTTGTTGTAAGGACGGTTGTACTGTCCCCAGAACATGGAGGCCTCGTTTGAAGGGAACCAGTCCTGCTTGCCAACGCCCTGGAAGAAGGCGTTAGCCCAGATGCCGTTCCAATCCAACGAGAGGTTGAAACTGTACAAGAACCTAGGATCCTCGTTACCGATAATCCTACGGTCACCCGGGTCACCAACCTGGTTCTTACCGCGGTCGATGTAACCGTTGCCGTTGAGGTCCTCGAACTTGATGTCACCGGGATAGATGGTGTAAGACTTGGAAGTCTGCATCAGAGGATTGTAGTACTTCTGGCCAGCGGCCTTAGCGCCTGCTATGGCAGCGTCAACCTCGGCTTGGGTCTGCCAGAGACCGTTGGAGGTAAAGCCCCACAGCTCGCCGATCCTCATGCCTTCGTAGTAGTTGCCGGCTAGGGACTGGTTGGCATTGTTGACAAGGTCTTTGTTGGCGTTGTTGTACTTGTCTATGATTGAATAATAATCATGCAGGGAAGCCTTGACGCTGTAAGTGAGAGGTTTACCGCCAAGGTCGATATCATCATGCCATGCGACGCTGACCTCGAAACCACGGGTGGACATGTCGGCGTAGTTGCCCTTAGGAGAAGAAGCGCCAAACACATCCGGCACAGTCGGGCCGGCGACAATCATGTTGACGGTCTTACGAAGGTAAGAGTCAGCGGTAACGGTAAGACGGCTGTTAAAGAAGCCCACGTCAACACCTACGTCATAAGTGGTCGCGGTCTCCCAAGTCAAATCATCAGGAAGGGCACCAGGAGCGGTTGTGTAGCGCTGCTTGAC
The DNA here is from genome assembly GCA_017548985.1 of Bacteroidales bacterium. Lineage (GTDB taxonomy): Bacteria > Bacteroidota > Bacteroidia > Bacteroidales > UBA932 > Cryptobacteroides. The sequence continues at coordinate 121,925 of JAFYYW010000037.1, forward strand.
ACCATTGAGAAGACGTCCGGAAGTGGATACGCTCATCGTCTGCTTGTACTGGTAGTTGCCAAGACCATTGGCATTACCCAAAGAACCATAGGACGCGCGGAGCTTGAGGTTGGAGATGAAAGCGGGGCTTACGTGCCACCAAGGCTCCTGTGAGACCCTCCAACCGGCGGAAACCGACGGGAAGAAAGCCCAACGGTGATTCGCGGGGAACCTGGAGGAACCGTCATAACGGCCGTTGAACTCGAGCAGATACCTCTCGTCGAAGATGTAGTTGAACCTGAAGAACGCACCGCCGAACTGATAGGCGGACCAGCTGGAAGTCGTTGATTTGTTGTCAGTTCCTAGGGTAAGGTTAAGGTTCTCGATGTCAGGGGTAAGGAAGTCTGTGTTGGACGCGTAGACCTCTTTGTTATTACTGTTCTCGTAATTCCATCCGACCATTCCCTTGACATAGTGCTTGCCGAAGGTGTTCTCATACTCGGTGTAAATGTTGGTAGCGATATATCTTCTCCAAGTGTTAGTCTCGGAGAACTTGTTACCGGCAGGATCCTTGATGTACTCGATGATGCTGTTGCCGTCGGCATCGACCGACTTGGCATAAGGAGTACGGGCCTCTTTCTTTGTCCTCTCGTAAGTGGTCTTCCTGTATGTGAAGTCTCCCTTTAGACGAAGAGTGTTGTCCAGCCACTGGGCAACGAAGCCGGTCGTGTTCTTCAGAACCTCGTTCACCGTATTGATACCACTCTGGCCATAAATAAGGTCAGCGGTCGAATAAACTCCGGAGTAAGTAAGAGTTCCGTCAGGGTTGAGCAGAGGCTCGGAAGGATGGCCCTCATCAGCGATATTACGATAAACCACACCTGAGCCCTCTGAATAAGTGATAGGATTATAGTACTTGTTGAATCCGTAGTCAAGATTATTCGTGATCTTCAACCAAGGAAGAGCCTGGTAACCCATCTTCGCCCTGAGGTTGTATGAGTTGTAGCGGTCGGTCTGCTTGTCGCTGTTGAAGAGTCCGTCAAAATGATGGTAACGACCGGAGAGATAATAATCGAACTTACCGTCACTTCCCGAGATGGAGATATTGTGGTTCATGCTAGGGACAATATCCTTGTAGAGGGCGGCGAAATAATCGACCTCTTCAGGGAAATAAACATAACGTCCCTTTGTTGTTCCCATCGAGCCATCAGAGATAATGGTGCCGAAGTTTCCGGAATCATGCCTTCTCTTGTATTCCTCGAGCCAGGCCAGAGAGAACTGCTGGGTCTTGTTGATACCTGAAGGTTTCGCTCCCTCATTGTATGTCGAGTAAGCCTTGTAGAAATGCTCCGCCCAGATATAACCGTCAGTCACGACATCGGGCTTGTTCTGGGGGGCCTCAATTGAGAAGTTGGCGGTGTAATTGATCTGGGGCTTGCCCTGGGAAGCTTCCTTTGTGGTAATGAGGACAACTCCATAAGGGGCTCGGGCTCCATAAATCGCGGCCGCCGCGGCATCCTTCAGCACGGACACCGTCTCAATGTCGTTAGGGTTCAGCATCGAAGGGTCACCCTCAACGCCGTCGATAAGAACGAGAGCGCTACCACCGTTGATTGAACCGGTACCACGGACATTGAAGGCAGCGGTACGTCCCGGTTTACCGTCAGCCAGGGTAATGTTCAAGTTCGGGACAGCGCCTTCCAACATCTGGGTCACGTTGGTGGCCGCTCGGCCCTCGAATACCTCACTTGTCACCTGCTCAACGGCACCGGTCAGGTTGACCTTCTTCTGTGTACCGTAACCGACGACGACCGTCTCGGTCAGGGAGAACGAGTCATCCTTCAGGACGACCACGATAGTCCCTTGTGAGGCAGGGACATTCACCCGTTCCGTCTGATAGCCGAGACAGCTTACCTCGAGAATCACATCCTGAGCGGGGACATTGATTGAGAATTCTCCGTTAACCCCGGTGGTGTTACCGTTCCGGGTCCCCTCTTGGATGACCGCGGCACCGACTACCGGAGCTTTACCGGAGTCGACAACCTTTCCGGAGATGGTCCTGGTCTGGGCCAAAGCTCCGAACTCAGCCATCAGGAGGAGCGACAGAGTCAATGCGCATAATTTGAAAAATCTCATGATGGGTAGATTTTTGATTAATAAATAGTGTTATATAATAGGTTATTCCATATCCAAAAACTCACATAAAATTAACGGATAATTCAAAACTTGATAACGGCATTCAATCGTTTTAGACCTTTTGACGAGAAATTTCGACCTTTGCACAACAAAAAGAGGCAGGGCGCTTGCCCTGCCTCCGTCAAAAGCAGAATTAGATGATGCCTAACCGCTACCAGCCTGGATTCTGTTTCAGGTTCGGGTTCTTCTGCATAACGGTCTGAGGTATCGGATAGAGATACTGGCGCTGAGGCCAATCCCTGTCCTTGAGATACTTCATGATGTAACCGCCTTCCGGCTGGGCGACAAGGTTGACATCGTTCTTGGAATCGCCCTTACCAACCTTGACTCCTATACCCTTGAATTCATCGGGAATGGTGCCGTATGTGAAGTACACATCGTTGGAGCCGTCCCCGTTGATATCCAGAGGCTCGTCCATAGCAGGGACAAAAATACCCTCCCAAGGATCGTCGACCCAGAGGTTGCAGCAGGCCCAACGCTTAAGGTCGGTCATACGCAGACCCTCATAAGCGAGCTCGATGGCCCTCTCACGGCGGATCTCAAGGAGAACCGGATCGGTCACGCCAGGATAATAGCTGGCGATGTAAGGCTCGGCCTCAGTCGGCTTGGAGGTGAGAGTACCTGTCTGAGGAGTGCCACCCGTGATACCGGCCCTCGCGCGGAGGGTACCGATCGTCTGGGCCCACTCAGCGTCGGAGAGGGTTCCCAACTCGGCCTTGGCCTCGGCGTAGTTCAAAAGCATCTCGGCGTAGCGGATCAGAGGCTCGTCGTTGCCGTTCGAGCTGTGGTCATCGTAGAGGATATCATCGATAACCCACTTCGTCACCTGATAGCCGGAAAGAGTGTGGCCAGTGAAGTTCGCCGCGGTGGCCTCATAGGCGCCCAGAGCGTTCTTGCGGGTATAGTCCCAGCCGCGGATGGTCTCATTCAGACGGGTGTCCCTGCCGGTGGTCTCCTCCACGAAGGTCTTGTAGGTGCCATCCTCGTGCTTCTCGTTGTACGGGGTACCGTCGCTGTTCAGATAGCTCTTCGCGAACTTGCGGGACATACCGAGGTGGGGACCGTAAGTCGAGGAATTGTACCACCAGTTCTGCTCACCGATGCAGAGAGTCTCGTCAGCCACGATGGCGAACATAACCTCCTGGGTGACAGCGTTGTCAGCGATGAAAAGCTGACGGTAAGCGCCGCGGCCATTGGCGTACTTAGTGCCGGTGTAAATGCTGTATTTGCCCGAATCCATAATCTTCTTGGCGGCGTCCGCGGCCAGGTTGAAGAGGTCGTTGGCGCTGAACTGGGTGCAGCCAGTGCGGGCGATGTCAAGCTGGTCGTTGGCATGGTACTTACGCCAGGAAGCCTCGAAGAGGCAGATCCTGGACTTGAAGGCCAGCGCCGTCCATCTGTTCACCAGGGATGAATTGAGGGTAGGACTGTTCTCAATAATATTATCGAAAGCGAAGTCAAGATCCTCGATTATATGCCCGATTATGACGTCACGGGTGTCCTGAGTGTTCATCAAGCGCTCGTCCTCGGGTGAGTTGAAGACCCAGTCAATCCACGGAACGGGTCCGTACTTGACAAGTTTGTCGTAGTAGAAATATGCCCTGAAGAGACGCGCGATACCGTTATAGTTATTGCGCACTTTCTCAGAAATGTTCTCGTTGACATTCTTCTCAAGGAAGAAGTTGATGTTCCTCAGGTTGCTCCAGGACCAGCTGCTCTCACTCACGTCAGTGAAAGCGCCAACTTCCATACCACCCACAGAGTTCTTGGGACCGTAGTCAGTTGTTGAGTCGAGAGCATAGACACCAGTCCTGCTCGGAAGGGCCTCATAGAAACCGTACATATAGGTCTGCAAACCGCCTTCGGAAGAGAACATCATATCCACGGAAGCGGACGATTTCGGCTCCTCGTTGTAATCGCAGGATACTGAAAACGCACCGACTGCCAATGCCAAAGTAATAAAAGTCAATATCTTTTTCATAATGCCTGCATTTTTAGAAGGTTATGTTGATACCGAAGGTGTAGGTCTTCAACATCGGGTAGTTGTAGGCGTCACCTGAGCCGGTAGTAAGATCGGGATCAGAGTAGCCGATGTTGGAGACGTTGATGTCCTTGGTAAGTTTGTAGAGAGGAGACCAAGTGAAGAGGTTCTCACCGGAGAAGTAGACGCTCACGCCCTTCATACCGACAGACTCAACCCAGTTCTTGGGAAGCCTGTAACCCAGCTGGACATTCTTCAGACGGCAGTAAGCCACACTCTGGAGATAACGTGTGCTGGCGTTGTTGGTACCCTTGTAGAACGGGGCATAGTAACCAGCGTAACGAGGCAGGAAGGCATCGGGGTTCTCCGGGGTCCAGTAGTTGCCGAGATGCCACTTGGGAAGGTTGTTGTAAGGACGGTTGTACTGTCCCCAGAACATGGAGGCCTCATTTGACGGGAACCAGTCCTGCTTGCCGACTCCCTGGAAGAACGCGGATGCCCAGATCCCGTTCCAGTCAACCGAGAGGTTGAAGCTGTACATGAAGCGAGGGTCCTCGTTACCGATGATCCTACGGTCTCCCGGATCACCGACCTGGTTCTTGCCACGGTCGATGTAACCGTTGCCGTTGAGGTCCTCGAACTTGATATCACCAGGATAGATCGTGTAGGACTTGGAGGTCTGCATCAGAGGGTTGTAGTAACTCTGACCGGCGGCCTTCGCGCCAGCGATGGCGGCGTCAACCTCGGCCTGGGTCTGCCAGAGACCGTTGGAGGTGAAGCCCCAGAGCTCGCCCATCCTCATGCCCTCGTAGTAATTGCCGGCGAGGGACTGGTTGGCGGCATTGACAAGGTCCTTGTTGGCGTTGTTGTACTTGTCTATGATTGAATAATAGTCATAGAGAGAGGCCTTAATGCTATATACGAAAGGCTTGCTCGCGAGTTCGAAATCGTCGTGCCAGGCGACGCTGACCTCGAATCCACGGGTGGACATGTCAGCGTAGTTACCCTTAGGAGAGGAGGCACCGAACACGTCAGGGACGGTAGGTCCCGCGACGATCATATTGATGGTCTTACGCAGGTAGGCGTCGGCGGTGACGGTGAGGCGGCTGTTGAGGAAGCCGGCGTCCAAACCCACATCGTAGGTGGTCGCGGTCTCCCAGGTCAGATCCTCAGGGAGAGCGGAAGGACTGGTGGTATACCTCTGCTTGACACCGTTGAGAAGACGGCCCGAGGTGGAGACGCTCATCGTCTGCTTGTACTGGTAATTGCCAAGACCTGAGGCGTTTCCGAGGGAACCGTAAGAGGCGCGAAGCTTGAGGTTGGAGATGAAGGCGGGATTGACATGCCACCAAGGCTCCTGGGAGACCCTCCAACCGGCGGAGACCGACGGGAAGAAGGCCCAGCGGTGATGAGCCGGGAACCTTGAGGAACCATCATAACGGCCGTTGACCTCGAGCAGGTACCTCTCGTCGAAAATGTAGTTGAACCTGAAGAAGGCGCCGCCGAACTGATAGGCGGACCAGCTGGAAGTGGTTGACTTGTTGTCAGTTCCGAGCGTCAGGTTAAGGTTCTCGATGTCAGGGGTCAGGAAGTCCGTGTTGGCCGCGTAAACCTCCTTGCTGTTACTGGTCTCGTAGTTCCAACCGACCATACCCTTGACATAGTGCTTGCCGAAGGTGTTCTCGTACTCGGTGTAAATGTTGGTGGCAAGGTATCTTCTCCAGGTGTTGGTCTCGGAGAACTTGTTACCTGAAGGATCCTTGATGTACTCCAAGATACTGTTGCCGTTGGCGTCAACTGACTTGGCGTAAGGGGTACGGGCCTCTTTCTTCGTGCGCTCGTAGGTGGTCTTCCTGTAGGTGAAGTCTCCCTTGAGACGGAGAGTGTTGTTCAGCCACTGGGCCACGAAACCGGTCGTGTTCTTCAGAACCTCATTGACAGTACCGATACCGCTCTGTCCATAAATGAGGTCAGCGGTGGAATAGACTCCAGAGAAGGTCAGCGTACCGTCAGGGTTGAGCAGCGGCTCGGACGGGTGGCCCTCGTCAGCGATATTACGGTAGATAAGTCCAGAGCCCTCCGAATATGTGATAGGGTTGTAATATTTGTTATAACCGTAATCCAGGTTGTTTGTGATCCTCAGCCAAGAAAGGGCTTGGTAACCCATCTTCGCCCTCAGGTTGTAGGAGTTGTAACGGTCTGTCTGCTTTTCGCTGTTGAAGAGTCCGTCAAAATGATGGTAACGGCCTGACAGATAGTAGTCGAACTTGCCGTCACTTCCCGAGATGGAGAGGTTGTGGTTCATACTCGGGACAGTGTCCTTGTAAAGGGCGGCGAAATAGTCAACCTCTTCGGGGAAATAAACATAACGTCCCTTCGTCGTTCCCATCGAACCGTCGGAGATGATGGTACCGAAGTTGCCGCTGTCATGCCTTCTCTTGTACTCCTCAAGCCAAGCCTCTGAGAACTGCTGGGTCTTGTTGATACCTGAAGGCTTAGCACCCTCATTGTAGGTCGAGTAGGCTTTGTAGAAGTGCTCGGCCCAGATATAACCGTCAGTCACGACATCAGGCTTGTTCTGGGGAGTCTCGATCGAGAAATTGGCCGTGTAGTTGATCTGGGGCTTGCCCTTGGAAGCCTCCTTGGTTGTGATGAGGACGACTCCGTAAGGGGCTCGGGCTCCGTAGATAGCCGAGGCGGCGGCGTCCTTCAGGACGGACACGGTCTCGATATCGTTCGGGTTCAGCATGGAAGGGTCACCCTCGACGCCGTCGATAAGGACCAGGGCGCTACCGCCGTTGATGGAACCGGTACCACGGACGTTGAAGTCAGCGGTACGGCCAGGCTTACCATCTTCCAGAACAATGTTAAGGTTCGGGACAGCACCTTCGAGCATCTGGGTCACGTTGGTGGCCGCGCGGCCCTCGAAGACATCGCTTGTGACCTGCTCCACGGCACCGGTCAGGTTGACCTTCTTCTGTGTACCGTAACCGACGACGACCGTCTCAGTCAAAGAGATGGAATCATCTTCCAGGACCACGTTCACCGAGGATTGTGTTGAAGGCACTTGGACCTTCTTCGACACATAACCCAGGGAGGTGACATCCAAGGTCACATTTCCCGACGGAACCTGCAGAGAGAAGGCTCCGTTCAAATCAGTGACAGTTCCTGTGGTGGTACCGGACAAGACCACGCCGACCCCCATAAGAGGCTCGCCATTGGCGTCTTTCACGACACCGGTCACAGTCCGGTTCTGCGCGAACAGACCGAAAGCGGTGACCATTGACAGGAACAGTGTCAAGATCAGAGATCGTTTGTGAAACATAATTTTTTGAAAATTAAGTGGTTAAAGAAAGTATTGGTATATGGTTAGTTTGTAATAAGTGCGCTTTTAGTCCTAATGTTACGTAATTTGCACCAAAATATAATTAATTCATCAAATAGACAAGAATTTTCGACAAAAAATCACATTAGATAGAGATTACGAACTTTTTTTATATGTTTGCAGAGATGAGAACAGCTGTAGTCATACTCAACTGGAACACCAAAGGATTCCTTGACAAGTTTTTGCCGGGGCTAGTTTCCAGCATGCCTGAAGGCGCTGAAGTCGTGGTCGCTGACAACGGGTCCTCGGATGGCTCATTAGAGTTGCTTGACGAGAAGTTCCCGGGCATCAAGCAGATACGTTTCAACAAAAATCATGGCTTCACTGGTGGGTATAACAGGGCCTTCGAAGCCTTGGTCAAAATTCCGGAAGCCTCTGATTTAGAGTATTTTCTATTGATCAATTCTGACATCGAGGTCCCGGCTGGCTGGCTTGAGCCTTTGATTTCTTGGATGGACAGCCATCCTGATTGCGCCGCATGCGCCCCGAAACTCCATTCCTGGCAAGACCGGGATAGTTTCGAGTATGCCGGCGCCGCGGGAGGTTTGCTCGACAAGTTCGGCTACCCATTCTGCAGGGGCAGGGTCCTGAAGAGACTGGAGCGAGACAACGGCCAGTATGACTCCCCCGCCAAAGTTTTCTGGGCCACAGGCGCTTGCCTGATGGTCAGGAAAGCTGACTACGAGAAGATGGGAGGCCTGGACGAAAGATTTTTCGCCCACATGGAGGAGATTGACCTCTGCTGGAGGTTACAGCTTGAGGGTCGGGATATTTGTGTGATCCCCGATTCTGTCGTCTATCATGTCGGAGGAGGTACCCTGCCTAATGACTCCCCGTGGAAGCTCAAGCTCAACTATCGCAACAACCTTCTCATGCTCCGGAACAATCTCGCCAAGACTTACGCGCTCAGGGAGGCCGTCTCAGCTGATACCCCGATCGCGGCGAGGAAAGGATTCCGGAAAGCCGGAAGAACCATATTCCTGCGCCAGTGCTTGGACCTCTGCTCCGCCCTCGTGTACCTCCTGACAGGAAAATTCAACCTTTTGAAATCCGTGCTTGAGGCCCACAAGGAGTACAGGAAGCTTACCTCTAGATTGGAAGTTTCTGGCATCCAGGCGTTTTTGGAGTCGCATAAAGGTGTCTCGGCACCTTTCTTGTTCCCGAAATGGATTGTCCCTTTGGCTATGACCAAAGGAAATGGTATATTTGCCTATATTAGGAAAAGAATATGAAAATCGTCATTCAAGGAGCCGGTGAGATCGGATCCCATCTGGCCAAGATGCTAAGCAAAGAGGCCAACGATATCACCATCATAGACGAGGATCCCCAAAGGCTCAACAGATTAACCGCGATCGCTGATGTGATGGCCATCGAGGGACGTCCTTCCTCTATCAATGTCATGAGGGAGGCGGATGTCCAGAATGCGGATCTATTCATCTCCGTCGTGCCTTTTGTGCCTCAGGATGTGAATATCATCAGCGCTCTTCTGGCGAAGAACCTCGGAGCGAAAAAAGTCACCGCAAGAATCGACGACAATGAGTTTTTGACTCCAGAGAACAAACTGCTGTTCAAGCAGATGGGCATAGAGCTTATGTTCTATCCCGAGCGACTTGCCGCTGACGAGATATTCGATCTCCTGAAGCATTCCTCCGCATCCGAATCGATGGATTTCGCCCGCGGAAAGCTGCAGGTCGAAGTATTCAAATTGGAAGAGGACTCCCCTCTTCTCGACATGAAGATCGCCGAGTTCGCCGCGATCGCAAGCAAAGACGAGCTCCAGTTCAGGGTAATCGCCATCTCCCGTGGCGGAAAAACCATAATGCCCAAGTTCGACACCAAGCTCCAGTACCATGACCTTGTGTTTATCATTGCGACCAGGGAAGGAATCAGTTTCCTGATGAAGTTCCTTGGGAAGAACCATGTGGAGACCGACAAGGTGATGATCTTGGGCGGTTCCAGGATAGCGGAACTAGCCGCTGAACAATTAAGCCGGAAGATTAGCCTGGTGAAGATCCTTGAGAAAGACAAGGAGAGGGCCATGGAACTCTCCGAGCGGCTCCCGGACAATGTCGTGGTGGTCGTAGGAGACGGACGCAACTCAGAACTACTTGTGGATGAGGGGATCAAGGGATTCGACGCGTTCCTGGCCCTGACTGGCAAAGACGAGGCGAATGTGCTGGCCTGTGTGTCGGCCAAGAAATTCGGAGTCGAGAAAACCATAGCCGAAGTTGAGAATATAGAGTACATCCACCTCGCCGAGGAAATGGGCGTCGACTCGGTCATCAACAAGAAACTAATCACTGCCGGAAGGCTTTTCAAGTTCACTCTCAGCGGCAAGGCCAGGCTGGTCAAATACATGAGCGGCACCGATGCTGAGGTCCTTGAATTCACCGTGCCGCCGGGCAGCACCATCACCAAGGCCCCGTTAAAAGATCTCTCCTTCCCGAAGGATTCAGTGATCGGAGGAGTGATCCGCGGCAGTGAGTCGATGATAGCGATCGGAACCACCAAGATCGAGGCTTATGACCGGGTGGTCGTATTCGCTCTTCCCCACGCGGTCAAGGAGGTGGACAAGTTTTTCAAACAGTAACCCGGAATCAAGATGAACGCCCTGGACAATAACTATAATAAGTATCAGAAATACTTCTCCGACGACCAGTTCTGGGGAAAACTCAAGAGAATGGCCCGCAAGGCCGGGATCAAAATTGTCTACGCCGCCTTGCTGCTGTACTACGTCCTCCGCAACCCTGCCACCCCAAGGGCGGACCGGGCCAAGATAATCGGTGCCTTGGGCTACCTCATCCTTCCTACTGACCTTATTCCCGACTTTCTTCCCGCGGTAGGTTACACCGATGATCTCGCCGCCATCATGTGGGCTCTTTATTCTGTGGCAAAGAACGTAACCCCCGAGGTGAAGATCATGGCCCGGGAAAAGCTCGGGGAATGGTTCAAGGATTACGACAGTTCCGACCTCGAAGGATTGTCGTGACATGCCGAGCTATCTCCAAATAGAGAATATCTCAAAGTCATACGGCCCGAAGATTCTCTTCGAGCATATCGGTTTCAACGTCAATGAGGGCGACAAGATCGCCCTGATCGCCCCGAACGGCACCGGTAAGACCAGCCTACTGCGCATCCTCGCCGGGAAAGACAGTTCCGACTCCGGCGGCCGTGTCCTTTTCCTCAAGGACATAAGGATAGCCTTTCTGGAGCAGGAATATGATTTCGATCCGGAATCGACTGTGTGGGATCAAATCATCTCAGACAGCTCCCGCTGGATGGAACATCTTGACCCTGAGCATGTGGCGGCATACGAGCTGAAGATCCGCCAGCTTTTGGACTCCTTCTCCATTGAAGACCCCTCGATGAGGATGGGAGACCTGTCCGGCGGTGAGATCAAGAGAGTTGCCATCATAGTCATGCTTGCCAGCGAGGCTGACTTCTACATAATGGACGAGCCCACCAACCATCTCGACATCGAGGCCATCGAGTACCTTGAGAGCTATCTTACCAGGGCGCGCTGCACCCTTCTGATGGTAACCCACGACAGGTATTTCCTTGATAGTGTGGCGAACATTGTGATGGAGATAGACCGCGGTCAGGTGTACGTTTACAAGGGAGACTATGAGAATTACCTTGAGAAACGCCAGGAGAGGATAGACAACTATAACGCGAAGACTGACAAAGTCCGCAATATCCTCCGCAGGGAGCTGGAGTGGATGCATGCAAGTCCGTGCGCCAGGACCGGTAAGGCGAAGTCCCGCAAGAACGCTTTCTATGAGCTTCAGGACAGGGCCGGCCAGGTCTACCGGACGACCCAGCTGAGTCTTGATGAGATGGGCGGGGCCACAAGGCTCGGGACGAAAATAATAAATTGCCGGGATTTGGGATTCAGCCTTGGGGGGAAGACCTTCATGAAGGGTTTCACCTATAACTTCCAACGCTACGAGAGAGTAGGCATTGTGGGCGGAAACGGCTCAGGGAAAACGACTTTCATCAACCTTCTCACGGGAAGGACGGGAGCCGGATTCCCTTTCGAAGTCACCGGAACCATCGAGCGAGGCGAATCCCTGAATATCGGTTATTACCGGCAGGACGGAATGAGTTTCGATGAGGACCAAACCGTGCTCGAGACAGTGAACGACACCCATCTCCTGGGGCGTTTCATGTTCCCGCACGACATGCTCAACAACAAGATCAGAAAGCTTTCCGGAGGCGAGAAGCGAAGGCTCTATCTGCTTACCATCCTGATGCGCCAGCCGAACCTCCTGGTTATGGACGAGCCCACGAACGACCTGGACATCGTGACACTGAATGTGTTGGAGGAATATCTCAAGGAATATAAAGGCACTCTCATAATTGTCTCTCATGACAGGCATTTCCTGGACCGCCTTGTGGACCATCTTCTCATATTCATGGGCGACGGTACCGTCAAGGACTATGTCGGCAGCTACAGCCAGTATCGTGAACACGTCCGCCGACAGCCCAAATCCTCCGCTGCCGCAGGTGGCGATGGCGTCAAGGATGATACCCCCCTCGCTCCCTCCGCCTCGCGCGCTATCCAGGCAAATGCCCGGGAGCGTCGCAAGCTGACATACAAGGAGCAAAAGGAATTCGAGGGACTTGAGAAGGACATCGATGCGCTGACTTCCGAGAAAGCCGAGCTTGAGTCCAAACTTAGCGGAGGCCTTACAGACATGGATGAACTGAAGAAGGCCTCGGCCCGTTTCTCCGAGGTGACCGGTCTCTTGGACGCCGCCGAGACCAGATGGCTGGAACTGTCCATGATTATGGATTGATGACTGAATAATAACTATATTCGCGATATGAGCTCATTTCTCGCACCCCCTCCTTTCAAAGAGGAAATGACAGGCCCGGAGGTCGATTCCATCTACAAGAAAAAACGCTTGCAGGTTTTTCTGGGCATATTCATAGGTTACGCCGGATTTTATATTGTCCGCAAGAATTTCTCAATGGCCATCCCCGGACTCGAAGCTCTCGGCTTCACCACCGAGGAACTCGCCATCGTGCTGTCGATGAACGCGATAGCGTACGGATTCTCGAAATTCCTGATGGCCAGCATTTCGGACCGTAGCGACGCCAGGAAATTCCTGCCCCTCGGACTGGTCATGGCCGCGCTCTCCATGGCGTTCATGATTGTCCCGGTACAGTGGCTAGGAATAGAGCATAAGTTCTGGGCCATAGCGCTCATGTCCTTCCTCAACTTCCTCGTGGGATGGTTCAACGGAATGGGCTGGCCTCCATGCGGCAGGGTCATGACACGATGGTTCTCCATAAAGGAACGTGGCACATGGATGTCGGTATGGAACTGCGCCCACAACGTCGGAGGCGCTTTAGTCGGACCCATGGCCACTTACGGAGCGATTTGGTTCGGATCTTGGTTCTACGGGACACATGCCGATCATTATTTCCTGATCGGATCTTTCGTGTTCCCCGCGGCCGTTGCTATCCTCATTGCCATCATCGCGTTCTGCATGATCCGTGACACACCTCAATCCCTCGGACTCCCCTCCATCGAGAAATGGTCAGGCCATGCTGCCAAGCACTATACCGAGAAGAGCGAGGAAGTCATGTCGGTCAATGAAATATTCCGCACTGTCTTGTCGAATAAACTGCTGTGGTACATAGCTTTCGCCAACGCCTTCGTATATATGGTCCGTTACGGATGCCTCGACTGGGCGCCGAAGATATTGACTGATAAAGGAATAGATCTGACAAGCACAGGCTGGGCATATTTCGCCTACGAGTTCGCCGCCATCCCCGGGACGTTGTTCTGCGGCTGGCTCAGCGATAAGGTTTTCAACGGACGCAGGGCGCTCCCTACCATGCTGTTCATGGCATTGGTGGGAGTGGCGATATTCATATATTGGAAGAACCTGGATAATCTGACCGTCATCATCTCCTGCCTGATCGCCATCGGATTCTTCATCTACGGCCCTGTCATGCTGATCGGAGTGCAGGCCCTTGACCTCGCCCCGAAGAACGCCGCAGGGACAGCGGCAGGACTGACCGGATTCCTCGGCTATGTTCTGGGGACAGCGGTCCTGGCCAACATCTTGGTGGGATTCACGATGAGAAGCGCCGGATTGGACACCGTGTTCATCCTTTTCATCGCTGCCTGTGTCATCTCAATCCTTTTGATGGGTCTGACCTATAAGGCTGAGCAATATCTCACGAAAAAAGAATAGCCTGCCATTATGTCAGCGATTTGTTGTTGGCAGATAATTTGATATTCCCAAGGACGTTTAAAGGAGAAAAACATGAGCAAGAAGAAAAATACTGAGGAAGTCCCGGAAGAAAAAGTCCAGAAAGAAGATCTCGCCAACGAGCAGCTTGAGGCTGATTTGGAAGCTCTTAGGAAGGAAAACGAGGAGCTTAAGGCGAGCGTGGCTAAAGAGAAGGACGATTATATCCGCTTGATGGCGGATTTCGAGAATTTCCGCCGTCACTCCGCTGAGACGAAACTTGAGCTTGTCAGCACAGCTTCCGCCGACATTATAAAGGGTCTGCTCCCTGTTCTCGACGACTTCGAGCGCGCGATGAAGATGCTCACCGATGCCGACGACAAAGTCGCTATCGAGGGCACAGAATTGATATACAACAAGTTGATGACTTTCCTCAAGTCCAAGGGGCTGGAGATTATCAAAGCCAAAGACGAGAAGTTTGACACGGATTTCCATGAGGCCGTGGCTCAGGTTCCGGTTCCCGAAGAGGAAAAGAAGGGCCTGGTGTTCGACGTGGTCCAGACCGGTTATACACTTTCCGGGAAGGTGATCCGTTACGCCAAAGTCGTTGTCGGAATATAGGAGGTTGATCCATGGCTGAGAAGAGAGACTATTATGAGGTTCTGGGGGTCCCCAAGACAGCGACTGCCGATGAGATAAAGCTGGCCTACAGGAAGGCTGCCATGAAATGGCATCCTGACCGTTGGGTGGAGGGAACCGACGCGGAGAAGAAAACCGCCGAGGAAAAGTTCAAGGAGGCCTCTGAGGCATATTCAGTTTTAAGTGACCCTGACAAGAAGGCCAGGTTCGACCAATTCGGATTCTCCGGTGTCGACGGCCAGGCCGGACCTGATTTCAGCGGAGGCTTCGGCAATCTCGAGGATCTCCTCAGGGATCTTTTCGGAGGAGGCTTCGGCGGATTTGGAGGCTTCGGCGGGTTCAGCGGATTCGGCGGTGGAAGCAGTTCCACCCGTTCCCAGACCAGAGTCTACAAAGGCCGGGATATTCGTACGAGGGTTCGTCTGACACTGGAGGAGATCGCCAAAGGTGTTGAGAAAGAGATCACGATCGAGCGCAACCGTCCCTGCCCGGACTGCGGTGGCAAAGGCACCAAGAACTCTTCAGATATAAAGACTTGCCCCACCTGCAACGGATCAGGCCAGGTTCAGCATGTGACCAACTCCTTGTTTGGAAGGACAATGACCTACTCCACCTGTCCGCAGTGCGGTGGTGAGGGTAAGATCGTCACCAATCCGTGCCGCACCTGCGGAGGTACCGGACTTGTGAGGAAACGTGAGACCGTCAAGGTCAAGATCCCGGCCGGAGTCGAGGACGGAATGCAGCTTACCTTAAGGGGAGAAGGCCACGCGGCTCCTCATAATGGGGTGAACGGTGATCTGCTTGTCATCATCGAGGAGGTCGCGCACTCCAACCTTAAGAGAGATGGCAATAACCTGTTCTATTCCACTACGATATCAGTCACGGACGCGATTCTCGGCACAGAGATAGCCGTCCCTTGCATAGACGGGACTTATAAGGTCAAAGTCGAGCCCGGCACCCAATCCGGAGCGGTCGTGAAACTCCGCGGAAAGGGTCTTCCTGCCGTGAGCGGATACGGGAGCGGAACCGGAGACATGTATGTGAAAATACTCGTTTGGATCCCGAAGAGACTTTCGAGTGATGAGAAAGCCGCGCTGCAGAACATGAGGACAAGCCGTTCCTTCACTCCAGACCCTTCAAGGGACGATAAGGCGGTATTTGACAAGATCAAGGATATTTTTTAAATATTCCCCAAAAAAAGTTTTGTGATTGTAAAATAATTCGTACTTTTGCAGTCCGAAATTTAAGAGCAACCTCTTGCGGGTCGTTATCAGATGTGCGTAATGTTGCGTAAAAAGAATTGAGAGATGGATTTAATGAAAATTGTTGAGCAATCTTTCGCTAACGAGAAAGTTGCTACCTTCCCCAAGTTTAAGGCTGGTGACACCATCACCGTCACTTACAGGATCAAGGAAGGAGATAAGGAGAGGCTCCAGAACTTCAGGGGCGTCGTCATCCAGGAAAGGGGCGCTACCCCTACCACCAGGACTTTCACCGTCCGCAAGGTTTCCGGTGGAATTGGAGTCGAGAGGATTTTCCCCTTCCAGTCCCCGTTCATCGAGAACATCGAGCTGAACAAGGTCGGTAAGGTCCGCAGAGCCAGGATATTCTACCTGCGCAAGCTCTCTGGCAAGAAGGCCAGGATCAAGGAGCGCAAGTTCTCTGGCAAGAAGGTCGAGGCCGCTGCCGAATAGAAAGCCAAGGTCCCCTAGCTCAACTGAATAGAGCATCTGACTACGGATCAGAAGGTTACAGGTTTGAATCCTGTGGGGATCACCACTTTAGCGGAATTAGCTCAGTTGGTAGAGCATCAGCTTCCCAAGCTGAGGGTCGCGAGTTCGAATCTCGTATTCCGCTCGCAAATGAAAAAAGTCTAGCTCAGGCTAGACTTTTTTTTGCTTTTAACGGCGTACAATAAATAACCTCCGCTCAAATAGCCTTGTACAAGGCTTCGGGCGGAGGGTGGAATAGAAGTACCTTACGGTTCGTCAGGCTTCCGGAATCTCATTCACCGCGGGAGCGGAGAACGGAGATTGGGTTGAGCCTATCTTATAAGTGTCATCCTCGATTTCTTGCTCAGGGATGTCATACATGGCGGGACGCTCACCGGTGGTCAACTGGTTGAACTCCGCCTCATCAATCATCTTGCAGTTACCGTTGAAAACGGCATCCAGATCAACCTGAAGCCTTCTGATGTGAAGGTCACCGCTCACCACGCAGGTGTCCTTGAGGCTCAAGGTGTCCTTAACATAGAAATTGCCGTCTATCTTGCCCCAAAAGTCGCAACACACGCAGATGATGTCGCCTTTGACGACAGCCTTCTCACCGACCACCACCTTGGCCTGGGAGACGATTTTGCCCTCGAAGTTACCATCAATCCTGATGTCGTTCGGAGATGTGATCTCACCTTTGATGCTCGATCCGGCAGAGATCCTGCTGATGTCATTGACTCCCATGGAGTCTCCGGACTTGTCATAATTCGATGCCATATTCTTTTTCATTTAATTATTAATATTCAATTACTTCTACACAAGACCGGCACCATGGCAGTTCTTGTATTTCTTTCCGGAGCCGCAAGGGCATGGATCATTACGCCCAACCTTCTTCTCAACATGGACCGGAGTATTGGCCTTCTGCTCACCGTTGGTCACAAGATCGTTGCGACGGGTCTGCATCTGGCTCATGTCAGTCCTGCGCCTGGGCGCCTGTGCCGGACGAGCCTCATTCTCATCCCTCAGCGGCACGAAAGCCCTGAGAAGGAATGAGAGGACATCCTTGTTGAGATCCTCCAGCATGGAGGCGAAGAGATTGTAGCTCTCAAGCTTATAGACCACGAGAGGATCTTTCTGCTCGTAGGCGGCGTTCTGCACGCTTGTGCGGAGATCGTCCATCTCACGGAGATGCTGCTTCCAATGCTCGTCGATCTGGTACAGGATGATCGTGCGGCTGAGCGCCTTCGCTATCTCTTTACCCTGGGTGTTATAAGCTTTCTCAAGATTAACGCTGAGAGTCAACATCTTCCGCCCGTCGGAGATAGGGATGGCGATGTTCTGGTACATACTCCCCTGCTTCTCGAAAATCTGCTTGATGAACGGATAGACCTTCTCGGCAAGGGTGTTCATCCTACGGTCATATACCTCCTGCATGTGCTTGCACAGAGCATCGGACAAATCACCTGGCTTAGCGCTCGAGAAGAAGGGCTCATCGAATCCTAGGTCTATGGACAGCTGGCCCATCACATATTCCTCAAAACTCTGGTACGTCATGCCCTCAGCCCTGTCGGCGATAAGGTTCGAGGAGTCGATCATCATGTTCTGGACATCGATCTCGATCCTTTCTCCTGAAAGAGCATTGCGGCGGCGGGCATAGACAGCCTCACGCTGGTAGTTCATGACATCATCGTACTCAAGAAGTCTCTTACGGACGCCGAAGTTGTTCTCCTCCACCTTCTTCTGAGCGTTCTCGATGGACTTGGAGAGCATTCCGTTGACGAGAGCCTCATCATCTGCCATACCCAATTTGTCGACCACGCCAGCGATTCTCTCAGAACCGAAAAGGCGCATCAGCTTATCCTCGAGGGAGATGTAGAACTCGGAGGAACCCGGGTCACCCTGACGGCCTGAACGACCCCTCAACTGGCGGTCGACACGGCGGCTGTCATGCCTCTCAGTTCCGATGATCGCGAGTCCTCCGGCTTCCTTGACCTCCGGAGCGAGCTTGATATCGGTTCCACGGCCAGCCATGTTGGTAGCTATGGTGACATTGCCCTTCTGTCCGGCCTGGGCGACGATCTCAGCTTCCCTGGCGTGCTCCTTCGCATTGAGGACATTATGCTTTATACCCCTCATGCGGAGCATACGGCTCAGGAGCTCGGAAGTCTCGACATCAGTCGTACCCACCAGCACCGGTCTCCCAAGATCGGTGAGTTCCTTGACCTTGTTGATCACAGCCTGATATTTTGCCTTCTTGGTCTTGTAGATGAGGTCATCCTGGTCGTCCCTGATAACGGGACGGTTGGTGGGGATCACAACCACATCCAGCTTGTAGATGGACCAGAACTCGCCCGCCTCCGTCTCAGCGGTACCGGTCATACCGGCGAGCTTATGGTACATCCTGAAATAATTCTGAAGAGTGATGGTGGCGAAGGTCTGTGTCGCCGCCTCAACCTTCACGTTCTCCTTCGCCTCTACCGCCTGATGGAGACCGTCGCTCCAACGACGTCCCTCCATGATACGGCCAGTCTGCTCGTCGACGATCTTGACCTTGTTGTCGATCACGACATAGTCCACATCCTTCTGGAACATGGCGTAGGCCTTCAAGAGCTGGATCATGGCGTGGACCCTCTCGCTCTTGAGGGAATATTCCTCCATCAGCTTGTCCTGGCGCTCCTGCTTCTCCTCCGCGGAGAGAGTCTCATCCTTCTTGATGTCGGCGATCTTGCTTCCCATGTCAGGAAGGACGAAGAAATCAGGATCGGACACTGAGTTGGCGAGGGCGTCATGACCCTTGTCGGTCATGTCGACAGAGTGCTGCTGCTCGCTGATGACGAAGTAAAGCTCGTCAGTGACGATGTGCATCTGGCTCTCATTGTCCTGCATGTAGAAGTTCTCGGCCTTCTGCATAAGGGCCTTCATACCCTGCTCGCTAAGGAACTTGATGAGAGGCTGATACTTAGGCAAACCCTTGTAAGCCCTGTAAAGGAGCATTCCTCCCTCGTCCATCTTGCCGGCCGCTATGGCCTTCTTAGCCTCGTTCAGGACCTGGTTGACAAGGGTGCGCTGTTTCTGGTACAGGCTCTCGACATAAGGGCGGTACTCGATGTACTGCTCATCATCCTCAGCCTTGGCGACCGGACCCGAGATGATCAACGGGGTACGGGCGTCATCGATAAGGACGGAGTCGACCTCATCAACGATCGCGTAGTGGTGCTTGCGCTGCACGAGGTCATTCATATTGACCGCCATGTTGTCACGCAGATAGTCGAAACCGAACTCGTTGTTGGTACCGAAGGTGATGTCGCAGTTATATGCCCTCTTGCGGGCGTCGCTGTTGGGCTCGTGCTTGTCAATGCAATCGACCGAGAGGCCGTGGAACATATAGAGAGGTCCCATCCACTCGGAGTCACGCTTGGAGAGGTAGTCGTTGACGGTAACGACGTGTACACCCTTTCCCGCGAGAGCGTTAAGGAACACAGGCAGAGTCGCCACGAGGGTCTTACCCTCACCGGTCGCCATCTCGGCGATGCTTCCCATCTGCTCCTTGTTGGACTTGACTCCACCGTTCAGGACGATTCCACCGATCAGCTGGACATCGTAATGTACCATGTCCCAGGTAACCTCGTTGCCACCGGCGATCCAATGGTTGTGATAGATGGCCTTCTCGCCGTCAATGGTCACGAAATCATGATTGATGCTGAGATCCTTATCAAACTGCGTGGCATCTACCACAATAGTCTCATTCTCCTTGAACCTCCTGGCGGTTGACTTCATGATAGAAAACGCCTCCGGAAGTATCTCCTCAAGTGTTTTCTCGATCTGCTCATCCTCCTCTTTCACAAGCTTGTCAGACTCTGTGGCGAGATCTTCCTTCTCTGAGACGGGAATATCCTCCTCAAGCTTCGCCTTGATCTCGGCGATCCTGGCCTCGAAGGGAGCCTCGCATTCGCGGAGCTTATCCTTCAGCGCCTGGGACCTTGCCCTCAACTCGTCATCTGAAAGAGCGTCTATAGCGGGATAAGCCGCCAGGACCTTGTCCAGGACCGGCTTAATGAGCTTCATGTCACGATCGGCTTTCGAGCCGAATATCTTTCTTAATATGCCTGATACAGCCATAAAAAAACTTTGTCTCTGATTAACCTACAAATATAGCGATAATCAGAGACAAATACAATTATCAGACCCTGGAATTAGGACTGACAGAACGTCAGAACATAAATCCCACGCCTAATTTCAGCTGGCTGCGATGGATCTTGAGCACACCGCTCGTGAGGTTGCCGCCATTGCGGTTGATCACACCATAATCGTACCTGATGGAAAAACGTACCGCGTCCATCACATCGAGACCTAGACCGCCACCGAGAAGCACATCGAAACGGGAGTACTTTGTGTATTCGCTTAGCTTTCCGCTATAGATATCATACTCCATGCTCGTGTTCTTCTCCTTGATCCTGGACGTCAGGCCCAAATCAAGGGTCGGACCAGCGAAGACAAGGAATTTCATGTCTTCACTGATATTGAACTTCAGATTGAAATCCAGCGGAACCGCCAGATAAGTCTCGGTGAAAGAGATGTTGTCATAACCATAGATGTTCACATTCCCTTTTGTGAAATAGCCGAACTGGATACCGGGCGCGAAACCGACAGTACCTTCTACCAGGGGAATCTCATAAGACAGGCCAAGGGTACCACCGTAAAGATCGGCATTGACATGGCCGAGAGTGTAATCAAATCTGGTGTCGCTAAGTCCGAAGCCAACCTCGGCGACAAGATTCTGGGCGAAAGCGTTTGTACCGGCGAGCGCCAATGACGCCGCGATGATGGTTGTGATGATTTTTCTCATATCATTCAAATTGATTGTGTTCACGTATATTCAAAAATGATGCTCATCTGTTATCTGTGGGTAATTTCACCTGCTCACCCATCTCGAGGAGAAACTCCCGGGTGAAATACTTCATGAACCCTCCGGCCGAAGTAAGTGTCAGCTCTCCGAAATAAACCTTCCCATTGACATCGTAGAGGTCAACCCTCATCTGGGGATATCCTTCTGACAGTGCCGAAGCTATCTCCAGCATTCTCTGGAAGCTCTCCGGCTTGGGGATGGCGCCTTTGCCGTCCTTGTAATGGTCCGTGACCACAAGAGCATCGGGACGAGGCTTCCAATCCAAGTCATAAACATTGAGGTCCAATGAGTTCTCAGTCCTGTCGCTGCATGTCAGGATTGAATATGGCTTGCCGTCGAAACACCAGAATTTGTAGTCAACCATTGAGCGGGAGCCCGCAGGCTGGGTCGAAGAGTCCAGAAGTTCCTCGGCGATGACCAGAGGTTTGATCCTGGTGTAATGAAGCTCGGAAGTCTCGAATCCGCATCTCACCTTCATCAGGTTGGAGAAATGGGCGACAGTACCGGGAATGTCAAGCTTCCGTTTATCAGGGCAGATCACAGCATCCCCGCTGCCGTTATTCAGTTTCAGGACAAAGGAATCCGGAAGGCTTTCCCAATCGATATCTTCCGCCTTCTCCCATGTCCCGAGCGACTTGACAAGAGTGTCCCCGAATCCTTTTTCCCTCACATATTCCCGTACGGCGAACTTGTCGGCCAGGATAGGCCACATCGATGTGTCTCCGTTAAACTTAAGCCAATTGATCTTCTCATTCAGGTCTCTCGGATGTTTGAGGTCCGGCCAACGGTGAAGCATCTGGTAATACTTCAGCCTCGCGACAGTCTCCGGGCCCAGCAAATGAGTCTTCGCCAGGGTCCGCAGAATAAAGTTGAACAAATCGCTAAACCACTTTCTCATCTTCTATGAAAGCTCCTTTTGACATCGACTTCTTACGGTATTCCTTGGCCTTCTGATATTCCCCGAAAGCCTCACGCATATATTTAACAGGCAGGAAAGACTTGAATTTCAAGCAACTGTACAAAGAGTACAGGAAAATGTACAACGCCTGACAGAAAGGTTTCCTTCCAGGATCTGAGAACCTATGGAGAGCGTACGAGAAGACACTGCGGTAGATATAGCGTTCCACGGGCTGCTTGCGGTCACCGATATCATGCACGACAAGCGCGTCCGGGACGACTCCAACACGATAACCGTGGTAAAGGACACGGGAGCAATAATTGTCATCCTCCCCGTTGAAATGGAACAGCGGAGAGAACAACCCGACTTCCTCAAGCCCTTTCCTGGACAAGAACCAATGTGCGGCCATTACGAAAGGAACTGACC
Source organism: Bacteroidales bacterium (assembly GCA_017548985.1). Taxonomy (GTDB): domain Bacteria; phylum Bacteroidota; class Bacteroidia; order Bacteroidales; family UBA932; genus Cryptobacteroides. The sequence goes on from JAFYYW010000037.1 coordinate 144,253, forward strand.
AGAGGCTGTCATCGATGACTTCCCGGCTCGTCACAACCCTGGACTTGAACAGGCGGTTCATCTCCTCAAGGCCATCATTCATCTGCATGGGACTGAGCAGCACAAACTCTGGATGGGACTCATTGACAGCCAACAGTTTCCCGATCGTGTCCGGCATTATCCAAGCATCTTGGTTCAACAGGTAAACATAGTCGTAACCATTAGCGAGAGCGTAGCGCATCCCCATGTTGTTGGCAGCGCCAAAACCGAGGTTGTCTTGGTTGACCACCAGTCTCACCTCAGGGTAGTGCTCCCGGATCCAATCGGGAGTGCCGTCAGTTGACCCGTTATCGGCCACATAGACATCAACCGGGACCTCGGAAGCTCTCAGGCTGCCTTGGCACCGCTCCACCCACCTCATGCCGTTGTAGGTCACTATTATGACTAATACTCTCATTGATTCCGCAATTGGTTGTAATACTTGATGAATATTTCTTTGGGAGACTTCCGGGTGAAAATGCTGTGGCGGACATTCCTGGCCGTGGCTGACATGATGCCATTATGGCTGGAAGGATCGCTACAGTCCTTGAACATATACTTCAGGCTCCTGACCGCCTCGACACACCAGCAGTAGGCCCCGAGAAGCAAATATGCCAGCGAGTTACCTCTGGTGAAAAAAATCAGCGCTCCCCTGACCCGCGCGGGCTTGATCGCCGCCTCCATCTTGGACGCCGTTGAGTTGGCGATATGATACAGGACCACATCGGCATCAGTGTAGACCCCATAGCCGCTCTCATTCATCTTGGTGCCGAGAGCCACATCCTCCGGAGTGAAGAAATATGTCTCGTCAAACCAACCCATCTCCCGGAATTTATCCGTCCTCGCGAGGAAAGCCGCCCCGTTGAGATTGTATGTCTTGAAAAGGCCATCCCGCATCGTCCATTTCGACGGTTTTGTCTCGTTGTTGAAGTGGAGATAACGGAGGATGTAACCCCAGCCGGTAAACCTCCTCCGGCCGCAGGTCTGCACTCTGCCGTCGGGAAAGACAATCTTCGGGGACACAACCGCAGCATCAGATGGAAGCTTCTTAAAATCAGCGACAAGACGGTCAATAACTGGAGAATCGATGTAGGTGTCGTCATTGACGATGAAAGCATATTCCCCGGAGATTTGGCGCAGGGCCAGATTGTTATTCTCCGAGAACCCCCGGAGAGAATCACTCCGTACGATGGTGACCCAAGGATATTCCTCTTCCAAGGCGTGAAGATTGTCCTCCGAGAACAAATAGGCCACCACGAAAGTCTCATAAGAGACGCTCGTGTATTCACGTATGCTGTCCAGGCAAGGACGGAGAACATCCATCTTGTCCATGCAGACTATCACTATGCTGACCTTAGGTTCCATCGTATCGATTCTACTTACTATTTCCCATTAACATGTCGCCGCGAAATCCTTGAATCAATCATCTCATACAAGCAACAGTTTTGTGAGCCAACGGGCAACAGTCCATTTGACCTTCATATAAAACCGGCGAAATCCTTTAGTTTCGTTATACGCGTCATGCTGACGGAAAGACAGGAAAGGGACATTCCTCGCGTTCAGGGACTCACCGAACAACAGAGGTACTGTCATTCCCCGTTTCCAATACAGATACATCAAACTGAACTGGTCGCGGGGTGTGTACTCATTGTATATTTTCCACCACTCCTCTGAAACACTGACAACTGACGGATCGTTATGGACACGGAATATAATATTATTCTCAAACAAGCCGAAATGCTCCGGAAAACCTTCCTTCCTCAAGAACCTGAACTGACGGTATGTCTGGAAAACAGGAACCTTAGCCATGATTGAGATGGCTCTCATGTCATCATAAATACAATCGAAATGGGGATGTGGGACCTGTGACAACAAATGTCCGGCATCGGACGCCCTATACACCGCCTCATAGAACCCAGGACCGGTTATCTGGATATTGGAATCCATCCAGACACTGATCTCATACTCTGGCAACGCCTTATGCGGCATCAACTTGACAAATCTTGAAAGCCTCGTCTTGTCAGAACTGATGTATGGGATAGGACGGATCTCCCACACACCTATCCTGGTCTCACGGAAGTCATTCGAAAAGCATATATAATCGAAGGACGGATCGACAACATCCGGTTGCCGAAGCTCGTCATATCCTCCAACGATACACGTATATATCACTCTTCTCATGCTAAAGCGTGTAATATAGCAAAAAAAATTATCCTTTCACCGGAAGGACACATTGGCGGCCGAGCTCCACAAGGAAATCATCAGTGAAATAATTCATCCTGCCTCCAAGACTGGAGAAAGTCATTTCCCCGAAGTACACTTTTCCACCGGAGCTATAAAAATCGACCCTGACTTCCGGAAAACCCGACGAAAGTATCGAGGCGGCTTCGAGAATCCTATCCAGCCCTTCAGGACGAGGTATCTGTCCTTTCCCGTCCCTATAATGCTCTGTCGGTCTCAATACCCCCTGGCGTAAGTTCCAGTCAAGGTCATATACATTAAGGGTCAAGGTCTCTCTAGATCTGTCGCTGCATGTGAGAATACAATATGGCTTCCCGTCAAAACACCACACTTTATAGTCTATGATAGTGCTTGAGACACTGTCATCATCAAGTTCCAGCCATTCTTCCGCGATCACCAAAGGCTTAATACGATTATAATACAACTCTCCATTATAATACCCGAATTTCTTTTTCAAGTCTCTGGCAAGAGATGACCGCAGAGCGTCCGGATCAAAACCGGATGACTTGTCAATAAGATGAGTAGAGCCGCTGTCGTGGTTGCATTTTATGGAAAACATATCCGGAAGCAAATCAAAATCAATATCTTCCGCATTATTCCACACCCCAAGAAGAGGAATCAGCATCTCCCCTAACCCTTTCGATTCAACATATTCCCTAACACGATACTTATCAGCGCAAAGAACCCACATCGATGTGTCAGAGCGGCACATCAAACACTGGATCTTCTCGTTGATGTCACGAGGATTATCCCAATCGACCTTATAGCCTTTCCACTTCAACCAATCCTTATCCACGAAACACAGGGGGAAATGGTCCTGTAGGAAGTGCCTGACCGTCCAATTTATTTTCCTGAAAAGAGCCATTCTTATCCCCGCCTGTTTTTATCCAAAAACCTTAACAACCCGTCTCTATGCGCGTCGCATCCAACGTAATCAATGAACAGATCACCTTTCTTTTTTGACAGGAACGGCCTGATAATGCCTATACGGGCCAACCTACGAGCCAATTTATCTGGAAGAGCGAACGCTCCCTTATAGACATAAGCCTGCCTATCAAGAAAAGCATAGTATTCATTTTCAAGGGCTTCCGGATCAGCGATAACCCCATTCAACCCACTTATACGGGAAAGGAAAGACTTGGAGGATTCCTCATCCAGAAGACGAGGTCCCGGTTGCTCCAAGCATTGGGAGAAGGGAATCAGTTTGAAAACAGGTTCCGCTTCTTCACCCAAATCCAGTTCCACCAAAAAACCTTTATGCCATGAATCGCCTTCCGGCTTTAGAGGCTCGAAACAGAAATTACCGATCCCATAGAAGATAGGCTTTCCTGAATACACTTCATATCCGGAACAGCAATGCTGATGATGGTTTATGACCGCGTCAGCGCCAGCATCGACAAATGCCCTATAGGTACGGACCATCCTCGGGGAAGGATACTCACAACGCTCATATCCACCATGAACTATAACCACCACATAATCAGCCTGATCCTTAGCGAAACGGATCTGGCTTACTTGTGTCACAGGATCCAGCTCGGCCGCGCCTGGCGTATTCCTTCCAGCGATAGAGAACTCCCTCTCGCAGCAATTGATGATAGCCAAGGTCGTTCCTCCGACATCTTTGAGAAAAACCTTTGAGGCATCCTCCCTATCTTTCCCCGCCCCGACGTGGTCGATATCACGGGCATCAAGAAGAGACAAGGTCTCGAGAATTCCATCCGGGCCGAAGTCATTGATATGGTTATTGGCGAGGGTGACACAATCGAAACCGGCATATTCCAAAGCGTCCAAGGCCTCGGCACCACACTTTAACGCGGGTCCTATTTTACTGATTGGCTCCGGAGCTTCAGTAGCGGGACACTCAAGATTGACGACAGAGTAGTCAACCTTCTCCGTAATCTTCTTGATATCAGAGAAAACCGAATCGAAATCGCATCCCCTGATAAGCTCATTGACTTTTCCTGACGGGTAATAGTCCCCTGCTATCAATAGTCTCATTTCCCTAAACTGTTAAGAAAACCGAGGAGGGGTTCTCCCCATATGGAATAATCGAAACTGCGACGACATAGCGCCCTGGCCTCATCGGATATTCTTTTCCTTTCATCCGGATTCATGAAAACCCGGACTATGGCACGTGCCAGGGCATCCTTGTCCCCCACGTCAACAATATAAGCGGACCGGCCATCCTCAAGCCAGTTCACAGCCTCGCCAAACCGAGTGATTATCACCGGTTTCCCCGCGGCGAGATACTCTCCGAGTTTAGTCGAGAAACCATAACGGTTCTGAAGGGTGGGATACTTGTTGATTATAGTGAGGGAGGCTCCCGCCAGATAATCTCTCAAACGACTGCCCTGAAGATATCCAGTGAATATGATCTTTCCATCCAGGCCATATTGGTCAATCAAGCGGATAATATCATCCTTGTGAGGAGAGTCTCCAATTAAGCCGGACATGATGAACCTCACTGGGAATGGAATGTCTCTCACAGCTTTACCGAATGCCTCGATCATTCCGAGAATGCCATCCTTCTGCTCGAAAAGGGTTCCGGAATGGAAGATGTACGGGATTTCATGATCCATGCTCTTGTCCGGAAGGTCAAATTCCTCGTAATCAACCAATATGGGAACCTTGATATGCTTACAATCCGGCCTTGTTCTCTCTTTCGCGATCTCCAGGAGCGCATCTGAGATACTCACGACACCGTCAAGGAGAGGAAACTGCTCGGAGAGAACGCGTTCCCGCATATGAGCCGTCTCTTCAGTCTCAGTGGACGTGCCATAAGGGATCTCACATAAATCCCTGACACAAAACGCCCCCACGCTTTTGGCCGCATTCATGAATCTCAGCATCAAATCCAGTTGATTTCCCATGTACAAGAAAAGCACATCCCCCTTATGGAGATTCTTTCTCAAATACCTTTCAGTCAACTTGGCATCAAGCCAATTATAGAACTTACGGGTGACAAAATGGTTCCCTTTATATGGCGATCCTCCGATATAACGGAAAGGGACACCCTGATAAGACCCTTTGGGAGCGGTATTCCGGGCCATACCCCGCTTTTCCGTCCTTCTATAGAGAACCACCTCACAATCAATTCCTACGGATCTCATCGCCCGGGCATAACAGGTTATCCTTCTTGTCCCGGCCATTCCATTAGGATAAGGCTCCGAAGCCACGATTATCAGTCTCATTTCCTTGCCCTCCTGATGATTTTATAGAATATCTCCTCTATAAAGTCACGCTCACCTTTGGTAAGGGCGTAAAAATATGATAGCAAACCGATTACCAAGGTCGTCGAGGCTGTGACCGCGACAAGTCTCAAGAAACCGGCCGGAATCATGACGCGGACTCCATAACCAGCCAAAAAAGCGAATACCGCGACCAACGCCAAACGGATCAACACTTTTCGGATGAAATCCAATATCGGGAAACCCTCTTGCCATTTGCAGATAAGAAGGCACAACACGTCAATAATGATCTGCGTCACCAAAAAGACGATATATGATGATTCAGGAGTCCCGCCCAGCGCGTAGATGACCCATACGGCAACGAAAGCGCAAAGGTTCATGATACCCGCCATGACGCAAAAAGATTTGATTCTACCCGAAGCAATTATCAATTGCCTGGGCGAGTTCATTCCAATATCAGCCAGTATGCATAACAAGGATATTCTCACGAACGTCGACGTGTATTCCGGGACATCTTTAAGCCATAGATCCAGAAGATAATCGCACTCAAGGAATAACGGTGTCACGATGAGCAACAGAAGCAGGAACGATATCTTGACACCCTTATGGACAAGGTCGAAAACATACTTCTTATCCCCTTCAGCATAAGATTTAGTCAGACGCGGATTAAGGGCGCTCAAGAAATTGACAGCGAAAGGACGGACCGTCCCCTCAACCTGTGTGGTCAGGCCCCTGGCCGCATTGACAAGAACTCCGAAGTACTTGTTAATCAGTAGGTTGGTACCACTGTTAGCCATCACACCGAATCCTGAGCTGAAAAAATTCCAACCCACGAAGCCCGACATCTCTTTGATAATCCCTTTGTCAACGACAATACGTCCCCTACTCTCATCAAAATGCCGTTTGCAGTAGATCCCGTAAGTTATTCGCACTATAATCGCGATGACGAGCATCAATAACGAATATGTCTTAAGCTTGTCGAAAGAAGAATACATCAACAAGATGGCCACAGAAAGTTTCAAAAGCGACTCCAGGATGCTGATGTAAGCGTAAGCGGACATCTTCTCATGCGCCAGGATCATGGAATTATAAGGAACACTCAGCAAATTGACGCACAAAATGCCGAAAGAGCAATGTAGAACCCAACGGGCTGCCACCAAACGGTCCGGAGGTATACTCATATGACTGTTCAACCACCAGAGACCCGCTGTTTCCACAATCAGGCCTACCACCAGACACATGAGCAATTGGATAATAACGCTGGCTGAGAAAACCCGGTGAGTCTTAGCCGGATCACCCTCTCCAAGGGAGAAGGTCAGGAAACGGGTAATAGCGCTCGACACCGAGCCAGTCAAGACAGCGCAGAAAGACACGACGCCACCAACAGCGTTGAAAACTCCAAAGTCGTGCTCGCCAAGAGTTTGCAGAATTATTCTTGACGTGAACAGCCCGATGAACATCATCAAGAGCATACGGATAAAGAGGAATACGGTATTACCCGCGATCCTCTTATTCTTCTCGTAGTTTGATGATCCGCTCATATTACTGGAAACTTCTGACTATCAACGCAAAGGGTTCTTCTCTGATTTGAACCAGGCGATAAACTGTCCGATACCCTCATGAAGGGTTGTGGAGGGATGGTATCCAAGTCGGGTCTCAAGCTTGGAGCAATCGGCGTAGGTCTGGTAAACATCTCCCGCCTGCATCGGAAGGAACTCTTTCCTCGCCTCAGTTCCGAGAGCCGTCTCAATCTCCGAGATGAAATCCATCAGCTTCACCGGGTTGGAGCAACCGATATTATACACCTCGAACGGCACAGACGCGTCGCCTCCGCCTGCGGGCGGATTGTCAATGACCCGGATGGTGCCTTCGACGATGTCGTCGACATAGGTGAAATCACGGATCATGTCACCACCATTGAACACCTTGATAGGCTCCCCTTTGGAAATGGCCGTGGCGAAAAGCATCGGAGACATGTCCGGCCGCCCCCAGGGGCCATAGACAGTGAAGAAACGAAGCCCCGTGGCCGGAATCCCGTAAAGCTTTGAATATGAGTGAGCCATAAGCTCATTAGACTTCTTGGTCACCCCGTACAGACTGACCTGCGAGTCAGCCTTGTCATCCTCGCTGAAAGGAACCTTCGTGTTCAAACCGTATACCGAGCTCGAAGAAGCGAAAACGAGATGCCTCACAGGATGGTTCCGGCATGCCTCAAGGATATTAAGGAACCCTTCGAGATTGCTGTGGAGATAAGAGTAAGGGTTTGTGATCGAATACCTCACACCTGCCTGTGCGGCGAGATTGACCACCACATCGAATCCTTCCTCCGCAAAAAGCCTGTCAAGCGACCCCTTGTCGCATAAATCGCCTTTCACAAAACGCGCGGAAGACCACTTGGTACTGTATTTGACCTCACCTTCAGCGAAAGGGCCGGCAAAACCATTCTCCTTCAGACGACCGTATTTGAGACGGACGTCATAATAATCATTGATATTGTCGAATCCGACGACCTCGTCACCCCTGTTTGCCAATCTCGCGAGAAGATTAGCTCCGATGAACCCGGCCGCACCGGTCAAAAAAACCTTCATCCCCAATTATTTGACACTTTCTATCCAGGAACGCACATTCGCCTCTATCGAAGACCCTGAATACTCCACCTTCTCAAACTTTTCTCCTGTGATATGCTCGTAAAGCTCGATATAGCGATCTGTGATGCCAGCCACGACCTCGGGAGTCATCTCAGGCACTTTCTGGCCTTCCTGTCCCTGGAAACCGTTGGCCATAAGCCACTCACGGACGAACTCCTTTGAGAGCTGCCTCTGCCTCTCCCCTTTCGCGAGTCTCTCCTCATAGCCTTCGGCATAGAAATACCTCGAAGAGTCAGGGGTATGGACCTCGTCCATAAGGTAAATCTCCCCATTCCTCTTGCCGAACTCATATTTGGTGTCCACCAGAATAAGACCCTGTTTGGCGGCTATCTCAGTACCCCTCTGGAATATCGCCCTGGTATATTCCTCAAGTTTCTCGTAATCTTCTTTCCCGACCAGGCCGGTGGCTATGATATCCTCTTTCGAGATGTCCTCGTCATGGCCTTCCGCCGCTTTAGTGGTGGGGGTTATGATAGGCTCAGGAAACTTCTGGTTCTCAACCATACCCTCAGGAAGAGGAACACCGCAGAGAGTCCTCTTTCCGGCCTTGTATTCCCGCCAGGCATGGCCCGCGAGATAGCCCCTGATGACCATCTCGACCTTGAAAGGCTCGCATTTGTATCCAACGGTGACAGCCGGATCAGGAACAGCGACCTTCCAATTCGGAAGAATGTCTGAAGTGGCGTCCAGGAACTTTGAGGCTATCCGGTTCAGCACTTGACCCTTATAAGGAATACCCTCAGGAAGGACCACATCAAAAGCCGAGATCCTGTCGGTGACCACCATTGCAAGATACTTCCCGTCGATATCGTAGACATCACGCACCTTGCCGACATACTTGCCAACCTGTCCCGGGAGGTTGAAGCCCGTTTCCACAATAGCTTTCATTTATTCTTGATCATTAATTATTTCCATATCTTTCAACAGCTCCCCTACAACCGGGGCGAGCTGGTCATATCCATACCCTCTGGTCAGACCAAATTTCAGGAGTTTGAACTTTATCAGGGGATCTCCAATAAGGGTCTTGCATTTCGTCTCTAGAACAGAGCGCATCCTGCTGTCAGCCTCGTCCTTGTCAACCTCACCCAAAGCTTGCGCCACGACAGGCCTGGGAATACCCTTTCCCACAAGGGTATATGTGATTTTCGCCGGTCCCCATCCGGTCAACCTGGACTTCTCCCTGGCGAAAGCGGAGGCATAACGCAGGTCATCCACAAACCTGTCGGCGACTAATGACTCGACAAGCTTCCCGGCCTGTTCCCGATCCCCGTCGAAGGCAGTCATGGCTTTCCTGAACACATCGGAGGTGCAATACTCCCTCTTTGAGCATTGTGCCTGCAGGCGATCCAAGACTTTAGAATATTCCTCCATATCAGAAATCAAATCCAAGGCTGACGTAAATTCCGGCTTTATGTGAATAATCTGACCAGTGGACATTGAAACCCAAAGGGCCGATGATGGAGTTGTAAGTGTACTGCAAGCCAAAGCCATGATAGTCACTGACCTCCTCCGCCCAGTTCATGAACCCGTCCAACTCGTTTGAGGACAGGGCGTAATTGTAAATGGCCGTGATATAGTTGTTCCTATAGACCTTGAAGCGGAAATCAGTTCTGGCGATGCCAAGCAACTTGGGCATTGAGGCAGAGGAAGTTATGCCGATAAAAGGCATCTGCTGCTCAAGATATCGCCCGGCGAGACTGCCACCCATGGTGTTTGCGAATGGTATGGGAATATCGTCTCCGAACAACGCCCTCATGTTGAGGGAAGGGATGAACGCGAAGGAATCCCCGCCATACACTTTCAAAGCGTCGAAATGGATAGCATGGAAATGAGGCATCTTCTTGGGGAAAGACCCGAACATCCAACTGTATGAGATCCCGACGGAATGACCGCTGGAAGGCAGGTATCCATCATCCAACGAATCGTTCCTTCCATCTATGAAGAAAGACAGGTGACTGTTGCTCAACTGGTCCACGTTGTAATCCGAGAGGTCCTTCTCAGAGAGGATGGAGCTGATGTTGAAATAATCATTCCGGAACCCTTCCTTGAGGAAGAACTTGGACCACTTGATATTGGAAAGGTAGACCTCTTGCCTGAGATTGGTGGAGTTGATCCTGAAGTTGTTGTCTCCCAGACTGAAGGTGTTCCTATCCGTATAGCGGATGCTGGCCGCCGCATTGACCGTCATACCCCTTTGGGCGACATAGGAATATACCACACCCGCATACGGGTTCGCACCGATCTTCCCGGTAAAGTCCAGGGAAGCCCCGCGGAGCTTCTGAACCCCGACACCCAGATTAAACAAGACGGCGACGACCTCCTCCGTGTCAAACCTCGCCCCGAAACCCACCTTGTTGATAGGTCCCTTCTTGCAGTTGAATTTCAAACGGTAAGGCTGGTCGTCACCAAGAAGCTCATAATTGACATAATCGAAAGAATTCGTGGCGTAAATGGTAGCCACAGCGTTCTCTATATCTTCACTGCCAACGTATGTGCCAGCCTTCAGTTTTATCTTATTCTGAAGATAGACGCTCTCCTTGTCACTCACACCGACTACCTCGACTCCGGAGATCATGACCTTATCCAGCCGGATGTCATCAGCGACCTCATTATGCAGGGTCTTGACCCCCGGCCCGACAATCCTCTTGAGGGAATCCAAGGCGGAGGCCTGAGCGACCGCGGCATCATACCCCCGGCTGATTATAACATCGATACTCTGTGAGTCGAAACTCATCATGGTATACTCATGGAGATCCGGGAGGATCGTCACATCAGGGATATTGATATTGTTCTCGTAAGATGAGCGACCCATCATGTCGATTCCCGTGTCAAGGATATCTCCGAGGTTGTTGATCTCAGAATATGATTTATAACCACTTGAAAGGTTGACTCCTATCACGATGTCAGCCCCGCATTTCTTGGCCAGGTCAGTCGGGAAATTATTGCGCATTCCTCCATCCACAAGCACCATCCCGTCGGTTTTAACGGGAGTGAACAAGCCAGGTATCGACATGGTAGAGCGCAAGGCGGTATTGAGTTTCCCTTGAGTCCAGATCTTCGCTGTTCCCCTCACCAGATCCGTGGCGACACACAAAAACGGAATCGGAAGCTCTGTATAGAAGTCTATATCATCTTGATAACCGACTGAAAGCGAACTAAATAGATTATTGACGTTCTGGCCGAAGACCATTCCGGAAGGAAGGCTGCCGAGAAGGTTGTCCCTCACGAGACTGGACGCGTCGACATCACCGTCGGCACCAAGATGGAGCTCATCACCCTTGTGCGGGTACTGTGACTCATCTGACTTCTGTTTCAAAAACTCCTTCTTGTCGTAATAGAAAGGGAAAGAGAGGGCGTATTTCTCTTTGTATTTTATCGTCGAATAGGATAAGTATTTCCTCGGAACTTTGTCAGACAGGGCCATATCCCAATCTACGCTTCTTATCAGGGAATCAAGATGAGGAGCGTCATATCCAAGGGCATAAATGCCTCCGACAAGGCCTCCCATGCTGGTGCCCATGACGAGGTCGACAGGCATACCGATTGATTCCAGATAACTGATGACTCCAACATGGGCGGCACCCTTGGCGCCTCCACCGGACAGGACAAGGGCAACTGTCGGGCGATGCTCGACAATCCTGATGGAATCCAGCCTGTGCTTGATCACCCGGACCCTCAAGTCCCTGGCTTCCGTAGCCGCGTCTATCACAGCGTGACTCTGTTGCGCCATTGACGGGAAGGAAGCCGACAACAGCGCGAGTACCGCGGCATAAATGATTCTGGAAAAATATCGCATCATTCTCATAGGTTTCATGTGACTGACTTTTTTCTGTGCTCTCCCGCCAGCATACCGCAGGCAGCCATTATATCCTCACCCCTGGAAGCCCTTATGGTACATGTGATTCCATGGTTTGAAAGACGGTCCCGGAAGTTTTCCATGACGATCTGGGGGGATGTTTCGAAGGGAGCGTCGGGAATCTTATGGAACCGGATCAGGTTGACCCTGCACTCCAGTCCTTTAAGGAGTCTTATCAAAGCGTCAGCGTGACGTTTGGTGTCGTTCAGCCCGGCGAACATGGTGTACTCGAAACTGACCCGGCGCTGACCCGTGAAATCATATTCATGAAGCAAATCGATCACGTCCTCTTCCGACCAGGCCTTCTGCGCGGGCATCAAAGCCGCCCTCTCTTCCGGGAATGGATTATGGAGACTGACCGCGAGGTGGCAACGGGTCTCATCAAGGAAACGTCTCAGATACGGCAAAACACCTATCGTCGAGAGGGTTATACGCTTCGGGCTCCAACCGAAACCCCAATCCGAGGTCAGCACCTCGATTGCCCTGACCACGTTATCGTAATTGTCCAAAGGCTCACCCATGCCCATGAACACGGCATTGGTCAAATCCTGGGACTCATCTATTGCGATGAACTGCGAGAGAATCCCCGCCGCTGTGAGGTCCCCATGGAATCCTTGGCGGCCGGTCATGCAGAACTTGCATCCCATACGGCAGCCGGCCTGGCTGGACACGCAGAGAGTCTTCCGCTCATCATCAGGGATCATCACCGCCTCAACAGCGTCTCCCCTTCCAAGAGGGAACAGATATTTCTTGGTTCCATCCTTGGAAATCTGGCATGAGGACGGGGACACAAGTCCGAGATCAAACTCCTCAGCAAGCCTTTCCCTGCCCACTTTGGAGATATTGGTCATTTCCTCGAATGACCGGGCCCGATGAACGTAGAGCCAGCTCGCCAACTGCTTTCCGGCGAAGGCCGGGAGACCGACCTTAAGAGCGGCTTCCTTGAGTTCAGCGGGCGTCTTTCCTAATAATGACTCTCTCATTGGGCGAATAATATATACGAGTACAAATTTAATGAAAAATAATGTCAGATTTTAGGTTTAATTAATATCTTTGTAATAACGTGTTTTAAACTATTTTTCATTATGGCAAAAGAGGTAGAAGCAAAGGCCACAGACATCAACGCCGCGAAACTCAAGGCGTTGCAGGCCACGATCGACAAGATTGAGAAAGATTACGGGAAGGGGACGATCATGAAGTTGGGAGAGCAGCCACAATGGGACGTGCAGGTCATTCCGAGTGGTTCCGTAGCGCTTGACCACGCTCTCGGGATCGGAGGTTATCCTAGAGGCAGGATCGTAGAGATCTATGGTCCTGAATCGAGCGGAAAGACCACGCTCGCCATCCACGCTATTGCCCAGGCCCAGAAGGCCGGGGGCATCGCCGCGATGATCGATGCGGAACACGCTTTTGACAGGACTTACGCTAAAGCGCTGGGAGTCAATCTGGAGACCCTCCTTATCTCCCAGCCCGACAATGGCGAGCAGGCTCTTGAGATCGCCGACAATCTGATCCGTTCCGGTGCTATCGACATTGTTGTTATCGACTCTGTCGCGGCCTTGACTCCTAAGGCGGAGATCGAGGGCGAGATGGGCGACAACAAGGTCGGACTCCAGGCCAGGCTGATGAGCCAGGCACTGAGGAAACTCACGGCGAACATCTCCAAGACGAACACCTGCTGCATCTTCATCAACCAGTTGCGCGAGAAGATCGGCATCATGTTCGGCAACCCTGAGACGACAACTGGCGGTAACGCTCTGAAATTCTACGCTTCCGTGCGTATCGATGTGCGTAGGACCACCCAGCTCAAAGACGGGGAAGAGGCTCTCGGCAACAGGACCAGGGTAAAGGTCGTCAAAAACAAGATGGCACCGCCTTTCAAGAAAGCCGAGTTCGACATTGTCTTCGGAGAGGGAATCTCCCGGGTTGGCGAGATCATCGACCTGGGTGTCGAATACGGCATCATAGGAAAAAGCGGTTCCTGGTTCAGCTACAACGACCAGAAGCTCGCCCAGGGGCGTGAAGCCGTCAAGCAGCTCCTCAAGGACAATCCCGAGCTCTGCGATGAGATCGAGGCCAAGATCCGCGAGGCCCTCAAAAACGTCAAGGACTAGGCGGAGGAGCTATTCCGCACCGTAAGAGCTTATCATCTAAGCCGGGGTCCAGGATCCCGGCTTTTTTGAGATTAACGACAGTCCAATCCTCCTTAGGACTGTTTTCCCGGAAAACGATTATTCCGTGGGCGGCACGTTTTCCAATGTACGGGTGCTTGGACAATTCGCTTTCAGGCAGGGTCCAAAGAGGATAAGGCTCAGAGGGGCCGACGGTTATCAGGTCCTTCAGGCCGTCAAACTTTTCCTGATCGAAATGCCAGATGTCCATCAGTTGCTCCGGATAGGAATATCCCCGGAGTTCTTTCCGATAGCTTACCATCTTGGAAGCGAAGAACTTCCCTATCCCAGGAAGGGTCTCAAACGCGGCCGAATCTGCCTTGTTTATGTCAATCTTCGGGATATCGATATAATTCTCAAGCCGACGATAAACAGAGTCTTCGACCACATAAGATTTAGCGAAGTCCGACTTCCTCCGGAACCGCCCTCCCTTTTTACGGTAATTGTCGATTGCCCGGGCCTGTTTCTCGCTGAACCCAAGGCGCATTAAGTCATTGACGCTGACAGTGTTCGGATCAAATTTGAACGACTCATACCTCCTCGGTGCCCTCGCCCTCCAAATAGACTCGGCGGCCCTTCCACTCCGCTCAGCGATCCCGTTTGAAGATGAGTTTGTAGAACCTGAGCCAGCCGAAGCGGAGTTTCGTCGAAGGGCTACTGAATCCGGTGAGACATAGACAAAGACAGTGTCGGGATGGTCGTGGTTGGCGACTATCCGGGCGACAGAGGCTTTGGTGATAAAGAGGGCTGACTGATAGCCGATAATGAGAAAAAGCAGGGCCACTGAGCCCACGACGAAAGAGGCGGAAGGCCTGCCTCGCTTTGAGTTTTCCATGTTTGAATCAAGGTTTAAGTAATTCTTTAGTTTATTCTTCTATAGTATTGTTTTTCAAATGTTTCTTATTCTCCTCACACCCACCGACTACAATCACGATCTCCCCCT
This sequence comes from Bacteroidales bacterium, assembly GCA_017548985.1. Lineage (GTDB taxonomy): Bacteria > Bacteroidota > Bacteroidia > Bacteroidales > UBA932 > Cryptobacteroides. The sequence continues at coordinate 159,318 of JAFYYW010000037.1, forward strand.
TCGGCTCATGCTCCCTGTACCATGCGATGACCTCCTCCAAAGTCCCTCTCCGATGATCCTCATGGACCTTTGAGATCTCCCTCGCTACCGAACATTTACGGTCCGGACCGAAATACTCGGCGAACTGCTCCAAGGTCTTCACAAGCCGGTAAGGAGACTCGTAAAACACCATCGTCCTAGGCTCCGTGGAGAGAGCTTTCAGCAATGTTTGCCTTCCCTTCTTGACAGGCAGGAACCCCTCGAAGCAGAAGCGGTCACAAGGGAGGCCGGAGGAGACTATCGCCGGGATACAGGCCGTGGCTCCCGGAAGCGTCTGCACCTCAATGCCTTCGGCGGCGCAGGTTCGTACCAGAAGGAAGCCGGGGTCGGATATTCCCGGAGTCCCGGCATCGCTGATAAGCGCCACATCAAGGCCCGCCAGAATCCTTTCCTTTATCAAAGCGACAGTCTGGTGCTCATTGAATTTGTGATGTGACCACAACTTTCCGCGGATATCATATTTCTTGAGCAAGACCGAGCTGGTCCGGGTGTCCTCGGCCAGAATGACGTCCACATCCTTCAGAGTCTGTACAGCCCTGAAAGTCATGTCCTCAAGGTTGCCGACAGGAGTGGGAACTATATATAGCTTTCCGGCCATCCTGAACTAGCTGAGCTTCCTCCGGACAGCCATCATAAGGCGGTAGACCGGTTCGGAGTTCATGTCCCAATCCGGGTGATTCTCGGCAATATATGCCAGGGCCTCGGACAGGCTGCCCATGGCGTTGAACTTCGCTATAGTCTCCTGGAAAAGCATCGGATCCTCACCGAAGAGGACATTGATCAGTAATACCCTGTCGTTGAGCGAGATAGCGCTGATGATGTTCTTGACAGGCATTCCGGGACGATCCGTCCTCCACGCCTGTTTCTCCGCCATCACATCCATCACGGCCGTGTCTGCCTTGGCCGTATCAAGAATAGATTGTCCGGCTGGTGAGCGGTGACGAACCGACGGCTGTCCGACATCGACAGGCATATCCTCAGAATCAGATATTGATATGTCGATCGGAGTATCGTCAACTGGAGCTATATCGATAGGCTCCTCCTCCGGAACCACAGGCTCGATAACCTCGGCGGCCTCTCCGGCAGCCTCAACCTCAGGCTCAACGATTTCGGGCTCGACGATTTCAGGCTCAACGATTTCAGGCTCAACCACTTCAGGTTCCGGCTCCTCAGGAAGGTCATCAGGAATGACCGGCTCAACCGGCTCAGTCACTGACTCCTCAACCCGCAACGCTTTGACCTGTTCCTCGAGAAGAGAAAGCTCGTACTTCAAGGCATCTATCCTCTCGAGAAGAGAGTCGAATGATTTATCATCAATAATTCTCATATACGCTATCTTTTGCTATCTTTGTAAACAAGTGAAATCCTTACAAAGCTAACGAAATGTTTTCAGAAAACATAAAAAAAGCCGGAGAGATCGAAGTCATTTGCGGCTCGATGTTCTCAGGAAAGACCGAGGAACTTATCCGCAGGATCCGCAGGGCCAAATTCGCCAATCTCAAGATTGAGATATTCAAGCCCACTATCGACACAAGGTACTCAGAAGATGACGTCGTCTCCCACGACTTCCATAAGATACCATGCCACGCGGTCAAAGACCCCAAAGAGATGCTCAATGTCGCAGACGACGTCCAGGTGGTCGGAATCGACGAGGCCCAGTTCTACGATATGTCGCTCGTGGATGTTGCCCAGGAACTGGCTGACAGAGGTAAAAGGGTGATCATCGCCGGACTCGACACTGATTATCTCGGGAAACCTTTCGGGCCCATGCCATACTTGATGGCAGTCGCGGAGGAAGTCCGGAAAGTCCACGCGATCTGCGTCCGCTGCGGCAACCTCGCCAACCACTCGCACAGGCTTTCTGACAGCATGGAGCTGGTGGTACTCGGCGAGAAAGACGCATACGAGCCTCTTTGCCGCGACTGCTACAACAAAGCGATGGCCGAAGAGGCCTCCCGCCACACAAACAAAGCGTAAGGATTTATCCCCTGGGATGATGTTCAAGGATCGACCTCTGCCAGGTCGAGCTGTCAATATGCGTGTAAATCTCCGTGGTAAGGATGCTCTCATGGCCAAGCATCTCCTGCACCACTCGCAGATCCGCCCCATTCTCAATAAGATGGGTGGCGAAACTGTGACGGAAAGTATGCGGGGATATCTCCTTGTTGACTCCGGCGGCCATCGCCTGCCTCTTTACCATATTGAATAAGGCAACCCTACTGATCGTCTTACCGAAGCGGTTGAGGAACAGGATGTCATCATATTGCGGGGAGGCGGGTTCAGGACGGGACGCGAGATATTCCTGAATTGCGGACACCGCCATTTCTCCGATCGGCACAAGCCTCTCCTTGTCACCCTTCCCCACTATCCTGACAAATCCCTCATCCATATACAGTTGAGAAATCTTGAGGCCAGCGACCTCCGAGACTCTCAAGCCGCAGCCATAAAGCACCTCCAGAATGGCCCTGTCCCGTTTTCCGTTCCAGGTGGAGAGATCGACAGAGCCGATGATGGCGGAGACCTCCTCGACAGACAGCACCTCGGGAAGGTAACGGCCGAGTTTCGGGGAATCTACCGCGTCGCATGGATTATCCTTCCTGTCACCCTCGAGGACAAGCCAGTCAAAAAAAGACCGCAAGGAGCTGAGAAGCCTGGACTGGGATCTTTTGGAGAGCCGGTCATTGGCGGCGAGATAATCCAGAATATCCTTGCTGGAGACGTCCGCGGGCTCGATTCCGACCCAATCAAAAAATGCTTCCACATCGGAGGAATATGCCTCGACGGTATTTGGGGACATGGCCCTCTCAATCCTGAGGTAATACGAATAATCCGAGAGAATCTTGTGTGTCAGATCCATGGCTATAAGGTTCTGTATTTCTTCCCGTACGCAAGCTGCTGGGAAAGGTAACCAGTGACTGGTACAATCTCATAATCAACGACTTCCCCATGGTCAAGCACAGGGACGATCTCAGGGTTGACAAAGCCGCCGTAAGGCTTCAGCCCAAGTGCCTGATACCGCTCCCGGACTTCCTTGTGGAGTTCCGGATCAATCTCCACCCCATAACTCTCGACAAGCGCTTTCCCGGCCTCATAATCCCCTTCCGACTTTATACGCTGCACCTCCGCCAAAAGAGAGGCGAATAGCCCTCTGAGCGCCTGGAAGTCATTGACCACAAAATACGTCTTGCCATCCATGACCTTCTTTTCGATCACATTGTTCGCGGAGCCTTTTTCGAAGCACCATTGGGCGATCAGCTTCCGGTTACGCATGTGCGCCTCGGTGATCTTTTTCCCAAGCTCGATCCTCGAGAACTGGGTGAACAAGCCGTTTCTTATATAGCTTGAATATGCCGGCTTCCAGGCATCGTCATCCGGCATAATACCAAGTTCGACAAGTTTGGGGTCAGCGATATAATATAGCCCGAAAAGGTCTGCCCTGGCCTCCTCCAACGTGCTCTGATACTCCCCGAGGGCATTAGGGGAAACGCCGGGAAGAAGCTGTCCTGATCCATGGCCGAGGCATTCATGTAGGTCTGTGTGGATCTCGTCGTCGTGGCTGCCGTACTTCTTGTATGCGTCAATCTCGGCCTGGCCGTAAGCGAACTCCTCCAAGGCGCTTTTGGGCGCCTCCAACGCGGCTTTGTCGTAGGCTTTAGTTATGTTGGATATGGTCACTGACTTGGAGCCATGCTCCTTCCTGATCCACTCGGCGTTCGGGAGATTGATCCCTATAGGTGTCGTGGGGTAAGACGCCCCGCCAAGAGTGACGGCGGTCACCACCTTCGCCGAGACTCCTTTCACATGGGGTTTCTTGAACCTGGGATCCACCGGAGAATGATCCTCGAACCATTGCGCGTTGGCGCTCAGTATCCCGGTCCTCCTCGAAGCCTCATGATCCTTGATGTGGACATAGCCCTCCCAGGTGGCCTTCCGGCCAAGAGGGTCGTCATAATCCTCTATGAATCCGTTTATGAAGTCCACAGTTCCGCAGGTCTCCCCGACCCATGCCACATTGAACTCGTCCCACAGTTTTAGATCGCCGGTGCGATAATACTCCACAAGCAGTTTGAGGGAAGCCTTTTGAATCTCATTCTCAGCCAGTTCCGCAGCTTTGAGAAGCTCGGCTGAGACCTTGTCTATAGCCTCTCCGTACAAACCCCCGGAGCGCCATGGCCTCTCGGTGACCTTTCCGTTCTCCTTAACAATCTTTGTGTTGAGCCCATGTGCCAAAGGCCTCGGATCATCAGGGTCCTCGACCGCGGCGTAATATTCCTCGACCTCCGACCTGGAGACCCCTTCGTAGAAATTGACGGAGGAAAGCTCGACGATGTCACCTTCTGTCGAATCGGACCTGCGGCGGGGACAAATATCGGGGGAATATATGACATCAAGGAGAACATCCGCCTTCTCCCCCTCTCCGGAAGCCTCCATCAGGGAACGGAAATACTCCTTCGGACAGTCAGGGAAAAACTTGTCCTCAGCATAGTGATGGTGAATCCCGCTCGAGAAGAAAAGACGTTTGGCATAGACCAGAAAACCGGCGAATTCCTGGCACTCACGATCTCCTTCGTACCTCTCCAATATATTCTCGACAACGTGCCTGACCTTAAGGTTCCATTCGCAATACTGGTCCCACGTCATGTCCCTACCAAGTTTCGCGGCCTCCGCCAGATGGTAAGCATAGGCCTTCTGACGCAGTGTCAAATCATCCCAACCAGGGACCTCGAAACGCATTATCTTTATGTCAGCGAACTCGTCGACCAATGTTTTCATGATGTAAATATACGCGATATTCAGGAATTCTTTATATTTTTGTGATTCCGGCACAATTTGTGGCAAATGGACTTCGACTATGCGTGAAACGAGGTTTATATACATAATAGCCCGCGCCGTCACTATTCTGGCGGTCTCTTTCGCGTTCACTTTCTGCGATAAAGACCCTGACTTGAAGATCGATCCGGCAGACGAGGGCATTAATTATACCCCACATGGCGGTCGCGAGCCGATGGAGGAGACCCGGCGGGTGCTCCTGTTCTACGAATGCGGCTTCAACTCCCTCAACTATGACCTTTCCAGGAATATGGAAGAAGAGCTTCCTGAAGGTCTTATCCCGGGAGGAGGAAGACATGACAATGTGCTCCTCGTGTTCTCAAAATTCGCGATCAACGCCAACTACAAGGATGTTCCCTCATATTTGAGGAGGCTTTATAAAGACTCTGAGGGCAACATCGTCTCGGATACGCTCAAAACATATTCCGCTTCCACCATCGCGTCTTCAAGTGCCACGATGAGAGAAGTCCTGTCGCTGGTGAAATCAATGTTCCCGGCTAAAGGTTACGCCTTGGAGTATTCATCTCACGGCTCCGGATGGCTTCCTCCAGGGTACTACAACAACCCATCAAGCTTTGAGAGCAGCCACAGGTCCGATGGACGGAAAATGACAAACAGATCAACGGCTTTCGAGATACCCACAGACATCATGGAGCGTGACGACCCCTACGCCGGAATGGTCCGCAGCATAGGCCAGGACAAGATGTCGTCCGGAGACGTCGAGATGACTGTCTCGGAGTTCGTTGATGGCATCCCCTTCCATCTGGACTTCCTGCTGTTCGACATGTGTTTCAGTGGCGGGATCGAGGTGGCTTACGCATTGAAGGACAAGGCCGACTATTTGGGCATATCCACCGCTGAAGTCCTCGCGGCCGGGATGTATGATTACACGAAGATCATCGACTTCCTGTTAAAAGGTCCCAATCCGGATCTCCTGGGTCTTTATAAGGATTCATTCGACAGGTATGACAAGCAATCAGGGTTATATCGTTCCGCCACTGTTACCCTTCTCAGGACTGACAGGCTCGACAATCTGGCGGCGGTCTGCAAGGATCTCATCTCCGCTTATCCGGATAACTTGGCGCACGCCCCAGCCTCTCAGATCCAAGGTTATTTCAGAAGTAACAGGCATTACTTCTACGACCTGGAAGACATATTCGCCAAAAGCGGAGTCTCCGAGGGAGATTTGGCCAGATTGTCTGACGCGATCAGCGATTGTATGGTCTATAGGGCCGCTACCCCTTCATTCCTCGGCAGTTTCGACATAAAGACCTTCTCCGGGCTGAGCATGTACCTTCCTGTCGCCGGCACTCCCCTCTTGGACTCATATTACAAAAATGAGCCGTGGAACAAGGCTGTCGGATTAGTAAAATAATTGCGCGATAAATAATTAATTCCTATCTTTGCCGCCGCTTAAAAAACGCGCTGGCGTTTTTGTGCGATGGGGCCCCGGCCCGTCCGGGGTTGAGTAACACATTTTAAACAAAGTACAATGAAACATTTTGAAATCAACGGCAAAGTCCGTGAGGTCGGCAACAAAGCCGTCATCAAAGCGATCCGCAAGCAGGGTCTTGTCCCTTGCAACCTCTATGGCCAGGGAATGGAGAATGTCCTCTTCACCGTCAACGACAAGGACCTCCAGGGTATCACCAACACTCCCGCTTCATTCATCATCGACATAAAGCTCGACAATGGCAAGGCCTATCAGGCTGTCGTCCATGAGCTTCAGTTCCATCCTGTCAAGGACAACTGCCTGCATGTCGACTTCCTCGCCGTCTCTGAGGACAAGCCTATCGCCATCAAGGTCCCTATCACTGTCAGCGGCCACCCGGTGGGAGTCCAGAAGGGAGGAAAATTCGTCCTCGTCTCCAGGTTCGTCAAGATCAGCGCCCTGATGAAGGATCTTCCTGACAATATCAACATCGACGTGACTCCTCTCGATATCGAGAAGCGTGTTGTCGCCGGTGACATCAAGCTTGAGGGTGTCAGCGTGGTCTCCCCTAAGGACACCATCATCTGCACCGTCAAGGCGACCCGCAACATGTCCGCCCAGGTAGCTGATGAAGGTGCTGAAGGTGCTGAGGGCGCTGCTGAGTAAGAAGCGGCCTGAAGTTGATCCTGGTATGAACTACCTTGTCGCCGGTCTCGGAAACATAGGCGCGGAGTACGCTTCTACCAGACACAACATAGGTTTTATGGTATTGGATGCCTGGTCCGAGGCATCCAATGCTTCTTTTACTACCCAGCGCTACGGCGATGTCGCCGAAGTCTCTTTCAAAGGCAGGAAGTTTTACCTTCTCAAGCCATCCACCTACATGAATCTCAGCGGTAACGCTGTCAGGTACTGGATGGACAAGTTGAGGCTGCCGATGGAGAACCTGGTGGTTGTATGCGACGACATCAATCTCCCATTCGGCACGATCCGCATGAGGAAAAACGGGAGCAATGGAGGTCATAACGGATTGAGGGATATTGAGTACCGTCTTGACAGCACACAGTGGACGAGAATCAGGATCGGAGTCGGGAATGATTTCGCCCAGGGAGGTCAGGTCGACTACGTCCTCGGATCCTTCTCCGACGAGCAGAGAACCGTCATACCAGAGATTTGCGACAAGGTTATTGAGGGAATAAAGAACTATTCCACTATTGGTCCAGACAGGGCCATGAGTGCCCTCAACACCCGGAAATAGCTACATTTTAGCGATTTTTATTTGTTTATTCCGTTTTTTTACATAAATTGCATGGCGTGTGTAGTAAGGATGGAAAACAACACAAAGCGTTATATATCAACTATTCACTAAATAATCTTAAAGAAATGAAGAATCTTGTCGCACAAATCAAAGCAGAGATCGAGGTTTTCGTTGTGAACGCCGACGCTCAGGTTGAGAAGGGTAACAAGGCCGCTGGCGCCCGCGCCCGCAAGGCTGCCCTTGACCTCATGAAGGACCTCAAGGAGTTCAGGAAAGTTTCCGTCACTGAAGCCAAGAAGTAATTCTGCAACAACCAATTGCGAGCGGCCACCATCAAGGCGGCCGCTTTTCTTTGATGAGGCGTTATTTATATTCGATACTTTTTATTTGCGTCCTCTGCGTAAGTTCTTGGGCATCAGCGCCAAGAAAGGGGTCTTTCCTGATGTTCCAGCCCGACGGCTCGTCTTTTATGGCGAGACTGAAGGGGGACGAGTTCAGCAAGGTTCTGACTACGGAGGATGGCTGCGTCGTGATCAAATGCGATGACGGGTTCTACCGTATAGCCACTTTCAAGACTGACGGTGGCAGGGTGAGCAGTGGCTTCAAACCAGGAGATAAAGTTCCTGACTCTATTCTCAGGGATAGCCGGAGAATCCCTTGGAACACGCTCAGGGACAAGACATCCGGGATACGCAAGGAGCGTAAGGAGTCAATCCGTTTCAAACCAGCGACAAGGACGGATAACCCTGTGAAAAAGCATTGCGTTGTCATTCTGGTCCAGTTCCAGGACATCAGTTTCATCGGAGGGGAATCCCGCCGCCAGGAAATAGTAGACCTTATCACCAAAGCAGGATCCAAAAGTGTCCTGGACTATTTCAACGACCAGTTCAACGGCAGTTACGAGTTCAACTTCACCGTCGGACCGATAGTCACTTTGCCAAAGAACCACGACTACTACGGGAAAAACGAGGATGACAAGGCCGGACAGGACCTGAACCCCAGGGAACTCGTCAGGGATGCCTGTGTCCTGTCTGATCCGGACGTCGATTTCTCACAGTTTGACGATGACGGTGACGGCATCGTGGACAATGTTTTCGTGATCGTCGCCGGAAAGAGTGAGGCGGAAGGTGCTGACTCAGACTACATGTGGCCTCACCAATGGTCCGTTCCCCATCTGTCACTTGACGGGAAAAAGATCTTTTCCTACGCGCTTTCGACAGAGTTGACTGTTCAAAGCCAAAACAGTCACGGACAGCTTGTGTGGGGTCTTTGCTCAATCGGCACGTTCTGCCACGAGTACAGCCACACCCTCGGACTCGAGGACTATTATGACACGGACGATGACGGAAGCGGAGGATTATCAGACGGGCTTTGGGGTTCCACATCCCTTATGGACAGCGGGAATTTCAATGATAACGGGAAGACTCCTCCCGCATATAACGCCATTGACAGGGAGATTCTGGGAATAGGCAAACCTGAGAAGTTGGCCCTAGGTAAGTATACTCTCGAACCGATCACGGAGAACGGACGCTACCTTATACTTGAGAATCCTAAGGAGAAGGACGATTTCTTCTTGTTTGAATGCAGGGCGCAGAAAGGCTGGGACGCCTTTCTCGGCGGGAGCGGTCTGGCAATATACCACGTCGACATGAGCAAGCACATGGCCGGCTGGTCTGACGATGCGGCAAGGGAGGTGACGGCTATCTATCGCTGGGAGTCGAATGAAGTCAACTGCAATCCGAAGTTCGAGTGCGCTGACATGATGGAGACATCTTCCGACGCCCTCGAAGTCAGGCAGGCGTTCTTCCCGTTCAGGACCATCAATTCTTTCTCGGCTTTCTCATCCCCCGCTTTCAAGTTTAATGACGGCACGGAGCCGCCTTTCGCCATATCCAACATCACAAGATCGGGCGACAATGTGACTTTCATAGTATATAACAGCGCCGATATAGTCCCCAAAGCGGTCGACCTCAAGGCTGAGGTTTACCAGGACGCGGCTATTCTGACCTGGGATTCAGACGTGGCAGGCTTTGACGGAGACGCCACAGTAACGTGGGGCAAGACCTCCGGAAGCAAGACGACAGTGACTGTCACGCCATATGAGAAGGGCAAGTTCTCCATCACATTGGAAGGTCTCTCCCCTACCACTTCCTACACTGTCAATGTGACATTCAACAGGGGCGGTGTGACCGGGGAGAGCGTCTCGGGGGATTTCCTGACCAAGGCGGAGCAATCCGAAGGGAAGCCGTTCATTTATCTTGAATATCTATCCGGCTCCAGGATCGGCGGACGGTTCCCTTCAGGAGTAGGCCTCCCGCTACGGGTATTCAACGCTATTGGCAAGAGGATCAGTTGGACTTACGATGGAACCGCTGTCCACACCGACGGCAGCGGGTACTTCCACCCGGCCAAATCCGGGACTCTCAAAGCCGTGGTTTATAATTCCGACGGCTCGACCGATATATTGGCTAAAGAAATAACTATCCAATGATGAGAATCCGGTTTAGAATATTCCTGATTTTCGCTTCCGCTCTGTTACTCGCGTCCTGCAACCGTGACCTGGAGCCGGACAGCTCGTTCATCGCCGGATCACAGGTGCAATTGAAGGTAGCCGGGAGCGTGATACATACTTACGATCCCCTAACCTGGCAATTGGGATACAATCCTACCACCAAGGAATTCCGGGTAGGTGACGACCAGATGAAGAACTATTATATAGTCAATTGCTCTTCAATCCCATCATCAACGGGCCAGAAACTAGACGCCACTGTCACCTGGACCGCGGGTGGCGGCACAAAGTCCATAAAAGGCCGGTTCGAAGTCGCGAAAGCCGAGAAAGACCGCTACTGGCTCTGGTGCGGCGACAAAAAAATACAGACGGGAGTAACCGTCTGTATTCTAAGGTAATACCTATTTCTTCAGCAGCTCCTCGATGTGCTCGGCGTAATCGAGCGAGGTGTCGAGGTAGAAGACTATTTCGGGGACTATCCTCAGTTGGCGTCCTATCTGGCGCCCGAGGGCACCCCGAAGCTCACGCATGTTGTCATTCAAGATCTTCATCACCTCCTCCTGCTTGGCAGAGGGGAAAATGCTGACATAAGTCTTGGCGACAGAGAGATCCGGGCTTACCCTGACCTCACTTACAGTTACCATGGCTCCTCCGAAGAAGGCCATGCCCTTGCTCCTGATGATCTCGGCGAGGTCCTTCTGGATCTCGCGGGCGACCTTGAGCTGTCTGGTTGTGGCCTGTTTCTCCATAACTAGATAATATTGATAATGAAATAGTTCTTCTTTCCTTTCTGGGCAAGGATATACTTCCCGTCCACGATGTCATTCTCCGAAACCATATACGCCGGATCAGTGACTTTATCCTTGTTGATTGACACTCCGTTACCGACAGTCATCTTCCTGGCTTCTCCCTTTGAAGGGAAAACCTGGGTCTTGACCGCCAGGAACTCAAGCAAGTCGCAAGGCAGCTCAGTTTTGGGAACATCGAAGGTGGGGACTCCGGCGAAAACCGCCAGGAAAGTCTTTTCGTCGAGCTTGCGGAGCTCCTCGGAAGTCGAGTTGCCAAACAGCATCTTGGAGGCGGAGACAGCGTTCTCATATTCGTCAGCGCCATGGATCATTGTGGTGATCTCCTTGGCGAGAAGCTGCTGGAGACTCCTGCGACCAGGATCCGCGCGGTGTTCGGCGATAGCGGCCTCGATGGTCTCCCTGTCCAGCATAGTGAATATCTTGATGTACCTCTCGGCGTCCTCGTCACTCACATTGAGCCAGAACTGGTAGAACTCGTAAGGCGAGGTCTTCTCCGGGTCAAGCCAGATGTTACCCTTCTCGGTCTTGCCGAATTTGGTGCCGTCAGCCTTCTTCACAAGAGGGCATGTCAAGGCGAACGCGTCGGTCTTGCCGAGAATCCTACGGATGAGCTCGGTGCCGGTGGTGATATTGCCCCACTGGTCGCTTCCGCCCAGCTGCAGTCGGCAGCCCATGTGCTCATACAGCCAAAGGTAGTCATACCCCTGAAGGAGCTGGTAGCTGAACTCGGTGAACGACATTCCCTCGCGTGACTCGTCGGAAAGGCGTTTTTTGACGGAGTCCTTCGCCATCATATAATTGACGGTGATGTGCTTGCCGATGTCGCGGATGAAATTGAGGAAGGAATATCCCTTCATCCAGTCATAGTTATTGACGAGCTCAGCCCTGTTGGGAGCGTCAGAATCAAAGTCAAGAATCTTGGAGAGCTGGGCGCGGATACCCTCGATATTGTGGAGAAGGGTCTCCTCATCGAGGAGTTTACGTTCCTGGGACTTCATCGAAGGGTCACCGATCATGCCGGTGGCTCCACCGATCAAAGCGATAGGCTTGTGTCCGCACTGCTGGAAATGCTTCAGTATCATTATGCTGACAAGGTGGCCGATGTGCAGGGAGTCCGCGGTCGGGTCTATCCCGACATAAGCGGCCTGCGAACCTTCCATGAGCTTCTCCTCGGTCCCTGGCATGATGTCCTGGATCATGCCTCTCCATCTCAGTTCCTCAACGAAATTCTTCATCGTATGAATATGTTTTCTTTTTAAATCTCGCGAATTTAGGCAAAAATAAGTTAAATTTGTAGACTGTAAAGAAATTAACAATCTAAAGAATACAGAAATGAGAAAGAAAATCGTCGCCGGAAACTGGAAGATGAACACCAATCTCCAGGAAGGTATTGAGCTCGCCAAAGCCGTGGCCGCCAAATCAGTCGAGACCCCCGAGAACGTCGGCCTGATCGTCGCCGCTCCTTTCACCCACCTCTGCGCTGTCGCGGAGGCCGTAAAAGGCTCTAAGGTTGAGGTTTCCGCACAGAACTGCGCTGACCATGAGAAGGGCGCCTACACTGGTGAGGTCTCCGTCGGTATGCTGACTTCAGTCGGATGCCAGTGGACCATCCTCGGCCATTCCGAGAGGAGGCAGTATTATGGTGAGACTGACGAGAAACTTGTCGAGAAGGTCAAGCTCGCCCTTGGCGCTGGTTTGGGCGTCATCCTCTGCGTCGGTGAGAACCTTGACGAGAGGGAGGCCGGCAAGCACTTCGAGGTCGTGAAGACCCAGATTGAGAACGTGCTGTTCAACTTCACCGCCGAGGATATGGCCAAGATCGTCGTGGCTTACGAGCCCGTCTGGGCCATCGGTACCGGCAAGACCGCGACCGCTGAGCAGGCTGAGGAAATCCACGCTTGCATCCGCCAGGTCCTTTGCGGAAAGTTCGGCGAGACTGTAGCCGAGGACACCACCATTCTTTATGGCGGAAGCTGCAAGCCCTCCAATGCCAAGGAACTCTTCGCCCAGAAGGACATCGACGGTGGCCTGATCGGTGGAGCCGCCCTCAAGGCTGACGACTTTATCGCCATCGCTCAGAGCTACTGATTTCCCTGTCAGTCACTTAGGTGAAAAAAATCTGCTTCGTTGTCAACCCGCTTTCCGGCGGGAAGGACAAGGGATCCATCTTAAAGGCCATTGCGCGACACAACTTCGCGTACGAGACCGTATTCACTAAACGTCCCGGACATGCCACCGAGATAGCCCGCTCGACCGATGCTGACATCGTGGTGGCGGTAGGTGGGGATGGGACTGTGAGTGAAGTGGCCCAAGGTCTTATCGGCACTGATAAGACCCTGGGAATAATTCCTTGCGGAAGCGGAGACGGACTGGCGCTCCATCTGGGTATAAGCCGAAGGACTGAGGCCGCCCTCAGGACACTCGAGGAAGGCATCACCGCGTCGATGGATTATGGTCTCGTCGACGGCCTTCCCTTTTTCTGCACCACTGGCGTCGGCTTGGACGCTGAGGTGGCGTGGCAGTTCGACAAAGCGGACAAGCGCGGACTTTGGACCTATATTTCCCTCGCCTGGAGAATCTGGCGGCATTTCACACCGGACACCTACACCATCGATGTGGACGGCCAAACGATAGTCACGCCAGCGGTATTCGTGACGGTCGGCAACGCCAACCAGTGGGGCAACCAAGCCAGGATCTGCTCTCTGGCCTCGCTCACTGACGGCACTCTGGATTTGACCATAGTCAAGCCTTTCCATACCTGGGAGATCCCGGTGCTGGCGACCCTGCTGCTTACCGGATTCGCCCATAAAAGCCGGCGTACGATGATGTGTCGCGGGAAGAGAATCACCATCCACCGTTTCTCAATGGGACCGGCCCATCACGATGGGGACCCTTGTATGAAAGAGACGGAAATCACCGTCGAGGTCGCTCCCGCGGCGTTGCGGGTCATTGTTCCCAAAGGGAGAAAAATCTGATTGGAGATGAACAAACAAAAAGTCACTGACTGGTTCGCGTTTTTCGCGCCCCGTTTTCTATGCCTCACATTGATTCTGGGCTTTCTGATCCGGATTATCCTGATACTGCATCCTCTTACAGTAGTTGACTGGGGCTGGACCGACTGGTTGAAAATATTCGGTCTCGGATTCCTTAACGATTTGGCTTTCACTGCCATAGCCCTGGTACCGGCTTTCATCTTCTACAGTTTTCTCACTGATGACAAGTACCGGAAGCCATATAAATGGATCCTGTGGGGAGGCATGACGCTCCTGACCGCGTATATCCTCTTCTTCAATGACATCACTGATGAATATGGCGGACCGCTGCCCAGGATAGTTAACGCTGTTCTGGCCTTCCTTTGGGTCTGCCTGACAGTCAAGATGTTCTTCCCTAAAGTCCGGAAGGGATGGAGGACCGCGGCTATATGGATTATGATGATGCTCTACGCTTGCTGCGCCATCACAATCGCGATCAGCGAAGTCGTTTTCTGGAGCGAGTTCGGCGTGCGGTTCAATTTCATAGCGGTTGATTATCTGGTATATACCAACGAGGTAATAGGCAACATATTCGAGTCCTATCCCATGTTCTGGATAATCCTGGCCATGCTCATGGTTTCAGGCGGGATCTGCTGGTGGATAACCAGGGGAAAGGATATCAATCAGAGCGGAGTATCATCCTGGAAACGGTGGGGATTGACCTTGGCCGGACTGGTGGTCGCCTGTGGAATCAGCTACTGCTGGCTGCACTACGGTTACCGGAATTTCGGAGGGAAGAATCTCTTCGCGACACAGATCCAGGAGAACGGTTGCTGGGACTTCCTGGAAGCGTTCGCGTCCAACGAACTGGACTACGAGCAGTTCTACGCGATGATCCCACAGGCAGAAGCGGAGAGTCTGAAACAGCGGATGAGCTGCCAGAACGCTGAAGGAATACAGGTTGTCAGGGACAGTCTGCCGCCAGTCAAAAAGAATGTCGTACTGATCACAATCGAGAGTCTCAGCGCCGATTTTCTGACCCGTTACGGTTCGAAAGACGGGATCACCCCGAATTTGGACGCCCTGCTGGATCAGAGCCTTGTTTTCGACAACCTATTCGCCACTGGTAACCGTACCGTCCGAGGGTTGGAGGCCGTCACCCTAAACATCCCTCCATCCTCCGGCGAAAGTCTGGTCAAGAGGCCCGATAACACTGGACTGTTCTCGACCGGGGACGTGTTCCGCCAGAACGGCTACCATACCAGTTTCATCTATGGTGGTGACAGTTATTTCGACAATATGGGTACCTTCTACGGCAACTGCGGCTTTGAGATTGTCGACAAGAAGACCTATGACAAGGACGCCATTATTTTCTCGAATATTTGGGGCACATCAGATGAGGATTCCTACCGTGAGGCTCTGACGCGCTTCGACGCGTCCTGGGCGGCCGGAGAGCCATTCTTCGCCCAGATAATGACTATATCCAATCACAGGCCCTACACTTATCCGGAAGGCCGGATCCAATTTGAAGGCAATCCTATGAGCCGAAAGGCGGCTGTCAAATATACTGACTGGGCTATCGGGCAGTTCCTGACCGATGCCGCCCAAAAGCCCTGGTTCGCTGAGACCGTTTTCGTCATAATGGCTGATCATTGCGCCTCATCAGCAGGCAAGACCTCCCTGCCGATGGACTGCTATCATATTCCAGCGATCATTTACTCGCCCGGTTTTGTCGAGCCGCGGTACGTGGACAAGGTCTGCTCACAGATCGACATCATACCGACACTCCTGTCAATCCTTCATTTCTCGTACGACGCCCCATTCTACGGAAGGAATGTGCTTGCCGACGATTTCAAGGAACGGACGTTCATGGCCACGTACCAGGACCTGGGATATTATTCGGACGGAGTGCTTACCGTGCTTTCCCCGGTACGTCGCTTCCAGCAATTTGCCGTCGAATGTCACGAAGGATGGGTCTATGATGAGACTTTAATGGATCAGACCAAGGAGGACATCCTTAAGGAAGCGCAGGCCTTTTACCAGACGGCGAATCTCGCTTTCAAGAAACAATAGGTGTCACAACGCCAGGACAGAATCTGAATATAAGGCGCCGTCGTGGATGTCATGGGTGGAGAAGACGACGGTGGAGCGGGTCTCGTGAGCGAGGCGCTGCAGGGTCTTCAGCACCATTACCCTATTCTCGACATCCAGGAAAGCGGTAGGCTCGTCAAGCATCAGCACATTGGCCTTCCGGGTCAATGCGGTGGCGATGCAGGCCTTCTGGAACTCTCCATCGCTGATTTGACTCAAGTCTTTGTCTGCCAATTGGTTCAGTTCCATCATCCTGATCGCCTCGGCCACTCGCCTCTCAGCTTCCCTATCCAGTCTCTTGAAGGCTCCAGATTCGGCCAGCATTCCGGAACGGATGAAATCCTCTACGGTGAAGCCCTTGACTTTGGGAATACGTGTCGGCACAAGTATCGCCTCTCCCCCGGTCTCAATGGTTCCGGAAAGCGGAAGTAACTGTCCCGCAATGGTTTTCATCAGGGTAGTCTTACCGCTGCCGTTCCTTCCCCGGAGCATCACACATTCCCCGTCCCCGAAACTGAAACTTAGAGGTCCAGCCACGCGTGCGGCGCGGGACAAGTCGACCTCTGGCGAGCATTTACCCGGATAGGACGCGAAGCGCAGCGAGACAGAGGTTGACCTTGTCCCACGCCGCCCTGTCGGATAGCCGACAACTATGTCTGTTGCCTTGATCATTTCAGGAGGAGAATGTAAAGTATTATAGGAATGCCGATTATCGCCATTGTGCTGCCGACGGGCAGAGGTGTCGGGAACACCTGCGAGATAATGTCAGCGATAAGGGAGAGACCCGCGCCGGTCATCAGAGTGAAAGGAATAGTCTTGATGTGGACCGAGGATCCGGCGAGAGCTCTGGAGATATGCGGGGCGACGATTCCCACGAAACCAAGAGGCCCGCAGAAAGCCGTGACAGCACCTGCCATAAGGCAACTGCCAATCATTGAGACCATCCTTGTGCGGGACGGATCGGATCCGGCCATGGACGCGTATTCATCGCCGAAAAGGGCCACGTCAAGATTCCTGTTGTTAAGCAAGGCGAGGAGAAGCCCTATCATGAGGGCGGCCGTTATTATCGCGATCCCGTCATAACCACAGCCGATAAAACTGCCGGCCGACCAGCTGTAGAACACCTTGAGACTCTCGGCATTGGCCGAATATTCAAGGATAGAGGTGATGGCGCTGAAGACGAAGCCGAGCATCACTCCGAATATCAGAAGTGTGGTGGCTCCACGCATCCTCGAGGCGACCAGAATCACCAGGGCGGAGGTCAGCAATGCCCCGATGAAAGCGGCGGCTACAACCGTCAATCCGGACAGGGCCGCCGGAAGAGAAGTCCCGATCAGCAAAGTGGCCACGGCCGCTCCTGTGCCTGCCCCGGCACTCACACCCATTATATGTGGATCGGCCAAAGGATTGCGGAAGACTGTCTGCATCTGCAATCCGGAAAGGGCCAGGGACGCTCCGGCGAGGATGGCCATCAGCATCCTCGGAAGGCGTAACTTGTTGAATATGACTGATTCAGGAATTCCGAACCCCGTGCCTCCGCAACACAAATCCAACGCCGCCAGCAATATTACCGCCAGCATAAGAAGCATTATGGAGCGAGACAACCTCATTCCGGAAAGCTAAACCCACTTCTTAATATAACATTATCATTATCAAGATCTGGGCGGCGACGACCCTTAGGAACATGGTAAGAGGATATACCGTGGCATAGTTAACCGCGATCCTCCCGCTTCCGGACATCTGCTCGGAGAATGAAAGAAGCGCGGGATCGGTCGTGCCTCCCGAAAGCAATCCGCAGACCTTGAAAAAGTCGAACTTCATGAACACCCTGGCGATAAAGGCGATCAACAACATCGGAACCAGAGTTATGATAAGTCCGTATATAATCCATATATAGCCGCCTCCCATCAGACTGGAGACGAAAGTCTCGCCAGCGCCAAGACCAACCGCGGCCATGAAGAGGGCTAATCCTATCTCACGGATCATAAGGTTGGCGCTTAATGCGGTGTAGGTCGTGATCTTGAGTTTGGGGCCGAAATATCCCAGGAGGATAGCCACTATAAGTGGACCGCCGGCAAGGCCGAGTTTCAGAGGCTGGGGCATACCGGGAAAATGGATCGGGAGCATCCCGACAATCACACCAATGGCGATTCCGAGGAAAATCGGGACCAGGTTGGGCTTGCTAAGGGTTTCCGGTTGGTTTCCAACCAACTTCGCGAGATGATTGATCCCGGCCTCAGAGCCGACGACCTGGATGCTGTCTCCCACCTGGAGAATAAGATCAGGATCGGCTTGGAGCTGAACTCCGGAGCGGTGAATCCTCGTGACGGTGACTCCATATTTCCGTCTGATGTCAAGCTTGCGGAGGCTATAGCCAGTGATGGCGGATTTGGTGATGGAGAGCCTGCGGCTGATGAGATTGGACTCCGGATTAACCCACTGTTCCATATCCACAGGAAACTCCTCCCCAAAAATAATCCCAGCCTTGTCTTTATGCTGTACATCAGTAACTATCAATATCTTATCCCCTTTCTCGAGGGGCAAGTCGAGATCCGGAAAGAATACCTTCCCATCCCGCATCATTCTCGTTATGACCAGATGGTCACTATTGTCATTGCCGATAATGTCATGGATGGTTTTCCCGAATATCGCCGGGTTCACGACTTTGCAAGCGAGACGGAAAGCCTTGGCCTCATTAACCTTATCTTTCTCAGCCTTTTCTCTTTCTTTCTTGAAATCGATCTTGAAAGCGGCTTTGCTGGCTATTACGACCGCGATAGCGCCAAGAACTCCGAGAGGATATGCCACAGCATAAGCAGAGGCTATTCCGGCTGAGGCGTCAGCTGCCATTTCCGGAGATCCGCCAGCGGAAATAGTGGCGTCAACCAGGGTCTGTTGGGCCGCGCCCAGGCCGGGTGTGTTGGTCACGGCAGCTGACATGATACCTGTCATAATGCTGAGATCCTCACCGGAAATCAAGTGGATGATATATGTGGTCACGACAGCCAGGACAACCAGTCCGACAGCGAGAAGATTCATCGGAAGACCATCCTTCTTGAAAGATTGGAAGAAACCGGGACCGACTTGGAGACCGATGGCGAAAACAAAAAGAATCAAACCGAAGTCCTTCACAAAGGCCAGCATCGTGGGATTAACCCTCAATCCGAAATGTCCCAGGAGAATCCCCATGAAAAGAATCCATGTGGTGCCTAATGATATACCTTTGAGCTTGAAACGGCCAAGGTACAGTCCTGAGGCAATCACAAGCGCCAGAATCAAAATGGCACCTGCCGTACCTCCCTGCGTAAACAACTTCATCATAGCAAGTGCGAAGTTACTCTTTTTTTAGGAATACCACCTGCTATATGTTTGGTTATCCGGTGTTTTTTCCGTATTTTTATCAAATCAAACGAACCGTTATGAAAAGAATATCCATCATTCTGGTCGCCGCTATGGCTTTTGTTGTAAGCGGCAATCTTTCCGCCCAGCAAAAAGCGGATCCCAAAGGCGGCATCAGCGCCGAAATGTTGAAAGAAATACGCAAGGGGTACGAAGGCACCGCCTCTGACAAGGCTATCAAAAACGCCCTGAATACCACCGCGATAGGTGTTCTCGCCACCAACTCCGAGAACATCGCTATGATAGACACCCATTTCTCAGACCAAGTGAAGACCAAGGGTATCACCGACCAGAAGTCATCCGGCCGTTGCTGGTTATTCTCCGGTCTCAATGTCTTGAGAGCCAGGATGATCGACAAATATGACCTGGGCCCTTTCACATTCTCCCAGAACTACTCGTTCTTCTATGACCAGTTGGAGAAAGCCAACCTCTTCCTCCAGGGAGTGATCGACACCAAGGACAAGGGCTTCGATGACCGCGAGGTTGACTGGCTTTTCAGCAACCCTATCGGTGACGGCGGACAGTTCACCGGAGTAGCCAACCTGGTGATGAAGTATGGTGTGGTCCCGTCTGACGTCATGCCTGAGACACTCAACGCCAACAGCACATCCCAGATGCGTACACAGATAGCCACCAAGCTCCGCGAGGATGGCCTCAAGCTGCGCGACGCCAAACCGAAGGACTGCCAGGCCCTTAAAACCGAGATGCTCAAAGAGATCTACCGTATGCTGGTCCTCTGCCTTGGAGAACCTCCGGTCGAGTTCGAGTACACCATGCGCGACTCCAAAGACAAGGTCATCAGCACAAAGACCTACACTCCCCTCTCATTCTATCAGGAATATATCGGAGAGGACCTCAACAACAATTACGTCATGTTGATGAACGACCCCTCCAGGGAATTTGGAAAAGTATATGAGATATCTTACGACCGCCATGTCTACGACGGACAGAACTGGGTGTACCTCAACGTCCCCATCGAGACCATCAAGGAGATAGCCATCAAGTCGATCAAGGACAACACCGCCATGTATTTCTCATGTGACGTGGGCAAGTTCAGCAACAGGCAGAAAGGTACCCTTGACCTCGCCAATTTCGACTATGGTTCCCTCTTCGGAACCACCTTCGGGATGGACAAGAAGCAGAGGATCATGACCCACGCCAGCGGCTCATCCCATGCCATGACCCTGATCGCTGTCGACATCAAGGACGGCAAGCCGGTCAAATGGATGGTCGAGAACAGCTGGGGTGCAGCCAGCGGCTACAAGGGCAACCTCATAATGACCGACGAGTGGTTCAACGAATACATGTTCCGCCTCGTGGTAGAGAAGAAATATGTCCCTGAGTCACTCAAGGCGCAGCTCTCCCAAAAGCCCATCCTGCTGCCAGCATGGGATCCTATGTTCATGCCCGAGGAATAGAACCTTAAACCGAGATGCCCCGTAAAATATTCCTCATCGATGGACACGCCCTCGTGTTCAAGATGTACTACGCCTTTATCCGCAGGCCGATGATCAACTCCAAGGGAGCTGATATGTCGATTCTGTACGGTTTCACCAAATATATACTGGAACTGATTGAGCGTGAGGCCCCTGACTATCTGGCAGTGGCTTTTGACCCGCCAGGAGGCACATTCCGGAACCAGATGTACTCCGATTACAAAGCCAACAGGACCGAGACTCCTCAGCTCGTCATCGACGCTCTCGAGCCTCTGCGGGAGCTTTGCCAGGCGATGAATATCCCGACTCTGATGATCATGGGATTCGAGGCGGACGATGTCATCGGCTCAGTGGCCAAGCGCTGCTCGAGAGAGGGCTTGGATGTCTACATGGTCACTCCGGACAAAGACTACGGTCAGCTTATAGAGGACCATATTTGGCAGTATAAGCCCGGGAAAGCGGGAGGTGACAACGAGGTTCTCGGAGTCAACGAGATCGAGGCGAAGTACGGCATACAAAGCCCCGCTCAAGTGATAGACATGTTGACCATCTGCGGAGACACAGCCGACAATGTCCCTGGAGTCAAGGGTGTAGGCGAGGTCGGAGCCAGCAAACTCGTCGCGAAATACGGCTCGGTACAAGGGATATATGACCATCTGGACGAGTTGTCCCCCAGACAGAAAGCCATGTTTGAGGAAGCCAGGGAACACATCGGATTGAGCCGGGAACTGGTGACGATAAAGACCGACATAGATGTCAATGTGCCGACCGAGGATATGAGGGTCGACAAAGCTTACGGTCCTGATCTGGCAGACTTGTTTGAGAAATATGAGTTCAACTCTCTCCAGAGGTTCCTCGGACATGTCGCGACACCCAAGGCCCAAGAAGAGAAACAACTGGAAATCAAAGTAGTAAGACCGTCCGAAGTAATCTCGGCAGCCCGAAAGTCAGGTGTCTGCTCAATAATCACCGAGGCGGCTGACGGAGGTATATTCTCAAATATCCGACGGATGATCATTGGAACTGCCGGACCGGAATACATGGTCGCCGAAGGTGGAGTCAAGGATTTCAGGATCATTCTCGAGGATGATAGTGTCTCCAAATGCGGCGATGACCTCAAACGGCAGATGAACCTGATCGCGGCGGCCGGAGTGGATCTTCGGGGAGAACTCTTCGACATCGGCCTGATGCATTACCTCATTGATCCTGAGAAGAGTCACAAGATTGATGTCCTGGCACAGAGTCTCGCCGGTCTGTCTATCGAATTGCCCGGGCAGGAGACCCAAGCGGCTACTGGCTCATTGTTCGAAGACATACCCTCTGACGAGACGTTGTCCGACAGAAGCAGGGAGTCAGCTATACTGCTGATTCTCAAGGATAAACTTAAAGACAACCTGAAGGCTGGAGGCGCGGCGGATCTGTATGGCAGGATGGAGGAACCTCTATTGCGCGTGTTGTCAAGAATGGAGAGGGCCGGAGTCCGGGTGGATCTGGGATCCCTTAAAGACTACACGGCCAAGCTTCGGGAAGAGATGGTGGAAAGGGAGGCCAAAGTCAGGGAACTGGCCGGAGAGCCATCCCTCAACGTCTCATCACCCAAGCAAATCGGAGAAATCCTTTTCGAGAAACTGAATCTCGCCGCGAAACCAAAGAAAAACGCCAACGGGACATATTCAACTGACGAGACCACCCTTCTGGACATTGCCGGAAAGCATCCTATCGTGGACGAGATCCTGGAGTTCAGGGCGGTCAAGAAATTGCTTTCGACTTACATAGAGCCCTTCCCCTCATACATCGATCCGGCTGACGGAAAGGTCCACACCACCATCAACCAGGCTCTCACAGCCACCGGAAGGCTCAGCTCATCCAATCCCAATCTCCAGAACATCCCGATTAGGACTGACCGGGGACGGGAGATCCGCAAAGCGTTTGTGCCTTCCACTCCGAATGGCCTGATCATGTCGGCGGACTATTCTCAGATCGAGTTGAGGATCATGGCCCATCTGAGTTGTGACCAGCACCTGATCGGAGCCTTCAAGAACGGTGTGGATGTCCATGCTGCGACCGCGGCGAAGATATTCGGGATTCCTCACGAGGAAGTCACCGCGGACCAAAGGAGAATCGCCAAGACCGCGAACTTCGGTATCATGTACGGCATCTCATCATTCGGCTTGGCCCAAAGGCTGAGAATAGGCAGGAAAGAGGCGCAGAAGATTATTGAAGACTATTTCGCCGGGTTCCCGTCAATACGGTCGTTCATTGAGGACACCAAAGAGGCGGCTAGGGAGACCGGCTATGTGGAGACCCTTTTCGGACGCCGCAGGTATATTCCAGAGATCAACTCCAAGAACGGGACGATTCGGGCCCTGGCGGAAAGAAACGCGGTCAACGCCCCCATCCAGGGCACTTCGGCGGACATAATCAAGCTTGCCATGATCGCTGTTGACGAGGAAATCTCCGCTAAAGGGCTGAAATCACGGATGGTGCTCCAGATCCATGACGAGCTTGTGTTCGATACTCTTCCCGAAGAGGTGGAGGTCCTTAAAGATATTGTTGTCTCCAAGATGGAGAACGTTGTGAAACTGAGCGTCCCGCTCACAGTAGAATGCGATTATGGCGAAAACTGGCTTGAGGCCCATTGATGAGCTGATAGTGCTTGCCAAAGGTGGAAACGGTCTGGCCTTCACAGCTTTGTGGGACAGACACATAGACTTGTTGCGCTCGTATATCAAGAACCGTTTCAAGAACATCGACGACTACGATGTTGACGACATCTGCTCCCGGAGTTTCGAGAAGGCGTTCCGGCAGATCCACAACTTCGACGACTCTAAGAGCCAGTTCCCCACCTGGCTGTTCACGATCGCGAGAAACACGGCCTTGGACACTCTGGAGAAGGACAAAAGGATACATCCCAAGAACCAGATTGTCTATCTTGACGACGACTCCCAGTCCTCTGGCCTGGAAGGGATCCCTGACCAAGCGGATGATGCCTTGGGCAACTTGATAAAGATAGAGAACGAGGAAGAGAGGGTGAAATATATCGACCGTCTTCCTGAGCTTTACCGGGAAGTCGCCAGGAAACGGCTCATTGACGGGATGAAATATGATGAGATCGCGTCCAGCATGGACATCGAGCTGAACACGGTGAAGACCCGCATCCGCCGCGCTAAACAAATCATTGACAAACTACGTGCGGAAGAGGAGGAAATATGATGGATTTCAATCAGTTCGAGACGTTTTTGAAGGGATCGTTCCCTGAGGTGAGCGACAGCCAGCTGGACAAGTTCCGCCAGATGGATGGATTGTATCGCGACTGGAACTCGAAGATAAACGTCATCTCGAGAAAGGATTTGGACGGGTTATACGACCATCATATCCTTCATTCTTTGGCAATCGCGTACTATCTCAAGGCCGTCCGGCCGGAAGAGTACGCCGCCCTGGTCTCCCCTGAGCATGAGGTTTCGATCCTGGACCTCGGAACAGGTGGCGGATTCCCTGGGATTCCTCTGGCCATCATGTTCCCGAGGGTCAGCATGATCCTCTGCGACTCGATCCGTAAAAAGACTGTTGTCGCCTCTGAGGTTGCCTCGTCCCTTGGATTGGATAACGTGAATGTCGTCAACGCCAGGGCCGAGACCCTGAATCAGAAGTTCAACTACGTGGTTTCCAGGGCTGTGGCGTCTTTGGTGGATTTCTATCCTTGGGTGAAGGGGAAATATTCAAAGAGTATCCTTTACCTCAAAGGGGGAGATATCAACGAGGAAATCAATGATATGATGGCCAGATTCAGGATGAGAAAGGGATCCGTTTCAACATGGCCGGTAGGTTCGTGGCTGTCTGACAATTATTTCGAGGGTAAATTCGTGATAAATATTTTGTAATTTTCATTAAAAGGCTTAAATTTGCACTCCCTTTTTGGAAATATAAAAAATAACAGATATGAAAAGAACATACCAACCCTCAAACCGCAAGCGCGTGAACAAGCACGGATTCCGCGAGAGGATGTCCACCGCCAACGGACGCCGCGTTCTCGCTTCCCGTCGCCGTCATGGCCGCAAGAAACTGACCGTATC
>JAFYYW010000038.1 GCA_017548985.1 Bacteroidales bacterium
CTTCTGTCACCACCTGCAGGGCATCCAGATGCTCCTCGACCATGCGCATCAGGTTGTCGGTGTAGGTGGAAACGCCCATGGGCTTGTTGAAGCCTTCCAACGTCCACTTCACTTTCTTGCGGTTGGCCTTCTGACAGATCAGGATGCCAATGGTGGGGTTGTCCTGCGGACGCTTGATGAGTTTGTCAACGGCCGTGACGTAGAGGCTCAGTTGCCCTATCCATTCGGACTGGAAGGGTTTCACCTTCAACTCGATGGCATAATAGCACATGAGCTCCAGGTTGTAGAGCAGCAGGTCTATCTTGCCGCTTTCGCCACCTACGGTGAACTCTATCTGCTGGCCCCGGAGCAGAAAGTCCTTGCCCATCTCCAGCAGGAAGCGGCTAAGGTTAAGCACGAGGGCATCCTTGAGCTCGGCTTCTGTGTAGCCCTCCCTCAGGCGCAGGAAACCCAGGTTGAGTTCACTCTTCATCATCTCCGCGGCCAAGTCGCCCTGAGGCTTGGGCAGCGTGAGCGCGAAGTTGTTGATCGGCTTTGAGGCGTCCTTATAGAAATTGGCGGCTATGGCATGCGACAGCATCGCGCGACTCCAGTTGTTCTGGATGGTCTTCTCAATGTAGAAGACGGCCTCTTTGACGTCCTTGCAGACTGAGAAGATTTCGATATTGTGGCCCCAAGGTATCATTCCGAGGAAGTACGGGAAGGCCACCACCGGGGCGATGTCTGCACTTACCGGCAGAGCGTCCTTAATTTGTGGCACAAGTTGTGCAACAAATGTATCTTGCTTATTTTCAGCCGGTTGTAATTGTTGCACAACTTGTGCCACAATTTCGTTCCGCTCGGAATAGAAGCGGTAGAAGCGGGCCATGCGGTAGAGGTTGTCCGTGGAGAAGCCCTGTGCCTCGGGGAACGCGGCCTTGAGGTCGAGGCTCACCTGATTGATTACCCCGCTGCCCCAGATGCGCGTCCGCATAATCTCGCTGATGTCGTGTCCCAGATACCAGTTGAACTCGAGCACTGCCGCATTGACCTGCAGATGCGCCTTGATCTGGCTCTGGCGGTAGCGACCCTTCACGCTCTCAATCCACTGCTGATACCGCGGATTGGCGCTCACCTTTGTTTCACCCGTTATGAATTGGTTCGGCATCAACTCCTCGTCCATACTATGTTTCTATATCCTTTAAACGTTAACCTTTACCTAGAATTTCCTCCACACCATCTTATTCACCACGCCCACGTAGCTCTGGATGATCCGCACGACTTTGGTGCTGACGTTCTCGTCCATGTAGTCGGGCACGGGTATGCCGGGAAGACCGTCGCGGATGAGCTCTACGGCCACATCGACGCTCTGCAGTAGGCCCTGGGTGTCGATGCCGCTGAGCACGAAGCAGCCCTTTTCCAGCGCCTCCGGGCGCTCTGTGCTGGTGCGGATGCACACGGCGGGGAACGGATGTCCGATGCTGGTGAAGAAGCTTGATTCTTCGGGCAGGGTGCCGGAGTCGGAGACTACGCAGAAGGCGTTCATCTGCAGGCAGTTGTAGTCATGGAAGCCCAGGGGCTCGTGTTGGATGACGCGCTTGTCAAGCTGGAAGCCGCTGGCCTCCAGGCGTTTGCGACTGCGGGGATGGCAGCTGTAAAGAATCGGCATATCGTACTTCTCGGCCATCTTGTTGATGGCGGTGAAAAGGGACATGAAGTTCTTCTCGGTGTCGATGTTCTCCTCGCGATGGGCGGAGAGCAGGATGTACTTGCCATTCTCCAAGCCCAGTCTCTTATGAATATCTGAGGCCACAATCTCAGCCAAGTTATTATGCAGCACCTCTGCCATAGGAGAGCCAGTGACATAAGTCCTCTCCTTCGGCAATCCGCAATCAGCCAGGTACCGGCGGGCATGCTCGGAATATGCCATATTCACATCGGAGATGATGTCCACGATGCGGCGGTTCGTCTCCTCCGGCAGACACTCATCCTTGCAGCGGTTCCCCGCCTCCATATGGAAGATGGGGATATGCAGGCGCTTGGCCCCGATGACGGAGAGGCAGCTGTTGGTGTCGCCCAGCACCAGCACGGCATCGGGCTTCACCTCCACCATCAGCTGGTAGCTCCTGGCGATGATGTTTCCCATCGTCTCGCCCAGGTCCGCACCCACGGCCTCCATATACACATCCGGGTCCGCCAGTTTCAGGTCCTTGAAGAACACCCCGTTCAGGTTGTAATCGTAATTCTGCCCCGTATGCGCCAGCAGGCAGTCGAAATACTCCCTGCACTTGTTAATCACCGCCGCCAACCGGATTATCTCCGGCCGCGTCCCCACAATAATCAGAAGCTTCAGCTTCCCGTTATTCTTGAATTGCTTTACTTCCATATAACTCGTTTTATTTTTTATCAAGAATTATTCATTTTCATCGCCACTGTCCAGTCTTTTGGGTTCCTGGGCAGGTGATATGTAATCTGAGGCTTTGGCGGAAGAAATCACGCTTCTACCCAACTCTTTCTCAATAAGTTTGCGGGCACCATGTGCCACCTCTCCTCCTCGTTGGGCTATGCCCGCGCTCTCACCAATACCCTGCGGATCTTCCTGTTTCGACAGCTCCACTGCCGTGCCTTCAGCCAGCATGTTGAGGGTTATCTCCAGATTGGTCATATTGTCACGCAGGTTCTGTTTGGTCAGACCCTTGTATTTCTTGTATTGACCAGTGGTCATACCGCTCCAAGCCTTGGTGAGTATATTGGTCAGAATGGCAAACTCGCGCTCGTCCTTGATGCCGGCACGGTCCCATTCGTCGGTGAGGGCTTTGCGTACCTCAATGCTACGCATGCGCTGGCTGATCCACTTATCGCTGTAGCCCAGGCGGCGGTAGTCCTGCACGGCCATCTGGAACGTCAGTTCGGGATCGATCATCTGGTCAATGCGATGGCTGCCCACCTCAGCCAGCCACTGCTTGAGCGGCTCGGCCTTCTTCGAAGGAATGCTCTGCACGATACGCAGGATGCCCTTCATCGTGGCGGCTTGCGTCTTATAGAATTTTCCGTCTGCAGCCCTCATTCGAGTTGGGGGACAAATTGTCCCCCAACTGGCTTTCAGTACAGGGTCGCGTTTGAGCATTTTCTTAATGTAGTCACGCGGGTCTTTACTCTCAGTGAGCACCTCCACAATGTCGTTCACGGAGAAGAAGTATTCCTCCTTCTCATCGTCCCACACAATGCGCACGTTAACGCCTTCAAACGCCTTTATGATTGATTCTTTTGACATAAAGCGCTTTGAACTCTTGAACTACTTGACAATGTTGGGTATGCCGTTCAGTTCGTTCTGGATGTACTCAAGGCTGGCGATCTTGGCCTTGGTCTCTTCGAGGTTCAGCCTGCGTGTATTGTCAGAATTGAACTCCTCAATGGTGGAGCGCTTGACGTCGCCCTCCTTGAAGTACTTGTCGTAGTTGAGGTCGCGGTTGTCGGCCGGCACGGCGTAGAAGTTGCCCATGTCGATGGCCTTGGCGGCCTCCTCCTTCGTCAGGAGCGTCTCGTACATCTTCTCGCCGTGGCGGATGCCGATGACCTTGATGTCCTCCTTCTTGCCCCCAAAGAGCTCGCAGACCGCCTCGGCCTGGGTCTGGATGGTACACGCCGGCGCTTTCTGGACGAGGATATCGCCATTCTTGCCGTGCTCAAAGGCGAAGAGGACAAGGTCCACGGCTTCCCCGAGGCTCATGATGAAGCGGGTCATCTTGGGCTCGGTGAGGGTGATGGGATTGCCCTTGCGGATCTGGTCGATCCACAGCGGAATGACGCTGCCGCGGCTGCACATGACGTTGCCGTAACGGGTGCAGCAGATCTTGGTGTCGCCGGAGAGGCGGCTTTTCGCCACCGCGATCTTCTCCTCAATGGCCTTTGTAATACCCATCGCATTGATCGGGTAAGCGGCTTTGTCGGTGGAGAGGCAGATAACGCACTTGACGCCCGCGTCGATGGCGGCATCAAGGGTGTTGTCCGTGCCGATGACGTTGGTCTTGACCGCCTCCATCGGGAAGAACTCGCAGCTGGGCACCTGCTTGAGAGCGGCGGCATGGAACACGTAATCGACCCCCTGCATCGCGTACTTCAGCGTGCTGCGGTTGCGCACATCGCCAATGTAGAACTTGATTTTATGGGCCACCTTCGGCATCCGCGCCTGGAAATCGTGCCGCATATCGTCCTGCTTCTTCTCATCCCGGCTGAAGATCCTTATCTCGCCAATATCCGTCTTCAGGAACCGGTTCAGCACCGCATTCCCGAAACTTCCCGTGCCACCCGTAATCAGCAGCACCTTGTCCTTGAATAAACTCATATCTTGCTATTATTTAACTTTCTCAAAATACGTATCCGGCTTCTCCGGGTTGAAGACCTCGTTGCAGTACATCACGGTGACGAGGTTCTCGGTGTCAGAGAGGTTGATGATATTGTGGGTGTAGCCCGGGAGCATGTGCACGCACTGGATGTTGTCTCCGGAGACCTCGAACTCAATCACTTCGTCGCTGCCGAGCCTGCGCTCCTGGATAAGGCCATGGCCGGCGACGACGATAAAGAACTCCCACTTGGTGTTGTGCCAATGCTGCCCTTTGGTAATGCCGGGCTTGGAAATATTTATGGATACCTGCCCGGCGTTGAGCGTGTGCACGAGTTCCGTGAAGCTGCCGCGGTCATCGACATTCATCTTCAGCGGAAAGGCGACCTTCTCCTTGGGCAGGTAGCTGAGGTAGGTGCTGTAGAGCTTCTTGGCGAAGGAACCCTCAGGAATCTCCGGGATCATCAGGGTCTTCGGCTGAGCCGCGAACTTGTCCAGCAGGTCCACGATCTCGCCCAGGGTCGCCCGGTGCGTCGTGGAGACGTAACAGTATCGGCCATTGGGCATCGGGATCACCTCCAGTCCGTCGAACTCGCACCGATGCTCCTCGCCCTTGAGGCATGCGATCATCTCGTCCACCAGGTCGTCGATGTACAACAGCTCCAGCTCCACCGAAGGGTCATTCACCGTGTACGGCAGGTCGTTGGCGAAAGCGTTGCAGAACGTAGCTACGGCGGAATTGTAATTCGGCCTACACCACTTGCCGAACAGGTTCGGAAAACGGTACACCAGCACTCGCGGACGCAACCCTTTTTGAGATGCCCGATCAGGTCGGGCATGACGACCATCGTCATTGCCGGCTTGACCGGCAATCTCCTCCCCATACCGGAGGAACAAATCCTCCCCCGCCTTCTTGCTCCGCCCATACTCGCTGTTGCCGAACCGCCCCGTCAGGCTCGCCTGCTGAGAGCTGGAGAGCATCACCGGGCATGTGTTGTGGTGCTTACTCAGCGTATCCAGCAACGTACTGGCAAACCCAAAGTTTCCCGCCATGAACTCCTCAGTGTTCTGCGGCCGGTTGACCCCCGCCAGATTGAACACAAAGTCCGCCTCCGCGCACCACTTGTCCAGTTGCTCGGGAGTCGAATCCAGGTCGTACTCAAAGACTTCTTCGATACAGTTAGATGCCCGGTCGGAGCCGGGCATGACGAAGCCATAATTCCTGGCCTTGCCCTCTTTTATGTTATTCAACTGCGCGCAAAGGTTCCTTCCCACGAACCCCTTCGCGCCAGTAACCAGTATTTTCATTATAGTGTTGCTATTAAACTTCTTTCACACGCAGCCCTCACGCTGCCGCATACAATTATACTCCTCGCAATAATCACATTTACCGAGGAACAAATCCGCCAGCTTCTCTTCCTATCCAAGAAGTGTTTGGCAAGCGAATGAATACATACTTTGTATGTATGCGTGTATAATTTAGCAAATTTAATCATTTTATTCATGGTTGGCAAATAAACCTTTCCCCTTTGACCGAGAATCCAATCCTCTTCTGGCATTAGCCAACTCCTCGAGGCTTCATTATGCGACCGCACGGATCAGCACTGCCCGGTGCTTTTGCCTAACAAATACGGCATGAACCGCACGAATCAGCACTGCCCGGTGCTTTTGCCTAACAAATACGGCATTAACCGCACGGATCAGCACTGCCCGGTGCGGTCATTTGTCAATATGAGGCTCAACCGAACAGGATAACGCAAAAATGAGTAGATTCGCGCCATGGAATACCTGTCAAAGCAACGATACGACGAGATCTCGGCCGAGTTGAAGCATCTTATCAACGTGGTCTATCCGAAGGTGAAGGATGACCTCGCGGAGGCTCGCGCCCAGGGAGACCTGAGCGAGAACGAGGGATACCGTGAAGCAAGGCGGACCCAGGCGAAAACCATCAGCCGTATCCGTTTCCTGCAGAAGGTTCTTGAATACTCTCGCGTGATTGACCCCGAAGTCCTCCCAAAAGACAGGGTTTGCCTTCTGAGTCAGGTCGAATTCACTAACCTCGCGACAAATACCCGAATGAAATTCAAGATAGTAAGCCCCCACGAGATGAACCTCGAGGCAGGCAAAATATCGCTGAAGTCCCCTATCGGCGCCGCCCTGATGGGCAAGAAGGTCGGCGAGATCGCCGAGGCGCAGGTTCCCTCCGGAACCCTGCGCTTGAGAATCGAAAGCATTACGCTCGACTGAGGGAGCTTTAACGTTAAATTACAAATATGCCCGCCACCAGCGCGACCGGAAT
The DNA here is from genome assembly GCA_017548985.1 of Bacteroidales bacterium. GTDB lineage: Bacteria > Bacteroidota > Bacteroidia > Bacteroidales > UBA932 > Cryptobacteroides. The sequence goes on from JAFYYW010000038.1 coordinate 6,621, forward strand.
ACCGAGAGCCATTCCGATAAGAGCGCCTTTTATGTGGAACAAGTAGTCGTGATAGGCATCCGTCATATCTTCCGTCCCAGGAATCACGAAATGCTTGTCGTGGCAGAACCAGGCGCAGTCCAGGACCAGTGCATCGAACCAATTGACTACCAGCCATAAAGCATAGGCGGTCAGCACTCCGCACCAAAATGAAGCGCATCCGTTCACATATTTGACAAGCAGTCCCAAAAGGACTCCGAATACAATCATAGCCATCACCTTTTTGACATAAAACGCCACCCCACCAGGCTTGTTGCTTGAATCAACAAGCCCCATCTCATCACAACGCTCGATAATAGCTGGTGGATAGTTGAAAATGCTCTTTATCGGATTCCTGGACATCAGGAATACGAACAGCGTGAACAAAACGCACGCAATGAGTGATTCTATAATGAAAGTCATCTTAAAATATGGAACGGGTAGAATGGAGACCCAGTGTTTCCTGCAGCCGTTGATACGGTTATCCCCGGTTTGGATCCATGGGTCTATAAGAAGGTAGCAGGCGGATAACAATGTTTACTCTTCTCCCAATAATCCGCTCAACAGGAGGCCAGATACTCGCCGAACCTAGGCCGGTAAAGCTCTCCAACGGGAAGCGTCTTGCCATTGTCCAACCGGACGGAAGTGCGGGAAGCCTCCGAGATATGCCCCAACGCAATGATATAAGAGCGGTGGATGCGCATGAAGCGGTTTACGGGCAACTGTTCAATCAGGTTCTTCAAACTATACAGGACGATGATCGGCGCCTCTGAGTCCTCAAGGAATATCTTGACATATTCGCTCATGCTCTCCACACAGACAATCTTGCGGACATCGACGCTGATGGTCCGGTAGTCAGCTTTGAAGTGAAGGATAGGGTCTGCCTCACGAGCATCAAGCGCGGCCCGCATCTCCAGATGCTTCCTAAGCTTCTCGCAGGACGCCTCGAATTCCTTGAAACTGAATGGCTTCAACAGGTAATCCACAGCGTTGACCCGGAACCCCTCCACCGCATACTCCGAATATGCCGTAGTGAATACGACAACTGGAGGATGGGGCAGCGACTTGATGAAATCCATACCGCTGATGTCCGGCATATTAATGTCCAGGAACAGAGCATCGGCCTTCGCCAGATATGGCTCCGCCACAACGGCACTGCTGCAGGCTGCCACTAACTCCAGGAACGGTATCTTGGCAATATACATTTCCAGCTGGCGCAGAGCCAGCGGCTCATCGTCTATGGCTATGACCCGTATCATGATTCCCGGAATTCTGTTTGGTCAGGGATTGCCAGCATGACGTCATAGCGTCCTCCATCCTCATCAATGGAAAGAGTATAGGACTTGCCGTAAAGCAACGTCAGGCGTTTCTTGATGTTCTCCAGGCCTATGCCATGCCGATCATCAGCCTCCGCCGGATGCGAGGAATTGGCGCAATGGAAAACAACTTTGCCATCTTGAAGCTCGACCTTCACGCGGATGAACGACTCTTCCGAGTAGCTCACCCCATGTTTGAAAGCGTTTTCCACGAAGGACGCCATAACCAGCGGAGGAACTACCGCTCCACCCCTCTCTTTCGGGAATACAGTATCAATCCGAAGCGCGTTCTCGGGATAACGGAGCCGCATCAATGAGATGAAATGCTCGATGAAGTCCAGTTCCCTATCCAGCGGAATGGTCGGCTCATCACCATCATATAGCAGAATGCGCATCATCTTCGAGAACTCCTCTATGCTTTCCTTGGCCTTCTCAGGATCGATATCCACCAGCACATGGATATTGTTGAGCGTATTCATCAGGAAATGCGGATTGATCTGGTACCGAAGCGACTCCAGTCTCTGTTTGGTGTTCTCTGCTTCCAATTCCCTCATCTTGCGCTCCTTGCGCCGGGACTCCACATAGTAATACGCCCCCAGGTCCACTCCGATAAGAAGGATACCCATAATCAATCTCGATGCTTCCGGGCTTATCGGCTTCCTTCGCCCCTTCGGTTCGGGACCTCTTCCTTCCGGCCCTGGAGGAGGCGGAGGCATCATCTCGTTATGCCTAATGAAAGGCGGAGCATCCTGTGGACGGCCGACAGGCGAAAAGCACCAAACGCCGAACAGGATGAGAAGAACCATCGTGAACCCAATATATAGCGGAAGTTTCTTCCTGATCAGGGGCGCCAGGAGGAAATGATGGATCAGGACAAGAACTATAAATGGCAGGAAAAATCTCATTCCACTTTCATTTTCACAAATTTACTCTCTTTTTTCCATATATCGCGGACGTTCGCTGAAGAAAAGGCGGCGTTCGTTGATTATCCTGTTCGCGAGGCCGGTTTTGGTTTGATAATTGGTTGTCTTGCCCAGGCATGTTATAAACCCCTTCGAGTTATGAAGAATATAGTATCGCTCCTGGTCACGGTAGCGCTAGCGGTCACAGGTTGTGAGCAGGATGATTTCTCATTCATACCAGACTTTACGGATGGATTCCCAGGCAATGGACAAGGTGTCTCCAACCTGAAAGATCCCGGCCTCACTTGGAGCGCCGATTCATTTGAAGCCACCATAGGCGCCGGGAACACCTTCCCTACGCTTACAAATACATATAATGTTGGCGTTACCTTTGAGTCCTCGCGGACTGATGTGGCTACAATCAGTTCTGACGGTACAATTACCCTGCTGGGAAGCGGCTCCACCATAATCTCCGCCAAATCCGCGGCGGACAACACCTATAGCGCGTCCAGCGCCTCATACATGCTTACGGTGCTGAGCGCGTCTGGCAGCGAGCCGGGCGACGATTCACTCTCTTTCGAGTCCACCGGTGACCCTTCATCCGACGACGACATCTCCACCACCGCATTCATAGGAAGGATAACTATTAATTACTCTCAATCGGGTGATGCCACTGTCAAGGGAGACAGCTATGGTTATGTGAGCATCGATGGCAACAAGGTCACGGTCAATAACACCGGCGGCGAGGTGCTCATCTACGAACTCACCGGCACTACCGACAACGGATTCTTCAAGGTTTATGGCGCCAAGAAACAAGCTATAGTGCTGAACGGCGTCAACATCACAAATCCAGATGGTGCGGCCATCAACAATCAGTGCAAGAAACGCACGTTCGTTGTGGTGAAAGGCACAAACACTATGTCTGACAGCGCCTCCGCCACCTATACCAAGGAAAATGACGAAGACCACAAGGCCGTATTCTTCAGCGAGAGTCAGCTCATATTCAGTGGCGACGGCATGCTTACCGTCAATGCCCTGAACACGCAAGGCAAAGCCGGTATTACCTCAGACGATTACATCCGTATGATGAACAGCCCTACAGTCAAGGTTAACGCGGGCAGCGGAGCCGGAAACGGCCTCAAGGGAAAGGACTATGTCCAGCTTTCAAACGGGGCGCTGGTGGTCTCCATCGCTGCCGATATGGCAAAAGGAATATCCTCTGACGATTATGTGCTTGTCGAAGGTGGAACGCACATGGTGACTTCCACCGGTGGCGTGGCATACGACGACGAGGACGCCGAATATACCGGAACCACCTGTGTCAAGGCCGACAACTACTTCGCCATGACGGGCGGCGCGCTCACCCTCAAGAATACAGGCAATGGTGGCAAGGGCATCCGTGCAGGAAGCTACGACTTCGACGAGACGAGCCACACGCTCTCCGACAGCTACATCATGGGAGGAACACTCATTATCACTGTGACCGGCCGCGAAGTGAACGACGTGTCAGCCAAGGGTGTCAAGATCGGTTGGGTGACCAAGGATGGTACCGGCGACCGCGCTAAAGTGACAGGGAACGCCGGTAAGCTCATTATCAGCGGCGGCAGCATCACAGTAAATAGTACCAATGGAGAAGGACTGGAAGTCAAAGGCGACCTTACGTTTGATGGAGGTGAAACCCATGTCACTTCCAACAGTGATGACGCCATCAATTGCCAGGGAGACCTGACCGTGAACAAGGGCTTCCTCTATGCCTTCTCTTCCGGAAACGACGCCATGGACTCAAATGGAAACACCAATCTCAATGGAGGTTACGTGATGGCCATCTGCACCAAGGGTACTCCGGAAGTGGCGATAGACGCCAACACGGAAGGTGGCAAGAAACTCTATATTAAAAGTGGAGCGACAGTTGTGGCATACGGTGGTCTGGAAAGCGGTTATTCCGCCTCACAGAGCGTATATAGCATGAGCGTGACGGCCGGCGCCTGGAATGCCCTCTACGACGGCAAATCCTTTATCGCAGCCTTCAAAGCCCCGTCAAATATTTCCAGTTTCATCGTATCTGCCCCTTCACTCTCGAGCGGCTATAAGGGAGTGAGTGTAAGCGGCGAAACCAAAGCTAATGGCGTCTGGGCAGCGGATGGCATCTCCGGAGGCTCCTCAGTCACGCTCTCCAACTACACCGGTGGCTATGGTGGTCCAGGAATGGGTCCCGGAGGTGGAAGACCCGGCGGATGGTAGTCATTCCATTTTCCAAAGTGCCTGCTATTTTACGAAATTCATAAATTAATTTTATGTTTTTCGTAAAATTGGCATTATCTTTGTCTATATACCGCAAAAAACTATAGGCAACGATATGAAGAATTCAACTCAAAAGAGCATAAAAAGGCTCTCCATCGCTATCCTCGCTATAGGTGGTTTGACGCTAGTATACACCTACGCTCAGATGGTTTCCCAGTTATGGCTGGACAACTTTATTACACCCATGACCTGGAATCCGGACATCAAAGGCTGGCAGATATTCATCCTCGCGGCTCGCTTCGTCGGCGTCACGCTTCTTTACATACTGTGTTGCGTATTCCTGCACCGGACAAACCTGGGACTGAAAAACGGTGAGATCTTTCCCAAATCCAACATTTCCCTCATCCGCTGGACGGCCCTGGTAGCCGCTCTCCTGGCCTTCGTTCATTCCAATTATGACGCCGTGGTTAAAGGTGAGTCGGCATTGATGCTCGATTCCAATACCATCCTGATCCCTCTTATCGTCCTCCTGTTCGCGGGACTCTACAAAATGGCGTATTTGGCGGCAGAAGACAGCAACTTAGCGATATGATCACCATCAATCTCGACAAAATGCTCTGGGAACGCCATATGAAACTCTCGGAGCTGTCCGAAAAAATCGGCATCTCAATGACAAACCTTTCCTTGCTCAAGACGGGGAAAGGCCGGGCCATCCGTTTCACCACGCTCAACAAACTCTGCAAGGTGCTGGACTGCCTGCCTGGCGATATTCTGGACTACCAACCCGATCCGGAAGGAACTGAAATGGAGGATGATATCTATGCCGATTAGATTTGCTTTAGCCCTCATATTGCTTCCGGCATTATTATCGGCACAGGAGCGGGTTACCGTTAAAGGCAGGATAATCAATGAAAAAGGCGAAGCCGTCGAATATGTTCAAGTCGGCGTGCCCAAGCTCCAGACAGGAACCATCTCTACCGTCGACGGCCGTTTTGAGATCACAGTCCCGCGCGACACCTTGGAATTCTTCCATGTCTCCTACCAGACGGCATCCTATCCTGTCACGGGCGATGCCGATGACGTGGTCATCATCCTCAAAGAACAGGAATTGCCACCAGCCGTTTTTATCGGCGGTAACACTAAGGAGAAATACCTTGTACGTCCCGGAATGAAAGTGATGGGAAACCAAGGCATAATAGATTTCTCACTCCGGAGCGAAAAGGACTTGGGAAGGGAGTTGGGATCCGTCGCTCAAACCGGAAAACCATTTCTGGTGAAGGATATCCTGCTTTCCATCCGCGGCAACACCATCCCTGACTGCGTCGCGTCCATCAACATCTATCGCATCGAAGGCAAGAAAGAATCGTTTGTCAACGTGATCCACAAGCCCATTTATTTCCACATCGCCGTCTCCGACGATCCGCAGGATTTTGACATCAAACCGGAAGAGACCATCCTGCTGGAGCCAGGAAAGTATTTCGTCGCGTTTCAAATCATTGGATGCGATAAAGAGGCCCTGCAGGCTTTCCTCGCCAAACCTGAAGAGGATCGGAAGCTCTGGGAAATGTCCCTCCATTCCATCATCTACTTCAAAAGCAGTTATATCCGGGAAACAACCTTAGGGGAAATGAAAGCGTTCCCGTTCAACATGGGCGTTGCCGTCAAAGGGCTGGAATATCAACTCTAGTGACAAATCACATCAAGTCGTCTCTTTCTAATCTCAATACTCTGATTGGTCTGTTCTCACCCTGGTATTGCTTCGGGTCGACGCATGTCTCACCCGTAGGGACAAAACCACATTTCTCCATCACACGACCGGACGCGGGATTATCTATGAAGTGTCCACTTATGAGAGATTTGATATCCGTTTCCAGACGAATATGCTCTAACATCAGTCGCAGCGCCTCCGTACAGATGCCTTGATTCCAATAGGGCTTAGCAACCCAATAACCCACAAGCGGTTCACCATCACGAGCAGGCAGATCGCAGTCGCACGACGGGCCATAACCCATGGCACCAATCGCCTCTCCGGTTTCCTTCAATTCGATAGCCCAAGTATTTGTGGCATCTTTGAATACGGTACGGATAATCTCAAGGCTTTCTTCCACACTCTTGTGTGGAGCCCATCCCGCCCGTGGGCCAACATCCGGGTCGGACGCCCATTTGAACAGCACCTCAGCGTCACTGTCTCGCCAAGGCCGCAATATTATTCTCTCCGTCTCCATAACATCATTCTCATATCCCAATTGTCCTGGCAGACGTAGTTTTTCTTTCTCTGGGAATGTGGCCTCGTATGTCTCAAAAGCCTCTGGATTCTCATCAGCCACGAAATACCCCTTGGGTGGACAATAAGTGGCCTCAGTGATGCCATTTTCCTGAAGCCAGCCTGGTATGAGTTCCTGCGCCAGGAAATAAGGGACCACGGCATCTTTCGGCTCCGCATGATAATGGATATTCAGTTTGCTGGCTAAATCAAAGCCCGCATGACGGTAGAAATCGAGATTCCCCTCCATACAAAGGAAACCGACTCCCATACCGCGGGCCTTCTCCAGCGCATAATGAAGCAGCTTCAACCCGTATCCCTTGCGCTTATAGTCAGGACCGATGCTGACAGGACCGAAAGTCCAAGACTGTTTACGGGAGCCGTCCGGCAACACCAATTCGGCCCTGGAGAACATCACGTGGCCGATAATCCGTCCATCTTCCTCCATCACGAAATCAAGCTCCGGAACGAAATCCGGATTGCTCCTGTACTGGTTCAAAACGTAATGCTCCGTACATCCCGGGCGATACACATTCCAAAAAGCCTCCCGTGTGAGATTCTCAACCTCACGATAATCGGCGGGTGTCTCAAGTCTAATATTCATTTCAATACGGTTAATCTTACTGCTTGCCATTCCCCCACTCCTTGTTGGGTTCAGGTCCCATCTCGAGAACCAGACTCCCGCCCTGAAGCAGTTCCGAAGCAGGGAAATAGAAGGTACTCAATGGTTTACCGTTGAGTACAGCACTTTGGACATAAACATTGCGGCGTGAGGCGTTGTGGGCTTCAATCACAAACTCCTCTCCCCTTCCATAACGTTTTCCAAGATTAATCACGACCTTCGGATACATCGGGCTGGCTATCTCGTAGATGGGATCGACCCTGCAACCTCCGTCAGTCTGGAAAAGACCCAAGGCGGCCATAACGAACCAGGCGCTCATCTGTCCCTGGTCCTCGTCGCCAAGATAGGCGTTTGATACGCCTGTACCATAATATCTGTCAGCCACCGAACGGGCCCACTTCTGGGTGAGCCAGGGAGATCCGGCCCAATTGAATAGGAAGGCGAAATGCATGCTCTGCTGGTTGCCCTGAACCACGGGATAATCCCAGTATGCCTCATTCGGCGCGTTATACCTCGTTGTCTCGGAAACCCGGAAGCCCCAATCGAGGCGCTCGATGAAGTCTTTCCTGCCCATTATCTCCACGAGTCCCGGCACATCCTGTGGCACGAAATAGCTCAGCTGCCATCCGTTACCTTCCACATAGTGGCGGTTCGCTCCGGAGTGGAACGGGTCGAATTCCTCGATAAAACGGCCATCAGCGTCCCTCATATGGGCATAACCGTTCTCGGGATTGATGGCGTTCTTCCACCACGATCCGCGGTCAGCGAATACTTTGGCTTCCTCGTTCTTTCCGAGAGCCTCGGCCATCTGCGAGACAGTCCAGTCGTCGAAGGAATATTCAAGAGTGTTGGAGAAACGTCCCTTGTCAAATGGGACATAATGGTACTTGAGATATGGGATAAGATCCCTGTTGCCGGCGAAACCTCCAGCGACCTGGGTCGCGGGTGTCGTCTGCATCTTGTGGATGGCCTCGAAAGCCTTTTCGGCGTCATAATCCCGTATTCCCATCTGATAAGCCGACACAATTAGAGGAATCTCGTGCTCGGCGACCATAACGGGAATGTACTCCATTCCCGCGGGGCCCTTTCCGAGCCAGCCGCAGGCATCGTACAACGCGAGTTCCGAATTGACCCAGCGTGAACTCCACTCGGGAGTCACAAGATTCCAGAACTGGTTGAGATTCCAGAAGGTATTCCAGAAAGCGTCGCAACCCAGAGCGACCTGTCCCTCCTTCTCGAAGTGGCGGACCTTCTCGTCAGGCGCGACCCAATCCCCATTCACATCGCTCCAGAGATTCCTGCAATTGGCACGGTACATATTCGTGTAGAACCGGACTTTCTCAAGCCTGTCGTCCGTCGTGATATCGATCCTGTCGAGAATATCATTCCACACCGTCTTCTGGTTGTCCGCAACCGCGTCAAAGTCCCATCCGAACCGGTCAGAAATCTCGGTCCGAAGATTGAGGCCGGCATTCTCAACGCTCACCAAGGATATTCCGGTACGAACCATAACCACAGGATGCTCCTTAGTGTCGAATTCCACGTACATACCCGCGTCGCCGGTATTATGGGCGACTAGCCTGTCCGCCCGCTCCACCTCATCATCTTTCCAGACACCGGTCCGGAGGATCGGGGTGTCGAACTCCATAACGAAATGCACGGTATATTCCTGGTCGGCGTCATTGCTCCACACGTGCGGACGCGGGGATATCTGATGACTCACACCCTCGATGCGGCGGTCGGAAACCTTTCGGACATCAACGTCCACTAGGTTGAAACGGTATTCAGCAGGAATCTGGAGGTCAATCATAACTCTTCCCTCCTGGTCCTGCGGGAAGGTGAACTTCATCAAGGATGCCCTCTCGGTAGCTGTCAACTCAGCCCAGATCTTAGTGTCCGAAAGAAAGACCCGATAGGAGCCCAGACGCGCTTCCTCTGTAGATTTGTCTATTCTGGAGCGGTAGCCCTCATCCGGTTTGTACTGGTCACCGACCTTTGTCAGCAACGGGCCATTGGTGGGCATAACGCCCAGCGCCGCCATCGTCCATTCATGTATATGCGAGAAACAGCCGATATTCTCGATGCTCGGCTGATAGCCTGACTGCCAGCCGGCGTTCTCGTTGTCGGGACTTAACTTGACCATACTGAATGGCATCCACGGCCCCGGAGCGATCATCCAGCGGGAATGCGCGGTACCCATCCTCGTATCAACATAGTCAGCGTGGGTCTGAAGCGGTCGGGGCGATCTGACGACCTTCCCTTTCTCGAGCAATTCACCGTCCGCCAATATCTTATATCTGGATTTCCTCGCTTTCTTGACGGCCTTCATCGGCACCTCCAGAACATAGCGGGCGGTATCGAGATGGGTCGCGTAAATCTTCTTCCCATTCAGGCGTACGGCAAGTTCCCTGAAATCCTTAAGATGCTCCACATCGACTAGCAACGGCTGCACACGACCAGAATTTTCCAACTCATAATCAGCGGCCTGGACGGAACGGACAAACGCCGATGGATTCACGGCACACGCTTTCATTTTCCCGGACCCCTCAAGGCGTATCTGGTCGAACACAGCCCAGGAACCCTCAAGAATGGTCAGAGTGACACTGTTGCCACCTTCCCTAAGGACACCGGCACCCAGGGGAATCTCCACCAGGCGTTCTTCACCCTGATTGATCTCCCCATACACGGCACGGCCATCCCCATCCTCAATCTCCTTATATGAGGCTATTCCATTAACATCCACCTTCAGTACCGAACGCCCCTTGTTCACTCCAGCCAAGTCAATGACCAACATGGCCTTGTCCTTACTTGAATATCTCTCCAGACCAAACAGGATGTTCAACACCTGTGTACGGCATCCTGCCGCCGAAGACGAGCCGGCCCACCTGTCAGCAGGCCCGGGCAGGATATAAGGGAAATCAGTGGCGGGATTTGAATGACCGACAAGATAATAGCGGTCCTCAAAGCCGAAATCGTTCTGGATAAAACTCTCATAACCATCCGGTGCCATGGCGAATTCCATCGAGGATCCGTCGTTCTCACCAATCTTCCAGACAAGATTATAATCAGACACCGCAAGTGTCTGAAAAAGCATCAAAAGAGCCAAAAGTCTCATATTCTTAATCAATTAAATTTCAAATACATCTTGTAGGCTTCAAACGAAACCGGAATATACCTATTTTTCAAGCATCGGATTCCGCTTGGCCTTGGGCTTCGGCAACACGAGCATCCACATCATCTTCTTGACGGTGATTTCACCAGCGCCTGAGCACTGGTCAACGATAAATTGTACAAAATCCTCGTTACTTGCCATAATAATTCATAATCAGGTTTGCCACTTCATCCGGATGGTCAACCAGTAATTGCCCATGATTCATCTTGGGAAAGACATCTACTTGAACATCGGGAAATATATTTTTGAGATGCTTTGCCTGCGGCTTGGCGACAAAGGCTTCCTTCGTTCCGTACCAATAGTGGATATCATCTCCCTTAATGGACTCCAATTTATTGGTATATACCGACTTATATCCATCCAACACAGCCCGTCCACCACCATAAGGATAGACCTTGGAACACTCATCCAGCAGTACATCAAAGTAGTGTGAGTGGAACACCCAGCGCCAGAATCCCGTCCAATGATAGCAGGTCCACACGTTGAGGCACTGGTAATAGCGGAGAGGACCCACAAGCCACCTTGGCAAAGGCAGGAGCGGAGCGGCGTCCAGGATGGAATGGCCAATAGTCACCTCATCACGCTCAAGAACCCGGGAAAGAATCTTCCCGCCGAGCGAAAGGCCATAAGCGAAGTCCAGATGACCGTTATGGTTCTCTTTGAGATATTCGATAACCTGTGCCGCCTGGTCATCCACCGATGTGAAACGAGTATGCTTGCCAAGAGTGAAACCATCCACCTGAACAGCGATGATCCTGAACTTCTCCTTCAACTGTTCAATAAGCGGCATGAATATCTCAAAGGATACTCCCAGCCCCGGAATCAGCAGCAACGACGGCGCGCCCTCTCTCGCGAAAACCTCGAAATCCATCACTTCAGGAAATAACGTGGAACCCGTTCTTTATAAGCCAGATACTCCTCTCTGAAATCAGCCTCTAAACGCTTTTCCTCGGAGCGTACCTGCAAAGTCAGCAGCACCACTTCTCCGACGAAGACCACCAGTGGCCACCAACTCTGAAGCCAGATCAGGATGCCGATATCATAGACATAAATCCCCACCAGCATCGGATTGCGCGTGAACCGGTAAGGCCCGTCCGTCATCAGGTGCTTCGTCCTGGGTGCCAACTCGTGGTTATAGGCATCAAAGGGATTCCCCTCGCCTACCTTCCTCATATGAACGATGGACCAGATACTTAGCGTAAGGCCTGAGATCATAAAAACGATGGCAACGATGGCCCACGGCACCGTCGGAGCCCAAGGGAAAGGTTTCCCGGACACCCACCACATCAGCGTCGGAATCCCGGCCACGAAGACCAGGAAACCAAGGACATATCCAAACGCGTTTCTCATTGGTTAACACCTGTTGACCGAAAACTACCCTATTTCATTTGAGAATCCTGCTGCCCGGCAAGTTCCTTTGACACAAGGACATATATCTGTTCGCCCCTGATTCCCCTCGCGACTATCGTCCCGTCAGGAGCGAAAAGGATGAGATGAGGAATGGCATTGATCCCATAAAACTCCGACGGCTGGTCAGTGGCGTTGAATATCTGGTTCCAAGGGAGAGAAAGCTCCTCAATGGCCTTGAGAGTATTCTCCTTCTTGTCATTGATGGCTATTCCCAGGATGTCGAATCTGTCTCCTCGGAACGCTTCGTAGGTCTTTTTCAGATATGGCATCTCAGCTTTGCATGGGCCGCACCAAGACGCCCAATGATCAAGGAGGATGTACTTCCCTTTGCCGATATATTCTGAAAGGTGAGCTGGGGTTCCGTCCATGTTTCCGGATGGGACAGTGTAGTCTGTGAACATTTTCCCAGGAGAAGTCCTCTCCATAGGTGCCAAAGACTTATAGCGCGAGGCGACAGCCGGGAAAGACTTGACTTCCTCGCTAGTGATTTCATACAGCTCCATAAAACGGCTGAAATCCTTGTAGGAAAGATCCTCCAAGGCCATGGCTCCCAGAAGGTTATCCGGGTTCAAGCGTATTAGCGAATCCGCCAGGTCAGCCTGTAATGAGGCATATTTCCTGTCCAACTCCTCCCACTCGGCGTTGAAAGTGTCCGGATCCATGACAGACGCCTTCTCGGAAAGGGCCTTTCTATCGGTGTTTCTCTTGGCGTCAAATGAATAGAACCGCTTGTGGAAGTCATTGTAAGCGTCCACCATAGGAGTGCCACTTACAGTCCTTTCGTCAATATCCACATTGACGGTACCCTTTTCCATAATGAAGCGCACCCTTTCTTTTCCGTTGCCCACATAGACGTACGATGGTTCCTTATCCCAATCTCCCAAGAACAAGAAAGAGCTGTCTTTCACCTCAGTGACTCCAAGAGTGTCATTGAGGCCAAGGTCAATAAGATAGACGGTCTTGCCATCAGCGACGGAATACTTCCCCTCTATCCTGAAATAGTCTCTGCCGCAGGAAAGGACAAGAAGAGGCAGTGCTATAAGGAGTAACTTTTTCATTATGTGGGTAAATCTGAATACACAAAGTTACCACATTTTCACGAATTAGCGAAAGATGTGGTAATTTGCCTTTTCTGAACAAATGATATATTTTTACAGAGCGAAAACAACCGTATCAAAATGAGATCTTCCAATATCCGACCGGCAAGGCCCGATGAGGCCGGCCTCGTTCTTGAATTCATCAAGAGACTGGCTGTCTATGAGAGATGCGCCGACGATGTCGTCGCTGACGAAGCATCCATATACCATTCATTGTTTGTGGAGCGCTCCGCCGAGGTTGTTTTCGTCGAGGAGGAAGGAACGGTTGTCGGATTCGCCTTGTTCTTCCATAACTTCTCCACCTTTGTCGGACGCAAGGGAATGTATCTGGAGGATTTGTTTATCCTTCCGGAAAAACGCGGGCGGGGCTACGGCAAGGCCCTTCTTAAATATGTCGCGGAACTAGCCGTGGAGAGAAACTGCGGCCGAATGGAATGGATATGTCTCGACTGGAACGAATCCGCTTTGTCAATCTACCGTTCCATTGGCGCGGCTCCCCTATCTGACTGGACGGTTCAGAGACTGGACGAGCAGGCGCTGAAACGCTTTGCCGCCACGGAATAAACGATTTGCCTTATCAGCGGCTATTCCGTGTTTACTGAATATGTGCTGCCGTTAATAGTGACTTTCTTGACGGGCTGTCCGTTGACAGTTATTTTCCCGTTCTCGTCTACGCTGGCACCAGGAAGTTTCTTGAGAAAGTCAAGCAAATCAGCGTTTTTCTTCGTGGTAATCTTTATGACAGCGGTGCTATCACCATATTTCTTTTGTTCCGGAGATCCATCTTTGATAAGAGAGATGCTCGCTATCTCATCTGGAGAGATGGAATTGAACGCCGACGCATCCTTATAGACCTTATCATCAATGACATAGACTATCTTTTTATCTGAACTGTTAAAAATGCGCACTCCGTTAGAGAAAAGAACCGTGTCAGCTTTGTAATTAGGGAATCTTTTGACATTCGGTAGTCTCAAGGAATCAATCAAAGCGAAGGATTTGGAGATAGAATAAATGGACGGCGATGTGGTGATGGAGTGAACCGTAATAGCGTTACGGCCATGACCCTTGGTGGATATTTTATAGTCCCTTATGGTTTTCCCTTTCAATTGGGAGCCGTCAAAACTCTCCACGGTCTCATTGTCTATGACATATAACGTCTGCTGGGCAGAAAGTGTCCAGACACCTGTCAGCATGCAAATGGAAAGAAGGATTATCTTTTTCATGTTTGATCTTTTTAATGGTTCAATGAAATGAGATTAAATGAATCGCCACCATCCAATGGTGTCAGGATGAATGAAGCGCTATGCCCATCGGGGAAATGGGCAGTCATCACAAACCCGTCCCCGACAGGTTTGAATTCAAAGATATCGGCTTCCGCCGGATTGAAATTGGATAAAAACGCTATTTGCTGAATTAATTCGGAATAGTCATCCTGCGGTAAATCAGGTATGGCTGGTTCACCTGGCTTACCGATGAACAGAACCACAGCCGCGACAGCGGCAGCCACACCTGTCAGGGAAATGGCCCAAGGAAATAACCGCTTAACCCTTGACGGCCTTACCATTCGGTCGAACTCTTCTCCTGCCTCAGGATGTTCCGTAATCTGTATGGGCTTGATAACCCGCATCATACTGTATACTGCCATTTCCTCGTCGGTGGACGGGGGATCAACAGTGAAGGAATCAGCAAGTTCCCGCTCCTGTTCGCAGGTGGTTTCCGCTTCCAGATATAGTTTTATCAAGTCTTTCCGGTCCATTGTATTACTTAGGGTCAAATGATTTCATAAATTCATGTCGCGCCGCTGAGATGGAGCTTTTCACTCCACCTTTCGTCCTGCCGGTAATGGAGGCGATCTCATCCAGAGACAGTCCGGTTGCACGTAACTGCAGCAACCGCTGTGTCCCGGCAGGCAACCGTTCCATCGCCTTTTCAGCGATTCGCTCAGTCTCAGAAAGTTCCAAAGACGCGGAAGCATCCTTGTAATCTGTAAGCCATTCTGGGAATTCCCCGCTCCGGCCTTGTCTATTTTTACGCCACAGCGAGATACAAGCGTTCTTCGTAGCGGTGACAGCCCATGCCTCCGCACTTCGGACCTTCGTCCCATCGCGTCTCGCCACCCAAAGCCGAAGCAACACATCCTGCACAACATCCTCCGGATCACCATCCAGATGGGACGCTCGGAAGAATTTCAGTGCCAACGCCAAGACTTTGGGCCTGATCTCCGCCAGTTCTATTTCAAGCGCTTTATCCATACTTCATCAATATAGACGCAAAAACCGTGAAAAGTCAAGCGAAATGATGCTGGAACCATACTGAGATGCCACAGGTGTCCCATATTAAGCACCACCTGGCGCGGAAACCATACCGAAACGCCGCAGGTGTCCCTTCATAGGCACCACCTGGCGCGGAGTACATCGGTTCAGTCAATTATCAAATGGAGACTCCGAGTTGGGAAAGGAAATGCGAGAATATACCGGGACGGCATATCAACGGAAATGCCAGGCCGTAAACCGCGCCCCAGAAGTGTGCGGTATGACCGATGTTGTCCATGTTCCGTTTCGCCATATACCAGCAGTACAGCAGGTAAAGAGGGGCGAATATATAACCAGGGATTGGGATAGGTATCAAATAGATGAATATACCCATCTTCGGCTCGAACAATATGGAGGCGAACAGTACAGCGGAGACCGCCCCGGAAGCGCCTACCGCATTATAGCTAGAATCATCCTTGTATTTTATAAGATCGCCGATGGTCGACACGATAATGGCGCTCACATAGAAAACCGCATACAGGATGCCCGACGCGGCGCCGAAATATGCCTGGAAGTACTGTTCAACAACAGTCCCGAAGAAATAGAGGGTAAGCATGTTGAAGAACAGATGCCCCCAATTGGCGTGGACCAGGCCATAGCTTAACATGCGATGCCATTGGGCCTTGTGCCATACTTTATAGGCGTTGAACTTCAAGGAGTCGATATCCGGCGCTCCCCTGAAGCAAAGGACGCTGACAACGACTGTTATCAATATGATAATCAGAGTGATCATATCCAAATCAAACTATTATTCGAGTCAGCAACCTGATTGGTCTACCAGTGGTCATAGTGGATATTCTCCGGCTTCCATTTGTCCTTGGGTTTATCATCACCTCCAGGATAGCCGACAGGGACTATGCAATAAGGAGTGATACCATCCGGCAGGCCAAGCGCCTCTATGGCAGGATTCATCCTATCCTCATACGGGTAGCATGCTGTCCAGACAGCACCCAAGCCTATGGCCTCCGCGGCAAGCAAGAGGTTCTCTGTGGCCGCGGCGCAATCGGCGGTCCAGTTGCCGTTGAACTCTCCTTGCGGGTTTATGGTATTCCCGCACACAACGATCACTACCGGAGCCTTAGCGATCATCTTG
This sequence comes from Bacteroidales bacterium, assembly GCA_017548985.1. Lineage (GTDB taxonomy): Bacteria > Bacteroidota > Bacteroidia > Bacteroidales > UBA932 > Cryptobacteroides. The sequence goes on from JAFYYW010000038.1 coordinate 23,067, forward strand.
TTAAAGCCGACGGCAAGTTTTTCTTTCACAGATTGTTCCCTGACCACGACAAAACGCCAGGCCTGGAGATTCCTGCCGGACGGGGCGGCCATCGCCGCTTTCAAGATCGTTTCCACCTGCTCCGGTGAGACAGGTTGCTCTGTATACGAGCGGACACTTTTACGGGAGTGAATAACGTCAAGGACAATTTGTCCCTTATCTTGCTTCTGGGAGCATCCGACCAAGGGTAGCATAGTCAGTAATATTAATAATAATCGATTCATAATGGCGGAATATGAGGGTCAAAGGATCCGCGCGCGAATGATACGCACATCATCTATAGGACGGTCATTCACGTCCGTGGGTACCTGCTGGATGGCATCGACCACATCAAGGCCTGAGACCACTTCTCCGAAAACTGTGTATTGGCCGTCCAGATGGGGCGTCCCACCTGTGGTTTTATAAACCTCACGCATCTCCGGAGTCAGCCGCACACGACCTCCTGTACGGTCGTCAAGGCGTTTCTGAATACCATCCAGTCCAGCGTCATCGAATATCTTTCCCCAGACGATGTAGAACTGCATCGCTGAGCTTCGTTGCTCAGGGTTCACATCGTCGCCTTCGCGAGCGGCAGCCAAGACACCGCGGCGATGGAATATCCCTTCCTCCAACCGGAACTCCGCCGGGACCGTGTAAGGCCTGTCACCATCGCCCAAAAACACTCCGGGAGCCGCATTCTTTGAATCCGGGTCTCCTCCCTGGATCATGAACTCGTAAATCACACGATGGAACAGAAGCGAGTCATAGGCACCCTCCTTCACCAGTTTGACGAAATTATCACGGTGCAGAGGAGTGGCATCGTACAGTTTAAGCTCAATATCTCCTTTAGTGGTCTCCAAAACCACATGGATCTCGCTCTTCTTGCACGCGACGGCAAGCAGCGACAGAAGAAGCGTCAAAAACAATATCTTTCTCATACGATCATACATGTATCTCTAACAAATATAATGAATTCCACCGACACCGCACCATTTTTTGTATCTTCGCGTCATAATAACACTCCTATGCCACTATCACATTCCCAACGAATCAGGATATTCAATTCCACTCTGGCGACAATTCGTCAGGGATGGTATCTCCCACCCTCTGGCCGGAAGGTGGAACTTCCTACAGTCCAAGAGGTTATTTCAACCGCGACGATGTACTCCCAGCCCGTGCAGGTGATGACAGACCCTATAGCGCCTATCCAAACCGAGGTACGGGTGGAGAACAGCGACTGCGTACTTGCGGCCAAGCGGCTCATCGACGAGGGATACAATCCAGCGATGTTGAACCTGGCTGACCTCTATGTGCCTGGCGGTCTGGTAGAGTTCGGCTCCGGGGCGCAGGAGGAGAATCTGTGTCGCCGCAGCAACCTTATCCTCTCGCTCTACCAGTTCTCGCGGAACAGGATCCGGCAGTATCCCGACCTCGGACTTGCACCAGCCCCGGACCAATACCCGATGGACGAGCGCTTCGGAGGAATATACAGCGGCACCGTCACTTTCTTCCGCGGACCCGAGTCGGATGGCTATAAGTTCGATGACGTAACCTACAATATTCCAGTAATTTCCGTAGCGGCTATCAATGGCCCGCGCATCGACAGGGACGGCCTTATGTTCCCACAGGAGACTGACCTTACCTTGGACAAGATGCGCACCATCTTCCGAATCGGGAAAGCCAACTTCCACGACTCCCTTGTCCTTTCGGCTATGGGCTGCGGAGCGTTCGCCAATCCTCCGGCGCACATAGCGAAGCTGTTCCACCAAGTGATAGAAGAACCCGAATTCAAGGATGTCTTCCGCCTCATCGTATTCTCGATCCTGGACGGCTACCGAACCGGCATGAGCCACAATCCCGAAGGCAATCTTCTCCCCTTCCAACGTGAGTTCGAATAGCGCTCCTGCTTAACGCTGGTTCCAAGTCGCTCACACAAGCCGTTATTTGAAGAAGATTTCGTATATTTGACTCTAGAACAAACAAATCCACGGAACCATGGCACAATACCCTTGCGAGAACTGCAAATTCAGGGCTCATTACGACAAGAACCCCAAATCAATCTTAGGCCGTTTCTGGCGCTGGCACATTAACTTCTGCCCTGGCTTCAAGGCCTATTTCACCAATCAGGACGAGGAGACCAAAGCTGCCCTCAGGGAAAAGTATAACTTCCAGAAATACAAGTAGAATTATAATGCCCACCACACTCCGCAACAATGTGGCCGGCAAGATATTCACGGAATAGAATCACGGAATTAACAGAAGAAAAAGTATATTCGCGTAAACCACATGTCAATATGAGCAACACTCCTACACCACACATCGGCGCCAAAGCCGGCGAGATAGCCGAGACCGTAATCATGGCGGGAGACCCGCTACGAGTCAAATTCATGGCCGAGCATTATATAGAAAATCCTGTCCAGTTCAACAATGTCCGAGGGATGCTGGGGTTCACAGGCACATACAAGGGTCACCCCGTGAGCGTCATGGGCCACGGTATGGGCATTCCCTCAATCGGAATATACACTTATGAGCTTTTCAACTTCTACGGTGCCAAGACAATAATCCGTATCGGCTCTTCAGGAGCTTATCATAAGGATCTTCACATCGGTGACCTCGTGATCGCTATGGGCGCTTGCACGGACTCCAATTATGCGTCACAGTTCGATCTTCCCGGAACATTCTGTCCTATAGCGGATTACGACCTGCTTGTCAAAGCTGTGAACACCTGCGTGGAGCTCGGATATAATTACAAAGTCGGTAACGTGCTGTCTTCTGACATATTCTATCACGACAATCCGCAAACAGAGAAATGGGTCAAGATGGGTGTGCTGGCTGTCGAGATGGAAGCGGCCGCATTGTACATGAACGCCGCCCGCTCCGGAAAAAGGGCCCTCGCGCTTTTCACTATCTCCGACCATCTTATTACCGGCGAGGCAACTACCTCTGAGCAAAGGCAGAACACCTTCACGAATATGATGGACGTGGCCCTTTCCTTGGTCTGACCGAGGAAGATCCTCATCTCCTAATCCCACAAGCCTAATGATCCAATATATTGCTGACGCTTTCACGGACACGCTTTTCGCCGGCAATCCGGCGGCTGTGCTCCCCTGCCGTGAGATGCCCGCTCCGGAGTTGATGCTGGCCATAGCGATTGAGAACAACTATTCCGAAACCGCCTTCGTAGTGAAACGCGGGAACGGAGAGTATGACCTGAAATGGTTCACTCCGGGCGGTGAAGTGGACCTGTGCGGACACGCGACCCTCGCGACCTCCTTTGTCCTTCACCGGTTTATAGACCCGGACGTTGAGACCCTGCGCTTCCATACCCTGAGCGGAGATCTCATTGCCAAGCCAGGAGCCAACGGTTACACCATGGATTTCCCGCTCGGTTCCTATAAAAGAATACCTGTGACGGAGGATATCCTCGCTGCCACTGGAGGTCTCGCGAAAGAGGCCTACTATGATGATGGAGACATGATAGCGGTCATCGATTCAGAAGAAGACCTGGCGGCGATGATTCCGGATTTCGCGGCTATGTGCCGCATCGAAGGCCGAGGACTGGTAATCACGGCGAAATCAAAGGAATATGACTTCGTATCGAGATGCTTCTATCCCAAGCTGGAGGTCCCTGAAGATCCCGTCACTGGCAGCGCCCACACTTATCTCACCCCTCTATGGGCCGAAAAACTCGGAAAAACAGAGATGGTGGCGAGGCAGGTGTCTCCACGTGGCGGCACGTTGCGTGTCCGGCTCGAAGGTGAACGAGTGTTCATCACCGGCGATGCCGTATTGTTCATGAAGGGAGATATCCCCTTTGATTTATAGCGAATAATGGCACTGACCCTTCATAGGAAACGCTTCCCAGAATTGACAACTGATGAGCTCTATGAACTCCTCCGCATCCGGAACGACGTTTTCGTGGTGGAGCAGAACTGTGTCTACCAGGATCTAGACTACGATGACCAGATGGCAATCCACCTTTGGCTGACCGAAGATGGTGAGGTTGTGGCTCTGTGTAGGGTCTGCCCGGCAGGAACCCACATGCCCGAAGTCTCTATCGGCCGTGTGATCACTACGGTGAGAGGCAAGGGGTATGGCAAGCGAATAATGCTGGAAGGTATAGCCGCGGCAAAGGAGTTTTTCAACGCAAGTGTGATCGACCTCGAAGCCCAGGAATATGCGAAAGGATTCTACGAGCAAGTTGGTTTCCGGCAATCATCAGACCCCTTCATACTGGATGGCATACCCCATGTAAAAATGACGTACCACGAATCTAGTTTATGATTTTAAATATTATTACAGAGGAGTTTACAATCTGTAAATTAAAGGATTACTCACAGATAGACATCAATCAGTCTTTTGTCTTTACCGGATCAACTGATAAAGAGAAATCGCTTGTATGCCCTACCCGTCTTGTACCCGCTGACACCCTTGACCGTTCGGACGGCTGGCGCGCGTTCAGGATAGAAGGCGAGCTGGATTTCTCCCTGGTCGGAATCCTCTCGAAGATTTCGTCGCTCCTCGCGAGCAATGGTATAGGAATCTTTGCCATCTCGACATTCAACACAGACTATATCCTAACCGGTGGCACTGATTTTGAGCGGGCGCTCGATGCGCTTTCCGCCGAGGGATATGAGATCAGATAGTGACAGTATTTAAGAGAACACATAAGCCAAAAACCGCGATGAAAGTACTTATCATTAACGGAAGTCCCAGACCTAAGGGAAATACCGCCACTGCCCTGGCAGAGATAGCGAGGCAACTGGAAATAAATGGAATAGAAAGCGAGACAGTCTGGATCGGGAATAAACCTGTGCGCGGCTGTATCGCTTGCGACCGGTGCAAGGCCAAGCCGGGCGCTTGTGTTTTCAACGACGATATCTGCAATGAGATCAGCGCCAAATACGCCGAGGCCGACGCGCTGATAGTAGGATCACCTGTATATTACGGACAGCCAAACGGAGCTCTTCTCAGCATAATACAGCGCTCTTTCCATTCAAATGGAAACAGTATAGCCGGCAAGCCAGCGGCAGCCGTCGCCGTGTGCCGGCGAGGTGGCTCCACAACGGCTTTCCAGACACTGAACATGCCATTCCTGATGATGAACATGCCTGTCGTCAGCTCCCAATATTGGAACATCGTTTTCGGCCGAGAACCCGGTCAGGCGGCGCTGGATGAGGAAGGATTGCAAACCATGCGCGTCTTGGCGAACAACATGGCCTTCATGCTAAAGTCAACAGGCGGCAAGACGGCTCCAGGACGTGGCGACGAGCCATGGGAACCTACGCATTTCATCAGGTAAAAGAACTGGAATCCTGTTCCAAATCACTTGTCAAGGACAAATAAATTGGTCGTCTCGTAGCTGTTCCAGTTGCGAAGGGACAGGGTGATGTTCTTCTGGTCGTAGACGTTGCTGTACTGCGTGTCCTCAACCGTTCCATCCTCCCACAAGAGATCCTTCCAATGGACCTGGGCGAGGCATTCCTGCGCCTCTTCGAAAGTCAGATTACCACCGCGGCTTTCAAGATAGGCATTGGCTGTCTCATATCGCCACCAGCTTTTGCTATGGGGATTACCTACGGCGATGTCCGGAATAGTGGTGTAGTACTTCTCAGAGAGGAGATGGTTCGTCACGAGCATATATCCGGCGTCAGGATCCTTCCTGACGATCATCGTCTTCCAACCGTCTTCCTTGTCGAATTCCACGACCGCGCAATCCCCGTTGGCATCAGCGACCATGTAATGATAGCCGGAACCGACGGCCGCGTCGTGCCGCACATCAACTGTCTCCAACAGGGCGAGGGCTTCCGCGACAGTGGCGCAGCGGTCAAGCCATAGACGCATTATGATGGTTGTCCCGACATCGTGCTTGTCTGTAGCCTGCTGGGAAGCCTGCTTCGGAAGAGCCATGATGGAGGTGCAAAGTCCCTTCTCGTTGATGCCGTCCACAGGGGCATAGACTGCCGCCAGGCAACTGACCTTGGAGATGAATGACGTCGGCAGCTTATCCAATGAATATCCGAAATGGGACATGTCGCTGACCGCTATCGAAGAATACCCCTTCTTCGGGCGGGATATAGTAACCATTGTAGGATTCTTGTAATAATCGTAGTTGCGGCCATACCAAAAGCCGTCCCCGTCAGCCTTGCCGGCCTGGAAACTCGTGCAGTTAATAGTGGCCATCTCCCCATTCTCATCGGCCACCTGGGCGCTCTTCATCTTAATGGGAATGCCTTTCCCTATACGGCTGATAATATAATCCAGCAATTCGGGATTCTCGTCAATATCCTTCGCCACAACGTCGTCCAGATCATAAGCGGCCTTGTATTCCATCTGGTACAGGTAATGGTTCCCGTCGACGGAACGCACGGAACGGAGAGTAGCTATCTCGCCGCTCCAGATGAGAGCGACAGCGACGCAAATCGCCACAATGATGGCCAGGATCCAGAGTAAAATCTTTTTCATGATCTATGTGTTATTATGATTATTCCTCTTGCTCTCGTAATAGGAATGCCGTTTGGGATTCTCCGGGAACCAGCCCCTGAGGACACGTTTCTCCTGCATGAACATCTCGAGAATAGCCCAGAAACATGAGAAGGCGAAACCGCCAAGGATCGTTGAGATTATATAGCCCTTAACGAAAAGAGACGCGCCGGTACATACGATGCCAAGCACAAGCCAAACCCACCAGCTTTTCCTGCCCCATTCGTATTCCATCTTTATAACTGCCGGATGACAAATCCCGATAATCAGGAAAACCGCGGCGCCGACTATGATACCACTAAAGTTCATGGAATTACTGATTTTTAATCTGTCAGGCGGTAGCTCATATATGCGAAACAACGGCTGTCCGGGCTCCAGGAATTGACATTCAGGCTGCCCTGGCCACCGAATAAATCCACGAGGACCTCCGGTTCTCCTCCGGCTGCGGGAATCATCCTCAACTGGACATTCAAGTTGGCGAGGTGGGAGTCAGGAGCGACATCCTCAGCATGGTAAACGATGTAGACCACGTTCTTCCCGTCCGGGGAAACATGTGGGAACCAGGAGTTCACATCCTGGTCAAAAGTCATCTGGGTCTGCCTCTTGCCATTCGCTTTCATTCTCCATACCTGCATCCGGCCAGTACGTGAGCTGTTGAACCAGATATACTTCCCGTCAGGGCTATATTCGGGGCCGTCATCCAGCCCAGGGGCATCTGTAAGGCGGATTTCTTTTCCACCCTTAAGCGGCATGGCCCAGACATCCCGCTCCTGTTCAGGGCCGCGGAAGGCGCAATATGCCGCCATCTTGCCGTCAGGGCTGATTCCGTGGAGGTAGCTTGGGCCCTCATCGGTGATACGCCTGGGCTGCCCGCCCTCAAAGGGCATTATATATACGAAAGAACTGTATCCTCCCTTGTTAGAGGGATCATTGCTGCTCAGGCCTATCCATTTCCCGTCAGTCGTGATAAGATGGTCGTTGTTACATTGGGTGATATCACCGGACGGAATCTCGATAAGGTCTGTGGAACCGTCAGCGGCCATCTTCCAAAGCTTGCCGCCCTTATTCATAACCAACCACTTACCGTCCGGAGTCCAGTTGGGAGCCTCAACCAGGAAAGGGAATTCTTTCACGACCTTATGCGTGCGGGTGGGAAGGTCGTATATCTCCAGATAACTATGAACTTTTTGTGCCATGATGGGGAAAGATAAAGACATCAAAAAGAATAAGATCAGAGTTCGTCTCATATATGTTTCATTTCTCCAAAGATAACCATTTTTTCATATCTTCGCGAAAGAAGGTTGACATACCTGAAGTCATAGGAAACCACAAATGTCCAGAGAAATACAGAAAACGAGAAAACCAGCGGTAGCAGGTTCTTTCTACCCTTCATCAGCGAAGGAGATCAAATCCATGTTGGCGGGGTGGCTTGATCATTCCGGAGACAAGCCCCTGACTCCCCCTCGGGCGATTCTGGTCCCCCATGCCGGATATGTTTTCAGCGGCGTAGTGGCGGCGTCAGCCTACAACCGTATCCCGCCAGGACACCCCTACAAAAGGGTTTTCCTGCTTGGACCCAGCCACAGGGCCGGATTCGCCGGAGCGAGCGTGGACACGATGTATTCCTATGCGGAGACTCCCCTCGGCAAGGTTCCCATCGACGTTTCCCTCGGAAAGAAACTGATTAGCGAAGGGAATGGGGCGTTCACTTTCTGGAGCGAGGCAGCCCATGATGGAGAGCATTGCCTGGAGGTCCAATTGCCTTTCCTCCAGATGGTGTTCGAGGATGTGCCACCAATAGTGCCCATCGTGATAGGGACCGAGCGCCTTAATATACTTAAAAGCGTAGCGAAGGCTCTGGAGCCATATTTTAACGAAGACAACTTATTCATTATCAGCTCAGATTTCTCCCATTACCCGTCCTATGAGGACGCCAGGGCATCCGATCTTTATCTGGCTGAAACCATAACCACCGGAGGACTTGAAGAGTTCCTGCAAGCTCTCAGAAAAATCGACAAGATGGACTATACCGGACAAGGCACCGCCGCATGCGGGGCGTGCGCCATAGCCGTCCTCCTTGAAATGATGGACAATCAGGGACGGGACAGCTTCTCCGCCGAGCACGTGATGTATCGGAACTCCGGGGACTCTCCTTACGGCGACAAGCATAGGGTCGTCGGCTATAATTCAATAGTTTTCACATCATCTGACCACCTGTTCCACTTCACCCAGGAGGAGAGGAAGAGAATGATCGCCACCGCCCGTTCATCCATTTATTCCTATCTCGGCCTTGAATATGACGGGGATGACTCCCCTATAGGAGTTTTGAAGGAAAAGGGCTACGGAGTGTTCGTCACGCTCAATCTAAACGGTAATCTGCGCGGCTGCATCGGCCGATTCACCTCCACCTCAAGCCTCCACTCAACTATCAGGGAAATGGCCCGGAGCGCGGCTTTCTCCGACCCCCGATTCCCGTCGCTGTCCAAAAAGGAAGCCCCGATGGTTGAGATTGAGGTCTCCGTACTATCCCCGCTCAAAAAGATACAATCAATTGACGAGTTCAAACTTGGCAGGGATGGCATCTACATGATAAAGGGATATAACCATGGGACTTTCCTGCCCCAAGTGGCCGAGGAGACCGGTTGGAATACTGAGGAGTTCCTTGGGCACTGCGCCCGTGACAAGGCTGGAATAGGTTATTATGGCTGGAGGGACGCCGAACTCTACACATATCAGACAGAGGTTGTCAAAGAATATGACTGAGGCGAGGTTTTATAAAGCTTCTAAGGATGGGGTCCAGTGCCTGTTGTGTCCCCATCATTGCCTTATCAAAAATGGCGGACGGGGAATCTGCCGGAGTCGTGAATGCCGGGAAGGCAAGTTGTACGCCATGTCCTATGGCAAGCCTTGCGCGTTAGCCATTGACCCGGTCGAGAAGAAGCCCTTGAACCGGTTCATGCCGGGAACATATTGTCTGTCACTGAGTTGCACAGGATGCAACCTTTCCTGCAGATGGTGTCAGAACAGTGACATCTCCCAGTCTTCCCCGGAGGACGCGGACCACACCATCCTCTCACCCGATGAGGTGGTGGCCACTTGTATCAAACATAGCCTGCCGTCCATAGCGTTCACCTACACCGAGCCATTCACCTGGTGGGAATACATGTACGACATAGCCGTCCTGGCACATGAGAAAGACCTCAAGAATATCCTGGTCTCTGCCGGATATGTGGAGAAGGAGCCGCTCGAAGAGATCCTCCCTTTCATCGACGCGGCGAATATAGACATCAAGGCGATGGATGAGTCGTTCTACCGCAAGTATTGCGGAGCTACCCTCTCTCCTGTGCTGGACAACATCCTGGCGATGAAAGAGGCTGGTGTCCACGTGGAGATAACCAACCTTCTCGTAACCGGTTTGAATGACTCAGCTGAACAGGTTGGCGAACTTTGCCGCTGGATGGTTTCCAACGGCCTTGAGGAAGTGCCGCTACATTTCAGCAGGTTCTTCCCGAGATACAAGATGACTGAAAATACTCCAACCCCGAAGGCGTCCCTTGTCATGGCCAGGGACATCGCGCTCTCTTCCGGAATAAAAACCGTATATCTAGGCAATATCTGATTTCTTCGGTTCCATGTGCAATGTGACCAGGGCGTCCGAACCAAAACGCTCTTTCAATTTGCGCTCAATGGCTGAGGCGTGCTCATGTGCGGAACTGAGCGGGAGATCCCCGTCCATCCGGATATGTGACTCAATCGCTATGCGGTTACCGATACGGCGGGTGCGCAGATTGTGCGGTTCAGACACATCCGGAAAAGAGGTGATAATATCCATGATCTCGCTCTCCTCATCAGCCGACAAGGACTGGTCGGTCAATTCTCCCAGGCTGCTTTTCAAAAGGTCGAGAGCCACTTTCAAGAGCATGCAGCCGACAATTATAGACGCGAATGGGTCCAAAACCGCCCAGCGCTGCCCCAACAGAATGGCCCCGCCGATACCAATGGCGGCACCGACTGAGGAAAGGGCGTCGCTCCGATGGTGCCAGGCGTTGGCCACCACTGCCTGGGAGTCAAGTTTCCGACCATTCACAACAGAGTACCGGTAAAGGGCTTCCTTTACCAGAATCGAGACAATTGCGGCCAGAAGCGCCAGTTTACCAGGCACTTCCAGTGTCTCACCACCCAACCAGTGGGCAAACTTCACGGCGCCGGACACTATGATCCATATAGCGGCTCCGACCAGTGCCAGGCCGATAAACAATGTCGCTATGGTCTCGAACTTACCGTGGCCGTAATCATGCGACTCATCCTGAGGCTTGGCGCTGACCTTGACGAATAACAGGACAATCAGGTCAGTGAAGAAATCCGACAATGAATGAACGGCGTCGGCGATCATCGCCGCACTGTGTCCTAACACGCCAGCGACGAACTTGAATGTGAGAAGCGCCAGATTACCCACGCTCCCCACAAGAGTGACTTTGTAGATTTCTTTTTCCCGGCTCATCCCGAATATCAGTATTCCCTTATAAAGGTGGTGACAAGTTTGAATACCGGCTCATAGCTGTCAAACACGGCGTTCTTCCAATTGTCAAGCGGGGTATGATAATACTGGAAGGCATCCCCTTCCTCATTCTCCAGGAATATGCACGGGACATGTCGGACAGCGAAAGGATAATGGTCGCTGTTCGCGGCGAGATTCCCGCGCTTAAGCGCCTTGAAAAGACGCTCCCTCTCATTGATTTGCTCTAACAAAACAAACGCTCCCATCCCCTCATCGCTGAGCTCACAATACTGCTCCGGATTGTTATCCCCTATCATGTCAATATTAAAGAGATACTTTATCTGGTCTAGCGGAACAACCGGATGATCAACATAATACTGCGACCCGCGAAGATTGGCGTCTTCACCGGAGAAAGCGATGAAGTACATATCATAGGGAGGTTTGTTCTCCGCATAATATTTGGCGAGAGTCACGATTGCCGCCGTGCCTGAAGCGTTGTCATTGGCACCGGCATAAAACACTTTGCGGCCCAGATTACCGAGATGGTCATAATGGGCGGTAAACACATAGCAGCTGTCGTGACGGGCTCCCTCCACCTTGGCGATGACATTGAAGCACTCGTAATCATCAAGGAAAAGATTGTCTATATCGACACTTACGCTTTTGGCGTCCTTGGGAAATGAAGGACCGACCCATATCACAGGTTTGTCTATAACTTTCTCACCATAGGCCTTGTAGAACTTGAGCGGAGTCTCCCAGGTGTAAACCATACCGGTATTCGGGGCGCCATCCCTGCTTTCCAGGCGACGGAAATCCTCCCTGTGCTTATATGTGAACCAGAAATCACATACCACCAACGCGCCTTTATTCTCAGGACGGGCAAGGTCGGCGAAGATTCTCTCCGAATTGTAATCAAGCGTGTCCACATAATAGAGCTGATAGCTGCCGTGGACGCCAGGAGTGAACTCGCGGACTGTGAAGTCCTCCCCGGCGATAAGCTTCCTTCCGTCAACGGACATCTTCATCTTTTTGGGGAAGGTGTTGATATCCAATGTGAAAGGCTGAAGCGAGACTTCGTCAGCCCCGGCCTTTATGAACTCTTTCTGGAGATATTTCCCGGCTTTGTTTGCTCCGTCACGAGCGTAACCGCGCCCTTGGTATTTAGCCGAGCTCAATTCCTTGACAACACTTTTGTAATGGTCCAGATCCTGTGCCGCAAGAGCGGATGAGATAAACACCAGGAGAACCAAAGAAAACTTTCTCATGATCTAGCTTGATTATTCGCTTAAATCTGATAGAATCCGACCTTCTTATAGACCTTGCGGAGGGTCTTTCCGGCGATGTACGAGGCCTTCTCGGCGCCACGGATATACACATCGTTCAAATATGCCTTGTCCTTCATCAGAAGCTCGGCTTTCTCACGGATAGGGCGCAACTGCTCTATCACGACATCCCCGACGGCAGGCTTGAAAACGCCATAGCCCTTCCCTTCGAACTCCTGCTCGATCTCGGACATGGTCTTTCCGGTCAGAGTGGCGTAGATATTCATCAGATTTGAAACTCCCGGTTTAGTGGCGGGATCAAAGCGGACACAACGCTCTGTATCGCTGTCTGTGACGGCCCTCTTGAACTTGCGACGTATGTCATCCGGGCTGTCCATCAGGAAAACGCAGCCGTCCGGAATGGACTTCGACATCTTGCTCTCGGGAGTGGTGAGTCCATAGATTCTGGCCCCCGTCTTCATTATAAGCGGCTCAGGGATAGTAAACACATCACCATAAATGGAGTTGAAACGGGTGGCGATGTCACGGCAAAGCTCCACATGCTGTTTCTGATCCTCTCCCACCGGGACGAAATCAGGTTGGTAAAGAAGGATATCAGATGCCATCAGGACAGGATAGGTGAACAGGCCGGCATTGATGTTACTGCTGTATTTCGCGGACTTGTCCTTGAACTGGGTCATACGGGACAATTCCCCGAACATCGTGTAGCAGTTGAGAACCCATGCGAGCTGGGTGTGAGCGGGCACGTGAGACTGCAGGAAAAGGGTGTTCAGCTCCGGATCCAACCCGCAGGCGATGTACTGCGCCAGCTGGTTGAGAGAACGCTTGCGGAGCTCCGCGGGATCCTGGCGGACCGTGATCGTGTGCAGATCCGCCATGAAATAGTAGCACTCATAATCATTCACCCTGTCAGCCCAGTTCTTTATGGCTCCAAGATAGTTCCCCAAATGAAGGTCTCCGCTGGGCTGTATGCCTGAAAGCATCCGCTTTTTCGGCTGCTCCTGAATAACTTGATTATCCTGCCGCATATCCTTTAATTTCCTTTGTACAAGACGCGAAGATACGAAAGAATATAATATATTTTCGTATTTTCGCACAAGATGGAAATGAAAACTCTTGACAGACTTGATATGGGTAATATACGTAAAGCGGAGCCTCGGGACCTGGATGCCGTGAACCGGCTTCTCGGACAGGTTCTGGCCGTCCACCACGCCGGAAGACCCGACCTTTTCCGGCCTGTCGGCAAAAAATACACGGACGAGGAGCTCCTCGGAATATTCTCTGATCCGAAGACCCCAGTATTCGTTTATGAGGAGGACGGAGAAGTCCTGGGATACGCTTTCTGCGCCATCAATAACCAGGGCAGCGGCAGCCTGATGCCATTGACGACATTATACTTGGACGATCTTTGTGTTGACGAGACCGCGAGGGGGAAACATATCGGCAAAAGACTTTTCGAGCATGTGAGATCCTTCGCCAAGGAAACAGGTTGCTACAACATCACATTGCATGCCTGGGCCCTTAATCCGGACGCCGTCGCCTTCTACAAAGCGATGGGGATGGACTTCCAGTATTATTCCATGGAACTTGTCTGCGGCGACACAAGCCAGACATGAAACGGATCCCGTTATACCTTCAGATAATCGTCGCGTTGGTTCTGGGAATCATCGTGGGAACTTTCCTGCCATCCGTCGTGCCGTATATCAGATGGATCGGGAACCTCTTCATGAACGCCCTTTGCATGCTCATCGTTCCGATTGTTTTCTTCTCGGTATCGACAAGTGTCGAAGGAATCTGCTCGGAGTCCGGCGGCACTTTCGGAAGGATCGGAGGCAAGGCCCTCGGGATGTATATTCTCACAATGCTCCTGGCCATAGCCACCGGACTGTGTCTGGTCTGGTTGATCCGTCCGGGAAGCTCTGTCGCCGGAATAGCCCTTCCTTCGGATATCCCTTCCCATATCGGAGATTTCTCCCCAACCGACATAGTGTCCGGCTTCATCCCGTCCAACATAATCTACGCCTTCGCCCAGAACAACACGGTGCCAGTGATCTTCGTCTCAATCCTGATAGGGTATTTCGTGACCAAGATCTCACCCGAAGGAAAGGCCGCCATCATTCCGATCCTTAAGGGAGGTTATGAGATCACACTCAAGATAATGCGGGTTGTGATCCTGTTCGCCCCGCTTGGAGTGTTCGCGGTTGTGGCCAAGCAATTCGCCGACGTCGCGGATGTGGGTGGGCTGCTTAAGAATATGCTGATGTATGTCATCACCGTCACCGCGGGACTACTCATACAAACCTTTATAACACTCCCAATACTCCTCCGTTTCATGGGGAAAGTCAACCCGGTCAAGCATTTCAGGAATATGGGGATCCCTCTTCTGACAGCGTTCTCCACAGCATCGTCGGGAGCCACTTTGCCTCTCACATTACAAGCCGTGAAGGAGAAAGACAGAGTATCCTCGAAGGTCGCCGATTTCGTGGTCTCGTTGGGAGCCACGATCAACATGAACGGAGCGGCCCTACTGGAATGTGTCGCCGTCATATTCATCGCCCAGGTATATGGGGTTGAACTAACTGTTCTCCAGACAGTTATTATAGCTTTCATGAGCCTTCTCTGCGCCATCGGATCAGCCGGAGTACCCATGTCGGCGATGGTGATGATGGCAATTATACTTAACACCGTGGGTCTCCCGGCCGAAGGGATAGGTCTCGTTATAGGGGTTGACAGGATCCTGGATATGCTCAGGACAGCTGTCAACGTCTATGGGGACACCTGCGTCGCAGTGATCGTCGGCAAATCCGAAGGGGAACACCTTACGATCGACATTTGATAATATCAAACGAACTTGACAAATATCCAGAAAATGAGAACAAGCGGAAAAAAACTTGTCGTGGTTATCATCACGACCCTACTGGGAACTGTAGCGCTAGCCCAGAAGCCGACCGCCTTAACCGGAAACACGACTGTCCACGGGCCTGAAAGCGGATCCCTCATTGTCATTGGAGGCGGTGGAGTCACTCCGGAAATATGGGACCGTTTCATCGACCTCGCTGGAGGGGAATCAGCCCGGATAGTCGTCATAACCAACGCTTCCGGAGAGCAAGATGACTTCCATAGCGGAGCCCTGAATGAACTGAAAAGACGGCTAGGTGACGACAGGGTCACACAAATGCACCTGAAGAATATCAGGGAGGCGAACGATCAGACTCTGATCGCTCCACTGAATGAGGCCACCGGTATATTTTTCACCGGTGGACGGCAGTGGAGGATATCTGAAGTGTATCTGAACACCCTAGCTCACCAAGCCATGTGGGACCTCCTTTCAAGAGGCGGTGTCATCGCCGGATCTTCCGCTGGAGCCAGTATCCAAGGATCCCTACTCTGGCGAGGTGACACCTCTGGTCCGGACATCCTGATTGGAGACCACACCCAGGGACTTGGCTTCATGAAGATGACGGCGATTGACCAGCATATCCTCGTAAGGAACCGGCAGCATGACCTCGCCGCATTCATAAAAGCGGCGCCAGGATTCCTCGGTATAGGGATTGACGAATCCACTGCCATAGAGGTCCACGGCGACGAGATCACAGTCCTTGGCAAATCCTACGTAGCCATCCATCACAAGGATTATGAGAATTTCAGGTTCCTGCGGACTGGTCAGAAAATAGATGTCAGCGCCTTGTCCAACCTGGGGAGCAGCGGGCCGAAATGAGTACCTTCAGTCCACTCGAAGGTGGTCCGTACTCCTTTGGACTCAAGAATCCTCACGACCGCCGCGGTGTCATCAGCGATGCTTTTCAGATGCCTGTTCTTCCCGTCGGCTTCCTTATCGCCAAGGGACAGATAGGCTGATTTGATTGGAAACGATTGTCCCTCAAGCCATTCCACGAAACCAGGATACCAGAATGATCCGGAGATCGAGGCGACTCTGGTGAACAGGTCGCTCTTTGCCGAAGCCCAAATGGCGAACAACCCAGCCAATGAGACCCC
The DNA here is from genome assembly GCA_017548985.1 of Bacteroidales bacterium. GTDB lineage: Bacteria > Bacteroidota > Bacteroidia > Bacteroidales > UBA932 > Cryptobacteroides. The sequence goes on from JAFYYW010000038.1 coordinate 39,345, forward strand.
GATGAGCCAACGTTCATCAGGGACAATTCCCTTTCCAGCCTCGATGGATGGGATTATATTTGATTCCAGCTCAGTCAGATAAACCTCCGCCTTTCCTCCGAATGGTTTCCCTTTCTTGAATATCGGATCCGCGGGCCAAGGCGTCAGATCGTCATTCCAGTCCACTTTAGGCAGCATCACAGGAATCACACCGAACCTTTCCTCAACTCCGTCCAGCCAGCGAGATACCTCATCCGTCTGGCCTTCCAGCATCGGCGTATAACAGACAATGCTCATTTGCCACCCAAGTCTTTATCAACCATCGAGCACACGCAGGAGTCAGACCACACATTCTCAGCAGTCTCCACCATGTCTATGATGGTGTAGATCGGGAGAATAAGCCCCATGACCGCTACCGGAGCGCCTATGCCGGTCATAAGCGAGACAGTGAGGAAAAAGCAGCCCATCGGCACCCCGGCGTTGCCCACCGCCGCGATCACAGAAATCAGCACCCACAGAAGCATGGCCCAGATCGAAAGGTCAATCCCGCCGTTCCGCATCACGAACAAAGAGCTCACAAGGATAAACGCGGCGCAACCGTTCATGTTTATGGTCGTACAGATAGGAAGGACAAACTTGGAGACCTTCGGGTTGACTCCGAGCCTGTTTTCCGCTGACTGGAGCGTGACGGGCAGAGTGGCAGCCGAGCTCTTGGTAAACAGGGCCATCATCACTGCCGGGCTCATGGCTTTGAGGACCTTAAGAGGGTTTATCCCTCTGGCGATCAGGAACAACGGCAAGACAACGAAGAACTGCAGGGCGTTACCTATCAAGATGACAGCGGTGTATTTGCCCAGAGAACCCAGGATAATGCCCCCGCTCAGCTGGGACGCCAACTGCTCCGCGAAGGCAGCGATACCCAGCGGCAAGGTCCAGATAAGAGCCTTGATAAGGGTGTAGAAAACCTCCTGGAGGCCCTCTATCCCTTTGACCAGCACATCCTTCCGATCACTGTCTCCCATATAGGCCAAAGCTAGGCCCACAGCCACCGAGATGAGCAAAATAGATAGGACATTCCCGGACAGGAAAGGCTGCACGATATTATTCGGTATGACGGAAATGATATGGTCATAAAATGAAGCCTCTCCCGACGAGCTCTCCCCAACCGACGAGATCAACTCCGCCGGAAGGTTATCCGGAGATATCCATAGGTATAGACCGAGCCCGACCAATGAGGCGGCGAGGGTTGTGAGGAGGGTGTAGGTTATGGTGTGCGTGAATATCTCGCGGGTACTCCTCTGCCTGCCGAACGAGATCAGCGTGGTGGTGATGGCCAGGGCCACGGTCGGAACAGCCAGAAACTGGAACAGACGGGTGTAGACCGTAGCTATGAAACCGCAGACCGCATCAACTCCTCTCCCAGGAACGAGACCAAGCAGGGCGCCTATGAGCAAGGCTCCCAACCACCAGAACATTTGTTTGTTATTGATCTTGTTTTCCATATTCCTCATTTAATAGACTATCCGCCAGCTCTTTCCGAAGAATGCGGTAATGGGGATGGTACAATTTCTCATAGGTTCCGCTATGATGGAAAGCGTATTGCCCTGATGACAACAGGCTGTCTATCCTTTGCTTCTCCGAATCAAGTCCGGGGAGCTCCGGGAACTCTTCAGAGATCACCGCGAGTATCTCACTCCACTCATCTTTCCATAAAACCAGGTCCTCTTCCTGAACAGGGGCGGCGCTTTGGAAAAGGGCGTCAGTCAAGGCATCCACAGTAAGGATACCGTCCCTGACGGCAGCCAGAGAAACTCTAATATAGTTATGCCCCCAACCGCAGGGCTCCGCATAAGGAAGCACCAGAGTATCAGCGTTTTCCAATTCAGAGACGATATATTCGCGGGCCGATTCCCTGTCACTGATAATATGCCCTGGGCCGAAACGGTCCTGGAAAAAACTCTTGTAAATATCCGCCAAGTGGCTTTCCGGATATGAGGCCACCTGGGTTCGGACAGCCTTCCTCACCGCTTCTTTATCGATTTCAGGACCGGAAGAGCAGGCGGCGGTAAACAGGCATAACAACAGCAATAACTTCTTCATCTGTGTTTTGTATCAAGCGTCTTACACGCGAATATAATAGTTTGCGAGGGTATATTTGCAACCGGGTTGCAAACGAATCGCCGTATTATCGCGTAAAACGTAAGATGATGCGGCTGAGAATCATTATACCATATTTCCTGCTCATTGCCTCAATGACCGGTTTCGCTCAAGAAAGACAAGACACCTTGAAAGCGATATCAGTCGTTTCCACCAGAAGCAGCCGCACCATAGAGAGGATCCCCACACGCATCGAATTTGTGGCGACCGAGGAAGTCGACGAGAAAATCAATATGAGACCCGGAGACATCCGGGTTATGATGAGCGAGAGCACCGGTATCACGACACAGCAGACCTCAGCCATCTCAGGCAACTCCGCCATCCGAATTCAGGGTCTGGACGGAAGGTACACCCTGATCCTCAAAGATGGCATGCCGGCGTTCCCTGGCGCCGCCAGCGGGCTGGGACTGCTGCAGACTCCCCCTCTGGACCTGAAGCAGGTCGAGATAATAAAAGGGTCCACATCCACCCTTTATGGAGGAGGAGCGATCGCGGGGCTAGTCAACCTGGTGACAAAAACACCAGAGGACGGGAATGAGCTGTCCTTCCTGCTTAACGGGACCTCGGCCGGTGGCTTCGACGCCAGCGGATTCGCCAGTCACAAGTTCAAGAAAACAGGTGTGACCCTACTCACCACCTACAACCATAACCAGGCCTACGATCCCTCAGGATACGGTTTCACTGCCATTCCGGCCTTTGACCGGATTGTAGTGAACCCTAAATTATTCCTTAATCTGTCAGATGCCACCAAACTCAGTCTCGGACTTAACTCCATGTTTGAGAACCGCCTTGGCGGTGACATTGAATATGTCAAAGGAAGAGGAGACGAGACTCACAGATATTTCGAAAGGAACAAAACCGCTTTGATCGCTTCCCAGTTCGCGTTATCACATAGTTTCAGCGAGACTGTCTCACTTGAAACCAAGAACTCCATTACCAGCTATGACAGGGGGATCACACTTCCCGATTACGAGTTCGACGGGCGGCAAGTGACTTCTTTCTCTGAGATTAACCTCAAACAAAAGGGTGAGATCATGGATTGGGTGTACGGGTTGAACCTCTGGACGGACAAGTTCACAACCTATTCCAACTCAGTCTACGGCGCTTTCATCCAGAATGACTGGGATGTTTCCAGATGGTTGTCCGTCGAGACCGGATTGCGGGGAGATTATGTCCAAAGCTATGGTACAGAAATACTTCCGAGGATCTCTTTCCTCTTCAAGCCAGTGACTCGTTTCTCATCCCGGCTTGGAGGCGGCATCGGGTACAAAGTCCCGACTATATTCACGGAAGACACTGAGAGGATCCAGTTCAGAGACCTCCAACCCCTGAATTCTGACAACAGGATCGAGCACAGTTACGGACTGAACTGGGATTTCAATTATTCTACCCGGATCTTGGGAGGCGCCGTCTCCTTCAGCGTAAACCAGCTGTTTTTCTTCACCGCGGTCACCAATCCCCTGCTGCTAAAGGAAGATGGTGGAAAACCGGCTCTCAAGAATATACAAGGATATCTGGACACGAAGGGAGGAGAAACCAATGTCAAATTCGGATGGAAGGACTTCCATCTCTATCTTGGCTACACTTTGACCGACGCCCACACGAAAGACTCGGGAAGGTTGACCGAGAGCCTGCTGACATCCAGGCACAGAATCAACGCCATCCTCATGTATGAGAAAGAAGATTTTTGGAGGATAGGTCTCGAGTCATATTACTACAGTCCCCAACTGCTTTCTGACGGCTCTCACAGCAAACCATATCTTATCTGCGGATTCATGGCCGAGAAATTCTGGGAACACCTCTCCTTGTTTGTCAATTTCGAGAATTTCACTGACAGCAGACAAACCCGCTTCGGTAGCATATATTCAGGAAGTGTCTCAAATCCCGTGTTTTCGGAGATATACGCGCCGCTTGACGGCTTTGTCATGAACGGAGGCGTAAAAATCCGCTTTTAGATTTCAAGGGAAGTGTTATATTCGCGTTGAAGACCCACAAATCTGAAGAACATGAATAAAACAACTTTCCTGGCCGCGCTGGCGGCCGTCGCCATCGGTATCCCCTCTTGCCAGAAAACTCCCGAGCCAATGAAGATATCCATATTTTGCGACCATATTGAGTCGGTCGCCCGTCAGGAGAAAATATCCTTTGCCGAAGCTGCCGTAAAAATCAAGGAGATTGGTTTTGAGGGAGCCGATGTAAGGGTGTTCACAAAACCGGAGGAACTCAAGACTCTTGACAGCCTAGGTTTCGCCCACTCCTGCGTCATCACCGACATAGACTATTCCAAACCTGACCAGAAGGAGTTGGAAGACAAGACCTTAGCCTTTATGGACAATTATGGATACGACCGGCTGATGTTAGTCGCCGGCTTCATCCCCGAAGAAGGCTTCAGCCAGGCTGAAATGGATGACGCGAGACAGAGAATCGCCGCTTTTGCCGCCAGGGTCACGGCTAAAGGCTACAAGATCCTGATCGAGGACTATGACCATGAGCGTTCCTTCACCTCCAACGCCGAGAGGCTGGACTCTCTTTTCGCCGTCTCGAAGGATCTTGGACTGGTGTTTGACACGGGCAATTTCCAATTCTCCGGCCAGGACGCCATGGAACAGTTCGAGCATTTCCGGGACAAGATCGGGCATCTCCACCTGAAAGACAGGGTGTCCAAGACCGACCTTAAATGTGTCCCTGCCGGCACCGGATGCATCCCCATCGTCGAGATTATCGGAAAACTCAAAGAGGACGGCTACACCGGTTGGCTCACGATTGAGCAGTTCGGCTCAAGGAACATGCTCGCTGACAGTGAGACAGCCTTCGGCATCATCAGCGCCGTGATCAAATAGGAAGGGTTTTTCGTATATTCGCGGATGTGGGAGAGAGAACATATATAGCTATTGACCTGAAATCATTCTACGCCTCAGTAGAGTGCGCTGAGCGTGGCCTTGACCCGCTCACGACTAATCTGGTTGTAGCTGACTCCTCCCGCACCGACAAGACCATCTGCCTGGCGGTCTCACCATCCATGAAGGCCTACGGCATCTCGGGGCGGCCTAGACTGTTCGAGGTGAAGAGTCGGGTCAAACAAATCAACGAGGACCGCCGCGGGGCGGCTCCCGGCCGCCGCTTCTCCGGAAAATCATACGATGATCCACAGCTACGCTCCGACTCGTCCCTGTCCCTGGACTTTATCGTGGCGACACCCCGAATGGCGCTCTACATAGATGTGAGCAGCCGGATTTATGCGGTCTATCTCAAATACATAGCCCCTGAGGACATACATGTCTATTCCATAGACGAGGTGTTCATTGACGCCACGGACTATCTGGTGACCTATTCATGCTCCCCACATGACCTCGCCATGCGAATGATCCGGGATGTGCTGGCCACAACCGGGATCACCGCGACGGCCGGAATCGGAACCAACCTGTACCTGGCCAAGGTAGCGATGGACATAGTCGCGAAACATACCGAGCCGGACAAGGATGGAGTCAGGATCGCCTCATTGGATGAGATCTCATATCGCAGGCTGCTATGGGATCACACTCCCCTGAGGGATTTCTGGAGAGTCGGACACGGAATCTCCGCCAGACTCGAGGCTGCAGGCATCCACACTATGGGTGAGCTAGCCCGACACTCGCTCGATCCGGCCTGGGAGACATTCCTCTACAAGACTTTCGGTGTGAACGCTGAGCTCCTCATCGACCACGCCTGGGGGTATGAGCCCTGCACGATGGCTCACATAAAAGCCTTCCGTCCCTCCTCCAACAGTGTGGGATCAGGGCAGGTCCTGATGGAGCCATATTCATTCGAGAAGGCCAGGGTGGTTGTTGGAGAGATGATAGACTCCCTGGTGATGGACCTGGTGGAAAGACGGCTGGTGACGGACCAGATTGTATTGAGCGTTCATTACGAGCGGCTGGACGACCGTCCGGATGGAATGACCACTGTCCGGGACTGGTACGGCCGGACAGTGCCAAAACCAGCCCACGGCTCCGTGAATCTCGGAAGGAAAACCTCTTCCACCCACCTCATCTCCGAGGCCGCGCTTGATCTATATGACAGGATCGTCAATCCTAAGCTTCAAGTGCGCCGCCTGGGTGTCGCCGCGATGAATGTGACGGACGAGGACAAAGAGCCGGAGCAACTTGAGCTCTTCGATGATTCCTTTGACAAGGACAAAGAACGCCGGCAGCAAGAGGCTATACTACAGATCCGACGGAAGTTCGGAAAGAACGCCATCCTTAAAGGGATGAACTTCGAAGAGGGAGCGACAGCCAAGGAACGTAATCTGCAGATAGGAGGTCACAAGGCATGACGGACAAATACGACGACATTATAAACCTTCCCCATCCTACTTCGAAAAGGTACCCAAGAATGCCTTTGGCTGAACGCGCGGCTCAGTTTTCCCCATTCGCCGCGCTTACAGGCTACGACTCGGCTATCGCCGAGACAGCCAAAAAGGTCGAGAGATCATATGGGGAATATGACGAAGACCAGGACATCCCATAAAGAGTGGCTCACTATAAGCGCCGGAAGAGCCTTGGGACATATCCGGTAGACAAGACCCCAGACCAGTCCGGCCACAAGAGCAGCCATGACCAGCATGAAGTTGAATGACCAGATGTGGACAAGCGCGTATATCAAGGCGGTCACAACAAAAGCCAGGTCAGCCCCTCGCTTTTTGTCCTGGAACAACCGGGCCATCGTCCTCTGCACATATCCTCTCCAGAACAATTCCTCCGCCGGACCGATCAGGAAAATCAACAAAGCCGCTATGACCGGAGTCGGAAGACCTGCCTTCATCGAGTAGACTGCGTCCACCTGCGGCCTGGCGAAATTGAACATCAATGAGGACAGTTTGTCTCCCACCCAGAATATTCCCCAGAGGACAAATGCCAGGGCGATGCCGCCAAGCAACTGAAGAAGAGGTCTTTCAACTTTCAGCAGGGCCTTACGATCCGGTGTGAAGGCAAAAACGCATGAGGTCAGAATTACAGCCGAGACCGACATCACGACCCAAAAGTTAGGCGCTCCTCCGGTCCAGGGGCTGAACATGTAAAACCACAGAAGAGCCGCGATGGCTACAGAGAAAACCAAACGGCCGGTATCAGATCTCATAACATCCTGGAAATGAACAATCCGGCTGACAGCAAGACAGAGAAGGCCATCTGTAATTTCGCCGAAGCCTGATCCAGTCCCTTCATGGCTTCTATGCCCAACTTGTTATAGCCGCAAGCTCGCTTGAAGTTCTCCCAGGCGGGAATAGCGGCGACAAGGCTTATAAGAGACATAGGGTGGAGCCTGCCGACGGACACGGCGACGATCACGCAAAGAAACGGGATAACCATATACGCCGCGTACAGCACGCTGGAAGCCTTTCCGCCGATCAGCATGGCGAAGGTCTTGATTCCCGCAGCCCCGTCAGACACGGTGTCCACGGTGTTGTTGGCGTGAAGGACAGACACGGTGATGATACCGATGGGCAAGGACAACACAAGCGCGTCCCAATGGAGGACTCCGGTGACAGCGTAAGCGGTGCCGATGACAGGAAGAATTCCGAAAATGATGAATACGTCGAGGTCACCTAGAGCGTGATACTTCAGGAATGAATACAGCATGGTGAGCAGCACCCCCACTCCACCTATGATCCAGAGTACAGGGCCGCTCATCAGGGCTATGCAGATCCCGATCATGATTCCTACCACGAAGAGTATTATGCTGAAATACAGATACTCTTTCGGCTCAAAGTGATGGAACACAAGGTTCGGCACAGCGAAAGCGTTCTCATTGTCCACCCCGCTCTTGTAGTCGAACCAATCACTCAGCACATTCCCGGCGGAGTGGAGGACAACCACTCCCAAAAGGCAAAGAATAAAGACCAGGTAAGGCTTGAATCCACCTGGGAGGAGATGCTCACTGAACAGGTACGCGAAAGTTGCCAGAACAGGCATGGTTGAGACAGGGAATGACCAATAACGCGTCACCGCGAACCAATCCTTGAACGAATGTTTGCTCATATCTCTTGTTTTTCGGTTTTGTGATGCGAATATAGTGTTTTTCGGCTACAATCCGATGACATTTGAAGTCTCATCCCATAACCTTTTGTCCAACTTCTTGTCAATGAAACGCCCCGGTATCTCCATAACCCTTTGACCGACAAAATATTTCCCGGACATTTCTGAGAGTAGAGCCGAAAGCGCCGGTCTAACCCCATTCTCGGGCGATTTGCAGAAAGGACGGAAAAGGATGTCAGCCAACGGATCGAACCACTTTCCCATGGAAATCATATTCGAGTTGACTATTCCGGGATCAGACACATTCACCTTCAAGGCAGGATTCCTGCGGGCAAGTTCCTGTGAGAAATGAAGCAGGGCGAGTTTTGACCGGGCATAAGTCCCGAGCCTGGAGAAGTCTCCCTCTTCAGGTCTGAGGGACTTCTCCGTGATATTCACGAATCTGCAGGTCAGGGAGACAGTGTTGACGACATTCGCTTCCGGGACAAATGAGGGGAGCAGGAGCCTTGTCAGCAACACAGTGCCGAAGTAGTTGACAGCGAATGTGTTCTCAAGACCGTCCCTGGTCAAGGAATAACCCCGGCTGATCACTCCGGCATTATTCAGCAAGGCTGAGATCCTCACTCCTTCCATACCTTTCGCGAACTCCCGGACCGAATCCAGAGACGAAAGATCCAATTGTCTAGACTCAATCTCCGCGTCAGGAATATCCGACAATATTTCCTTCCGCACCGCTTCAGCCTTCTCCAGATTCCTGCACGCCATCACGACATGGAAACCTTTCCCGGCGAGATACCTGGTAGCCGCTGATCCCATGGCCCCGGACGCTCCGGTCACAACAATCCTATCTCTCATATTCCAAACGCAGATTATCAACCCATAGAATGTTGCCCAGGGCTCCGGTGAAACCGCCGCGGGAACCGGAGGAAATCTGAAGGACGGCATGGGTGCACTCTTCCTGAGCGGAAGCCCAACCCTCCTCCCGGATCGGAACGAGTTTGCCGCGGCTGTTGGCGGCATATAGGGTGTTCTCTCCCGAGATAAGGCCCATATATTGCTTATAGCCAGACATTTCCCTAGCGTCACCATACATCACGGGAATTCGCTTGTTCTGGATCCATCCGGACGTGCTTGATCCAATCCTCAGAAAAGCCGTACCGACACGAAGGGCATATATATTCCCATCCTCATCCTCCCAACGCTTCTGAAGAAGGAGCATCAACTGGCAAGGGTCCTCCCCGGGAATCTCCGTCTTCCGGAATGTAGTTCCTTTCACAAGTTTGCCAGTCGATGGCAGAAACGCCTTATAATCAATGATAACAGCCGCAGGACGTTTTGTGAAAGGGATTCCCCAATCCATATTGGCGTACGGGTTCTTCACTCCTGTGATCGGCTCATACATCTTGCCCCAATACAGGGAACCGGTGGCCAAAACCTGTATATCAACCAAACCGGCCACTTTGCAAGAGGCATACACGGTTGAAAGCTTGGCGCACTTTCCACTCGGCCCGTTGTCCGGCTCAGCGGAGAGACTGGTCTTAGTCACCCCTGAGACCTTCGCATAGGCATTGGAAGAGGCCCAGGGAGTCCTGGAATAATCATAAGGCTTATTACCTTCTATGGTCTCCTGCGGACCGAGCACATAAATGGTCTTTACCTCACCACCGATAATCGATGATTCCTTTATATGCCGGACAGCCCATCGCTCGAAATCGCCGAACGGCACAGTCTCAATCCTCTGGGCAGCCAAAGGAAGGCAGGGAACGATCAATAACGACAGGATGATTATTTTAACTTTTCCCATATCCGAGCTTCTAGAGGGCCGGGCAAGGAAGCGATCAGCGCCGGCAGATAAATATTCATGATAGAGGGACTGATCAATCGCCTCCCCCTGAACATGGCCTTCAGGGCCCGGCGGACAAGCCACCGCGGGGTGTGGATCAAGCGGATTTTGACTCCGAGTCGCAACCATTTGTCACTCAAGCGGTAAAGCGGAGTGGCAATGGCAGCGGGGCAAACGGTGGTGACGCTGACCCCATAAGGTTTTGTCTCGAAGGAGAGAGACTTTCCAAAACTCCTCAGGTAGGCCTTGGTCGCCGAATAGACAGTGATCCCAGGCACGGGAAGCTTCGCCGCCATTGATGAGACTATAAGGATCCTTCCGCTCCCACGTTCCCTCATCGCCTGGGAGAACAGGACACTTAGCCTGGTGACCGTGGTCACATGGAGATCTATCATGGCCTGGATGTGGTCCAGATCCGAGGTCTCAAGTTCCTTGAAAAAGAACATCCCGGCGTTGTTGACAAGCACATCAGGCAACAATCCTTCCGCATCGCACCAGGCGAACAGATCATCTGCCGCATGAGGTTCCGCCAGATCCTGGAAACGAGTCAGTATCTGGACTTTATATTCCTTGGAAAGCGTCTCGGACGCTTTGGCCAGATCCTCCTCCTTGTTACTGACGAGCACCAAGTCATATCCAAGGCCCGCCAGCTGGCGAGCGAATTCCAGCCCCATCCCGGAGCTTCCACCTGTTATTAACGCGACCATCTTTCCTCCGCTTTATCAATCTCTCGTCTCAACGACTTGGGAAGTTCTCCGCAACAATGGTTGCAGCGCATCTGTAGTGTGTACATCCGCCCGATACAATAGTTGGAGTGGCGACACTCGCTCCGCTCCACTTCCCCAAGGCGGATCTTGTTGACAAAATCCGTGTCCCGGATCAGCGCCCTGGCCATCTGCAACGCGTCGAAACCGGAATCCAGGACCTCTTCCATAGAAGAGCGGGAGACCATTCCACCGACATAGACCAAGGGCAACTTGACGGTCTCCCTAAAAACCTTGGCATCCTCCAGAAAATACGCGTCCTTATATGGTACGGTGGGTATTATAACCCTTCCGAACAGTCTTACGCCGGCCTTCAGCCACCAGAACTTCCAAGGGTCCATATAATGGGCAAGGGTACGGATGGGCATCGCTCCCCGCATGACATGCATCGGGGCCTTGCTGACAAAACCAGCGGACAGGACGATGGCGTGGACGCCGAGCCTCTCAAGTTCCCTCGCCACCTCAAGGCACTCTTCCTTGCCCATACCCCGTTTGAAGCCGTCGAACATATTCATCTTCACCAGCACGCCCATATCATCCCCGGCGACCTCCATCACCTTTGTGATCACCATCCTCATGAACCGCATCCGGTTATCCAGGGAACCACCGAAACGGTCTTTGCGACGGTTAGTGTACGGCGATAGGAACTGACTTATAAGGTAACCGTGACCTGCGTGGATCTCCACGCAATCGAACCCAGCCTTCCGGGCAAGTTCCACCGCTTTCCCGAAGTCTTCGACGATAGCCTCTATCTCATCTTCCCTCAATCCCCTGACAAAGGTCGGAGAATACAAGTTAAACCCGCCGGAGGCCCCCACAGGGGTACATCCGCAGGTCGACCTGTGGGTCATATTACCGCAATGGCCAAGTTGGATGGAGGCTTTAGCTCCTTCAGCATGGATGGCGTCAGTGATGTCTTTCAAAGCCGGCACAATCTCTTCACGCATCCAGAGTTGGCCGTCAAAAGAGAGGCCGCTCCGGCTCACCGAGGCATAGGCCAATGTGGTCATTCCAACCCCTCCCCTCGCCATAGCGACATGATAGTCTTTCAGTTCCTGGGAAGGCTTGTTCCCATAGGCCATGTTCTCAAAGGCGGCGGAACGGATGACCCGGTTCCTGATTGTCACCGGACCTATCTTCACTGGGGTGAATATGGGAGATTCTATAGCAGGCATAATGTCAGTAAATAAAGGGAATCATCCTCTTAGTCTTCTGAGTGTCAAGTTCTTCCGGGAACTCCTGGCAATAAAGGTCATATATCCTGGCCGCCCTCGGTGCAAGGTTGGCGAAAGTCCACAAAGCGAACACCGCCCCAGCCCAGGACCAGGTCAGTATGGCGAAGCCAACCCATTCCACGAACTCGCCGAAATAATTGGCGCTGGTAACGTATCGGAACATGCCGCCTTTCGGAAGATAATGAGCCGAGTCTCCAGGCTGCCGGAGATTCCGGATGATAGAGTCAGAATGGATATTCACCGCCATTCCGGTAAAGAATATGACCGTACCGATTATAAAAGGCAGCCCCAGGAGCCAGCCCGAGCCATACATCTCCGCCGGGGAGAAATAGAAAATCCATCCTCCCTGCATGAATGCGTTGAGCGTGTTGAAAAGGGCTCCCATCAAGATGATACTCAACGGCATCTTGCTCCTGCCCCTTATCTTTCTCGGGAATATGAAAGACCTGTGGAAATAATGGATCTCGAAGAGAAGGAGGAATACGATCCGGACCAGGTCAGTCCTGCGCTCCGAGAACCACCAGAGCGCCAGCATGGCCACGAAAACAGGGGCCTCCATCAGAGTCCAACCGAGACGGTTATCCACTGAGGGTCCCCATTTAGGTTGGTAGAACTTACCGTATCCGGCGTTCACGAAAAACAGGCAGACAAAAACCACCACGGCCAATGCTGCCATGACCAGAAGGAAATAATTGAATACTTGAGTAGAGATCATTCGTTATTTGATTCTTACGGGGCGTCCGGTCCGGGCGCTCTTAACCGCGGCAGAGAGGATCTCGACCACGACAAGATTATTCTCCAACGACGACAGGTCTCCAGGAGATATCGTAATCTCCCCTCTCACAGCGGCTTCCAAAAGATGGAACGGATTGTCATAAGGGGACGCGAGGGCGGGAGCGTCAGTCCATTCGCCCTTCTTAATACCTTCGACACGGGTAGGATTCGCTTGATAAAGCAGTCCTTCATGTCCGTACACGAACATATCCTTGCGGTTATATGGCCAGCACCATGAGGCGTTGATCTCAACGGTGGCTCCCGGGTATTCGACGACTATGGTGGCGTCATCATCAACCTTTGTGTAAACAGAGGGTTTATTGGTCTGTAACACGGCATAGACACTCACAGGCTTCTTTCCGCCCAGCAGCCACGTGGCCAGGTTAGCCCCATAGCAGCCGAAATCCATGACGGCCCCGCCCCCGTTGAGAACAGGATCAGTGAGCCAGTCCAGGAACTTCTTGCTGCAACCGATCTCGACAGGACCCTGATGGCCGTCATAAACCTCGATCCTGAATATATCCCCGATCTTCCCGGCGTCCACCTGGGCTTTCACGTAGTGATTAGAGGCATACCATGTGGTCTCATAGTTTGTCAGAAGAAGGATACCGTGTTTCCTGGCCAAGTCGGCCATTTTCCGGGCGTCTTTCAAAGTCGTAGCCAGGGGTTTCTCGACCATCACATGTATTCCTCTGGGAGCGCATGCCTCGACGACCGCTAGATGCTCCTTGATTGAGCCATAGGCAACCACAGCCTCAGGTTTGGTGGCGTCCAGCATTTTCCCGAGATCTGAAAAGAATATGTTCTCCGGAAGCACCCTGCTCAGCGAATTGTCATGGATATACCTTGGATCGGCCTCCCAGACTCCCACGACCTGGATGTCTCCACGACGAAGCTGTGACACAACACCATTAAGATGGTCATGGGTCACGCCGGCGACAGCGATGCGGAATGGTTCGCTCGCGGGAAGGCGGACAGTGGCGAGAAGGAGAAGCGCCACAAACAGAAGGATTCTACTTTTATTCATAATGATTTGTCTTTAAGTGAAATGTTAAGGGGCCGCTAAGGCCCCTGTTCTTATACTTTATTTTTCTTAACGTCTAGGTGCCGGTGCCTGTCCCGGTGCCGGCGCCGGTCCCTGTCCCGGTCCTGGTCCCTGTCCCGGTCCCATCTGCATCGGTTGGACAGGATTCACCGGGATCCTGCCAGGATCGTCAGCGGCGCAAATCGCCAGCCATGCCACAATCGTGGCGTCCAGCGTGAGGTCACCCAGGGAAAGACGCTCGTAAGTGTCCATGATGGTGTGGTAGGTACGGTTGTACTCCAGAGGATCCTGGATGAACTGGTATGCGGGAAGGCCGGCCCTCTGGAATGAGACATGGTCAGTTGAGCCTGTGTTCCTCGGAGAGAGATACTCGAATCCCAACGGCTCGATGTACGTCTTCCAAGCCTCGAAGAACGGGAAGGCGGCATCGTTGTTCTCAAGATAAATACCGCGGAAACGTCCGGAACCATTGTCCATATTCAGGTAAAGGGCGAACTTGTCGAAGCCGGGAAGCTTCTTGTTGTCCTTGTAGAGGTAATTCTGCATATAACCCCTGGAACCGAAGAGACCCTGCTCCTCACCTCCCCACAGGGCGATGCGGATAGTCCTCTTGGGCTTGATGCCAAGCTGCTGGATGATTCTCATGGCCTCCATCATCACGATGCAGCCGGAGGCGTTGTCCGCCGCGCCGGTGCCGCCGTGCCATGAATCAAAGTGGGCTCCGATCAGGACGATCTCATCCTTCATCTTGGGATCAGTCCCGGGAATCTCGGCGTAGACATTATGGACCTCCTGGTCATCAGTGAACTTGTTGATGAGCTCGAGCTCCATCTCGACCTTCTCGCCTTGCTGGATCAGACGGACCATGCGACCATGGTCCTCAATGGGCATATTAATCTCAGGAACCGGCTCAGGATCACCGACTTTATATGATGCTCCAGTACCACTCGGCACATTGAACGTGCCACGTCCGGTGACGATGCAGAGAGGTTTCTCGGTAGCGAGGAGCTCATTGGTCAGGTTCTGGAGCTCCATCATGGAAGTCCTGTCGAAAGGAATACGGGGACGAGCGCCACCTCCGGGAGGCCCGGCGGGAGAAATGAAGCCGGCAGAGCGCCTGTCCTGAGACAAAGCCTCAAGCTCCTCCTCGGTATAACGCCTGGCGAGAGGCTGGAAACCGATAGTATAGGTCTGTGTCGGGGCCCTCAGCAATATCTTGCCGGCGATGTTGCCCCTATATTTTTCAAGGTCTTCCTTATTCTGGACATCAAATACCACACACTCCCCCTTCACGAGACCGTTGGTGCTTCCTGTCCAGGCTTTAGGATTGACGGAGAAAGCGCAGTAATAAGGGGATGTCATCGCGGCGTAGGTCTTAACCACGTCCCAACCACCGCGAGGGAACTCGGCCGCGAACTCCGACCTCGGATTGGAGAGTCCAAACTCTTTGAGTTTTTCCACGACAAGGCTCTCAGCCCTGCGTTTCTGCTGGGAGGCAGTTAGCCTGGAGCCGAGCAGGTCAGTCATGAACTGGGAAATCTCCTCGATCTTCGAGTTGTTCAATCCTTCGTTCTTGATCTTGGTGGCAAGCTCAGGAGATTGTGACACCTGGGCGCGGACGCTGCCGCCACATACCATGGCCAGCAACGAGAAAACTAATAAAACCCTTTTCATCATGATGGAATAAGTTCGTTACTAGGCAAACTTACATAAAAAAATTTTAATAATACTCTTTAAAAGTAATTAAAACGTTCATTTCATTTTAGAAGACAGTCAAGCATCCTGGCGTCAGGCTCGGTTGAGGTGCCCGAAAGAATACCGAATCCTCCTACCCCCTCCCTGTAAGCCCAGACCGCGCGGGCGATACCTAAGGAATCCAAAACCTTGTTCATCTCCGAGAGCCAGTTGTATCGGGCCTCATCATTGGCCTTGACAGAGAGGCATCCATATTCCCCGCAATATGCGGGAACACAATGATTCTTAGCGACTTCCAGAACCATTCCGAACTCCTTGGCGAATCTCCCGGTGTCATACACCGCATCAGTCCAGGCGGCTGACACGGCCCGGTCGGTCTCCGAACAGGACTCAAGTTCCTCGCTGGAGACAACCGTACCGGGATAATGTACCGGTCCCATATAGTCTTTAAGATCCATCCAGCTGGCCTGGTAGTGCGTCAAAAGCATCGGCTCATAATAGTGGAAACTCAGGATTATGTTCGGATCGCCCTTCGGAAGGACAAGCTGGCTGGCGGTGCTGAATGACTGCCACCTGTTGCTGCCTATCACGATTATCCTGTCTTTCTCAAGCTCACGTATGACGGCATGGCATTCCGCGACGATCTTGTTCCAATCCGCCGGATCGTCTGCCACAGGCTCATTCATCAGCTCGTAAGCCACCATGTCGGTCGGATAATCCTTCAACTCACCGGAGATCTTCCTCCAGCACTCGTAGAAAGCCTCCTGGGCGGCACGCTCGGTGAATAAAGGCTTGACCGCGGCATTAAAATAGTGTGAGCGCAGGATATGAAGGTCCACAATCGCCCTCAAACCATATTTCCCGCAGAGATCCAGGCTATTGCGGAGAAGGGCGAAGGCCTCCTCTTCCTTGGATCCATCCTCGGCGAACATCTGCTCCTCGTCAATAGGGATACGGACATGGTCAAAACCCCATCCGGCAATCCGCTTGACATCTTCCTCGACAAAAAACGCGGCCCTCCGCTCCCCTCTGACATTACTTTGGGAGAGCCAATGGGCGATATTGACTCCCCTTTGGATCTTGAATTTCTCAATCGGCTCCTTGCAGGAAAACACCATTACGGCGGCAAGCGCCAAAAAGATCAAGCGTCTCATACTCCGAAATCCTTTCCAGCGAACAAAGAATCGATCTCAACTATCTCCTCCTCGGAGAAGTACCTGTTATCCAGCGCTTTGAGGTCATCCTCTATCTGGGAGACCGAGCTGGCCCCGATTATGACCGAGGTGACTCTGGGGTCAGACAACAGCCAAGAGAGCGACATCTGGGCCAGGCTCTGGCCGCGGCGGAGGGCCATATCGTTAAGTCTCCTTAGCGAATCCAGCAACTCGGGAGTCAGAATCTCGGACTTGAGCGAGGTGTTCCTGGCCATCCTGGAATCAGAAGGGATACCGTTAAGGTACCTTGAGGTAAGCAGACCCTGTTGCAGGGGCGAGAAGGATATGAAGCCCACACCCTTGTCATAAGAGAGGTCGATCAGGCCCTGATCCTGGGGTCTGCGGTCGATTATGTTGAAGCGGTCCTGATAAAGGAGGCAAGGCACATCGTGATCCGCGAGATAGCGGTAGGCCTTGGTCGCCTGCTCTTT
The DNA here is from genome assembly GCA_017548985.1 of Bacteroidales bacterium. Taxonomy (GTDB): domain Bacteria; phylum Bacteroidota; class Bacteroidia; order Bacteroidales; family UBA932; genus Cryptobacteroides. The sequence goes on from JAFYYW010000038.1 coordinate 56,493, forward strand.
CGGGTAGCGGGACAGGCCGACATAAAGGGCCTTTCCTTGCCTTACAATGTCCACAAGGGCCTGCATAGTCTCCTCAATAGGGGTGGCGGGGTCATAACGGTGGGAATAGAAGATGTCGACATATTCTAGATTCATCCTTTTGAGGCTCTGGTCGAGGCTGGCCATCAAGTACTTCCGGGATCCCCAGTTGCCATAGGGTCCGGGCCACATATCCCATCCGGCCTTGGAGCTGATGAACAACTCGTCGCGGTAGGGTTTGAAGACAGTCGCCATAAGGCGTCCGAAATTCTCTTCAGCGGTGCCGTATTCGGGGCCGTAATTATTGGCCAGGTCGAAATGGCATATACCGGAATCAAAAGCGTGGCAGGCCATCGCCTTCACTTCCTCGAAAGGCTTGTGGGAGCCGAAGTTGTGCCATAGGCCCAGGGACAGGAGCGGCAATTGGATGCCGGAACGGCCGCAACGGCGGTAATCCATTGATTCATAGCGTCCTGGTGTGGCCGCATAAACAGGTGCGATCATAATGTATTAAGTGTTAAAGGATATTCAGGAATAATGTGACTACAGTGGTGTTGATGATGTCGACGAACATAGCTCCGATTATAGGGACTATTATGAATGGGTTGACGGCGTAGCGGTACTTGAAACAGACGGCTGACATATTCGCCATGGCGTTCGGAGTCGCTCCAAGCCCGAAACCGCAAAGCCCGCTCACGAGTACCGCGGCATCATAGTCCTTCCCGAGCGAGCGGAACGCCACGAAATAGGCGAATAGGGCTAAGAACGCCACCTGGGCGAAAAGGATGACGCACAGGGGAAGGACAAGGTTTGCCAGTTCCCAGAGCTTCAATGTGGACATGGCGATCCCGAGGAATATGGAAAGGGATATGTCCCCGACCGAGATGATCTTGTCCATCTTGAGCGTGTCTTGCCCCTTGGAGAAAGCCTCGGTGAGGTTACGGATAATGCAAGCGGCTATAAGCGACCCGAAATAAGTCGGGAAAGTGATGCCCGTCAAAGCCAGGATCTTGCTGAGGCACATTCCGGCGGCCATGGCGAGAACAAGCAGGTAAACAGCCTTGGTATAATCCCTGAACGATCTCTCCTCCGATTGCGACCGCTCCAGTTTCGAATCCGGAGAGGCCTTGCTTCCTTCCAAGCCTGTCACCACATCTGTGGAATGGGACTCCTCGGCCAAGGAACGTTTCCGGATGAGGAGCTCAGCCAAAGGGCCTCCTATCATTGATCCGGCCACCAGACCGAAGGTAGCGCAGGCCATGGTGATAGACTGCGCCCCGGTCAGCCCCATACTCTCAAGCAATGGGGAGAAGCCGCCCGAGGTTCCGTGTCCTCCGGCCATCGGTATAGAACCTGAGGCCATGCCGAGAAGAGGTTCGAGTCTCATCAGCTTTGCTGTACCGACAGAGATCAGATTCTGCGCCACGATCAGTATTGAGACAAGCACCACCATGATAATCAGCGGTTTCCCACCCTTCTTTATAGCCCTGATGTCGGACTGGAAACCCACGGAAGTGAAAAAGAGCATCATGCTGATGTCCCTTATAGTCCCGTCGAAGGAGAATTCTACTCCAAAGAGACTGTACGAGGCAAGGGTCAGCAGGGATATGAGTATTCCTCCGGAGACCGGAGCCGGGATGCAGAAACGTTTCAGGAACGGGATGGAGCGGGTGAAAAACATTCCCAGCAGCAGGGCCAGTACACCAACGCCCGCTGTTTGGAACATGTCAAGTGAGACCAATTCTCGCATCTTAAATCGAATTGTCGTGAATATCGGAATTTTTTTTTAATTTTGTAACCCGTATTTTAAACAACTCTCTTTTTTATGAAATACGGGTTCGACAACGGGAAATACCTAAAAATCCAATCTGAACGCATCAAGGAACGTATCGCCAAGTTTGGCGACAAACTTTACATGGAGTTCGGCGGAAAGCTTTTCGATGACTACCATGCCAGCCGGGTCCTGCCTGGATTCGAGCCGGACAGCAAGCTGAAAATGCTGATGCAGATGAAAGACGACGCTGAGATCATCATAGTGATCAGCGCGATTGACATCGAGAAGAACAAGGTACGCAGCGACCTGGGAATCACTTACGACGTCGACGTCCTGCGTCTGCGGGACGAGTTCCTCGACAGAGGGCTCAGTGTCAATAGCGTCGTCATCACCCATTTCAACGGCCAGGCAAGCGCCGAGGCCTACCGCAAGCGCCTCGAAAACATGGGGATCACGGTATATTACCACCACACCATAGAGGATTATCCCAACAATGTCGCCCTGATAGACTCCGACGAGGGTTTCGGAAAGAACGACTACGTGTTGACCAGCAAGCCCCTGGTGGTGGTCACGGCCCCTGGTCCAGGAAGCGGTAAGATGGCGGTCTGCCTCAGCCAGCTGTACCAGGAGAACAAGCGGGGAATAAAGGCCGGATACGCCAAATTCGAGACCTTCCCCATCTGGAACCTTCCATTGAACCATCCTGTCAACCTTGCCTATGAGGCCGCTACGGCTGATCTCGAGGATGTGAATATGATCGACCCCTTCCATCTTGAGGCCTATGGCAAAACCGCGGTCAACTACAACCGGGACGTGGAGATATTCCCTGTTATGAACGCCCTGTTCGATGACATCTATGGCTTCTCTCCTTACAAGTCCCCTACCGATATGGGAGTCAATATGGTCGGCTTCTGTATCAGCGATGACGAAGTCTGCCGGGAAGCCTCCCTGCAAGAGATCATAAGACGCTACTACACAGCAGTTTGCAACTTTGCGGACGGAAAAGCGACAGAGAACGAGGTCAACAAGCTGGCTCTTCTTATGAAGAAGGCCAAGATCTCCACCGCCTACCGGAAATCCACCGTCGCCGCAAAGGACAGGTTAGAGGAAGCCGGTGTGGCCACCGCGGCTATCGAGCTTGGTGACGGAACCATCCTAACCGCGTCATCCAGTCCCCTGCTCGGCCCAAGCGCAGCGCTGCTGCTGAACGCCCTGAAACATCTCGCCGGAATCGCCCACAACGTCAAGCTGATTCCCCAGACGATGATTGAGCCAATCTCAAAGACAAAGGTCACCTATCTCCATGGCCGCAATCCCCGTCTCCACACGGACGAGGTCCTTGTCGCCATCTCAATGATGAGCCTGATCGATGAGAACTGCAAGATGGCCATCGACCAGCTGCCGAACCTGGTCGGCGCCCAGGTCCACTCGACAGTGATGCTGAGCGAGGTGGATCGCAAGACCTTCAGCAAACTCGGCATCGGGGTGACATGCGATCCGGTAAGGAAACTGAAGGAAAGGGAGAAAGAAGCTTGATTTGACGGAATTAATTCACATATTTGTATAATCAATTAAAACTGGACAAGATGAAGAATATAGCTATGAAGATCATGGCGGCCGCGGCTGCCGTCCTTCTACTGGCCGGATGTTGCGGCAAGAAAGAGACTAAGACTGTCTTCCCCAAGAAGCTCCCCGTCGGAGTGCAGCTCTACAGCGTACGCACCGACCTGGAAGCCGACTTTTATGGCACCCTCAAGAAGATAAGCGAGTTGGGAATACTCGGCGTCGAGTTCTACGGTGAGTATTACGGCAACTCCGTCGTCCAAGTCAAGCGCTGGTGCACCGAGTTGGGTCTGGTCCCCTTCTCAAACCATGTTCCCTTCGACCAGATGATCAATGACATCGACAAGGTCATTGAGGAGAACACCATCCTCGGAGTCCAGTACATAGTATTCCCGTATATGGACGAGGCCAGCCGTCCCGGGATCGATCCCGAGCAGTTCAAGAAGACCGTTGAGAAGATCGGTGAGGTTGGCGCCAAGGTCCGCGAGGCCGGATTCCAGCTCCTCTACCACAACCACGACTTCGAGTTCGTGAAGCTTCCTGACGGCAAGGTCGGCTATGAAGAGATCTTCGCCGCGAATTCCCGTGAGAACCTCCAGAATGAGCTGGATGCCTGCTGGTGCGACTATGCCGGCTTCGACGTCTGCGAGACCCTCAAGAAATATGGGAACGGCGGCACTCCTATCCTTCATGCGAAGGACTACAAGCTTGAGGGCCATCTGAGCTCCGCCCCTTACGCCCTTATCGGTGTCAACACGGACAATTCAATGAAGGACGAGGGTGGCTGGTTCGAGTACAGGCCTATGGGATGCGGACAGATGGATATGGAGAAGGTCATCCTCACGGCCATGGAGACCGGTGTCAAGTGGATTTGCATCGAACAGGACGAGCCCAGCATGGGTCTGGACCGTATCGGAGGAGTAGCCAAGAGCGTCGAGTGGCTCAAAGCCCACGACCTGATGTAGCTGGTACGGAACCTATTGATAACAAATGGATTATATAATATGATGGTGTCGGAAACGGCACCATCATATTTCGTAATATAAGGATTATCAGGTACTTCTGTACCAGCCGTCCTCTGGAATGAGTGTCGAGAAAAAATGTTATATTGCGGATGATTTCAAATTGTAATTGACTGATTCATGGAAACTCTGACCAAACTGGGTGGCATCTTGCTGATGCTTTTCATTATCATCTTCGCCGTATTCCAGTTCTTAAAGCATAGCGGGAAAAGGAAGTACAGCAAAGCGCTCTTCGAGAAAAGAGTGATTGAAGAAAGGACCAGCGAGATTCCACTTGAGGGGAATATCTTGGCTGCTGCGTATATCCTTACATATTCCACCACCTTCTCAACACCATCTATCGACTACTACATGGTCTATCTGTTGAAGTGGTTCGCTGATGGCAGAACGGAACTGAAAGATTCCCTTATCGCGTTCACAGACTTGCCGGCTCCCAAGGACAATGATGAGAAGGCTTATTACATGGTTTTCAGGAAAGCCTGCCAGGAAGACCAGGTTATCCATGAAGAGGATGATGTGAAAAGGGCATTCTACAACAACACACGACAATTATATAGCCCCACCGCCCTGCATGAAAACGGTCGCGTATGGTTCGCGAAGCGTGGGTATGTCGAGAAGGAGAAGGTGATCGTTCCGCAGCTGAACGAAGCTGGAGCCGCCGAGGCCCGGAGAGTCATTTCTCTGAGGAATTACTTGACAGACATCGCATCCGGCCAAACCACAATCAGAGGTGACGACCCGCATATGAAGGAATACGTAGCTTACGCTTACTTATTCGAAATCGGCCAGAGATTCATCGACGCGTTGTACAAAGTGCTTCCGGAATACATTCAGATCTACACGGAAAAAGCCGGCATCCTTGCAAAAGCCGCCGCTGACGGAAGGTACGACGCCGAGGATACAGACGATTAAGCCACTCTATTTCTTTCCTATTATATCCGCCCGCCAGGTGACTCCGACTTCGAGGTTATTCTTGCGGGCGGAATTATCTCTGTAATACACGGCGTGGAGCCTCAGGTTGTCGCTCTTGAGAGGGAACCACTCCAGCCCCGCTCCTGCGTAGAAATACTCGGTGCCGGGCGCGATTACCAGGTCATAGGCGCGTCCATTGGAATCGATATTGCCGGCCTTGTTGAACTCATAGCCCGCCTTACTGCAGATGTTCCAGTTGCCTACGCTCCAAATAAATTTGGAGATGAAGGACATGTCCGTCCCCAGGAATCCTTCCTGGCCAAAACCGGCTCGGTTCATCACATCCAGATCGAGAAGCACATTCCCGAATGTCCAGCGGTTTCCGAGAGAGATATAGTTGACAGGTCTCTTGTCCTGATCCTCAACGACATTTACGCTCCAGATGGTGTGCCACCAAGGAGCGAAACTTCCGCTCCAGGCAAGATTGTAGGCGTAGATACTCTGGAAACCCAGTGAAAGGGGCGAGTTACAGACCTGCGCGATCAGGCTCTGTCCGGGAATGAACTGGTAAGATGCCGACACACCGAATGTGAAGCACTGGTAGATGTTGCTGCAGAACTGGCTGTAGTAATACACATCGATCGGGGCCGCGTCATATTC
>JAFYYW010000003.1 GCA_017548985.1 Bacteroidales bacterium
CCTTGCAAATGTCGAAGTAGAGGGTGAGTACTACCGCATCCCCGGCACATATGAGCTCGGAAGAGGCTCTATCGGAGCAGACGGAACAGCATCCTTCGTTCCTGGCACAATCAAGCTTTCTGACGGGGACTACACCGTTGCCTTCCAGAGGGTTTATGCTATCGGTGAAAGCGATCCTAATGAGATCTACACTCTGAATGGAGAGGCCATTACATACTATCCGTTCACAATGGCTTCCGCATCTTCAGCTGGCAAGGTTTCCGCGAACGCTCCTGTCAACAGAAAGATCACTGTCAGCGAAAAGGCCGCCAGTCACCCTCTTTTTCCATTTATCGAAAAACCACTAATATTGCACTCTCAACAAGGATTATGAACTAATCATGGAATATTCAAAAGATCTCTCGATAATAATCCCTCTTTTCAATGAGGAAGAATCCCTAGGTGAACTGCTGGCGTGGATCAGGAGCATGACCAACGCGGCGGGATATGACTACGAGGTCATATTCGTGGACGATGGAAGCACAGACGGTTCTTGGACGAAGATCAAGGAACTGGCTGATGGTGACGACCGGATCAAAGGAATATCTTTCCGCCGCAATTACGGGAAATCAGCCGCCCTCTACCATGGGTTCGCGAAGGCTGAGGGAAAGGTGGTCGTCACTATGGACGCTGACCTTCAGGACTCCCCGGAGGAGATTCCCGAGATGTACAGGATGATTGTCGAGGACGGGTACGATGTGGTCTCCGGCTGGAAGCAGCACCGCAAAGACAACAAGTTCACCAAGAACCTGCCCTCGAAACTCTATAACGCCACCGCCCGTTGGATCACGGGCATCAAGCTTCACGACATGAACTGCGGCCTCAAGGCCTACAGGAACGAAGTCATCAAGAATATCGAGGTCTACGGAGAGATGCACCGCTACATCCCCTACCTCGCCAAGAACGCCGGATTCGGGAAAATCACCGAAAAGCCTGTCCACCACCAGAAAAGGAAGTTCGGAAAGAGCAAGTTCGGGATGGAGAGATTCGTCAACGGGTTCCTGGACCTGCTCTCGCTTTGGTTCCTCAGCACATTCGGGAAGAAACCGATGCATTTCTTCGGTTTCTCAGGATTGTTGATGTTCCTTGTGGGCTTCGTCATGACAGTGTGGATTATTGTGGCGAAACTGGTCCACCAGGCACATGGGATACACTACAGGGCGGTCACTGACCAACCCCTGTTCTATCTTGCCCTTGTGGCGGTTATGATGGGTGTTATCCTCTTCCTGGCAGGATTCATTTGCGAGATGATCTCCCGCAATTCCCAGGACAGGAACAAATACAATATCAAGGAAACCTTGGACTAGACTTCCGGTTCGGATACTTCCTCCAAGGCAGCGGCATCTTCCACTTCAGGATCCTCTGTCTCCTCGGGAACAGCCTCCTGGAACTCGGTCAGGTTCCTCGGCAGGTCGGCAGGTTCGGGTATAGCCGGACCGTAACAAGCCTGGAAGATGAATACTGATGTCGTCAATGACGCTCCCATCAGGAGCTTCAGAAGGAATTTCTTCATGGCGATTATCTGTTGAAACAGTCAAATATACGGCAATTAATTCGGAAAAAAAAGAAAAAATGGTTTTCTTTGGAGCCACAAAAAACAATCGTTAGATGAAAGTCCTCAAATTCGGAGCCGGGCTCTTTGAAGAAGAACAGAATATACTGAGAATCAAGGATGTGGTGGAATCCACCGGAGGAAGGGTGATTGTCGTCGTCCCGGAAGGGAGGACCAAGGCTTTGCAGGCGGTTATCCCCGGATCCCAGGTCGTGCCTCCCCAGACTTGCCTGGCGGGTCATCCTGAGATATTCACCCCGCATTCCGAGACAGTCATAGTGCCGGGTATTATCCCTGACGGTCTGGAAGTGAGCGAGCTCACCGACCTTGAAGTCGGAGCCCCAGATTACCTGGCCAGCCTGATAGCCGCCTCAAATGACGCGGAGAGACTTGAGATATGGACCGACAAGGACGGTTTCATGACCGCCGATCCGGCATCGGTGAAAACCGCCTATCTCATCAAGGAGATGAGCTACAGGGAGGCGATGGAACTCTGCAATTTCGGGGTAGGCCTGATCTATTCCCCCGCCCTATTCCCTGTCAACTCCAAAGGGATCCCGACAGTCGTCAGGAACCTGTTCGATCCGGAAGGCGTCGGGACCACCATCAGGAAAGACAGCCAAAGCGGTGACAAAGCGATCAGGGGCATATCATCGATTGACAATGTCAGCCTCATCACACTTGCCGGCACATCAATGGCCGGTGTCGTAGGAGTCAACTGCAGGATATTCACAGCCCTCGCCCTGGAGAGGATCAGCGCTTTCCTGGTCTGCCAATCCGCCTCAGAGACAGGTATTTCCATTGGCGTGAGCGCCAAAGACGCGTCACGCGCGAAGAGTGTCCTGGATTGGACTTTCGCCCGTGAGATAGACAATGGGTCCCTCTCCCCGGTAAGGGTCAAGGATGGGCTTGCGGCCTTGTCGGTTATAGGGGACAACATGAGGAACACCCCGGGAATAGCCGGGCAACTATTCGCCACCCTCGGAAGGAACGGAATCAGTGTCAGCGCGTTCGCTCAGGACGCCTCGGAGTCAAATATATCCTTCATAGTTGATCGCGGCCAGCTCCGGAAATCCCTCAACGTCATCCACGACAGTTTCTTCCTTTCCGAATACCAGGAACTCAACCTCTTCCTGTGCGGCATCGGGACTGTCGGAAGCAGGCTCATCGCCCAGATCCAGAGCCAAAGGCAGAAACTGATGGACGAGCATGACCTCAAGATCAATGTGGTCGGCATCGCCCGCAGCGTCAAAGGAATCTTCGACAGGGACGGGATAGATCTGGACAATTGGAAGGAAAGCCTTGAGAATGGCATTCCTCTCACTCCGGCCAGGTTACGCGAGGAGGTGACAGGAATGAATATCTTCAACTCTGTCTTTGTGGACTGCACAGCCAGCTCCGAGATCGCATCCCTGTATGAGGACTTCCTCAACCGTGGAATCTCAGTGGTCGCGGCAAACAAGATAGCGGCCTCATCTGACTATTCCAACTACAAGAGGCTCAAGGAGATATCTCGCCAAAGAGGAGTCAAGTTCCTTTTTGAGACCAACGTCGGAGCCGGACTTCCGATCATCGGTACCATAAATGATCTCCGTAACAGCGGGGACAGGATCCTGAAGATGGAAGCCGTGGTCAGCGGCACCCTTAATTTCATATTCAACACCCTCTCGGAGGATATTCCTTTCAGCCAGACTGTGAAGATGGCAAAAGACCAAGGTTTTTCCGAGCCGGATCCAAGAATGGATCTCTCAGGCACTGACGTGATCCGCAAGCTGGTCATTCTCTCCCGAGAGGCCGGATTTAAGGTCAATATGGAGGATGTTGAGGCTAACTTATTCATCCCCAAGTCTTTCTTCGACTGCTCGCTGGATGAGTTCTGGGCCAGGCTTCCTGAGTTGGACGCCAAGTTCGAGGCCGACAGGAAACGCCTCAAGGCTGAAGGTAAGAGGTGGCGCTTTGTCGCCACCAACGACCAGGGTAAATGCTCGGTCTCCCTCAAGGAGATCCCGATGCAGCACTCTTTCTACGTCCTGGACGGATCAAACAACATCATCCTTCTCACCACGGAGCGCTATAACAAGCACCCGATGCTGATCCAGGGATATGGGGCCGGAGCGGAAGTCACCGCCGCCGGTGTTTTCGCCGACATAATGAGCATAGCGAATATCCGGTAATATGGGAAAAGACGGCGAGACAGGTATCAGCTTTTGGAAAAGGCTTCTGAGAACTACCAGAAACCTGATCATTGCCGCCATGATCATCGCCCCATGCCTCTATTCTATTAAAATCCGACTGAGACTCAACGACTTGGACAATTCAGCGGACAGTCTCCGCTCAGCGCTTGCCGCCAGCTACCGGATCATTGACTCTCTCAAGACGATCCAGGATGACGAGATACTTACCAGGGATCGTCTTGATGACATGATTGACAGGAGACTTGGAGACAGGTCCACAGAGGCCATGTTCACGATCGACACAACAGTCGACGCCTCCATCGCCAGGAAGGCGATACAGGCGTCGATGGATCTGGATAATTGGGTTGACTCTTTAAGGGCCCCCTACCCGGAAGGCGTGTCAGCCCATGTCAAACTCCATTACCTCCAGTCAAAGGCCCAGAGGCTGGAGCGGCTCCAACACCATTATTCCGAGAGATTCGGCGAATAAGATCCCTTAGCGGATAACCTTCATCAAAGCCTCTTCCATGATCTTGTAACCGGCGAGATTCGGGTGCACCGAGTCTCCGGACAAGTCTGAGCGGGTCTCTCCGTTGGCATCGGCCAGGACAGTGGCATAATCCACTACCTTATAATGCTTTGCCTTAGCGTATTCCTTGATCATGGCGTTGAGCTTGGCGACTTGCTCCTTGGTGTCCTTGAGCGCGGGACGCCACCTGATGTAGGCCGAGGGGACGAGGGTGCAGAGGACCGGCTTGATCTTGTTGGCCTTGGCGATCTCGCACATGGAGACAATGTTGCCGAATGTGTCCTCGAGGGAGATGTAACCGTTGTTCCTGGCGATGTCATTGATTCCGGCGAGGATCACGACGTACTTGGGATGATGATCGACCACGTCCTTGCGGAAGCGTACCAACATGTGGGAGGTCACCTGTCCGCTGATGCCGCGGCCAAGCAGATTGTTCTGTTTGAAGAAATCAGGATCCTGGCTGAACCAGCCGTCAGTGATAGAATCGCCCATTAGAACCGCGAGGGGTTTGGCGGTCACCTCGGAATTGGCCTTGATGTAGCGGTTGAAGTTGGCCCAGTCATTATCGGGAAGATCCTGGGCGGAAAGTGTCAGGGTGCAAAGCAGCGCCGCGACGGCGGCAAAGATGATCTTTTTCATTTCAATCAATATTTAAGTTATTTATTTCTCTTAGAAGAACTTCCCTCAATTGGTCCACGGTGTCCACGACCACATCCGCCTCCGACAGATCCGCCTTCGGACGGAAGCCCCAGGACACTCCAATCGCTCCTATTCCGGCGTTCCTGGCCGTCCTGATATCCGTAGCGGAATCTCCTACCAGCACCACATATCCACCAGAGTTGTGAGAAGGCAAGGCTCGATTCCGTCTCCCTGCGCTTCGCGCCCTATCCGGGTAAATGGTCGCCGGGATCGACCTTGCCTCCTCTGCCCCAGTCTCCGGCTGCGCCACTGCACAGCGGCCGTACTCAGCCGCAGCGAGCCCTGAGCGAAGTCGAAGGGCGACGCGAGAATGGACGCGGCCGCGGGCAGGCGGCGAGCCGGCAAAGGCAGCCTCCATGGCGAGGCGTACGACTTCCGGGTCGGGTTTGAGGGGAAGGCCGGGGGCGTTCCCGAGAATCTTGACAAAAGGAATGTCAGGGAAAAAGCGCCGTATCAGGGATTCGGTCCCAGCCTGGAACTTATTTGAGGTCACAGCCAGTTTGAAACCCGAATCCGAAAGCTCACGCAGCAACTCATGAATACCGGGATATGGCCTGGACAGGATGTCTATATGAGAGGTGTAATATTCAAGGAAACGGCTGAGGGATAAGTCAATAACCTCATCAGATACGCCTTCGGGCAGGGCTCTGGTGACAAGATTCCGGATTCCATGGCCCACCATCGCCCTGTATTCTTCGACAGAATGCCCAGGGAAGCCACCCTCGGACAGGGCGAATTCCACGGCGGCGGAGAGATCGCCTATCGTGTCGATAAGGGTCCCGTCAAGGTCGAATATTACGAGCGACTTGTCCATACCGGTTAACAAAAATAAGAATTATAATTAAGACTTGGGCCTCTGTCCAGCGAGAATCACTCCCGCCAGGATAGCCGCGGAACCGATAAGAGACATGGGTGTCAACCTCTCCCCCAGGATGATGACGGCAGTGATCAACGTGAATACCGGATTAAGATAGACGTAGTTGGTCGACGTGACATTCCCGAGTTTCGACATCACTATATTCCAGACGATGAAACAGGCGAGCGAGGCTATCAGTCCCAAGAACAACAGGTTTAGATAAACGACCGGTTGCCCGAGGATCTCAGGTGAGAATGACTCTCCAATGCCCCCCAGGAAAGGGATAATGGTCAACAGACCATAAAAAAACACCTTACGGGTAGCGAACACGGCGCCATAGTCATTTGTCATCTGCCCCATGAACATGCTGTAAAGGGCCCAGCACAAGGCCGCGCCTATCGAAAGCAGGTCTCCGGCGAGGGAGAACTCCAACCGGGACCCGTCAAAGAGAACCATCGCCATTCCGACGAGAGCCAATAATGTGCCGGCGACCAGCGGGAATCCTACCCGGACATTCTCTAACCCATCCGCGAACCTGCCCTTGAGGAACCTCTTCCCTAAAAGAGTGAACAACGCCGTGAAAACCGGGGCCACACATACCAGGAAAGCCACATTCGCCGCCTGGGTGTATGCCAGAGCCGTGTTCTCGGTGAGGAAATAGAAAGATCCTCCGCTGACTCCAAGGAACAGGAACATAAGCTCATCCTTCCAGTTGTCACTGAATAGACGAGTCTTGTCTTTACCAATCAGTGTCAGGAGCCATATTCCAGCATAAGCCAATGAGAAACGGATGAAGAATATGGCGGCAGGATGCATCCCGGCCCCGATCAGGGTCTTTGTGCAGACGAATGTAACGCCCCAGACCGCCACGACGGCGAGGGCCAGAAGATGATACATTGCCTTCCTGGAAGCCATATAACTAGATTTGCGCCGCAATATACGAAAAAAAGAGTATCTTTATGACATGAACAAACTTCTCGTAATAGTCTCCGCGTTATTGCTAGGAACATTATTGGTCACCTCATGCTCGGACAGATCCGCCCAAGGAAAACACATAGTATTCATCGGCGACTCGATTACCGACGGCAACTGGGGTTGCGTCTACGGCTACAAACCCACCTCGGCTGAGCGGAGCCACACCGACTTCAACCACATTTATGGCCATAGCTATATGATGCTCATCGCCTCGGATTTCCAGGCAAAGCATCCGGAAGCGGATTATCAGTTCTACAACCGGGGATTCAGCGGCCACAAACTCTCGGATCTCGAGGGCAGGTGGCAGGAGGATGTCCTCGACCTCAATCCTGATGTCCTTTCAGTCCTTATAGGAGTCAACGACATGGGGAACTATTTCAGAGTCAAGGAAGAAGGCGAGACTCCTTTCGATTTTGACGGATGGAAAGAGCGGTACCGCTCACTGCTTCTCAAGACCAGGGAGCGGAATCCCTCGGTAAAACTTGTCCTTTGTGTTCCCTTCCTGGCCAAGGAAGGCTCCACGGGGTCATCCGCAGATTATGACGACCGCGAGGCGATGGTCATCCACCTCGCGGAAATCGTACGGGAACTATCCTCTGAGTTGGGAGCCACATGCGTGCCTTTTGACACCATGTTCGAAGATTTGATCCAGGATGAGCCCCGTCCAAGTTATTGGATATGGGACGGAGTGCACCCCACCCCTGCCGGCCACCGGAAGATGGCTGATCTCTGGGAAAAGAAAGTCAAATTGTAGTCTCGAAGTGATGTTTCCCGCCGGAGATGACTCTCGGTGCCTTATCCCCGGGGACAAACACTTCAGTACGAATTCCTTCCGGAACCTCGACATCCCATTTGAAAACCCCGTCTTCGACCTTCCAGGAGCTGGAAATCCGGCCCTGGACAGAATCGTACGAGCAGTCCACATAATCAAGTCCTTTGATCGGGTAAGGCCTGAGCTCTATCTCAGCGAAGCCAGGCTTGAGGGGACGTATTCCAGCGAGATATTCATATTCCCAGGTGATCAGGTCTCCGAGGAGCATGACATGGTTGCCGGAATTCATAGCGGGATCGGCCGTGTCGCCGTTCCATAGTTCCCATATAGTGGTGGCCCCTCGGGAGGCCATATATCCCCAGGAAGGATATGTGTCGTCGGAAGCTATCCTCAGGGCCAGATCCGGCCGGCCATATTCAGTCAAAGTCCGCATCAGCACCTGGATACCGATGACTCCAGAGCTGACATGGCCGCCGAACTCATTCTCGGTCTTGTCCACGATCGCAGTTAACACTCTCTGTTCCTCCCCTTCCGGGACAATACCGTTCCAGAGAGCCAACAGGTTCGCGGTCACGGTGTTATTGTCGTAGCAGCCTTTTTCAGAATTGTAGAACTTCCGGTTGAAAGAGTCCACGCTGGCTTTACGCTCAGCCTCGAAATACTGGACATCCCCAAGATAGCCGGCGATAGGTGCGAACTCCTTCATGATCTCGCAATAATGGATATAGTACGGAGTGGCTATCACCTCCGGTGCCGTGATGCGCGCGGGATCCTGGGAATGAATCATTTCCAAGGACTCCGGAGGCATACACCAGTCGCCGTAGTTGTCCTTTGTCATGATTCCGTCCACCAGATACCTCTCCTTCATATAAGAGAGCCACTTTCTCATTGCCGGATAATGCTTGACGATCACTCCCTCGTCCCCGAAACGCAGCCATAACATCCTGGCGGCATCGATGAATAACCCCGGCCAAGTCATGTTGTCTGGACGCACCGTCCAGAAGTTGGGAGCCACGCTAGGAAGCTGTCCCTCCTCGTTCTGCTCGGTGGCGATATCATCCAGCCATTTTGAATAGAGGGCGTGGTTATCGAATATCCAGCTCTCACCGTAGCACCCTGTGGCCCGGTCTCCAAGCCAGCCCATACGCTCATCCCGTTGAGGACAATCAGTAGGCATCCCCCGATAATTGCCTCTAATCCCCCAGAACGCGTTCTTATACACTTGGTTAATCACGGGATCCGAACACTCGAAATGGCCGGTCGTGGCCATCTTGTCATAAAGGACCTGCCCCTCGAAATCCTCTAGCGAAGGCTGATAAGAAAGGCCGCTGATCTCCACGAAACGGAATCCGTGATACACGAACAAAGGGTGCCAGACGAACTCCCTGTCGTCCCTGGCGATGTAATAATCCCTGGCCTTGGCTGTACGGAGATTATCGGTGTAAAGCTCGCCATTATCCTGAAGCGTCTCGGCGAAACGCGTCTTCAAGGTGTCGCCCGCGCTCATCCTCGCCTTGACCTGCAGCCATCCGACCATATTCTGACCCATGTCAAGAATATATCGTCCACCAGATAACGGGCTGATTGACACCGGCTTCAGGACGTCCTGGATCTCGATGTTAGGATTCGGTTGCAAGGTCAGCTTCCCCAAAGGAGCCTCAGCCGCCTCCGCCTGATGCCATGAGCTGTCGTCATACGAAGGGTCGAGCCATCCATCCAGTTCCATCCTGGCATCGTAAATCTCCCCGTCATATTCATTATTGGAGCGTATCGGCCCGTCGGCTGTGGCTTTCCAGTTCTTATCGCTCACAACCCTCTGGACGCTTCCGTCTGAATATTTTATCTCAAGCTGGCAGATAAGGCAGGGCAGTTGCTTGTCATACCGCTTATAGGTGTTGATATTGTCCCAGTTCACCCTGACACCGGGAAAACGTCCCGTGCCGAGGGCCACGCCCATCGCGTTGACGCCTTTCCTCAAAAGGCCTGTGACATTGAAACTATTGTAATACACTGTCTTATCGTAGTTGGAGACAGTGGGCATCAGAACCTGCGCTCCCCCAACCTTGAACCCGTTGATATATGCCTCATAAAGACCCAGGCCACAGATATGCAGCCATGCCTCACTGACTTTCTTGCCTGACTGGAAGGTGGTTCTTAAATATCTAGCCGGAAGGGACACATCGCCGGTCCTGACGTCCTCAGGAGAATTGATGCCAATCCAAGAGGCTTCCCAACTGACCATCGGCTTCCTCAACACTACCTGGCAAGGCTTGGAGGTCTTTCCGGAAATCTTTGACTTCCCGGTCAGAGGATTATACCTCACCCTGCAATCGCTGTAAGAGGTCCCCTCGCCATCAGGGAGATGGAGGGTCACATCGATAGGTTGATCTCCCGGAACTATCAGTATATCAATATGATCTCCCTCATCCATCGGGATGACAGCCCCAACCCTGGCATAAAGCGGAAACTCGTCGAGGGCATAATCTTTCTCAACGACAGAACCTCCACGAAGGCGATCCCTGGAAACCCACTCGATCCAATCGTCCCCATCGGGGAGGACAAAGGAAACATGTGAGTCGTAATCAGTTATAGCCTTGGTAAAAAGATCCGGTCCGAGACGATGGCTCTCCTGCTCAAAATCAACGTCCCGAAGCAAAGTACCGCCATTCAGATGGGCGTCAACAATTGTGGAGAATATGTACGGGACAAGTTTCTTGTGGAGAATCACCGCGTCACGGTAAATCTTACCGGCCTCCTCACCGTGCCACCATGCGAGATGGTTCTCAAACGGCTTGTTGGCACCTCCGTTAACCATGCCCGCGGTAAGGGCTCCGAACTGAGCGTACCTTATGAGCTGCTCCTTGCCGGGAGCCGCTCCGTTAAATCCACCCACCTCGGTTCCTACAGCCCCGTAACCATGCTCCGCGGAGGTGTAAATATTCTTGATCTGGTCTTTGAGACCCTGCCATTCTCCGGAGAAATCACCGCACCAGCCAAGACTGAGCTTGTCCTTGCTGGAGTTATCCGCATCACCCTGGAATGAATACGGTCTGGCCAGGATCATTCCCATGCCTGGACGACGGCTATTCACATAGTCATACATGGCGTCGTAGTAGAAATGCCGGTATTCCTTGTTGGACATTTCCCCAATGCTGGTCCCGACAGGCTCAGGAATGCTCAATTCTCCCTGGTCAACCTTGAATCCATACACCCCTCCTTCCATTACCTTGTCAAGCTGCGAATACCACCATGCTGTAGCCTCCGGACTCGTGAAATCAATATGGACTCCCGTGCCCTTCCACCAATTAAAAGGCTTTCCCCCGCTCACAACGAATCCATTGGAAACCGCCTCGTCATAATTGGAGCTTTTATCGACCGGGCAATCCACGCTTACGGTGTTCACGCAACCGGTCAGCCAAAGAATCGAGTGGACACCCTTGTCAAGAAGGCCGGAAGTCAATTTCTGAGGCTCCGGATAACGGTCCGTGTCCCATGTGAAACTGTTATAACTGGTGGCCCATGGGCTGTCGATAATGACTCCATCAACCGGGATACCTCTCTCTAAATAACCGTCAACCAGCCGGTTCACGGCATCCTGCGTGTTGAACTCATCTTCCCATACTATATGGCCCAAAGCCCAAGCGGGAGTGACGGAGATATTGCCGACGTCCGACTTTGGATTGACTCTTGAACACGAACCAGCCAGAATCACCAGTATGGCGAACAGTATCCTATTAAAAGGTTTCATATTTATGACGCATTTCTTTCTTTAACCCCATAAATTTAGTAAATTTACGTCCAATTAATTAATAACATCATGAGAAAACTAACCACGCTCGCCCTCCTTTTTTCCTTAGGGCTAACACTCTTCGCGGCGAATGATGTCCCGCCCACTGACCAGATAATCACCCCTGAAACCTTCGGTTGCGTCGGAGACGGTGTCACAGACGACACGGAGGCTCTTCAGAAAGCTTTCGATTTCTGCCTCTCGAACAATCGGCAGCTGATCGCCCATAAAGGAAAGACTTATGCCGTCTCAAAGACAATCATGGCGCACACCACCAATGATATACAGATTGATTTTGGAGGCGCGATCATCATGGCTATCAAACCCATGGAGCACATCATCGACCTCGACAATTATGGTATTCCTGACAAAATAGGACATAGCAGCACGGTTTACAATCTTGTGCTGGACTGCAATTCGATGAGCGGAGGAGTTTATTGCCCCAGCGCCTGCAAGATATCTTTCAATTCCCTTATGGTACGCAACTGCAACCTCAAGGCTTTCAGGGTAGTGAAAGGTTACGAGGTTTTCGTCACCAACTCTCACATCCATTGCACAACAGGTCCTGAGAGTTACGGCATTTACATGGACACCGGCGACTGCCACTTCGATAATATTGTCATCATCAATGCCCACACCGCTATCTTCCAGTTGTGCAGCATCAATTTTTATGACAAGATACACTCGTGGCTGTCAAAGAACGTGGAAGGTAGCGTATTCTTCCATCTGGTGGACGGTCTAGCCCACCTCGAGCAGTCATATTGCGACACCGCAGAGAAAGGATATGTCATTGACGGGCCTTCCGTGCTGAGGCTGATCGGTTGCTATTATTACAACAATCCCCGTTGCTACGACAGCCCTAACCCTCCAGTGATATTCAGCTTCACAAGACCCGAGTTGACACAGCAGGCGACGATCTCTCTCGAGGGTACCAGCTTCAACACAGGAGGACTGGACGTCAGGATCAGCAATGAGGAAAACCACCACATCCAGATATCCCATTGCTTCTTCAATCCCGGAATAAGTGGCAATGTGGGCAAATTCAACCTTACAGCGGCTTCAGGAATAGAATTCCGCCGCGCTTTCGGTGTGATGGGTGACAACACCCGCTTCTCCACACCTGCCAGCGAAGCCAATAAGATTGTCATCGACGCGGATCTCACCATTCCGTTGAAAGGCACAGTCACTATAGCCACAATCCCGACCGCCTACGCTCCTTCCACAGACCAGTATGGCATATCAACGCTGATCGGTTCCAATGGTGAGACCACCGTTGTCCCCGTTCAAGTAACCCCGTCCGGAAACGTCACTTTCCAATGTCCTCCCAAGGTCAAACCCGCCAGGATCGTCCTTGAGATGGAATACGTCCAATAGAATATTTATCACAATAAGCTTTCACAGAAATGAAAAGAATATTATTTCTTCTCATCGCTATCGTTGTCGGCATAAACGCTACGGCCAAGACCCTGGATGAGAAACTTCCTATCCGTGGAATTGCGTTAGCGGCCCCTTCCCCGAAAGATGTGGACGCTTTCATTCGTTTTATCAAGGAGGAACTCTCTCCCGCGAAAGTGAACCTTATGATTCTCAGGGTGGATTGGGGCTATGCTTATGAGTCCCATCCGGAGCTGAGGGATGAGAATCCGCTGTCCCGCTCAGACGTGGAAAGGTTGGTCGCCGTCTGCCGCGAAAACAACATCCGGCTCGTCCCGCACATAAATCTTCTCGGCCACCAGTCCTGGGCGAATAAGACCAACGCCCTTCTTCGCGAGTATCCTCAGTTTGATGAGACACCTTCCGTCAAGACAGAGGATTACGAAGGTTGGCCTAACCCGCAGGGGCTTTACTGCAAGAGTTACTGTCCCCTCCATCCGGATGTGCATAAGATTGTCTTTGACGTCGTGGATGAGCTGTGTGATGTCTTCCAGTCAGATGCCTTCCACGCCGGAATGGACGAGGTGTTCTATATCGGCGAGAAGGAATGTCCCCGCTGCAACGGGCTGGACAAATCTGAGTTATATGCAGGCGAAGTGAGAACCATCCATGACCATCTCGCCTTATCCGGCCGTCAGATGATGATTTGGGGAGACCGCCTGCTGGACGGCCGAACCACCGGTCTCGGTGAGTGGGAAGCCAGCTACAACTACACCTGGCGGGCCATCGACATGATTCCCAAGGACATCCTCATCTGCGACTGGCATTATGGCCGGGCTGATCTTTCCGGAGTGTATTTTGCCATGAAAGGCCTCCCGGTTGTATCTTGCGGATATGAGAACCCTGTGACATCGGTCCAACAAGTTAAAGACATGATCCAGTTCCGCTCACAAACGACCCGGGTCACGGCGAACAATCTCCAGGGCTACGTCCACACGATATGGTATGGTTGTGAACGGCTCTTGAAAGAGTACTATGAAAAAGATAACGGAAAGCAACAGAACAATCAAGCGAAAGCGTTGAAGACGGTGCTCTCCTATCTGAAAGAACTCGCGCTGGAATAGAATAAGAATATTCTATAGCCTACCAGCTTTCTTCAACGCGTCGTGTGTCTCAGAAAGCCACGCATCATAGTGATCATAGGGGGGGCGGGTCCACCGGTTCAAAAGCCTGTTTAAAGATTCGATGTCATCTTCCACACCGAAGGATCTGTACTGTTCCGGATTGCGGTTGACCGTAACGACATGATTATTGTCTTCTTTAAAATCAACCCGGAAAATACAGTGTCCGGTCCAGCTGCGGTGTGCCCAAAGGGTTGATCCCTCCATAAACCAGAACCACTTGTCCTCCATAGCCTGTGGAACATTTCCGCGACGGAGCGCGAACATTTCCTGATCACTGAAAGACCTGTTAAGCACGAAAGTCTCGTGTTGTTCAGGCATAGGCTCTGTTTTCCAGTCATCGCGACACGCGACGCGGGGTTTATTATTCTCTTCTGACATATTATTCTCCAGTTTTATTCATACTAATCCGTGTGAAGATAGCCACTTTCCGCAATAACTCCAAAAATACAGAAAACACTCCGACTCAAATCTTTTTATGATGATTCTTATTCCAAGATATGCATGGATAATGGCAAACAATTACTATTTTTATATGATTAGACACAAACTAATACATTTTAAAGAATAGTTAAGAATAAATAATATGTCTGGATTTATCTCTGCCCTCATCAAGCAACGCAAGGATGCGAAAAAAGCCGAACCCGATACCAACGGAAGGCTGAAGGAAATCATTTCCATCATCAGGAAACAGAACTACGATACCAGTGGGAGAACTTCGCCAACTACAGCGGGACATTCGGAGGCAAGCACTCCGTAGGGGCTATGGCCGGTATGTCTTACACCTATTCCGACAGCCGTTCCGTGGGAGCCACTCTGGAAGGGACCGACCCTCTCAAGGGTTATGCGGAGAACTTCCGTTACATCGATATGGACAACGGTTCGGGAACGAAGTCATTCTCAGGGACTTCCGCTCCTATGCAGAACACACAGATATCTTATTTCGGACGTCTGTCTTACACCTTCGACAACCGCTATAGCGTCCAGACTAATTTCCGCGCGGACGCTTTCGACTCCTCCAAACTCTCCAGGAAGAACCGCTGGGGATTCTTCCCATCGGTCTCGGCCGGCTGGACTGCCAGTAACGAGGGTTTCATCAAGGATAACATCAGCCGCGACGCTTTGAGTTTCCTCAAGTTCCGCGCGTCCTGGGGTGTCAACGGAAACATAGCCGTATTGAATGATTACGCCTACTCTACCACTGTCAGCTATAACTCCAAGGTGTACCAGTGGGGCGTTACCGATCCGACCATCTCTCATGGTTCCGTTCCCGATGGTCTGGCCAACCCGGATCTGAAATGGGAGACCTCGGAACAGTTGGATCTCGGCATCGACGCGCGCTTCCTCCGCGACAGGCTGACTTTCGGCGCCGACTGGTACAACAAACAGACCAAGGATCTCCTTATGACTGTGAATCCGGTGCTGGAGGTCGGAGCCGGCTCATCTGTCGTCAACGCCGGCTCCATCAGGAACCGGGGCGTTGAATTTGAGATCGGCTGGAGGGACACCGCCGGTGATTTCCACTACAGTGTCAACGCCAACTTCGCTAAATTGAGCAACCTGGTCACCTATATGACCAAGCAGGGGATGCAGCGCATTCCTGGCGAGGGTTTCTCCAACTTCAAGAGTTCCACCGCCTTCGAGGAAGGGTATCCGGTCTGGTACATCCGAGGGTTCGAGTACGCCGGGGTTAGCGCCGATGGCAAAGCCCAATTCCTGGACGCTGACGGCAATATCACACAGACTCCGTCGAGCGCCGACCTTAAATGTCTCGGCAACAGCATTCCCACCTACAACTACGGCATAACCCTGCGCGCTGAATGGAAGGGAATAGACTTCACCTTCTTCGGAACCGGTGCCGGCGGCAACAAGATTATCCCTTGCGTCTACCGTACCGAGCACCCGCTCATCAACTCCCTCGAATATTTCCACGCGAACGCCGGGAAGACCCTGCCTTCTTGCAAGGAGATGGCCTCCAGCACCGATTTCTGGAGCTCATCCGCCAATCTGTTCGACGGTGACTACTTTAAGATCAAGCAGTTGCAGCTCGGCTACTCTCTTCCCGACAACATCACGAGGAAGATCTTGCTTGGCGGAGCGCGCTTCTATGTCTCTCTCGACGATTTCTTCACGTTCACAAAATATCCGGGATTCGATCCTGAGACCGCTTCTGACGGCGATTACAGGGGCATGGGACTGGACAAGGGCTCCTATCCTAATTCCCGGAAAGTTCTTCTTGGTGTCAACATCTCATTTTAATCCGGCGATATGAAAAAGACCATAATTTCCTTAGTATCAATAGGTGCCGCGCTTCTCACTTTCGCATCTTGCAGCCAGAGCCTGCTGGAGATTCCCCAGAAAGGTGTCCTTAATTACGAGATGTTCTACGACGATTCGGAAGAGAGCGCCGAATCCGCCGCCCTCGCCATCTATTCGGCGTATGTCACGAGCATGAATATGGGTGTCATGGACGAGTTGCCGACTTGGGTGATAGCCCCGGTCAACTACGTGCTGACCAACGCGCCCTCGGATGACAGCTATTACGGATCGGGAGGCAAGTCCGACCACATCTTCGGTCTGGAGATCAATGAGTACCGTCCTTCATTCGATTCCGGCAGCCTAGTCGTACGGTTCAGCTATAAGGCGGCCTACAATGTGATCTATACTTGTAACTTGCTGATTGACAACTTCAATCCTGCCACAAGCGAGAAGATCGCGCGCAATGTGGCCGAGGCCAGGGTGTTTCGGGCGATGGCCCATCTGCATCTCGCCACCTATTGGGGAACTCCTCCCAAGGTGGATCACCTCCTCGCCGGTGACGCTCGCCCGACCAACTCCAACCACGACGAGTTGATGGCCTGGATCATCAAGGAATTGGACGAGGCGGCTGAAGCGCTGCCTCCTCGCGCCGGCAAAGGCGACAAGAACGGCGCGGTACGCCTGACCAAGGAGGCCGCATATGCCTACGAAGGCAAAGCCCAGGTGTTTGCTGGAGACTACAACGGGGCCAAGGCCACGCTCAAGAAGGTCATAGATTCCGGCAATTACGAGCTTGTACCCGGCCCGGAGATGGTGAATATGTTCCATCGCGCCGGAGACGGCAGTACGGAAAAGGTGTTCGAGTTCAATTATGTGGACAATGTCAATATTGGCATCCCCGACGGTTTCCGCCACTTCCAGCGCAGCCAGTCCTGCTTCTGGCGCGACCTAAAGGTCCTGCCCAACCCATTTTTCAAGCAGAACGATGGCTGGGGCGGTGGCGGCAATCCTTCCAAGTCTTTCGTGGATGCCATTATGGCCAACGAGCCGGATTCCTACCGCCGCAAGGCCTGGATCATCTCTTATGAGGAGTTGATCGGAGACTATGACTACAGCGGACGTGTCGCGGAGGACAAGGAGAACGGGCTCAAGGCTGGTGAGGACTTGACCCGCGATGAGAAAATGAACGATCCTAGGCTCGGCCTCTCAGCCCCCAGTTATTACGGTAATGTGGGCTGGTTCCTAGTCAAATACGCCCCGCTAGAGACGGAACTGAATGTGAACAGCATCGACGCCAACGACAACAATACCGTTATGATGCGTTACGCCGAGGTCCTGCTGCTCTATGCGGAGGCTTGCGCTATGGCGGGTGACGATGGTTCCGGACTCGCCGCCCTCAACGAGGTTGCCAGACGTGCCGGAGCGCCCCTGTATTCTTCCCTCACTTTGGATAACGTTAAGAAAGAGAAGAGGTTCGAGATGTTCATGGAAGGCTGCCGATTCGCCGATCTCGTGCGTTGGGGCGACGCCGCCACCGTGCTGAAGGATCAGGGACGGGAAGTACCCTCGTTCATTGACCTGTTCGAGGAAGGAAAGCACCCGCATGAGGCTAAGATAGACTATTCGGATGCCTACTACAACGACGAATACGGTTTCAAGGCCGGCAAGAACGAGCTGATGCCCTTCCCGCTGGGTGAGCTGCAATTGAACCCCTACGACGAAGCCGAAGGGGTCGGCATAAAGCAGAATCCGGGCTGGCGGTAGGGAAAATGGTATTTCCCCACCATCCGTTGCGCCAAAAGCGTTTTCCCAGTGTGGGAGGCCTCGGTAATCAGGATTATCATAGTCTGGAACCAATTATAAACGATACACCATCAGGAGTTCATCTCCATGGTCAGCGATTGGGATAAAACCTAGCTTCCGATACATTTGAAGAGCGTAATTAGCTTTTTGAACAGATAAGGAAACAGCCTTATAACCATCAGCTTTTAGTCTCTCTCGCATACAGAGCATCAGTTGAGTCCCGATGCCCTGGTTCCGATATTCCCTATAGAGTGAGATGGCCAGGGAGGGTGTCTGATTATCGATGTGACCGTAGTCATCCATTATGCGCGTCCATACGGCTCCGACAACCTTTCCATCCACTTCCGCCACCAGGCATCGATCATCGGACTTCTTTCCGAAGTCCTGGACATAGACTCGCATGTCCTGGTTTTTGATGATAGACCTTGGCGGTACGGGAAAGCCCTCCGGTATGAATATGGCCTCATACAGGAAGTCTTCCAGCACCGGGATTTCCTCCGGCCGTATTTCACGGATTACGGTCATTTTATATTCCGATTTCCCGAACGAAATTAACATATTTTTCACGATACGCTCTCGGAGACAGGCCCTTCATCCTTGAGAAGAACTTGCTGAAGGAAGGGGTGTCAGCAAAATGGAGGCGGTCGCTTATCTGTGCGATGCTCAACTTTGACGTGCGCAGCAGGAAACAAGCCTCCACCAGGAGCATATGGTTGATATAGTCAATGACCGTGCGTCTGGAGACCTGACGGACGACCCGGGATAAGTAAACGGGGCTTATGCATAGCCTGGAAGCGTAGAACTGGATGTCGCGATGTTCGATAAAGTTGTCAGGCAAAAGACGGAGGAATCCGATGAAAATCTCTTCGACACGAGGAGAAAGTTGACGTCGCGCGATAGTCTGGTCCTGAATATTCTGCAGGTCAAGCAAAAAGATGGCGTAAAGCATTCGCGAAACCTCGGCCTTGTAAATATGGTCGGAATGCTGATAGTGTATTATTTCACACATTTTTTCCGCGATATGCCGGGCGGCATCATCAGGCAGTGTCTGCTTTGGTTCGCGCAACTGAACGAAAGGAAGGGTCGCGATGTGCGCAAGGTCGTGTAATACTGGCGCATCGACAGCCGCGTGTTCATCAGCCATCAGGCAGTAACCGTGAAAATCGTCGGAAGTGGCGGTTACGGTGACGGGGAGACATGGCGAATAGGTGTACAGATCGTTGGGATTCAGTGTCAGTTCTCGTCCATTGTAGTGAATCGTCATCCACCCTTTGTCAACCAGCATAAAGGCGTAGCAGGACAAGAACCCATGCAGCAAGTTGGTACGAAGGATCTTCGACGCATCTGTTTCTAAGCAGTACATGCCGTCATCCCAGCCCTTTTCGGGCAAATCATCGCCCACAAATATGGGAAGGTATTCTTTCAGCGTATACATCTCGAATACAAAGATAAAAAAAATCAATTGTATCGTTTCAGACAATTTCTGTATTGTCTCAGATTTTGCATAGTGCTTAATAAAGCGTACCTTTACATTCGGAATAAACCATATAACTAATTAACATACATCATTATGGACAAGCAGAAATCTATTGAGGCACTGCAGTTTTTCGTCACCCATCTGGCAGAAGGCGCCATCGTTCACAAGCAGCAGGGTATGATTTTCAAGTCTCAGGGCTTCACCAAGCTCGGAGAGAAGTACATCGGTCATTTCAATGAGGAGATGGGCTGGGTAGAAAAGTTCACAGAGCGCATCCTCGACCTTGGCGGAGAAGTCAAATTTGAAGGCATGAAGAGCCGCGCGCTTATCTGTGACCCTGTCGAATATGTCAAGGCCGACCTCGCCATCCAGCGACCTGGAGTTGAGCTGCTGATGAAGTGCATGGAGGGCGTGAAGGACGATCCCATCACCTACGACCTGCTGAAGGACTACCTGAAGGACGAGGAGGAAGATCTCTTCTGGAGCCAGGGCGCTATGGAGCTCATCGAGAAGATTGGCACGCAGAACTGGCTGCTGTTACAACTGTAAAACACCAAAACAGATAAGATCATGAAAGAGCAAGTATTACAAGCCATGCGCGAGTTCGGAGCACCCGTCAACGCTGGTAAGATCGCGGAAATCACAGGTATCGACCGCAAGGAAGTGGATAAGGCTTTTGCCGAACTGAAGAAGGAAGGCGCTATCGTCTCCCCGGTGCGCTGCAAATGGGAACCTGCCAAGTAATCAGGAGAGACTATGGCAAAGATGAAATGCCCCTGTAAGTACACTTACGACCCAGAGAAAGGTGACCCCAAGCAGGGAATACCTCCCGGAACCAAGTTTGAAGACTTACCCGATACGTGGCGCTGCCCCCGTTGCAAGCGGAAGAAGGAGAAATTCGTACTGGTAGAGGAATAATGCCACAGCCTGAAGAATCAAAAGTTCTTCAGGCTTTTCTGATGCGTTTTCAAGATTTTCACTGCCTGACCGTAGGGAGTTACGCTTAAGAAATAGGCCGCCATGCTGGTGGTGTAGGTGACTTTATAGTAGCCTTTGGTGAAGAGTTCCTCCTCCGAAAAACTCCCGGCCAAGCGCAGCATTTCCTCATGGCTCATATTCAGGAGGTGTTTTGCTTCATCCAACGAGGTACTCTGGTGCTTTTCAAGCAGCATCTTGTCCATTTCGTGATAGCATTTGCGATACTCGTCTGGAAGGTAATCCTTAGGATGACCTTCGCGAATGTTCTTAACGAAGGTGCTCATCAGCAGCTGCCATTCATGGAGGTGAATCAACAAGTCGCGGAGACAGCGGTCGTTCTGCCAGCGAACGCCGCATTTCTTCGGGTCGGAAACAAATGTAAAAGGAGCCGATGCTTCTGCCTCACTCATCTTCGCGATTTGTTCGTTAAACTGGGCATAACCGTCGGTCATGGCTGCCAGAAGCTCTTGTTTTGTCTTAGAGTTCATAATACATTTCGATTGTAGCTCCGCCGGAATAGAACGAGTATGACTCCAGGCTGTTTCATTTATGGCGATAAATTGGAATTCCCAGTTGGAATCCAAATAAAAGTAGTAAATATTTTCAGCATTTTCAATAACTCGCTCTAAATCAATTGTTTTACGAATGATTGATTTGGGGCGAAACAATAACAATCCATCGGTCTCGTAGAGA
>JAFYYW010000039.1 GCA_017548985.1 Bacteroidales bacterium
CGCTTCTACTCTGGCTCTGTCTTCAAGAACACCTACCTGAAGTGCCGCGAGATCACCCTCTCGTACGCTATTCCTGAGAGCTTCACCCGCAAGTTCCACTGCACCAACTTCAAGGTTTCCGCTTTCGCCCGTAACCCGTTCTTCGTCTACAAGAACCTCCCCATCTTTGATGCTGAGGCTACTGACGGTACCAACTGGGCGCAGCAGGTCTGCATCGGTGGTTCCACTTCCACTTCCCGCACCTTCGGTGTTTCACTCCGCGCCAACTTCTAAAAATGGATAAGAATATGAAAAAGATATACGCTTTTATCCTTGCCATAGCTGCTGTCGCTTCCTTCGCGATCTCTTGCTCCAACGAGAAATTCGGAGAGCTCTACCCGGATCCTTCCAAGACCTCGGTAGTCACTTGCGACAAACTGATGACCGGAGCTTTTATCGCCGGCAACCAGAACACTTTCAACAGCTACTGGCGTATGTACACCTGGGACAACTACTTCGGTAAGCTTGCCCAGACCATCGGATTCTCCAACAACAGCGGTTCCGTCTATTACATCAATGACGGTTACGCCAACGACCGTTGGAACAATTTCTACGATATCCTGCGTAACTTCCGCGTGCTGGAGAACACCTACAACAACGAGGAAGCCGCCGACCAGGCACAGGACAAGATATTCATGGATCTCGCCGAGATCTTTGTTATCGACCATCTCACCCAGCTTTGCGACATCTGGGGACCCGTTCCTTACAGCGAGGCTTGCTACCTCGGTATCACTGGTGACCTCGCCGCCTCCTATGCGGCCTACGACAGCGATGAGACCCTCTACAGCAATGCCCTTAGCCGTTTGGACGCTATCTATACCGAGCTCGGAAGCCTTAAAGGCAGCATAAACTCGAACACCCAGGCCAAGCTCACCGCCGCTGATTTCATCAACAATGGTGACATCGACAAGTGGCAGCGCTACTGCAACACTCTTATGCTTCGTCTTGGTGTCCATGTGGCCGCCCAGGGAAGCCTCGCTTCCGCAGGTAAGTCCGCTGTTTCCACAGCCGCCGGACGCCTTCTTGTCAGCGACAACGAGAATGAGATTTTCGTGAAATCCGACAACGACGGTTTCCAGCAGGAGAGCCGTGACTCCTGGAAGGACATCAACAACACCGCCAACCAGGCGATGATCGACGCCATGCAGATCACCGGTGAGAACGATCCTCGTCTCCCCGTCTTCTATGCTCCTACCAAGAGTGATTACACCGCTACCGAGGCCAACGACGTCAGCTACAAGGCTGGTGAGTACTATGGACGCAGCACTTCGGAGACCACTGACCAGCAGAATGTCCGTGGTGGCAGCAACCACAATACCGAGGCTACCCGCTACTACGCCCGTCTGAATGGCTACACCTACACCTCGAACAGCTTCGCCAGGTGCCCTATCATCTCGGCTGCTGAGGCTTGGTTCCTCCTCGCCGAGGCTTACCAGCAGGGTTATGCCAGCGGAGACGCCAAGACCGCTTTCATCAATGGTGTCACCTGCTCCATCAAGTTCTACTACAGGGAGAACATTGAGAGCGACCAGACCCGTTTGAGCATTTACTCAGATCAGGCCGATGACTTCAAGGCCACTGAGATGCCCGCTGACAGCGATATCGCGGCTTACGCCCAGAAGGTTTGGGACGCTTATTCCAACAAGCTCGAGGCCATCATGACCGAGAAGTGGATCAACTTCAACATCAAGCAGGCCACCCAGGCTTGGACCGACATCCGCCGTACCGGTTTACCGAAGCTCTACTATCCCGCTGACGAGAAGGACAACAATGGTTATCCTTCAGTGACCCAGAGGGTCAAGTATCCCGCCACCGAGATCGCCAACAACAACGACAACTACAAAGCTGCCGCTGCCACTGTTGACAACGATTCCGCTTACTACACCCTCTTCTGGGCTAAGAAGGTCCAGTAATCGAAGAATCCACACACTTTGTTATGAGGATGGCCGTTTCCGGCCATCCTCTTGTTTTATAAAATGGTTATCGCTAAATTTGTGCTTCGAGGCACTTGAAACTAATCATAATCCTATACTCAAATGAAATCCAGAATTAGTCTGACCACTATCGCCACCATAGCTCTGGTGGTGATGATCGCCGTAGGATGCGGCGGAAAGAAAGACGCCGCTGTAAGCAAAGTTGCAGCTCTCGACGCCTCCGCGTGGAACCAATCCGAATGGATCTCAGCGGCCGACGCCCAGGTCGCCGTAGAGAATGACGACGACCGTTCAGCTGACGGAGCGAGCTGGTTTATCAGCACATTCAAGAATGAGGGCAAGGTGACCGGCGCCAAATGGATGACCACAGGTCTCGGTGTGTTCGAGATCTATGTCAACGGGACTCCGATAGGTGAGGAGATCCTCAAGCCAGGTTTCACTCACTATGCCAAGACAAAGCGTTCCTTCACATATGATGTGACCGCCGCTTTCAAGACCAAAGCCGGAGCTGAGAATATTCTCGCCGCCCAGGTCACTCCCGGATGGTGGGCTGACAAGATCATCACTCCCGGCGGAATGGAGAATGTCAGAGGACAGAAATGCGCCTTCAGGGGCGTCCTTGAGGTCACTTATGCCGACGGGTCCAAAAAGCTTTTCGGCACGGACACCGAGAACTGGAAAGCAGGTGTGGCCGGTCCTGTGAAACACGCCTCAATATTTGACGGTGAAGATTATGACGCCAGGGAACTTCCTGGTTATGAGACGCCTGAGAAGTTCTCCACCCCGGAAATCAACGAAGAGTTCAAAGGCGAGATCCTTCCATCTGAAGGAGCCGAGATATATTTACGCAAAGACATAGCCCTCTCCCCTGTCAAGGCTTATGTATGGGAAGGTGTCGAGGGTGACACCGATGAGGACTATGGCAAGGTCATAGTCAAGAAAGAGTTCGCCGCCGGAGAGACGATGACTGTAAAGCCCGGTGAGACCCTGGTTATCGATTTCGGCCAGAACGCCGCCGCTGTCCCCCACTTCATTTTCAAAGCCAAGGGTGGAACCGTACTGACGTGCCTCCCCTCTGAGTTGCTTAACGACGGCAACGGGGCTAAGAGCCGCGGGATGGACGGTCCTGAGGGAAGTTGCCACAGAAGGAACCTCAGAGTCAGCGATAACAACATCAGACTCATGTACACCTTCGCGGACACCAAGGATTTCACCGAATTCACTCCCGTACGCACTTTCTTCGGCTACAGGCTCGTATCAATCACAGCCACAGATGAGGTCACGATCAAGTCGATTGAATCTATCCCTGTCACCTCGATCGCCGAGAATCTCGAGATAGGAAGAATATCGACCGGTAACGACCTCATAAACAAGCTTATATCCAATACAATTTGGGGCCAGAGATCCAACTATCTTTCCGTTCCTACAGACTGCCCGCAGCGTAATGAGAGACTCGGCTGGATGGCTGACACCCAGGTATTCACCGAAACCGGCACCTTCTTCGCCAACACCGACGGGTTCTTCCACAAGTGGACCCGTGACGTGAGGGATTCCCAGAGCGAGGCCGGTGGTTTCCCCGGAGTCTCCCCCAGGGCGCAATACGGCAACGAGATGATGCGCCTCGGCTGGGCCGACGCGGGAGTCATCGTTCCTTGGACAGTGTGGAAACAGTTCGGAGACAATAAGATAATCGACGAGAACTGGGATGCCATGGACAAGTTCATCAACTATGTCAATGACACCAAGTACGACCACGCCACACACGCCGCTGAGAACGGCAACTATCAGTGGGCCGACTGGCTCAGCTACGAGCCTCTCGAGAGCTGCGGAGGCGGGATCAACATGACCGACAAATCCGGCAAGACTGTCCGTCGCCCCGAAGCGATAGTTTATTGGAATTATCTGAGTGCCAGCTACTGGGCAATTGACGCCGATTACATGGCCGACATGGCTGCCGCCACCGGCCGGGATGCCGCCAAGTATAAGGCGATGTCCCAAGCCGCCAAGGAATACATGAAGAAGAATTTCCTGAAACCCGACGGAACCTTCAAGACCGAGATCCTTAACACTATGCAGACTCCGGCCCTCTTCGCCATCAAGAATAACCTTGTCGAAGGAAAGGCTAAGGAAGACATGATAGCGAGGCTCCGCCAGAACTTCAAGGATCACGGAGACTGCCTCCAGACCGGCTTCCTTGGCACATCTATCCTGATGGCCACGCTGACCGAGAATGGTATGGCTGACATCGCCTACACCCTTCTGTTCCAGAGGAAGAACCCCAGCTGGCTTTATTCTGTTGATAATGGCGCCACCACAATCTGGGAGCGTTGGAACAGTTACACAATCGAGTCCGGCATGGGTCCCAGCGGCATGAACAGTTTCAACCACTACGCCTACGGCGCTGTCTGCGAGTGGATCTGGGAGACCGCCGCCGGAATCGCTTCGGATCCGTCCAACCCTGGGTTCAAGCATATCATAATGAAGCCCGTTCCTGACAAGAGGCTTGGTCATCTTGAGGCCGAGTACAATTCAGCAGCGGGACTGATCAAGAGCGCCTGGAAGTACGAAGGTGATAAATGGATCTGGGAGTTCACCGTTCCCGAAGGAGCCAACGCCTCCGTCACTTTACCTGGCGAGACTGAGGTGAAGGAATATGGTCCCGGCACTTATAAAATCGAGAAATAAATGATTATCAATTCTTTAAAAGGCAAGGGTCTCCTCATGTCCCTTGCCTTGATTATTTCAGCGGCTTGCTCAGCGCCAAAGAATATCACTGGCACTCCGGAGGAGGATTCCAGCCAATTCGTGAACATTGCGGACGTGATTCCGGACGTCATCCTTGAGATCCGGTATTACGGTACTTACAACTTTGTCGGAGACCGCATCGACGGGTATCTCCAGCCCACCGCCCTTCTCACCAAGAGAGCCGCCGACAGCCTCAAGGCAGTAAGCGACGATGCGATAAAAATGGGCTACAGGCTTAAGATTTATGATGCCTACCGTCCGCAGAAGGCGGTGGATCACTTCGTACGCTGGGCGGCTGATATTCCTGACATCAGGATGAAGGAATATTTCTATCCCGACCTGGACAAATCAGTCCTTTTCGAACAGGAGTACATAATGGAGAAATCCGGCCATACAAGGGGTTCCACCGTGGATCTGACCTTGTTCGACATGAAGACTGAAAAAGAACTTGATATGGGCGGCACATTTGATTGGTTCGGAATCGAGAGTCACCCGGATTACGGGAAAATCACTCACCAACAGATCCACAACAGGATGATTCTCCGCTCACTGATGCTCAGCCATGGCTTCAAGCCGCTAAGTTCTGAGTGGTGGCACTTCACCTTGAAGGACGAGCCCTTCCCGGACACCTATTTCAATTTCCCTGTGAAGGAACTGCCTTAAGGGTAAACGAGAATCCGATCACTCCTTTATCGCTCGGGACAAGCCGGAAGACTTTTCCCGGGCTTTCTTCTCTCAAATCATCAGCCGAACCATCGGACAGGGAGATACCATATTCCCGACCCTGTGCGGAAGCCGTTATCAATGAGGATGTTATGGTATCAAAAGGAAGAGATATTCCAGGAACGGTGGTAAGTTCAAAGCACCAGTCGCCCACTCCCTTAGATTCTATCCTGGCATCATTCTCGGTGAGCCTGATGACGAACTTGCCCTTCCCGTCGGTTGATGGCCAGACTATTGTCTGGCAGACGTCATCCGAACTGAAAACAGGATCACCTCCAACGAATCCAGACGCTAACAGACGGAGCCCCGCCATATTCTCAGCCGAGCTCCATAGGCATCCATCAACAAGAGGAAGGGTCTCATAGCGGAAGACTGGCAGAGTGTCCGGATGATCCCGGTACTCAGACCGCAGTGACTCGTCAAAAAGATGTATATCCCTGAATTTCAATCCTTGGCTATCCCATAGGATATTCGCCCGCCAGTTACGGCTGTTGAACCACAGGGTCTTCAAACCGTTCCCCCGGGTGTCCTCTGTCGTAATGACACTTGTCGGAGGGGTAACATGGTACTTTTCCTTGAACCAGCATGCGGTCTGAAGCAAGGTCTCAATCTTCACCTCTCCCCTGCCGGCCATCTCTTTCAATCGCTCCGTCTGGGTGACAAAGCCTTTCTCCATCAAGTTCCAAGTGAAAGAGTTCTCCTGACCCACCTGGACATAGTTATAGCCCATGTGAGGTTCCTTCGTGAACATCCTGAAGAACCAGTCGATCCATTCCGGATTGCCGCCTCCTCCCTCATAGACAGGCTCCAGGGACTCGACACTCTGTACACCACCGCCAACGGTGGCCTCATATTGATAGATAGGGTCACTTCCGAGCATCCTGAACACAGGCACCGGAATCTCCCCCTCAATGGTCTGGGCGGGCATATAGCCATTCACACGGCTGGGGTAGAAAGCACCGTTCCAATAGCCTCCCCAGAGGGTGTAACCATCTGTCCCGACCTGGTCCTTGCACATGCATGAAGCCTCGATTGAATACTTCTCATACATATATTCCAAAGTGCCGGAATCGATGAACCATGAGCCGACTGACTTTGGATACTCTCCGAATATCTCCTTGAACTTCTCCATATAGACGTCAGCGAGTTTCTGACGCTCGTCCTGGGCATATCCGACCGAGAAATCGACATGGGCGTGCCAATCCCAAGGGAAGCGCCCGCGCCATGTCATCCCAGCGGCCTCGACATGTGGCTGCGTGATCTCCCACCATGCCCCGATCTCGCAGCCTCTGGCACGTTCCTCCTTCATCAATTCCTGATATAAGGGATCTATAAGGGCATCATACTGAAGCAGATATGTGCCAATCAGACCTTTAGACCCAAGATCCTCCGCTTGGGAGACCACGGTCTCATACAGTACCTGCTCAGTGATCTCTTCTGAGCGAGGCTCCATGTAACGGATAAAATTGATGATGTTGACTATCCTTGGAGTGGCCTCCGTCCGAGATTCTGTGCCGGACTTGCACGAGATGGCCGAAGAGGCAAGCAAGGTGAGGGAGATAGCTTTGATAAACTTGAGTAATCTCATTATTCCATGTAGTTATAGCTCGTTAAATATACGAATATAATCCTAATAGGAGGACATGACTTTATTTCAGTCTTGCTAAATAATCATTCTAGTTGTTTTGCAATACTCCGGTTATTGCTATCTTCGCGTACACAGAAACACCTGACATGAAAACCGTTAAATGGATCCTGGCCGTTACGGCCGTTATGTTTGCCGCCGTTTCTTGCGGCAACAAGACAAAAGCACCCAAGGTGCTGGTATTGTATTATTCCCAGACTTCCAACACCAAGACCCTGGCCGAGGAGATCGCGACCAGACTGGGAGCAGACATCGAGGAAATCGTCCCTGTCCAGCCCTATGACGGCACATACATGGAGACGATCGAAAGAAGCGGCAAGGAGAGGGAATCCGGCATCCTGCCCGAGTTGCAGCCGATCAGCTCCGACATCTCAGCATACGACGTGGTGTTCCTCGGCTATCCGATATGGTTTGGCACCTATGCGAGGCCGATAGCCACACTGCTCGACCAGATCGACCTGAGCGGGAAGAAGGTTGTCCCTTTCTGCACTTTCGGAAGTGGTGGCCTTAGTTCAAGCGTCAAGGATCTAAAGGAGAAACAGCCTGGGGCGGAGATACTTCCGGGCTACGGTGTCCGCGCCGCCAGGATGGCAGCTGTACCGAAGGAGATCGACAATTTCCTGAAACAGAACGGATTCGTAGAGGGAGAATACATCAAGCTGGATGAGTTCCCTGAGCAGCATCCGGTATCCGAAGAGGAAGCGGCCATATTCAGCGAAGCCATCTCCGAATACCCGATGATGAGCAATACCTCGGCTACTGCCGCCGCATCCCGTTCCATTCCCGGCGGAACTGAATATCTGTTCACGGCAGTTAGCGCACCCCGTGAGGGCGCTCCTCAGATGGGCCCCATGGAGATGAAGGTTTATGTGACCGTGGAAGACGGAGGAAAGCCCGAGTTCACCCAAGTAGTCAGGTAGAGACCCGGGCCTCGGCGTCTCAATAACTCAGTCCGAAACCGAACGGGAACGAAGGGTCGGGGGAATCGAAGGGAACATCTTCCTTCTGCGCCCTGACAGCATCCATCGATGACGGAATCTCGAACGGTAGCTTGCTCTTTGGATTGTAGCGTCCGAAGATCACATCCAGGACAGCGGCGTCCGTCGGGTCGAAGGACAGTATCATAGCCTGAGGGATTCCCTTAAGTTCAGCTGTGATCACAAGCGAAGAGCCGGTAGGATTGATATCGGCCACGACTGGCCTGCCGTATGAGGCAAGCTCCTTCAGACGCGCCAGTTTCTCGGCCGGGAAATCGATATCCACCTCACTTGGAGCGAAAGGATCCATCCTCTGGGCAGGCGCTGTCCTTCCCCTGTTCCCCCTCGGGGCCTGCGGTGGCGGGCCAAAACCTCCCCTGCGGTCGGCGGATGAAGTCGTCCTGTATATGATGAGGTCAGCTTCAGCTGGCGTCTCCACTACAGTCGCGTAGGCCGCGGCAGTTTCTGGCGCTATACCATCCACAAATATCTTAATGCCTTCCTTGGCGGGAAGAGTGCCGTCATTGGTGAGGAGGACGTTGGAGGCATGCTGGCATTCCAATCCGAAGGCCTCATTTTCGGGAGACTGGAGCTTCTGGGCGGCGACTTCAGGATCGACATAGGGGTTCTCGAAAAGCCCCAGGATGAAATGCCACTGAAGGATTCTGGAAGCGGCCTGGTCGATCCGTTCCTCGGAGACCCTGCCTTCCTTGACAAGTTCCAGAACCAGTTCAGTCTGGGTCTCGGATCCCATTTGGTCAACACCTGCGTTTATGACCATCTCCATGTTGTCCTTCCTGGTTGTCTTGCCTTGGAGGGACGGTTTGAGAGGTCCGTTGCCGACCACTCCCCAGTCGGTGCAGATGGCTCCCTTGAACCCGAGTTCGCCATAAAGCACCTCCGTGGACATATGGTAGGAATAATTGACATTCAGTGAGTCGAAATATGTGCCGCTGTAATAGCCCATAGCCGCCAGCGCCCCTTTCTCTATGCCTTTCTTCCACGGCAGGTAATGATATTCCTGGTTGTTCCCGGGATATACCAGCCATCTTCCGCTGCCACCGAGGTGCGGACCGCTTCCGGGCCAGTGTTTGAGGTGGACAAGGATCTTTCCGGGACCTACGTTGTCTCCCTGCGCTCCTTCGATAAGGGCCGCGGTCATCTCAGCGGTCAACTCGGCCGATTCAGAGAAACATCCCATATTCCTGCCCCAGCGGGGCTCGGTGATGACATCGATCTGAGGACCGAGGAACATATGCAGACCTACAGCGCGGAATTCGTCGGCCATGACCTCGCCGAAGCGGCGCATCATTTCCGGGTCGCCTCCGGCTGTAATGCCCACCTGGCCTTCACCGTTGGTGATGTGGGAGAAATACTGGGTTCCGCTGACATGGCCGCCGAGTTTGGCGCTGTGACGGGGATCGGAGGAAAAAAAGATCGGTATACCCAGGCGGGAAGCCTCCGCTATTCCCTGCATGCCGTTAGACCATGCGGCGAATTTCTCGGGCGGAGCGACACCGTTATTGAGTATGCAGCGGAAATTCTTCTCTTCGATGTAGGATTTGGCGGTAGCCGTACGCCTCATCTGGCCCATGGCCATCGCGCCGGCATTCTGCCCGCCAGGACCGATGGGACCGGCATATCTTTCTTCCTGAGCCTTGCGGAGAGCCTCCTTCTCCTCGGGTGTGAGATCGTATTTCACTTCACCGCTCTCGGTGACGGCGATGTTAGGATGGAACAGCAATCCAACCTTTTCCTCAAGTGTCATCTGAGGTACAAGGTCGGCGATGCGCTTTTCCATAGGAAGGCGCCAGTCCTCATAGGGATCGAGAATCCCGTTGCGGTTCATGTCCTTGAAGGCGTAGCCATGCTTTGTGAGGATTTGGATCCCAGACGCCGGGTTATAGCCCAGTGTCGGACCTTTCTTCTGGGTGACGAGGTTATACCCATCCTTTGCCTCTTCCTGCCATTTAGGTCCACAGGAACAGACACAGAAAAGGGCCGTAATTAAAACTGCTAAGTTGATGATGTGTTTCATTGGCTATTGTGGTTCAGTCATTTACAAATATACAAATTACTTTGTCAATACTTGTCCGAAGGTCCCTCGATTTCTTCGGGAGTGATCTTTTTCATATCCATGGCATGCCATGCATATGCTATATATGCCACCACGAAAGGAATCAGCAACGACACATAGGTCATCACCTTGAGGGTGAAATAACTGGAGGAACTGTTGGCGAGGGTCAGCGAGCTCTGCAGGTCGGTGTTCGAAGGATAATAGGATGTACCGTTGAAGCCGGCCAGGAAGAACACGGACATCACCACGAGTACTGTTCCGGTTCCCCCGAACCATATTCCTTTCCTGGACTGCGAGAAAGCTCCGAGATACAGGCAGTAGAGCACAAGGACAACCCCGGCGAGAAACATGACCAGGACAACAGGCATCTGGATCAGGTTGTGGAGATATTTGAACGGCTCGATGTATATCGTCCCGTCGTCGGAAACGGCATAGCCCTGCGACAGCAGGAGGATCAGCGTCCAGCAAAGGAAGAAGCATAGGAAAGGCAGGATGTTGATCTTGACCGAACGCCGCATCTGCACCGAAACAGTTTCGTCGTCTACGTTGTTAATGATATACAGGGCTCCCAGGATGGCGGTCAGGAATACCAGGGTGCAGCCAAGCAGCACCGCATGGAACTGGCCGAGTGCCTCGAGTCCGTGCCAGGCGCTGCCCCATGTGCTGATAACAGGGGCGGAAGGGTCGGTGATAGCCACCTTGTCGACGGTGAATCCCGAACCCGTAAAGAAGGTCCCGACTGCGGTACCTACAAGGAACGGAGCAAGGAAGCCGTTGACCATCAAGGCAATACGGAATGCTTTAACACCAAGCAGGTTTTCTTTCTTGTTCTGGAACTCGTACGATACCGCCTGGAACACGAAGGTCACAAGCAGCAGTACCCAGACCCAGTAGGCACCGCCGAAACTGGTGCTGTAGAAAAGGGGGAAGGATGCGAAGAAGGCTCCTCCGAATGTAACGAGCGTCGTAAATGTAAGCTCCCACTTACGGCCGGTAGAGTTAAGGATCATCCGCTTGCGAGTATCATCGAGCGTGCGGTTTCCAAGGTGGAGGTTGGCACCCTGGACAAACATGAGGGCCACGAGCAGACCGCCCAACAAGGCGATCAGGCACCACCAATAATTCTGAAGGAATTCGTATGTCATGGCTTAGATGTTTTCAGGTTCAACTTCAGGTCCTTTCCGGATGGCGCCCAGCATGATCCGGATCTCTATCGCGAGGAACAGTGCGAATACGGCAAGGAATACGAAGAATGTGGTCTTCACCGCTCCCGCCCCAAGGCTTGAGATCGCCACGTTCACAGGGAGCAGGCCCTGGATTGTCCAGGGCTGGCGTCCGACCTCGGCCACGATCCAGCCGCATTGTCCGCAGATATACACAAGAGGGATGCAAATGATGGCAATCCACATCAGCCAGCGCATCTTGGGAAGCTTCTCCTTCCAAGCGAACCAGAGGCAGAGCAGCGCCACGAGGGCAAGCAGCATGCCCAGCCCTATCATGAAACGGAAAGCCCAGAATACTACTCCCACTGGAGGAATGACATCTTCGGGCTTCTCCAGATGGCCGTAACCCATATACCGCACATTCTCTTCCATGACCGCCCGTGCAGCCGCGGCGGATTCCGGATCGGTATCCTTTAGGCTACGGTATTCGGCCAGGGCGTCAAGAGCCTTGCGTCCCATCGCCATCTTTTCGGCCACGGAAGGAACCATATTCCCTTCATTGTCAGTATATCCGTTAAGGATATCATTGATTCCGGGAACATATCCGTCGATGTCATGGGTAGCCAGGATAGAAAGCATCTTGGGAATGCGTATTCCGGGAACGATAGTGAATGCCGCTCCCCTGCCACCGTCTTCCAATCCTTCAGCCGCTGCCAGTTTCATGGGCTGGAACTCGGCCGCATGTATTCCGGAAGAATCACCCGAAAGCATGACCGCTCCGCTGCCGACAAGGCCGACCAGGCCTCCGACGATGATGCTTGACATGGCGAAACGCTTCTGCCTGCCCTTGAGAAGATACCAGCAGCTTACGCCTATCACGAATATGCCGCCGGTTACCCATCCGCTCGTCACCGAATGGAAGAACTTGCTGACAGCCACGGGATTGGATATCACATCCCAGAAAGCGGCGGCCGAGGCCATCTCGC
Source organism: Bacteroidales bacterium (assembly GCA_017548985.1). Classification (GTDB taxonomy): domain Bacteria; phylum Bacteroidota; class Bacteroidia; order Bacteroidales; family UBA932; genus Cryptobacteroides. Next base: position 12,290 of record JAFYYW010000039.1, read on the forward strand.
TGCGGACAGTGTCAGGATTAAAGGTCGTACCCACCGGATTCTGCATCCAACCATTGGCGACCAGAATCCAATATGCGGATATTGTGGCTCCGATGCCGGTAAGCCAGGTAGAGGCCAGATGGAACTTTTGGGAGACCTTGTCCCAGCCGAAGAACATCACCGCGAAGAACGTGGCCTCCATGAAGAACGCTAGGATTCCTTCAATGGCCAGCGGCGCTCCGAAGATGTCTCCTACGAACCAGGAATAATTGCTCCAGTTGGTTCCGAACTCGAACTCGAGAATGATGCCGGTGGCTATTCCTACCGCGAAGTTGACCGCGAATAACTTCATCCAGAAGCGCGCGGTCTTTTTCCAGAACTCGTCTTTCTTGACGACATAGATGGTCTCCATTATCGCCATGACAAGGGCCAACCCAAGGGTCAGCGGAACGAACAGCCAGTGGTAGGCCGCCGTCATGGCGAACTGGATCCTTGACCAGATTATTGCGTCCATAAACTTATTGATTTAGTGTATCTATTTGAATATGTGGTTGTCTGGTAATCCTTTCCGCTACGGTATCGCTCTTCTGGGAATCTGTCAGTCCCTTCATCGCCGGCTTGAAGAAGAACACCCTGAGGATGGCGAAAAGGATGAAGACCTTCAGCAGGATAAGCCATACAAGAGGCCTGCCCCAGGTCATGTTCCTGAAACCGTCCCTGTAGAATCGCCATATGGAAGCGGGTATGTCTTTGATCTTGCCCATCACAGGTTGACCCATGTCTCGTTTGCCCAGCCGACCGTGCGGCCGACACCTTTAACCTCACCTCGGACACCTCTCTCCTGAAGCTCACGGAACCCCTGTTCACCGGGCTTCAGGTCAAGGAAAGGAAGGAGATAGCATCCGTGGTCCAACAGCACTGACTGTACTTCCTCCACAGGAACCTCCGAAGGATGACGGCCGGAACTTGCCGCGATCGCGGCAAGCGCGCCTGCGGCCTGTCCGAGTCCGAGCAGCACCGGCTGCAACCGTACCGCGCCGTTCATCTCCCAGTCCACAGACACGGCCTTGTCAGCAACCAGCAGATCCTCCACCGTAACCGGTATCACTACGCCCAAGGGCACGCTGAAAGAAGGTATGGGGCCGAATCCAAGATGTGACAGTTCCCTCCATCCGGGGTTGGCATAGTGGTGGTGATCGACCGGATAGTCACCTACCGCGACTGCCCGCGTGTAGCGGTCAGAGGAATAAGGATTACGCGCCGCGTCGACCGTCATTGTGTCGCGGCCGGCGATACGCCGGGCCTCTCGGAAGTATGGGTAGAAAGGCAGCCCGTCCACGGTCGGGAAAACGTCATTGGCAATGCCGATCCTCGTAAATCTCAGCTCATGCCACAGGAAATAGACGAATCCGAGAGTACGCGATTTTGCCTGTCCGAACGTCTCGGAACGCTCCCCGGGCATCAGGGCCAGGTAATCCGCATAGTAGTCATTGCCGTATATGGGCCAGTTGAGCATGATGTATCCGTCCGGCAAGCGGCCATATGAGAGCATCTGCTCTGGGCTCCAAAGTTTCTGTCCCTTCGGGTTGTTCCCGTCGATGTCCTCGGCCAGAGGGTTCAGACAACAGTTCCGATACAATTCGACGTCATAGCCTTCCGGTTTTTCCATCAAGACGTCGTGGTCATATTCCTTCAAGATAGCGACATAGGTCATGTCCTGGACGACGCGGCTGTCATCCAGCGCTTCCGCACCCACGACGCGGGCAACATCCCCGAGTTCTGTCCCGTCTATCAGGATCCGCGCCCTTATGCGGCTGCCATCCGAGAGACGGAGCATCCAGTCTCCACTTCCCCTTTTGCGGCCGATGTCCGTCACCGTGGTTCCGAACTTCACATCCACACCGGATTCCGAGGCGATGTCACTGAAGATCTCCGCTCCTACACGAGGGTTGAAAAGTATGTTTGACACCCAGCCGGAGCGGAGAGCGTCATAGCCACCATACCGGACCGCCAGCGAGTCGGCGAACTCTCCGAATATCCCGCCACGCAGGCGGTAGTTTCCGTCGACAGCGCTGACGCCCGCGGAGGTCAACACACCTCCGAGCCAGGCTCCTTCTTCCACAACAAGTGTTCTGGCGCCTCCGCGTGCCGCCTCGATAGCGGCGGCTGTCCCTCCGGTACCTCCGCCCGCTACCACGACGTCATAAGTCCGCGTGCAGGCGGAAATAACCAGCAGGATAACCGAATACAATAACAGCCTTTTCATACTAACACAAATATAGCAAAACCCGCCGAAAAAAGAATTTGGGCCAGTAATTTGGTCGCAAATAACGAACGTTTTGTGCCAAAAACGCATAAAAAATAATCACTTCTCTATCGCTAAAGAAGTGATTATCAATTAGGTTGCGGTGAGTGAGGGATTCGAACCCCCGGTACGTTGCCGTACACCTGTTTTCGAGGCAGGCTCCTTCAACCACTCGGACAACTCACCTTATTCGTAAAAGGGTATGACGGAAAAGGATCACGCCATACCCTTGGTCTGGATGACTGGACTTGAACCAGCGACCTCCTGGTCCCTAACCAGGTGCGCTACCAACTGCGCTACATCCAGATATCAACTTCCCGTTGACTTGTAGGGACGATCGGGCTCGAACCGATGACCTCTTCAATGTGACTGAAGCGCTCTGAACCGACTGAGCTACGCCCCTGTCCCTGCAAATGCGGATGCAAAGATAGCAATTTTTCACAAAAAGGTGATATATTTACAGAAAAATTGATCTGACATGAAAATCATCAAGCTCACAATCGCCGCGGCTGTGGTATTTTGTATTTCCGCTTGTTCCAACCACAAAGTCTCTACCCCTATCTACGCCTGGGAAGGCATCAACGAGAAAACAAATATGGAGGAACTTTCCGAGAAATTCCATTTCTGGAAGACTCAGGGACTGGTTGGAGTATGCATGGGCAGTGACAACCCCGAAGTCGTACGTGAGGCCGCCAAAAGAGCCCACGCCGAAGGGCTTGAGTATCATGCCTGGATCGCGGCGATGACAAGAGGCGGGAAACCCCACGAGTGGTACACAGTCAACCGCCTCGGACAACCTTCTGACGAGTTCCCTCCGTATGTGTCTTATTACAAGACACTTGACCCCGCTGACCCGGATGTGCGCCAATATATGGTGGATCTATATTGCTCCATCGCCGAAATCCCTGAAGTGGATTATGTCCAGCTGGACTATATCCGTTACGCTGATGTCATCCTCGGTCGGGGTCTTTGGGACAAATACGGCCTTGTGATGGATGAGGAATACGCTCCCGCCGACTATTGCTACTGCGATGACTGCGTGGCGGAATTCAAGGAGAAAACCGGAATCGACATCAAGTCAGTTGAGGATCCCTCCAAGGTGAAAGAATGGGCCCAATTCCGCTGCGACAAAGTCACAGAGCTCGTGAATATGATCGCTGACGCCGTCCACGCCAAGGGCAAGAAAGTCAGCGCTGACGTGTTCCCCGGCCCTATGTCCCACTCCTACTGGATGGTTCGCCAAGAGTGGAGCAAATGGAATGTGGACATGCTTTTCCCTATGAATTACAACGACTTCTATCTTGAAGGCGCCGACTGGCTGGCAACCATCTGCAAAGAGGAAACCGAGTCCGCACCGGCAGGAGTCCCTGTCATGAGCGGTCTTTTCATCTGCCCGGATTGGCAGAACAAGGATAAGGTCACCGATCCAGAGAATTCCGGGCTGCTTCCTTCCGAGATGGAGACAGCCGTCCGCGGCTCACTTGACAACGGAGCGGCGGGTATTTGCCTCTTCACGCCCGGAAGGATGTCCCCCGAGCATTGGGAAGCTCTCAAGAAGGCACTCGACTAATCGTGTAGGCCTTTCTTCTTCAGATAACTGATGATATATTCCGGACGATCGGTCTGGAAAGCCTTGAACCCCAGTGAGATAAGCCTGCCATAAGCGCTCTCGGCCTCCTCGGGGCTCTGGAAGGCCCGGTCGTCGTCATTATAACCGCATAACGAACCCCAGATAGAGTTCACCCAGACCTTGGAGCCGGCCGCCTGCAGAGCTTTGATCTTGCTCTCCGCCTCAGGAGAATCCTTGGAGAAACAAACCTCGAACATGACGGGCATCTTTCCTCCGTCAAGATAACTGTCGATGGCCTCGCAGGTCCCGTCTTTGGCGATAGTGACGATAGGCATATAGATGATACCGGACTCCTCGCATTGTCTCATGGCCTCAGCGGTCGCCGCCCTATTACCTCCGGACTTGAAAATGATCTGATCCACGCAGCCGACTCTCTCGGCGACATCGAGAACCTGGGGGAAATAGTTCCAGCCATGGTCCACGTTGACAAGAATCTTTCCTTTACAGACCTCAAGAGCCTCCTCCAGAGTGGGGATGCCGAGAGAATCAGTAGTGACACCGTGTCCCCTCTTGAGCCTCAACTGCCTGAGTGAATCCAATGTGAAAGAGGAGATAGGCCCCCTACCATTTGTGCACCTGTTGACGGTCCCGTCGTGGGACAAGACCAGCACGCTGTCGGCAGTCATCGCGACGTCGATCTCGACTATGTCAACTCCCATGCGAATCACGGACTCGATAGCGGGTATCGAGTTCTCAGGAAAGTTTCGCCAGTCTCCGCGATGAGCGGCGACAAGCACTTTCTTCGATGAGGGATCCTTAAGGATAGCCAACGCCTTAGCGGCTTTTCCTTCAGGTTTGGCAGGTCCCTGGCAAGAAACCAGGAGAACAAGAACCATAAGCGGAATTACGGTCAATAATCTTTTCATGTTGATATAATTACTTAATTATTAATTATTTCCTCATCAAACATCTGATCAAACAATTGTCTGAGTTTATCTTCGTCCGCGATAATTCTCCTCAATTCCTCCAATTTTGGGGCATTCTTTGACTCAGGAATAAAAAGCTTGAGATAGCCTCCGTAATAATACTTCTCGTGGAGATGCTCGACGAATCGTCTCCAGTGCGCCTCCTTGTCCAGTTCCGGATAATGCTCAAGCCCGAACTGGATAGTCCGCCGTAGAATCTTCATCGGAATAATATCCCTGTCGGCCTCGGCTATAATCTTCCCATATATGCTTCTGGGAGGCGTTTTCCCAGAGGCCCTGTGATCCTCCGCAGCCTGGGCGATAGTCTCAATCTGATCCGGGGAGAACCATTCCGGAAGCCTCGGATCGTCTCGGATAATATCGCCTGAGACTAGATGGTGCCTTTCCCTCCCCTCCACCAAACCGGTGTCGTGGAAGGCAGCGGCGGCATACACCATGTTCTTGTCGACATCGTAATAGCCAGCCAGTCTCAATGCCTCATCAATTACACTCCAGGCATGATCCTCCTTGTGAGCCTTGTCGAAAGAAGAATATCGGGGAATAATCTCTCTTTCAACATATCGCCTCAAGGCACTATTCAGTCGCGAATCATCCATATAATTGTCAATAAGGTAGTTCCGGGAGATGACGACGAACCGTTGAAAGCAATTCCGAGAGATTCTCCTGATTGTTGGCGGCCAAGGTCAGGCTCGGGTTGGAAAGGCTCATGGGGCAACCATCAAAACCACAGGAGACACCCCCCGCCTCGGCGAGGATCAGTGACGCGGCGGCATAGTCCCATGGCTGCAGACGCATCTCGAAAAACAACTCGATCTGGCCGGAGGCCACCATGCACAGCTCGATCGCGGCTGATCCGAAACGACGCACATCATTGGATCTCATATATATATCATAAATGATATCCGAGCATATCTTGGCAAACTCTTTCCTGTAGGTGCTCATCGCGGTGCAGAACAGACCCTCCTTTAAAGGGCGGTCAGAGGCTTTGATCGGGCTACCGTTGAGAAAGGCCCCGGAGCCTTTTTCAGCATGGAACAACTCATTCCGCCAGGGGCTGTAGACAACTCCGGCGATTACCTCCCCTCCTTTTGCCAGAGCGATGCTGACGGAGCAATGATCTATTCCGCGGGCATAATTGGCGGTGCCATCAATAGGATCGATGATCCATACATACTCATGGTTCAGATCTCCAAAATCATTCTCCTCACAAAAGAAACCGGCATCCGGGAGGATTTCCGCCAACCTGCCGACAAGGAATTGCTGGACGGCCAGGTCCGACGATGTCACAAGGTTGGCCGAAGTGTCCTTCTCCATCACGTCGAAGCCCGACCTGACCATCAGTTTACCGGCCTCTCGAGCTATGGGTATTATCTTTTCTACAATCATCCTAACGCACATATTATCAAAGGTTTCCAATCCATCTGGCTATATCCTCCAACACTTCCGGGGAGATAGTTTCCTCTATTTCCGGATACTCATCAGCCTGGCCGGTCTGGCAGTGCTGGAACAGGTGGTTCAGACTGGGATAAACTGTAACTCCCGTATGCTTGTTGGCGAACCCTTTGCCGCCCCGGTTCTTGGGAAGGTTCTCATATATCGAGTGGATATTCACTTCCGCCTCAACCTGGGTATCGAGATCACCGTTCAGGAACAGGGCGGGACAACGGATCAAACGTATGTCCTGGACAGGGTCATAATCAATGAAATAATCAAGCCAGGGGTTCTTCTGGGCTTTTATCTGCGCCCTAACGTATTCCTTGGTGATCTTCATATCCGGATATCCGGCCAGTTTCAGGGCATTGAGATTCTGGAACAAAAGGATGCTGTCGCCTTGAACCCCGGGTCCCGCCAGGCTGACTATATAGTCGACCTTGTTCCTCGCACCGAGCATAAAGGCGATCTCGCCACCCTCACTGTGGCCTATGATTCCGACTTTCTTGAACTTCTTGAGCGAACGGAGGAGATCTATTCCGGCCTCCGCGTCAAGCATAAAGTCATAAGTGGTCGCGCTCGCCGCGTCACCGGTCGAAGACCCTGCTCCCCTGTCATCATATCTCAAAGTCGCGATCCCATTTCTGGCGAGGTGGTCAGCAATCACAAGAAAAGGCTTATGGCCATAGATTTCCTCGTCCCGGTTTTGTGTACCGCTTCCGGAGACCATTATCGCGACAGGAACTTTCTTTCGGCCGTTCCAGCCCTCAGGATAGGTCAGTGTGCCGGCCAAGGTGACGTCTCCATTGTTGAAAGAAACCTCTTCTGTCCGGTAAGGGAAGGGTCCCACGGGCGTTTGCGGCCTGGAACGCTCGATATCGCCCGGAGTCAAAACAAGAGGCACTGTCAGTCCTCCCTGGGAGAAGCGTCCGACAATCGCCCCATCCCGAAGCCTGCCGGAAAACATTATCGCAGCTGTCTTCTGGGTGACACATACTGAATCCGCCGACATATACTCCACTTCAGCAGGCAATCCCAAGGCTCCCTGATCAGGGCTGTCCATAGAGCATTTCCCGTCTTGGAAGTGGAATACGATAGCCAGTTTTGTCATGCCTATCCGCAAATCCCCTTTCCAGGGCCCATCGATCCCCTGTCCATTAGCCAGGAAAGAGGTGGCAAAAAGTGCAATAATAATCAACAAATGTCGCATCGGCTCATTATTTGTGATGATTTGCAATTTAGTGATTTTTCCGTTCGGTTGGAATAATTTATATTCGCGGACATGAAGAAGATTTACCTTTCAGCGCTAGCCGCTATTGTGACGGTGGTTTTTTGTGGATGGATGGCGACAGCCCAGAATCCGGTCAAGGATCCTTCAAAGACTGTCCAAGGCAATGGTACCGTTGTGATCAACACAACGACCCTTTGCCGGAAAGTGGATGGTTTCATGGGGCCAACCCCTGTCGAAATCAGGATAAGAAAAGACACCATAATTGATGTGATCGCCCTTCCTAACGACGAGACCCCTGGCTATTTCTACGATGCCTCCAAGATATTGAAGAAATGGATCGGTCTCACTCCTAAGAAAGGACTTGAATTAGACGTTGACGCGGTCTCGGGAGCTACGTTCTCCTCGGTCGCGCTTATTGAGAATATGCGGGCGGGCTTGAAGCGGGCGTTAGAAGACTAACCCACTGACCCACAATTTAATGAAAACTGCCATAATAGGGGCCGGAGCGGCCGGATGTTTCTGCGCTATCGAGTTGAAGCGAAGGCTGCCTGACGTTGTTGTGGACATCTATGAGGCTGGCAACAAGCCTCTGGCAAAGGTCGCCATAACAGGTGGAGGCCGATGCAATCTCACCAACTCTTTCGAAGAAATAGACAACCTTAAGGAAGCGTATCCCAGAGGCGACAAACTCATGCGCCGGGTTTTCTCGACCTTTGACAACAGGGACACCTGGGAATGGTTCGAGAATGAGGGTGTCAAACTCGTCCTCCAGGATGACCACTGCGTCTTCCCCGCCTCACAGGACGCGACGCGGATCGTGAACCTGCTGATGACCAGAATGAGGCAACTCGGAGTCAATATCCTGACTAGGCATAAGGTCGACAGCGTCAAGTCGTTGATGGAGGAATATGACTCAGTGGTCGTGACCACTGGAGGATACAACCCACGTAACATCATCCCAGGCTCGACCGGGGATCTATTCGAAGGTCTTGACCTTGAGATAGTTCCACCTGTTCCCTCACTATTCACTTTCAACCTTCCGACAAGCCCCGTGAGAGATCTCATGGGAACGGTTGTAGATAATGTCACAGCCTCACTGGCCGGAACGAGGTTCAAGGCCTCAGGTCCGCTCTTGATAACCCACTGGGGAATGAGCGGTCCGGCTATTCTGAAACTGTCATCTTACGCGGCGAGGCACCTGGCCGAGGTAAGATACGATTCAACCCTGCTTGTGAACTGGTGCGGAGAGGATAACCTGGATTCTGTCCGGTCCGCCCTCCAGAAGAACGCTGTCAAGAATCCCCTCAAATTGGTTGTCAACTCCCATCCTGAATATATTCCTTCAAGGCTTTGGTCTTATCTCGTCACAAAGAGCAAGATCCGGGAAGATGCCCGCTGGGCGGAAATCGGTCCCAAAGGGCTTAACCGTCTCGCCGAGACCCTGTCCAACGACTCCTATCATATCAAGGGGCAGAGCCGTTTCAAGGAGGAATTTGTCACCTGCGGGGGCGTCTCACTCACAAACATAAATTATAATACCCTGGAGTGCGTCAAGCATCCAGGACTCTATTTCGCCGGAGAAGTACTTGATATTGACGGGATTACCGGAGGATTCAACCTTCAGGCCGCATGGTCAACCGGATATCTCGCGGCTCTGAGTATAGCTGGAAAAACCGGCTGATCGACAGGGATTGATCCGGAGTGAACACATCGGGAGTTCACGCTGTCCAAACAATGCGGAAAATACTTATCTTTGCGAGACTACTCGGAAGATATGGCGAAAGGACAGAAAGACATACTCTTAGGGATGATCCGAGAGGGACAGCGGATGTCCCTCGGCCAGCAGGTCCGTCTCGCCTTGATTCTGAGTCTCCCCGCCATTCTCGCTCAGATGTCTTCCATGCTGATGCAGTACATCGACACCGGAATGGTGGGTCGCTTGGGAGCCAATCCTTCCGCATCCATAGGACTTATATCAACCAGCACCTGGATTCTCGGGGGCTTCACGGCAGGAGCATGCTCGGGGTTTTCAGTGCAGATAGCCCACCTTTGCGGAGCGAAAGATTTCAAAGGGGCCAGGAAGATACTCCGTGAAGGGCTCACTTCCGTATTGACACTCAGCTTCTTCCTCGCTGCCGTGGGCATAGCGCTCAGCTCTCCCCTTCCCAGTTGGTTGGGCGGGAGCCCTGAGATTACCACTGACGCCTCAAAGTATTTCCTCATATATTCAGCGTTCATCCCTGTAGGAGCTGTGGGCTGGGCCGCGAGCGCCATGCTCCAAGCCAGCGGCAACATGAAGGTACCCAGCATAATGTACACGGCGATGTGCGCCCTGGACGTGATCTTCAATTACATATTCATCTTCAAATGCGGGATGGGAGTGACTGGAGCCGCCCTCGGTACCGGTCTCTCCGAGCTGGTAACCTCCGCATTCGCGGTCTGGTACGTTCTCATGAGATCCAAAGAGCTTAACATCAAGGGAGAGAAGGGGTCTTTCATTCCCAAGCGGAGGACTCTAAACAACGCCTGGGGCATAACTGCCCCGATGTGGCTGCAAAATGTCATAATGAGAGGAGCCTACGTGATGAGCACAATTATTGTAGCGCCATTAGGGGCTATCGCGATCGCCGCCAACGCGTTCGCCATAACTGCCGAAAGCTTCTGCTACATGCCTTCATACGGCATTTTGGAAGCCTCGACCACACTGATAGGCCAAAGCATAGGAGCTGGACGGAAAGACGTCGCCAAACGGTTCTCACGGATCACGATGACTATGGGAGCCTTGATACAGACCTTCCTCGGAATCTTGATGTTCATATTCTCGCGGCAATTGATGGGGCTGTTAAGTGTCGATCCCGGAGTAGTCGAGCTTGGAGCTAAAGTGCTGAGGATAGAGGCATTCGCCGAGACGATGTACGCCATCTCTATAGTAGGATATGGCTGCTGCGTGGGAGCTGGCGACACCCTTATGCCAAGCCTTATGAACTTTTGCAGCATGTGGATCGTGAGAATCGGACTCGCCGCCATCCTCACTCCGAAGATGGGTCTGCAAGGTTATTGGATAGCCATGTGCTTTGAGTTGAATATCAGGGGTATCCTCTTCCTGTGGAGGCTCAAGGGGGACAAATGGATGAAGCATAAGGTTGTGGACCGGGAGCGCGAGGAGCTTGAGTACGCTGAAATATAACGAACTTAATAATAAAATGGAGAAAATAATCGGACAAGAATTTGGCGGCGAGCGGCCGTTATATCGCAAAAAAGACTTGTATCTGGAGAACGTTGTTATCCACCCCGGAGAGTCAGGCCTGAAAGAAACCGCTAACATCACATGTGTCAAATGCCGTTTCGAGGGCAAGTATCCGCTTTGGGAGTGCGACGGGTTCGTGGTGAGGGACAGTATTCTTACGGTCGGAGCGAGGTCCGGGTTGTGGTATTCCCGGAACGGGGAGTTGTACGACACCATCATCGACGCCCCGAAGACCTTCCGCAGGATGGACGGGATCAAGATGAGGAATTGCTGGATACCCGGTGGGAGCGAGACTTTCTGGGATTGCAGCCGTATTGATGTGAAGGACTGCGTCATCGAGAGGGCTGACTATGTGTTCATGCATTGTGAGGACATAGTCCTGGAGAATGTCAAGCTCCATGGAAACTACGGCTTCCAATATGCGAAGAACGTGGTCATACGCGACAGCATCCTCAACTCAAAGGACTCTTTCTGGGAGGCTGAGAATGTGGAAGTCTATGACTCGGTGATAAATGGGGAGTATCTCGCATGGTATTCCAAGAACGTCAAGCTTGTCCGCTGCCACATCACGGAGACCCAGCCCTTGTGCTACTGCGACAATCTGGTCATGGAGGATTGCACGTTCGGGTCGGATTGCGATCTCGCTTTCGAATACTCAAGCGTAGAGGCAACCGTCAAGGGGCATGTGGTATCCATCAAGAATCCCCGTACCGGACACATCCATGTCGGATCGGTCGGAGAGATAATCATTGACGAGAATATTAAAGGACCAGGCGACTGCGTTATCACAACTGACTAATTCAACTCACATAATATGAGACACTTCCCTATTGGAGGGCTCCTGCTTTCCCTTGTTTTCGCGTTGGCTTTCGATTCCTCGTTGGGAGCCTGCACCAACTTGATTGTCACTAAGGGAGCCTCTGCTGATGGCTCGGTCATCTGCACCTACAACTGCGACACTTTCGGCTATTCCGGATGGCTCACACACTCCCCTGCCGGGAAGCATGAGAAAGGCGAGAAGATCGCCATCCGCTCTTTCTGGCACCCGGCCGAGATCAAGGGATACGTGGATCAAGTGGATTATACCTATAATGTCGTCGGCTACATCAACGAGAAGCAGCTATGCATCGTAGAGACCACCTTCGGAGGAAGGCACGAACTGGTTAACCCGGAAGGGATCCTCGGCTACGACAATGTCATCCAACTGGCTCTCCAGCGTTGCTACAACGCCAGGGATGCCATCCGGGTGATGGGTGAGCTTATGGCAGAATACGGCTACAACGACGAGGGAGAGACTTTCACCGTATGTGACAAGGAAGAGGCCTGGATAATGGAGATCGTCGGAAAGGGGCCAGGGCGCAAAGGTGCGGTTTGGGTTGCCTTGAGGATTCCGGACGGCCAGATCAGCGCCCACGCCAACATAAGCAGGATCAGGCAGTTCCCTCAAGTTGCCAAAACGAAGAAAAACAGCCTTTATCAAGAGATTGAGGGAGAGTGCTTGTACTCAAGCGATGTGATCTCATTCGCCCGTGAGATGGGCTATTTCTCAGGCGAGGACAAGGACTTCAGTTTCAGGGACGCGTATTGCCCGATCTATTTCATTAAAGTCAGACAGTGCGACGCCAGGGTCTGGAGTTTCTTCCGCCACCACACCGATCCTTCCGAGATGGACAAGTATATGCCTTACATTGACGGGAAATTCGATGTGTGCGACCATCTCCCGCTTTGGATCACCCCAGACAAAAAGCTGTCAGTGAGGGATATCATGGCTGATATGAGGGATCATTATGAGGGCACTTCACTGGACATGACTCGTGACATCGACGCTGGCCCATGGGGCATGCCGGTACGTCCGAGGGCGAAGACTTTCGAGTCAAATGGTCAGGAGTATTTCCGGGAAAGACCGATTGCCTCGCCCCAGGCTGGTTTCACAATGGTCTCACAATTAAGGAGTTGGTTACCCGACGAAGTCGGTGGATTGATGTGGTTCAACTGCGATGACGCTGACATGATCGCCTATGTCCCCGTCTATTGCTGTGAAAGCGAGATTCCCGTGCCGTTCAGGGAGGAGAATAACCTCAACGGCATATTCAATGAGAAGGGAGCCTATTGGATGTGCAACATGGTCTCCAATTTCGTGTATCCAAGGTACAGCGCCCTGATCGGAGATCTCCGTTCGGCCCAGAAGGAGCTTGAGGACTTCTATGCCGATGACCAGCCGACAGTCGAGAAGGCCGCGTCCGAGATGACTCCATCCGGCAGGATTACCTTCCTGACATCAAAGACTGTGGGATATGCCGAAAGGATGATGGATCGCTGGAACAGTCTATGGAAAGAGTTGGTAGTCAAATACAACGACCAGCCTGGAGGATACGGCCAGAGATTCTACGACGCTATAGTTAAAGCCACTGGAGACAGATACAAAGTCCCCGCCGAAGGCAGGGACTGATACTGTTTTGTATGTGATTTGCCATTAAAGCGAGTCGCCGAAATCTTTGCGGAACTTCTTCGCCAGCTCTTCCTGCCAGTAGCCGATCTCCTTCATCCTACCGAAGAAGAAACGGAGCACTTTAGGCTCGGAGACCCACTCAAGGCCACCGATAATCTTGCGGTTGTCCCAGAGCCACTTGACCCTGTCGGCGCAATACTTCACCTGCGAGAGGGTGAACACCCTTCTTGGCAAGGCCAGACGCAGGAGCTCAAGTTCGGCATACCGCTCTGAGCCATCCGGATTCCTTTGCTCGCTGACAGTACCACGCTCCATCCCCCTGATACCTCCGGCTATGAAGAGAGCCGCTCCGACTGCAGCCGCGGGATATTGGTTATGAGGAATATCCGGGACAATCTCGGAACAGTTGAGGTGGGCACCCAAACCACCTGCGGGCTTGATTACCGGCACACCATAGTCATCGAGTTCCTTGACCAGGTAGGCGATGAACTCAGGGCCCTGGCTGATATACTCCATGTCGAGGGACTCGATAAGTCCGACGGCCATTGCCTCCATGGAACGGACTTCCATTCCACCATAGGTAAGGAATCCCTCGTAGAGAGGCACGAATTCCATCATCTCATCACAGTATTTCTTGTCATGAGAAGTAATAATGCCACCACGAGAGAATCCCAACTTGCGGGCGGAGAAGTAGATGATATCGAAACGATCCGCAAGAATATGGTATATCTCCTTAGTGGTCATATACTTGCATCTGGGCTCGCGCATCTTCATGAAATACACGTTATCCTGCAGGAGAGATGCGTCAAGGACACTCCTCACACCGAACTCGTGGCAGATGTCAGTCACAGCCAGCATATTCTCAAGGGAGACAGGCTGTCCGCCGATCAGGTTGGTTCCCGCTTCCACGCGGACGAACGCGACTTTCTCCGGACCGAGGTCCTTGATGGTCTTCCGCAAAGCCTTAAGATCGAAATTACCCTTGAACGGATCGTCAGACTGAGGAATAAGTCCCTTCTTGTCAACTAGTTCTATAACTTCTCCACCAACACGGGTGATATGGGCTTTGGTGGTTGTGAAGTGGAAATTCATCAGGGTGTACATCCCAGGTTTGACATATGCCTCGGCCAGGATATTCTCCGCGGCCCTGCCCTGGTGAGCGGGTAGGACATTATCCGTACCGAAGACCTCCTTGACAGCGGCCTTGACACGGTTGAAAGTCTCTGATCCGGCGTAGGAGTCATCCGCGATCGACATTGAGGCAATCTGGCGGTCAGACATGCCGTTGACTCCTGAATCAGTGATCATGTCAAGGTAAATGTCCTTATTCTGAAGGAGGAATGTATTGTTACCCGCATCCTGGATGCATTTCAAACGCTCCTCGACAGGAAGAAGGAAAAGTTTCTGCACTACACGAACCTTGTGCATCTCAAGCGGCACCTGGTTCTCGCTCTGGTAAAATTTTACTGGCATAAACGTTTGTATTATGAAATCGTATTTATCCTCAAGCTTGATGCGCCGGACGCAGCAGGTCAAGTACAACTTTCACTGGATTGAAAGTCTCAAGCGGTACCTCCACGAAGACAGTGTTCCAATCACTCATGGCCCCGTTCCAAAGGCCCGGGAGCTCCAACGCTTTCAACTCCCTACCCTGATAACTCTTAGAGCTGATGAAACCGGCGTCCTGATCGACATGGGAAGGCAGATCGAACTTCTCCCCGCGATAGTTCTTCAGTATGCACACCAGATCGACCGGGTTGAAATGGGTTGCCCTGGCCATGGCGCCCGCGGCGGCGGGATCATCCTTGTTGATCTGGACACTCTCCAAGATCTGGAGGGAAGTGCTTCCGTCAGGACCTTCCACAATATAGGGACCGCCACCAGGCTCTCCCTCATTGCGGACCATTCCGCATGCCCTGATCGGACGATCCAACTTGGAACGGAGCAGTTTCACCTCAGCCTTAAGATCACTTGTCTCAGGCAACACCACGCAAAGCTCGCTGTCTAGGAAAGCCCTGATCTCTGCACAAAGCCCAGCGTCAGGAGCATCATCGAGTTTCTTAAGGTAATTGAATATCTTGTCTCTCAACCTCAAGGCCTCACCCATCAGCACCTGTTTGTACAACGAGGTGGTACCCAGCAACTTCTCATGGGCGACATTGTCGATATTCTTGATTGATACCAGCTCGGCGTCCACCTTGTCGAGATTGTGGATCAGCGCCCCATGCCCGGCAGGACGGAACAACAGTTCCCCATCAGAGGTCCTGAAGGGCTCATTGGCCATGTCGACAGCGACCGTGTCAGTAGCCTTGTCCTGGTATGTGAAAGTGATGTCATAATGGACTCCATAGCGCTCCTCATACTCAGGAAGCACCTCAGAGACGGCTTTCTCGAATAACTCCCTGTGCTCAGGGGAGATAGTCACCACAAGCTTGCATACCCCGTCTTGACCACGCATATACTCCTGAGCCTCGACAAGATGCTCGGCTATGGCGGTACGGATCTCGGAAGCGTAACGATGGAATTTCAAAACACCCTTAGGCTTCGACCCGTATGCAAGCCCGTCCTCTCCCAGAAGCTTATTCAGGGCGTCCAACCTGTAAGAGGCCGTATCCTCAGGCTCGCCAAACAACGCGGCGTCATAAAAAGCGAAGTCCTTGATCCTGGCGGCAAGTTTCGCTCCGGGAGCGTCAGAGGGCAGGTCCTCACCCGCCTTTAATGTGGCGAGTCCGGAGAACATATCCTTAAACATTCTCGAGGCCGCTCCTGAAGCCGGGACAAACTTGCATTTCCCGTCGACGCTGGAACCGTTATAATACTCGACCGCGGCCTTCGCCTCATTCCCGGACATAACCTTGATGCCTCGTCCCGGGGTCGCCGGGGCCACTATTCTCATCCAAGGAAAACCTTTCTTGAAACGCTCCACCTGTGCCTCGACCTGACAGAGGTCAACGCCACGCCCTTTTATCTGGGCGATATCTTCTTTTGTGAACATGGTTATAGTGTTAAGTGTTATTCGAAATAATACCCGAAACCAGGCTTGCTCATAATACGGTTGGACAGGTCGCCTAGTTTGGAGCGGATCTCACGGATGCTCAAATCCACGATCTTGGAGCTGACTGCCGTATCCTTGGGCCACACAGAATCCATGAGCTCCTCACGGGTGAATACCCTGCCAGGATTGGAAACCAGGAGGCTGAGAAGCTCGAACTCCGCTTTCGACAAATCAAGAGGCTCGCCGTACAACTGGACGGACTTGCGCTTGTGATCGATCACAAGGGCGTCCAGGTTCAGCAAGTCAGCGTCTTCCCTTTTACCCATCTTCGCCTCGACCGCGTTGATCACGTAGTCGCCGCACTTCTCGCATTCACGGACAATGTCCACGAAAATAGTACCCAAAGCGAAGGAATACTTACCGGCATCCACATCCAATGTGTTCTGGGAGCGCAATTTGTCACGCAACTCATCGATATCATTCTCAAGAGCCCAAGAGTCATCAGGATCTCCCTCACCTTCAAGCACTTTGATCATATTGGCAAAGGCCTGGTCCAGAAGATTGAACATGGCGGCGATACCTTCCTCCTGTACCGGGAGGAACTGCTCTTTCTCCTTATGGCGACGCTCAATCATCCTGGAGAGGTTCAAGCAGCTGTCGCCTATACTTTCAAGCTCGCTGACAGCGCGGAGCATGGCGCGGATCTTACGTTTGGTCTCATCAGACAGATGAGAGTTAGAGACTTGGGCCAGATAACTTCCGATCTCGCTCTCGAGACGGTCTGACATCTGTTCCATCTCACGCACCCTGGCGATCTTCTTCTCGAACGCTGACTCATCTGTCTCAGCGTACAATTCCCGGACAAGAGAGAACATCTGGCGCATCCTGTCGGCGAAGAGGGTGGTCTCCTTCTGCGCCTGGAGGACAGAGATTTCCGGAGTCTTCATGATACCGGTCTGGATGTACTGGAGACGGAACTCCTCGTCGGTGGACTTCTGAGGGATGAGGTAGGACACCAATTTCTCAAGTTGCGGGATGAACCATATCAGGATAGCGGTGTTGGTCACATTGAACATAGTGTGGAAGGTGGCCAGCACGAAAGATAGCCTAGCAGGACTCTGTGAGTCGGCATGGGGGTCAACTCCGACAATCGAACAGGCGGCGTTGACGAAGGGATAGAACAGGCACAGCACCCACAACACTCCAAACACGTTGAACAGCAGATGCGCCAAAGCCGCGCGACGCGCCTGCGTGTTGGCCGAGAGAGCTGCCACATTGGCGGTCACGGTCGTTCCGATATTCTCACCCATGACAAGGGCGATTCCCTGATATATTGTGAGGACCCCGCTGGTGCAGAGAACCATGGTGATGGCCATGAGGGCGGCCGAGGACTGAGCTATGACAGTCAGGACACCACCGACCAGGAGGAACAGGAGTATAGTCAGATAGCTTCCGGAATCGAAGGAGGAGAAAAAGTTCACAACTCCCTCATTGTGCGCCAGATCCATCTCACGGCCTGTCATATTCAAAGTGCCGAGGGCGAAGAACATGAAGGAGAGACCGAAAAGGAAATCACCAAGATAACGGTGCTTCCTGTTCTGGATGAGGATGACAGCCACAAGGAAAACCGGCCAGACAAGATTCGCGATATTGAAGGAGAATCCGGCCGACATGATCCACGCCGAGAGGGTGGTACCAATGTTCGCGCCCATGATCACCGAAATGGCCTGCGAGAGCGACAGGAGCGCGGCGTTGACAAAGGAGACTGTCATCACCGTCGTCGCGGCTGAAGACTGGACAGCGACGCATACGAGCATTCCGGTGAGAACTCCGGTGAAACGGTTGGTAGTCATCGCCCCGAGGATGTGTCGCAGGCCGGGGCCGGCCATCTTCTGCAGGGCCTCGCTCATCACCTTCATTCCGTACATCAGGAGGGCGATCGAGCCGAGCAGCTTGAAAATTGTGAGAATCATATCGCGAATTTAATCGCTTTTCCCTTTATGGGAAAGCCATTTGCGATTTATTTATCAACTTTTTTCTCCCCATAAACGCACCACCGGAAAACGGGAATCCGCCTGAGTATCTCATACAGGACCGGAGTGAGCAAGAACACGGACGCGGCCAGTATGAGATACATGACCACAGGTGGCAAATCCGTATATACCTTCATCATATAACCCAGCGACGCGATGAAGAGATAGTGGGTGACATAGAGGCCATAACTGGACCTGGTCATGTAGGCTGACACCGGCCCGGTACGGTCGAAACGGGCCTTGAACCACCCCATCAACGCGAGGCACATCAGCCAGCCATAAAGGCAATTGAGGGGTGTACATAGGTACTGGGGAGTCGTGTTATCCTGTCCGAAAGTGGTGATAATGAGGACTATACCGGAAATGGCAGCACATGACAGCAATGGAATCCAGGCTCCTGCCAGACGGCTTTGCACCTTATCATGAGCGAAGACATAATACCCCATCAAGAATACGACCAGATAAAACAATGGTTTGTAGAGATTCAACAGGCCGGTCTCTGGACGAGGATTACGGATTAGAGTTTGCATCCCCAGCCAAAACAGAATTCCAAGCAAGATGATTGGGAGTATTCCAAGCCGTGAACACTTTCCCTCCTTGTCCAGGTCCCGTATGGGCAGGAGCGCGAGGGAGAAAATCCACAGGTCTTGGACGAACCATAGCACTCCGATGCCACTGATAGCCCAAATCACATATTTGACCGGGCCAGGCAGACCAGCCGTAATGTCAACGCCATTGACAAAAGCGGTCGTCCGGATGTTGAAATAGCCAGTCATCCATTGGAAAACCAACAAACCGATAGTGGAGGGCACGAGTAGTTTAAGTGTACGGCTCTTTATGAATTCCTTAGGCGCGCGCCGCTCCAGCGAATAACGGGCACTAATTCCGGCGAGAATAAAAAGAAGTGGCATGAACCAGGGGTAAAGCACATACATGACCAAATCCTGGTACTGCGGGCCGCCGAAACCTCCGATGCCGCCTATGACTCCTTTGCCATTGTAGTAGTAAAAAACATGGTACAGCAGTACCAGGAGCACGGTTACCCAGCGCAGGTTGTCAATCCAGTGCCTTCTCATTTGGTGAGTCCATCCATCAACTGCCCCACAAGCCCCTGGAACACCTCGCTCTTGAGAAGCGCTATTCCTCTCTCATCCCCCAGCATCACCAAAGTGTCGCCGGAATTGATGTTATAAACCTTACGGGCGTCACGAGGTATAACGATCTGCCCCTTGTCTCCCACCTTCACGACTCCGAAGATGTATTTGCCGTCTTTTTCTTGCATTTTGTAGGAAAAGTTAGAAATTTCCCACAAATATAACAATTTCTGACTAACGCGACAAGAACAAATGTCACTTAACGTAAGTATCCATAATGAACCAGGTCGTCGCGGCAGCGCACCGGGGTTGTATAACCATCAGAGATGACATAAAGATTGTCGGCGACGCTGGATATGGCGTCGTAGTTGTGGTCGGTGACTATGACGCCATGGTCTTGACAACGTTCCCGAATAAGCTTCTGGACAACCTCGATATTAACCGGATCAATCTGCGAAAACGGCTCGTCAAGTATATAGAATGGTGCCTCGCTCAACAATACCAGGCATAACTCAGCCAGCCGAGCCTCACCTCCGGACAGTTCCCAAATAGCGGAATCATGAAATTTTGAATATTTCGGGAAAAGGTTGACGAAACTCCAGTAATTCACTCCGAACAACTCAAATGCCCTGTGAAGCTTGATGTTCTCAGGAAGCATACGACCTTGCGGAAGGTATTTGATGCTATGGCCGATGATCTGCCGATTCACCGGGACTTCGTCGATACTCACCATGACATTCTCAACCTT
The DNA here is from genome assembly GCA_017548985.1 of Bacteroidales bacterium. Lineage (GTDB taxonomy): Bacteria > Bacteroidota > Bacteroidia > Bacteroidales > UBA932 > Cryptobacteroides. Next base: position 32,358 of record JAFYYW010000039.1, read on the forward strand.
GAGCCCTCCCATGAGCGCCCGGAACATGCAGGATTTCCCGGAACCGTTCCGTCCAAGAAGCCCTGTCACCATTCCGGTCTCAGATGTGATACAGCCTCCACTTAAAACCGTCTTGTCGCCAAAACGGACCACCACACTGTCCACTATGAGTTTGTGTTTAGCCATATATCAACGTTACAGTGGTTAACAATACCGCGAGGGCCAGGAAATCGACCAGCAACACACTCAATCGCAGTTTCCTACTGGATAGGCCAAGATTGATGTAGAAAAAGATGGCGTCACGACCACGGAACTGCCTTACCAAATAGTATGTGACCGCATAGACGGCAGTCTTTATGATAAACGCGTCAACGAGGAAAGAATAGGAAAAACCTCCCGTAAGTAACTGGGCGCAAACGATATTATAAACGGCTCCCACGATGAGTTGGATTCTCCCGTAGCTCCAAGTAAGATATATTCGGTCCCCTAAGGTCATGGCTGCCGTTAAATCTCAATTATTATGCCTTATTTTTTTTAGTAACCGTATAGTCCTTTTTCGACAAATTATTATACATCCTAATCAAAAATAGAATATTTCCCCTTCTTCCTTGCAAAAGAGGATAAAATGAGATAGATTTGTTAAGCACGAAAACGATAACCGAAATGAACAAGTCAGAAAGGAAAGGCATCATCTCGATGGGCAACTGGATAATCGATTCCGTCAAGTTCATCGAAGTATATCCGAAAAAGGGAAATCTAGCGAACATAGTGGGAGAAGACGAGGGACTGGGAGGCTGCGCCCACAACGTGCTCGCGGACCTGGCCGCCATGAAAAGTGGGATTCCGCTCTATGCGGGAGGATGCATAGGTAACGACCGTCTCGGAAAGATGTGCCTGGACGAATGCGACCGTCTCGGCATTGACACTTCCAACATGAAGGTCGTTGAAGGAGCGTCCACCTCCTATACGGATGTGATGTCGGAGATACACGGGACCGCCTCCAGGACCTTCTTCCATTGCCGCGGAGCCAACGCCATGTTATCGGTGGACCATGTGCTGGCAGCGGAATCGGATGCCAGGATATTCCATCTTGGATACCTTCTCCTGCTGGACGGTCTCGACAAGGAGGATGACGAATACGGAGTGGCCGCCGCCAGGGCTCTACACGGCCTCCAGGAGAAGGGATACCTCACTTCCGTGGATGTGGTTTCCGAAGAAGGAGACCGCTACCGCAAGGTGGTGCTCCCCTGCCTCAAGTATACTGACTACCTCATCGTCAACGAGGTCGAGGCCGAGAAATGCCTCGGCTGGCCAGTACGTAAGGAAGACGGAAGCATACTCATGGAAGACGCCTTACGGGCGGCAAGGGAACTGCTGGACGCGGGCGTAAACCGTATGGTCGTAATCCATTTCCCTGAAGGCGGCGTCGCGGCGTCCAAGGACGGACGTACGGCGCAAGCCCCTTCGTTCACTCTCTCAAAGGAAGAGATCGTGTCCACGGTCGGAGCCGGGGATGCTTTCTGCGCCGGAGCGCTCTATGCCATTCACGAAGGATATGACATGGACCAGATGCTGGACATAGCGTCGGCCAGTGCCAGGTTCAACCTGTACAGTTCCACATCCACCGGCGGAGCGCCTACCTTGGAAACCATTCTCGATTTTATAAAGAACATAAAATAACCGCACGAAATGAAAAGATCCGAAATCAACGACATCATCCTCGCCAACAAGGATTGTTGCCGCAAATGGCATTTCTATCTTCCGGAATGGGCGGACTGGACCCCCGAAGACTGGGCATCAAAAGGCCCGGAATGCCTCGAAATCAAGCGCAATTGCATGGGTTGGGACATCACCGACTTCGGCAGCGGGGACTTCGACCGCATAGGCCTGTCGCTGATCACGCTGCGCAACGGCAACCCGCTTCATGACAGGAAACCGTACTGCGAGAAGATAATGATAGTCAGGGACGGCCAGGTGACGCCTACACATTTCCACTGGAACAAGATGGAAGACATCATCTTCCGCGAGGGAGACGGAGAGTTCTGCATGAAACTTTGGAACGCGGACCCCAAGACCGAGGAACTCATCGAAGGAGGAACGGTCAAACTTAAAGTTGATGGAGTCGTGACGGAGTTCGAGGCCGGCAAGACATACCGGATACGCAAGGGCCAAAGTGTATGCTATACCCCCTACATCTACCATACTTTCTGGGCCGAAGGCGGCACATGCCTTGTGGGAGAAGTCTCGATGGTCAACGACGACAGCGCCGACAACCGCTTCTGGGAACCCATCGGACGCTTCCCGGAAATAGAGGAAGATGAACCTGCGGTTGCCCTCCTCTGCACTGAATATCCTGAATTGGAATAGCCTGGACACCGTCAAGGTACACAGCGCGTCGATGGACAAGGATACATATTATGAAAGCGGTAATGTACGGAGGCGGCAATATCGGCCGCGGATTCATAGGAGCCCTGTTCAGCGGCTCAGGATACGATGTCACCTTCATCGACGTGGCGCCCGCCGTAGTCGACGGCCTTAGGAAGGAAGGGTGCTACCCTGTACGGATAGTCTCCGACGAAGGCAATGAGGACATCCTGGTCAAGAACGTCACTGCCGTTGACGGCAATGATACCGATGCCGCTTCCGACGCGATCGCGTCATGCGACATCATGGCTACCGCGGTTGGCGCCAGGATCCTGAAATATATTGTCCCGAACATTGTGGCGGGACTGCGCAAGCGCTGGGCCGCGGGCTCTCCCCCTCTCAACATTATAATCTGTGAAAACGTCAACGACGCCAACAAGGTCGTGGAAAGCCTGATCAAAGAACAGCTGGACGAGGAAGAGAAACTGGTTTTCGACAGGACGGTGGGCCTTGTGGAGGCCTCGATCGGTCGCATGGTGCCTGTCCAGACCGAGGAGATGAAGGATGGCAACCCGCTCAGGGTGTGCGTGGAAAGATATGGATTCCTCCCGGTGGACAAGGCCGCTTTCAAGGGCGGGATACCACCTGTCAAGGATATGGTCCCTTACGAGCCGTTCGACTTCTTCGTAAAGCGGAAACTGTTCATACACAACATGGGACACGCCACGACCGCGTACCTTGGATACCTTAAAGGATATAGATTCATATATGAAGCCATCGACGATTCCGAAATCAGGATTATCACCCAGAACGCTATGCTCGAGAGCGCGCGGGCGCTGTCCAAGCATTATGGGACTGACCTCGGAAGTATCCAGCTCCATATCACGGACCTGCTGGGACGGTTCTCGAACTCGGTATTGAGGGACACTTGCGAAAGGGTTGGCGCCGATCCTGCCAGGAAACTCGGACCGGCGGACAGGCTTATAGGATCATCGATTATGGCCATGGAGGAAGGAGTCACTCCGGCATTCATCGCTTTGGGAGCCGCCGCGGGACTCAAGCGCCTGCTTGACGAGAAAGGCACCTGCCAAGCCCTTGGAGAAGCATCCAAGGCTCTGGCTGAAATATCCGGATTGCCGGAAGACAACCCTCTGTCAAAGATGGTTCTCGGCTATTATTCGGAGATTATCGAAGGACGGACGCTGTCCCAGCTGCGCAGATCCGCCGACCGGACAAAAACCATGGGACTAAAAGGGATAATCTGACCTTACATCCTTGATTCAGGAAGATTTCCGCTTCCCCATTCCTCGTTGGGCTCTGGCCCCATTTCCAGGATGAGTTTACCTCCCGCCATTATCTCGTCATGGGTAATCCAAGAACGATCCAGTGGCTTCCCATTCAGTTTCGCTCCCTGGACGTACTTGTTCTCCTTTGAGATATTCCGGGCTTTCAAGGTGAATATGCCACCGTCGGGAAGGTGGATGGCGGTCTCTTCAAAAAATGGACTGCCGATCGCATAGACCGGTATTCCGGGAGTCACCGGGAAGAAACCCATCATTGAGAATACCACGAAAGCGCTCATCCCCCCTCCGTCCTCGTCGCCGGGAATTCCGGATACGGTGTCGGAGAAAAGGTTGTCTATAAGCTGATGGATACGTTTCTGCGTTTTCCAAGGGCTGCCCAGATAATTGTAGATATAAGGAATATGGAAGGAAGGTTCGTTACCCATAGCGAACTGTCCGACCATTCCCGTCGCGTCAGGTAAAATACTGAAGAACTGGTACTTGGACATGGAGAGTTGGATGCGGAAAAGCTCGTCGAGCTTCTTTTCCGCCTCTTCCCTGCCGCCCATGAGGTTGAACAGTCCCTCCAGGTCGTGCTTGACGTCCCATTGGAAGGTATAGGCGTTGTTCTCCGTGAAATACGCCCTGTCCATATAACGCGGATCCACTCCCTCTATCCAGTTGCCATCCACGTCCTTGGGCCAGAACATTCCCTTGTCCTGACGGTACACGTTCCTGTAGAAGGCAGCCCTGCGCGTCAGCAGGCTGTCGTCCTCCGACTTTCCGAGGCGTCTAGCCAGCCGGGCGACGGCCCAGTCGCAATAAGACGCGGTCGTGCTGAGGGAGACCGCCTGGCGTCTCTCCCATGGAATATTCACCTCGGGGACGGTCTCTTCCTCTCCGGGACGCAGGGCGGGGAACCATCCGTGATCGGCATAGAAATCATCCAGGGAAGAACGCGGTCCGTTTCTCCAGGGCAACAGCGTCTCCTCAAGGGCGTTCTTCCTCAATCCCTCATATGCGGACTCGATATCGAATTCAAGTCCCTTCGCCATGGCATCGGCCATCCATACCGCGGAGTAGTTGCCGGTCATCGCCGGCCAGTCACCCCAAACGACCGCGAAAGAGGGCATGGTTCCTCCCTGCTTGTACATCCTTATATAGGAATCTATCTTGTCCTCTTCCTTCTTCGGATCCAGTATGGTCATGAGCGGCTCCAGGGCAACGTGGGTATCCCATATCCAGTTGTCGTTATAGAAAGGGCGAGCGTCCTCATGGACCTTGTGGTCGTAGGGACTGAAGTAACGGCCATATTCACTGGCTTCCACCATACGTTCATAGCAACGATACAACGAGGAATAGAAGAGTCTCAGGTCGCGTTCGGAGCCGCCTTTGACCTCTATCTTTCCCAAGGCGGCCTTCCAGGAGTCCCTCGCGCGCTCACGCACCTCCCCGAGGCCAATTCCAGGTATCTCCCTGCCGAGGTTGTCACCTGCCTGATCCCGGTCGATATAGGATATACCGTAACGGAGACGGATTACCTTCGAGGAACTTTTAAGAAGGATGGACCTGCCGTCGGGGGCACTCCCAGCCAGTTCCAATGGGGAATCGGACTCCATCCTCAAATACCCGGACATCTGTCCTATCCTGTCTTCCCCGGTTATCACCGAATTGCCGTCAAATTCGAAGGATCCTCCGTCACAAAGGGTACGGAGACGGAAGACGCCGCCGCCAGAGCCTTCGTACTCCACTTCTATCATACCGGAACGGGAAGCGGGAGAAAAACTTATCCTGCAGCCTTCCAGCTCCGCATCATAACTGTAAGGCGTAACTTTCTCATGGTCATATACCTGCCTGGCCGTCAACCAGCCGTCTCCCGCGACGTTTTCAGAGAGAGGCAGGAAACCGAACAGGGACTGGAGCCTGTGCGAAGCAAGGGTCAGGGGATAATCGGACACCTGGTCATCAAGCAGGTCCACCCTGGAAGGGATCCACCTTACTATCTGGTTGGGTATCTGTACCGTAGGCCTTGTGGGCTGCAGAAGTTGGCTCACACCTCCGACAGTAGGGTCGGCATAGTCCAGCGGGTCGGGTTGTCCGCATCTCTGGAAGATCATGCACAACGGCAGGACCAGGATCAATAACTTCTTCATGATGATAGGATTCGGTGGTTACACAAATTTAGAGATTATTTTAATTGTGTAAAACAAAAAACCCGCTGAACAATCAGCGGGTTTCCGTGGTGCTGGGAAGAATCGAACTGCCGACACATGGATTTTCAGTCCATTGCTCTACCATCTGAGCTACAGCACCATTCCGTTTGGGATTGCAAAGATAGGCAAAAATCATTTCTATACAAATTTTTTTTGGTAAATTCGCCTTGATGCGCAGATCGCGACACATACAAGTGCTTCTTCCGCTCCGCCTCAAGTGGGAGCCGTTATACTCATATTCAGAGGATCAACTACCCTCCCCCCTAGCCATTGGTGACAGGGTCAGGGTCGAGTTTGGTGGAAAGGAATATGTCGCCGTGGTCACAGCTGTGGACGCGGACGAGGAGGCCGGCGCGGTAGGGTATGACAGGATCAAGCCGATAGTTGGACTTGCGGAGGGGCTTGACAGGGTCTCCAAGGAAGAGACAGATTTGTGGAGGATGGTGGCGGAGTATTACCTTTGCACCCCCGGAGAGGTCTATAAGGCGGCTTATCCCGCAGGCAAGGTCGAGGAGGAAGAAGTGAAGGCCCGGGTCATGGACAGGATCCAAGAGAGAATCGTCAGGCTCGATGAGAAGATAGCCAAAGCGAGGAGGGAAGACACAAGGGCCAGGTATATAACTCTTCGGGAAGAGTTAATGCGGCAGGCCACCTGCCCGTGGCCGAGTCCGTCCTCGCTTCGCTGCGGCCGAGTACGGCCACTGGGCAGTGGCCTTGCCGCTATAGAACTTTCTGATTCTCAATCGGAAGCATATTCCAAGATAAAGGAAATCTTCAATAAGCGGAAGACAGCTCTCCTTCGCGGAGTGACCGGGTCCGGGAAGACTGAGATCTACCTGAAACTGGCCGCCGAGACACTCTCGGGCGGGAAGAATGTCCTGTTCATGGTCCCAGAGATCGCCCTGAGCCGACAGCTCGAGGAGAGGATCAGGAGCCATTTCCCAGATGAACTGGTTGTCTTCCACTCCGGAGAGACTCTTGCGAAAAGGGCGGAGGCCGCCACTTTCATCAAATCCAGACCATATCTTGCCCTCGGCACCAGAAGTTCCATTTTCCTGCCTCACAGGAACCTTGGGCTGGTTATCGTTGACGAGGAGAACGATCCGTCATACAAACAGGACAACCCCGCTCCCCGGTACAACGGAAGGGAGGCCGCCATCATGCTCGCCGGACTTCACGGGTCGGCGACAATACTCGGATCTGCCACACCATCACTTGAGTCACTCTACAACTGCTCGGTGGGGAGATTCGGGCTTATTGAGCTCAATACCAGATATTTCCAAGCGGAGGACTCGGATGTCGAGATTATCGACACTATAGCCGAGAGAAAGAAAAACGGTATGGTTGGGAGTTTCTCCCGGAAACTCATCGACAAGATCAGGACATGTCTCGAGAAAGGCGGTCAGGTAGCGCTCCTGAGGGAACGGAGATCCTACTCCCCTATCCTCCAATGCGAGGAATGCGGGACAATACCGAAATGCGACCGCTGTGACGCGGCCTTGAGCCTCCACATCAAGGAAAACGGCGAGGGAAAACTAGTCTGCCACTATTGCGGCAGGGTAAAAAGACACATAGGAACATGCCCGAAGTGTGGCGGACCTCTCAAGCCTCTCGGCGCCGGCACACAGAAGATTGAGGAGGAAGCCGCCGAGCTTTTCCCCGAGGCCAGGATAGCCCGTCTTGACAGTGACAGCGCGAGAAGCAGGAAACTTGAATCTGAGATCATCCGGGAATTCTCCGACGGGAAGATAGATATTCTCGTCGGGACACGGATGGTGGCTAAAGGATTTGATTTCAGCGGCCTCTCTCTCGTCGCAGTGATCCAATCCGACTCCCTTCTCGGGCAGCAGGACTACCGGGCCGATGAGCGTGCCCTGGCGCTTTTGGAGCAATTCAGGGGACGCTGCGGACGGAGGGCTGAGAAAGGCATGTTCGTGATCCAGACCTCTCAGCCGGATCACCCTGTCTACCAGACCCTTTCCGGCGATCTCAGCGATACCGAAGCGATGAACAAGTTGCTGTCCGAAAGGAAGTTGTTCGGATATCCGCCCTATTCAAGAGTGATTAACGCCGTCATCAGGGACCGCAACACCGCAAGGGTGGAACTTATGAGCCGATCTCTTGCGGAAACTCTTGGAAGAAGCCTCGGAAACGAGGCCAAGGTCATAGGGCCATACTCCCCCGCGGTAGACAAAGTGGGAGGAGAGAATATCAGGATCATACGGTTGCTTCTCCCGAAAAACAAACTGCTCAAAGCCAATAAGGCCACTCTCGAGGAAGAGATATGCGTGTTTGAAAGCGGGAGGAAATATTCCGGTCATATCGCCCTGGACGTGGATCCTGTTTGATAAGCGATTTATTTTTACTACATTTGTAGTTTGAATAAATGTCCAGTCATGGGAAAAGTCATAGCTATAGCCAACCAGAAAGGTGGTGTGGGAAAGACCACGACCGCCATCAACCTGGCGGCATCACTCGCCGTCCTTGAGAAGAAGGTGCTCATTATCGACGCCGACCCGCAGGCCAACACGACCTCCGGACTCAACTTCTCTCCGGACAACGACCAGAAGAGAACCATTTACGAGGTCCTGATTGGGGAAATCGGGATCCGGGACGCTCTTGTGCAGACAGAAATACCTGACCTTCAGATGATTCCGTCCCACATCAACCTTGTCGGAGCTGAGATCGAGATGATTGATGAAGAGAACCGCGAGTCATTCCTCAAGGAGAGGCTCGCCCCGATACGGGACGACTATGACTACATTATCATCGACTGCTCCCCTTCCCTTGGCCTGATCACAATCAACGCCCTCACGGCCGCTGACTCCGTGATGATTCCGGTCCAGCCCGAGTTCTTCGCCCTTGAGGGTCTCGGAAAGCTTCTCCAGACCATCAGACTGGTACAGCGGGAGATCAATCCCGCGCTTACGATCGAAGGGTTCGTGGTCACGATGTTTGACGGTAGGACAAAGGTTCATGCCCAGGTTGTCGGGGAACTGAGGGAACACTTCAAGGAAATGGTGTTCAAGACAATAATACAGAGGAGCATTCGGTTGAGCGAGGCGCCATCCCACGGCAAGCCTATCATCCTTTATGATGTGGTCAGCAACGGCACCTCGAACTATATGAATCTCGCCAAGGAAGTCTTGGAAAAGAACGAGCAGTAGACAAATGAACAACAAGCAGGAAAGCAGGCTGGGCAAAGGGCTCAGCGCCCTTCTGGGGGAAATATCCGTCAACGCTCCGGAAAGGAAACCGGTCGGCTACATAAACAAGGAGATAGCCGGGGCGAAGCCCGTGCAGGACTACGGGGACGTGCTCAGGATCCCGGTAGGCCTTATAGACCCCAACCCATACCAGCCGAGGATGGCATTCGACAATGATTCCCTTGAGGAACTCGCCGAGTCAATCCGCACCTTCGGCCTTATCCAGCCGATCTCTGTCCGCAAGCAACCTGACGGACGTTACCAGATCATCAGTGGAGAGCGCCGTTTCAGGGCCTGCAGGCTGGCCGGAATGGATGTCATTCCCGCCTATATCAGGGCAACTGACAACCAGGGAATGCTCGAGATGGCGATTGTGGAGAATATCCAGCGCCAGGATCTCGATCCCATCGAGATAGCCATGAGCTATCAGAGGCTCATGGACGAGTGCGACCTCACCCAGGAGAAGATGGCCTCAAGGGTCGGGAAGAAGCGCGCCTCAGTGGCCAATTACCTGAGACTCCTCAAACTTCCGGCGAAAGTACAGCATGACCTCAAGGCCGGACTGCTCAGCACCGGCCACGCCAAGGTTCTCCTCGGGGTGGACGACCCTCACATCCAGGAGCTTCTTTGCGACCTGACCATCAAAGACGGCCTCTCGGTCCGTCAGCTGGAAGACAGAGTACGCAAGATCGGAAGGGAGGATATGGCATCCCCCGCTCCCAGAACCCAGGATCTGCCCGACGACTATTACAGGGTACTGGAGCATATCGGCAAGTTTTTTGATAACAGCATAAGCCTGAAACGCTCCCCGTCCGGGAAGGGAACCATGACGATCAGGTTCAACTCGGATGAGGAAGTGAGGAAGTTCCTCAAGGCTCTTGAGGACTCGAACATCTAGGCGCTGTAATGAAGGATCTGGGACTCAAGATAGTTTTCGTGTTGGTCTGCCTGGCCGCTTTCTCGACTGGCTTGAACGCGCAGTTCAGGGAAGAGGCTTTCAGCCAGAACTACGCGAGCCCATCCGACACTACAGCTTCCAAGGACTCGATCGACCAGATGTGGTCTTTCAAGGAATTCTTCCACGGGGTGGCGAAGCATGACAGCACCCTCAGGATAGGTTCCCTGTTCGCCGGCTCTACGGTCTTCGTCGGCTCCCAGCAGTTCTATAACAAGCAATATTGGAAGATTCCCCTAACCTATGCCGGACTCGGTACCACTATAGCTTTCGGTGTCAAATACCAGAAACAGTACAAAGCTTCCAAGTCAGCTTACGAGCTGGCTCTCGAGTCCGACCCGGAGACCACACTCACAATTGACGAGGACGCCAAGAAAATGGCCACCTACATGTTTGCCGGGGCCGGGCTCATCTACTGGGGGACCCTGATGGACGGAGTGGTCAACTATAAGCGGGACATTAAGGGACAAGCCGGGAAGGCGACCCTGTATTCGATATTGTTGCCAGGTCTCGGTCAGGCATATAATGGGGAATATTGGAAGATCCCAATCTATTGGGGAGCCCTTGTCGGATCATACCACTACTGGGCGACAAACAACAAGAACTACAAGAGATACAAGAGGATACACAACGAGGCTACCGCTGAGGACAGCACTTACGAGGGTCTGATACCCGCCGAGAGGGCGCTCTATTACAGGAATGTGTTCAGGCGTTTCAGGGACTATTCCGTCGTCGCGATAGTGGGCAGTTACCTTCTCCAGGTGATAGACGCCAACGTGTTCGCTTACATGCAGGACTTTGAGGTGAACGATGATCTCACGATGAAAGTCAGCCCTGCGGTGATCCCCCAATATAATGAGTTTGCACTCGCTCCGGTCAGGCCCGGAGGCGGCGTTATTGGCAACAATGCCGTGGGGGTGAAGATAGGTCTGACTTTTTAACCTCTCAAGGTTCATATGATGAAAAGGATAACCACCATATTTCTCACTTTCCTCCTCACGCTCGGGGCGGTGATTCCCGTCAACGCGCAGAACCAAGTGAGATTCAAGAGGATATTCGGTAACAGATACAAGCGGGAAAATGCCGAGCTGCGGCAGCAGATCGACTCGATGCGCAAGGCGATAGATGAGCTACGGCAGGAAAACCTGCTGAAAGACAGCCTCGCTCAAGAGATGCTGGTCATGTATGAGGAGAACGAGGACAAGAGCGCCGCGGGGTTAAACCCTGAGGATTACAGCGCTGAGCTCACCGACAGCCTCCTCAGTATCTGGTACCTCCACCGGCAGGTCAGGGACGACAGGAATGGGGATGATTACGACATGGACTCCGTGTATTTCACGTCGAACGTCTCGGATGCCGTGTTGAAAGACAGGCTTGAGAGTCTCAACTCGTTCATAACTCTCCCCTACAACGAGACTGTAAGGAACTACATGGTCCTGTATTCGGAGAAAATGCCGACCAAGATGGGCAACATACTCGGCCTGTGCCAGTACTACATGCCGATCTTCGAGGAGACTTTCAGCAAGTACGATCTCCCTGACGAGCTGAAATATATGGCGATCATCGAGTCCGCCCTCAACCCTGTCGCCGTCTCGAGAGCCGGAGCCAAAGGAATGTGGCAGTTCATGACCAAGACAGCCAAGAGCTACGGTCTGGAGATCAATTCCTATGTGGACGAGAGGTTGGATCCGTTCAAATCCTCTGACGCCGCCGCGAGATACCTTGAGGACTCGTACAGGCTCTTCGGTGACTGGAACCTCGCCATCTCATCCTACAATTGCGGACCCGGCAATGTCAACAAGGCCATCCGCAGGAGCGGGTCGAGGGATTTCTGGGCAGTCTATGACTACCTTCCCAGGGAGACGAGGGGTTATGTGCCAGCCTTTGTCGGAGCGATGTACGCTATAAAATACAACAAGGAATATGGCTTGACTCCCAACAGTGTCCCGCTGCCTGTCCAGGTGGACACGTTCGAGATCCGCAAGAATCTCCACTTTCAGCAGATCAGCGACCTGATCGGAATATCGGTAGAGGAACTCGAGAACCTCAACCCGCAGTATATCAAGGACGTGATTCCCGGTAACAGCGGAACATATATTCTCCGTCTGCCCTTCAATTACTCAAGCGCCTTCATAGCCAACGAGGATTCGATCTACAACTATAAATCAGCCGAACTGCTCAATCCCCAGACCCTGGTAAGCACCAAGCCGATAGCCAGCCCGAAGGCAATCACCGGAGACAGGGTGGCTTATAAGGTCAAAAGCGGGGATAACCTTGGCAAGATCGCCGCCAGATACCACGTCACTGTGAACCAGCTCAAGACATGGAACAATCTGAAAAGCACCAATATAAGGGTAGGCCAGACGCTTTATATCTATAACAGGGGAAGCGCCCCCGCCTCTTCTAGCCAGACCAGCTCACAGCAGTCCTCGGCTAAACCGAAACAGAGTTCCTCGACCCAGTCGTCTTCGGTCGACACATCTACAGGCGTCCGGACCTACAAAGTACAGAAGGGCGACTCTCTTTACAAGATCGCTAACAAGTACGGCACCACCGTGGACAAGCTGATGAAATACAACGGTATCGGCAGCAAACTACAGATCGGACAGATCATCAAGATCCCACCCAAATAGTCACAGGCCAAGCACGGCCTGGCATTTCGCTTCCCAGACTGATGGTTTAGGATCCCTCATGAGAGGATAAGCGACATCGGAGACCCTGAGATATACCCTCAGGGTCTTCTTCATATTGAACCTGAACTTGTATCCTCCCACGATAGAAAGGGCGAAGCCCCTACCGTAATAGGCTGGTACAGTGTAGTTTCCGGGAGCATCTCTCTCATATGAATAAATCCTGTCGTCCCAGTTATCAACCAAAAACACCGTTCCGCGCAAGTAAGTGTTCCATTCATTTGTCTTTCGGCCGAACTCAAGATATGACAGTCCCGCCAGACCACGGCACAATGAGCCTTCCAGCCTGGCCCTCGCTTTCCAGGCGTCCCCATCCGAATCCCCGTATCTGGTGGAGATCCCGGCTGAAGACCAATCCAGGTCAATCCTGCCGCCTGTCTTGTATTTCAGAGACGCCTCATAAGGGCGGTATCGTTCCGTGATCCTGACGGTAAGGACTGCTTTCGGTGTGATCTGGACCGGAACTTTCAGGAACAATTTCAATTGCCTCCGTGCCCTTTCCGAATACTTCCCCGCCAAATCAGCTGTCAGCTGCGCCCCGTAGCGTTCCAGCCCTAGCGCCACACCCCTCTCATCAGAAGTCTTAGTCCAACTTCTCACACCTCCTGTGAAAGATGAGTCAAAACCATCAGGATATGACCTCGCGACTCCGCTCAGCCGCCACCCATCCCCTATCAGGATAGAAGTTCCAGCCACGGCGGCAATCGTACCAGACAAGACATCATAAGAAGTTTCTCCGAACATATCCACCCCGAACAGGTTATACCTGAAATCACCGGAGAACTTGCCTGAAGCGACTCCCCGCCAAGCCGAGAACGACATCTGACCGTTCTTTCCCAGCCATCCAGCGATAACTCCCGGCATCATTGTAACCTCTTTTCTATCATCTCCTTCCATCAGGTTTCTCAATCCGGGGAAAGACAGGAAGGCGATTATTGAAAGGCGACCTGCTTGGAAATCCGCAGCCACTCCCCTGTGGCTCCCAATCCCAGACCATGACCATGACGGCGAAAGGCCGGTAGGTCTCCTGGAAAATGATGCCGATGATGAGAGGCCGGAAAGCGACATCCCGCTCCAGAGAGACAGCCCCTGCCCGACACGCAGGTTGTAATCCCCGAGAACAGCTTTACCAAGCGATTTATTCCCGTAACAAGTGATATTCGCTGACCAGGTTGAGGGAGGAAACTGACTCTTATCCTGATAATAAGACCTGGCGGCGAGCGAGGCTTCCGCATATCCCCCCATAGCGATCTTGTATTTCACCCCATAATTGAACGACTCCCCTTTAGCCGCCATCCTGGCCAGGGCGTCCTGACGGATCACGAGACTGTCTTGAGCCGGAGCGCCCGGCAATGAATGGCTCGCGAGTGACAGGAATGGCTTCAACGCCGACGCATATTCCGGTCCGAAGCCCTCAACAGCAGCCAGTTCCGTGAATGATAACACATCTCCGAAGCGGGACCGGTAATCCAGCAGACTCGCCGCCTGGTATTGGCTCAAAAGCCCGCTCGACATCAGTCTGGACCTACTGGCAGTGTTGATCTCCAAAGGATGCGAGAGATAGTGATTGAATCGCTCAATTTCCTGCTCATCGAGGTCTTCCTCACTTGAGGCTCCGGTTATCACCAGGATCCCGGCCATAGGATCCGTTCTTTGGGCAGGAACAGGAATGGGAACGCAAGTCATGAGAAAAGGGACCAACAGGACTAATGGCGACAGTGAATTGAAGTTTTTCATATCAGGATTGTTTCCGCTAATATAAGGAACCGGACGGGATTATTCCCGGGATGATAAAAAAGGTTCGCCGTTTATTTCTGTTTTTTATAAGGATTGGCTATTTTTGTGAATACCAAAAATAAATCTTATGAGCAATATCAGACTTCACGACAAATCTTTCCGTCCTTTCATAGATTATGACAAGATCGAGAGTGCCATTGATAAGGTGGCGGCTGAGATCACAGCTGACTACAAGGACAGCAAGGACGCTCCTGTCCTTCTTTGCGTGCTGAACGGATCGATCCTTTTCACAGCAGAGCTGATGAAGCGTCTGACATTCAAGTGCGAGATCGTTTGCGTGAAGTTGTCCTCTTATATCGGGACAAAATCGACCGGCGAGGTCCGGGACATCATCGGGATGACCGGAGATGTGAAAGGCAAGAGAGTCATAATTGTCGAAGACATAATTGATTCCGGCAGGACGATCGCCAATCTGATCAATATGATGGAGGCCAATGGGGCTACAGAGACAAAGATCTGCACGATGCTTATGAAACCCGGCTGCTACAAGCTGGACAAGAAGATCGATTATGTGGCGATGGAGATTCCCGATGATTTCATTGTCGGCTTCGGTCTCGACTATGACGGTCTCGGAAGGAATATCAAGGATATTTATGTTTTGGACGACAATATGAAATACTACATTCTTTTCGGCCCTCCGGGTGCGGGCAAAGGCACCCAGGCCGCCTCGATGGCGGAAAGGTTCAACTTATGCCACATCTCTACCGGAGACCTCCTGAGAGGTGAGATGGCCAAAGGCACCGAGCTCGGGCTCAAGGCCAAAGCTCTTATCGAGGCCGGAGAGCTGGTTCCCGACGAGATAGTCGAGGGAATGATTGAGAACAAGTTCGACTCTGTCGAGGGATATTCGGGATTCCTTCTCGACGGTTTCCCCCGCACTACCGCCCAGGCCAAGGCTCTTGACTCCATGCTAGCGAAGAGGGACACCAAGGTCAGCGGTGTGGTCTCACTGATGATTCCGGACGAGATGATAAAGGAGAGGATACGCCACAGGGCCGCCATCGAAGGCCGCGCCGACGACGCCTCCGACGAGACCATCTCCAACAGGATAAAGACCTATCACGAGAAGACAGAACCCCTTGTGGAGTATTACAAAGCATCAGGTGCCTACAACGAGATTGACGGAACCGGCACGATTGAGGAGGTCCGTGAAAGGATCAACTCTTTGATGGAGACTATTTAACCACATAACTCATATTCTTTATGGACAGACGCTTCCGGGCAGTTCTGCTGACCGCTATATTATCTTTAACGCCAGTGGCCGCCCAGGAGCCTCTGGAACAAATGATTAACCGCGGGCTTGAGCGTTCCTCGGCACAGGCCCTCTTTCTCGCCAAAAACCTGAAGGATAAACCGGATGCCCTGCCCCGCACCTGGGAGAACGGGGACCTAAAGACCACAGGCTATGGAGGTTGGGTCTCAGGTTTCTTCCCTGGGGTACTATGGATGCTCTACGAGGAGACCGGGAAACCGGAGTTCAAGGAATATGCCCGGATCTACACCGGTCGTGTCGAGCCGGCGAAGAAACTGACCAACACCCATGATCTCGGGTTTATGCTGATGTCCAGCTTTGGCCAGGGATACCGGCTGACCGGAGATCCTCATTATCTTGAGGTTATACATGAAGGGACGGACAGCCTGATGACCCGCTGGAATCCATTCCTGAGTGTGATGAAGTCATGGAATGAGAACTCCAAATGGAAGTTCCCTGTCATCATAGACAACATGATGAACCTTGAGATGCTGTGCTTCTGCAGCAAGGTTTTCGGGGACAGGCATTACGCTGACGCCGCGGTGACTCATAGCAAAACCACTATCCAGAACCATTTCCGGGAGGACGCGTCCACTTGGCACGTGGTCTCTTACGACCCCGTCGCCGGGGGTGTCCAGGTCAAGAACACAGCCCAAGGTTATTCCGACGACAGCGCGTGGGCAAGAGGCCAGTCCTGGGGGCTCTACGGTTACACGATGATGTACAGGGAAACACTTGATCCTGTGTTTCTTGAACAGGCCAGGAAGATAGCCCGTTTCCTGTCCAACCATCCTAACCTACCTAAAGACAAGGTCCCCTGCTGGGATTACAACGCCCCGGGAGCTCCGGATACCCAGAGGGATGCCTCATCAGGGGCTATTATGGCGTCGGCGCTTATCGAGCTTAGCCAGTTGGATCCAGGACCGGAGTCGGCCGGATGGCTGGAACTCGCTATCCAGCAGCTGCGTACGTTAAGTTCTCCCGAATACTTGGCTGAGCCTGGAGAACTGGGTGGGTTCATATTGAAGCATAGTGTCGGAAGTCTTCCCGGCAAGTCGGAGGTGGATGTCCCGCTGACTTATGCCGACTATTACTACATCGAGGCTCTCCTACGCCTGAAAAAACTTCTGGCACGCCCGGACGGTACCGCTGACAGAAAAATATGGGTCGGGACACTGACCAGGATAGCGGAGCCAGTCCTTTCAAATCTCGCCGCTGGAACATTGAGAAGGAATATGCCTTATGAGACCCGGAACACGCAGCCTGGCCACCAGGACGTTTCTTATCTGGAGGCTGTCGGACGGACTGTCTGCGGCATTGCGCCGTGGCTGGAACTCGGACCTGACGACAGTGAGGAAGGGCAACTGAGGGAACGGTTCATTGAATTGACTGTCAACGGGTTGAAAAACGCGGTGGATCCCTCCTCCCCCGACTATCTGACCTTTGGAGGCAAGTCCGGAGCACAAGCTCTCGTCGATGCTGCCTTCCTGGCGGAAGGAGTCCTGAGGGCACCGACCCAAATCTGGGGAAAACTTGACAAAAAGACCCAAAAACGTCTTGTGACTGAATGGAAGCGATCAAGGGAGATCATCCCTGGCGAGAGCAATTGGCTACTTTTCGCCTCGACAGTTGAGGCGGCGCTGCTTGAATTCACAGGCGAATACGACAAGGACAGGCTCTTGTACGGAGTCAAACGCTTCAGGGATGACTGGTACAAGGGTGACGGCTGGTATGGTGACGGGAAAGATCTCCATTTTGACTATTATAACAGCCTTGTCATCCATCCTATGCTGACAGAGGTCCTTAGAGTGATGGAAAAGCATGGGATCGACGGATCTGATTTCTTGCCGGCTCAGGAAAAACGGCTCGGCAGGTATGCCGCTGAACAGGAGAGGCTGATCTCGCCGGAAGGGACATATCCGGTCATAGGCCGCTCAATCGCCTACCGTTTCGGCTCGTTCCATGCCCTGGCAGACGCGGCGTATCTCCATCTTCTTCCCGATAATCTGAGTCCCGCCCAGGTGAGATCCGGTATGACAGCCGTTATCTCACGCCAGGCATCCGCGCCTGGCACGTTCGATGAAAATGGTTGGCTTAGAATCGGATACGCCGGGGCTCAAATACAGATGGGAGAAACCTACATCAACACCGGAAGCGTTTACCTCTGCTGCGCTGCTTTCCTGCCGCTGGGTCTTCATGCCAGCGACCCTTTCTGGAGCGCCCCTGGCCGTGACTGGACATCCCGCAAAGCCTGGAACGGCATCGACGTCGGCCTCGACCACGCGATGTGATTCTTCTGGAAATCAAAAAGAATCGTTACCTTCGCGCTTTAAAGCGAGAATAATATGGCTGACAGCAACTTCATAGACTACGTCAAAATATTCTGCGCATCGGGACACGGCGGCGCGGGATCGATGCACCTTCACAGGGCCAAGTACGTGCCCAAGGGTGGACCTGACGGCGGCGACGGAGGCCGTGGCGGCCACATCATCCTCAAGGCGAACCCCCAGTTCTGGACATTGATCCATCTCAAGTACCGCAAACATGTGAAAGCGGACAACGGCGGCCATGGTGAAGGAGGACTCAGGACAGGCAAGAACGGACAGGACATCATCTTGGAAGTGCCTGTCGGAACAGTGGCTAAAGACGCTGAGACTGAGGAGGTTCTGTTTGAGATGATGGAACCTGGCGAGGAGAGGATCCTCTGCAAGGGAGGCCGTGGGGGTCTTGGAAACAACAACTTCAAGTCAGCGACAAACCAGACTCCGCGATATGCCCAGCCAGGTGAGGAAGGAGAGGAAGGATGGTTTATTCTCGAGCTGAAACTTCTCGCCGATGTGGGCTTGGTGGGATTCCCCAACGCCGGCAAATCCACCCTTCTCGCCGCTATCACGGCGGCGAAACCCAAGATCGCCAATTACGCGTTCACCACTCTGGAGCCGAATCTCGGAATAGTCAAGTATTATGACGACCGCTCTTTCGTGATGGCCGACATACCTGGAATAATCGAGGGAGCCCATGAAGGAAAAGGAATAGGTATCCGGTTCTTAAGGCATATCGAACGTAACTCAGTGCTTCTGTTCATGGTATCGGCCGAAGAGGATGACATCGCCGCCGGATATAAGACCCTACTTAACGAACTCGAGGAATATAATCCCGAACTTCTTGATAAAGAGCGGGTTCTGGCTGTCACAAAATGTGACCTGATCGATAAGAAGATAGAATCCGAGATTGAGCCTACCCTCCCCAAGGGTATACCTCACATATTCATTTCATCTGTCTCCGGAGAAGGGCTCAAAGAGCTCAAGGACATGTTATGGTCTGCGCTTCAGTCATAGGCACCCTACACCAGACTGACCAGGAACTGACCCTGGCGATCAACAGCTGGAGCGTCCCCTGGAGTGACGGCTTCTGGACAATGATGTCCGACATCAAGTTCTGGATCCCGGCTTATATCATCTGCGCTTACTTCCTGTTCAAAACACTCGGATGGAAAAAAGCCCTGATCGTCCTCGCCTCCGCCGCCTTGGCTTTCGGCCTGTGCGACCAAGTCTCCAACCTCGTGAAGCATTCAGTTTCCAGACTGCGTCCATGCTACTCCTTCCCCATGCTAGATGGCGGACTGAACGTGCTGGAGAAGAGGGGTGGTTTCTTCGGATTCTTCTCCGCCCACGCCGCTAACGCATTCTCATTCGCCGTATGCATGATCCTTGGTTTCGCCAATGATAAGTCGCGTACATACAAGGCTTTTAATATTGGAATATTAACCTGGGCGACCCTTGTCTCGATAAGTCGGATTTTTGTCGGGAAGCACTACCTCGGCGATGTCCTAGTCGGGGCGTTGATAGGAATAACAATAGGCTACCTTATGGGTAGCCTATCAAACCTGTTGATCAGGAAATATATCCAAAGAGTCCCCTCTCCTACAACTCAGGAAGAGTCTTCTCCATCTGTATCCCTCTCGACCCCTTGACGAGGATCGTCATCCCGCTGACAGGATTGTCCTTCAGCCAAGCGGCCAAGTCCTCTGAAGAGGCGAACCAACTCACGCTCCCGGAAGGTCGGGTGGCAAGCGCTTTCTTGAACTCATCTCCCACCAGGCAGACCATGTCCAGACCCATCGAAAGAACCTGATTCAGAACCTTAAGATGCTCTGCCTCAGATTCTTCTCCAAGTTCTCTCATATCGCCGAGCAAGGCTCCCTTACATTCAGCCCTGACAAGGGCAAGGTTATCCAAAGCCGCGGCCATACTGCTCGGATTGGCGTTGTAGGCGTCCTGTATCAGAATATTCCTATCCGTCTTCTCCATTTGGGAGCGGTTGTTCTTAGGAACATAGCTTGAGACAGCTTCAACCGCTTCCTCAAGACTGATTCCGAAGTGGAGGCCGACAGCGATCGCCGCCACGACGTTGGTAGCGTTATAGGCTCCAGCGAGTCGGGTCTCAACCAACACGCCTCCAGGCATCTTCATCCTAAGAAAAGGATAGTCCGAGCTTGAAGGTATGACCTTGGCTTTCATCAGGGAAAGACCATAAGGAATGACAGAGTTGTCGGGCCAACGTTCGGCTGCCATCCCGGAGAGATCAGGGTCGTCAACATTTACAAAGGCCTTTCCGCCATGGGCGGCAAGATAATCGTAAAGTTGCCCCTTCGCCTTTTTCACACCTTCAAAGCTCCCGAAACCAAGCAGATGAGCCCTGCCGACATTGGTGATCAAACCGTAATCAGGCTCGCTGACCTTCACAAGTTTGGCGATATCGTCGGGGTGGTTGGCACCCATCTCGATGACGGCCAATTGCGTGTCGTCATCTATAGCCAATAACGATAACGGAACACCTATGTCATTATTGAGATTGCCCTTGGTGGCCGTAACATTGTATTTAACGGACAAAACCCTGGTTATCAGCTCCTTGGTTGTGGTCTTGCCATTTGTGCCGGTAAGACCGATCACAGTCAGCCTACGCCCATCCACTACGGTGTTCTCCCTATGATGGCGGGCCAAAGCTTGAAGCGCTTGGAGAGTGTCAGGCACTGGTATGATCCGCTCATCACCTGATGAGGCGGCGTTAGCCCCCTCATCGACAACAGCGTACCTCGCCCCCAACTCAAGTGCTTTCAGGGCATATTCATTACCATCGAAATTCTCACCCTTCAGGCCGAAGAACATCTCTCCCCCGGTTATAGCCCGGCTGTCGGTAGTGACTTTCGAACACTCCTTGAATAAGGAATAAAGCCTTTGGATATCAATCATTTCAGACAAATTCTACTTATTGCCGGTGCTTCCCCAGCCGCCTGCTCCCCTATCCGTCTCGGAAAGGACCTCTACATCCTCCCACTCCACTCTCTCATGCCTGGAGACAACCATTTGGGCTATCCTCTCCCCAGGGACCAGCTCGAACGGATCCTTGGAGAGGTTGACCAGAGAGGTGCGCAACTCTCCGCGGAAATCGGCGTCGACCGTACCCGGGGAGTTGATCACTGTGATACCTTTCTTTGTGGCCAGTCCGCTGCGAGGGCGGATCTGCGCCTCATAGCCCACCGGCAACTCGATGAATATGCCGGTGGGAACGAGAACACGCTCAAGAGGCTGGATGATTATCGGCTCAGGAATATCTGCCCTCAGGTCCATTCCGGCCGAGGCTTCGGTGGCGTAGAACGGATCAGGCCACCTGCTCTTGTTCACTATCTTTACTTTCAACATCCTTGTCAGGAATTATGAGGTTGAGGATGACTCCGACGATGGAGGCGAGACCTATTCCGGCTAATGAGAACTTGCCGAAGCTGAGGACCGCGCCGCCTATTCCAATCGTGAGGATGATAGAGGCGATGATAAGGTTACGGGTCTTGTTCATGTCGACCTTGGCCTTGATCAGGTTGTTGACACCGACAGCGGCGATGCTTCCGAAGAGAAGGAGCATGATACCTCCCAGAACAGCCTGGGGAATAGTCTGGATCGCTGCCCCGACCTTTCCGATCAACGACACCACAATCGCGGAGATGGCCGCTATCCTCATGCAGGCTGGATCTGTGGCCTTGGTAAGCGACACGGCTCCAGTGACTTCCGAATAAGTTGTGACAGGAGCTCCACCCAGGAACGCGGCGAGCATACAGGCCAATCCGTCGCCCATCATGGTGCGGTGCAGGCCGGGATCCTTGATGTAATCCTCACCGGCGATCTCGCTGATAGCGTAGATGTCACCGACATGCTCGATGATCGGAGCTATGGCCACGGGAGCCATGAACACGATAGCTTGCCAGGAGAAGCTCATCTTGGTGAAATGAGGCAACGCGAACCACTTGGCATCGGCCAAAGGAGTGAAATCCATTCCGCCGCGGAAAAAAATCAGAGCGACGATATATCCGGCTATAGCCCCGAAAAAGACCGGAATCAACTTGATGAGTCCCTTGCCCCAAATCGAGCAGGCGATCGCCACCAGCAAGGAGATGAGGGCGAGGGTCCAGTTCTGGCTGGCCATGTTGACACCGGTTCCCGCAAGTGAGAGACCGATAAGCATGATGACCGGTCCGATCACGATCGGAGGGAAGAGTTTCTTGATGAAACTGATCCCGAAGAACCTGACCAGAAGGCTCATCAAGAGGTAGACCACACCCACGGCCACCAATCCGCAGAACATTCCGGGCATTCCATATAGCTCGGTCGCCTTGACGATGGGGGCTATGAAGGCGAAGCTGCTTCCCAAGTAGATCGGGACCTTGCCTTTGGTTACACCATGGAACAAAAGGGTTCCGAGACCGGCTGCCAAAAGGGCTATAGCCGGGTCGAATCCGACAAGCAGAGGTACAAGCACCGTGGAACCGAAGGCCACGAACATGAACTGAACGCCTACTATCGTACGCTTCAGTGGAGTTAAGGATTGGGTTGCCATATAATATTTATTTGGATGCTCTCGAATACAGGAAAGCCGCGACTATTCCGAATATCACGTTAGGGAGCCAGAGGGCCACGGCCGGGGCCATCGTCCCGGAATAGACAAACATCTGACTGAACCTAAGGAACAATATATACGTGAAGCTCAAGGCTATTCCTATTCCTATGTTGAGTCCTATGCCTCCTCTCCTCTTCCTGGAAGACAGGCTGACACCCATTATGGTTAGGATGAACGCGGAGAATGGCAAGGCATACCGGGTGTGTTTCTCGATGAGAGCGTACATCACGTTGGAGTCTCCACGCAGTTTCTGCTGGGAGATAAGATTGTTAAGCTGTCCGATGGGAAGAGTCTCCACCGTGTTCTTATTACGGTAGAAGTCAGTCACTGTCAGGCTGATCACAGTGTCTATGCGGGCTCCAGTCCGGACCCTGTCCTCGAGACCCTCGGTATATTCCCTGATAAAGTACTTGTTAAGTTTCCAGGCGCCTTTTGTGCTGTCCCATACCGCGGATTCCGCCGAGAGTTTGCTGACCAGCTTATTGTCCTTTATATCCTCCAGGGTGAAGCCATAAGCAGTGTTGTTCCATGAGCCGAAGGACTCCACATATACAAACTTCCCGGTGTCTATCTGATAATGGACATTACTGGTGCTGAACGGGTTACGGTGCTTGACATAGGTAGACTCGAACTTTACCCTCGTCACATTCGCCCTCGGGATCACCCAAAGGCTCAACGAGAGGGACAAGAGGGCGATCAGGGCGGCGGAGATTATATATGGACGCATCATCCTCCGGTAACTCACACCGCAGGACAGGATCGCGATGATCTCGCTGTCTGCCGCCATCCTAGAGGTGAAGAATATGACAGTGATGAACACGAACAAGGGGCTGAACATGTTCATGAAGTACGGCACCCAGTTGACATAGTAGTCCATCACTATCGCCTTCAAAGGAGCCTTGTTCTCAACGAAATGGTTGATTTTCTCGCTGATGTCGAATATGATGACGATGGCGATGATGAGCAACAGGGCTATAAAGAAGGTCATGATGAACTTCTTTATGATGTACTTGTCTATTCTTTTCAGTACAGGTTCCATGTCCTATAGCCTCTCGCTTACTCTCTTGACCGCCGCCTCTTTCCATGAGGCGAAGTCCCCCGCCTCGATATGAAGTCTGGCCTGTCTCACAAGATCCAGGTAGAAGGCGAGGTTATGCTCGCTCGCCACCATGGCGGCGAACATCTCCTTGGCCACGAAAAGGTGGTGGAGGTATGCCCTGGAGTATTGTTTGTCCACAAATGACGTACCATCGGGATCCAGCGGGGAGAAATCATCAGCCCATTTGGCGTTGCGCATGTTCATGATTCCGTTCCAGGTGAAAAGCATCCCGTTGCGCCCGTTCCGGGTAGGCATGACACAATCGAACATGTCCACTCCCCTCGCGATACCCTCCAGGATATTTGCGGGGGTGCCCACTCCCATCAGATACCTCGGCTTGTCCTCCGGAAGCAAGGGGCAGACCAGCTCAAGCATCTCGTACATCTTCTCGGTGGGCTCGCCCACGGCAAGGCCTCCGATCGCGAAGCCTCCGGCAGCCGGACTGTCTCCAACCAGGGACAGTGCATGAATGACCGCCCTTTTCCTCAGTTCAGGATACACGCAGCCCTGAATAATCGGGAACATCACCTGGTCGTAGCCATAAAGCGGCTCAGTCTCCAAAAAACGCTTGAAGTACCTCTCCAGCCATCCCTGGGTCAAACGCAATGACTTCTCGGCGTACCTGAGGTCGGCGTCACCCGGACAGCACTCGTCCAAGGCCATCATGATGTCAGAGCCTATGATCCGCTGGGTGTCCACATTATTCTCAGGAGTGAACGTGTGACGGGAGCCATCGATATGGGACTGGAATCGGCAGCCTTCCTCTGTGATCTTGCGGATCTTCGTCAGGGAGAATACCTGGAATCCGCCGCTGTCGGTCAGGATGGGTCCGTCCCATGACTCGAACTTATGGAGCCCTCCGGCCGCGCGGAGCGTCTCGAGACCAGGCCTGAGATAGAGATGGTAAGTGTTCCCAAGGATAATCTCAGCCCCTATGTCACCAAGCAGATCCCGGTGATAGACCCCTTTGACGGAGCCGACAGTGCCTACAGGCATGAAAATCGGGGTCTTGACCTCACCGTGCCCGGTGGTGAAAACCCCTGTCCTTGCCCCACTCCCTGGATCTGCCGCTATTCTGGTGAACCTCATTCTTTGCGATTTGACTTTCAAATATAGTGTTTTTTATGCTAAAAACTCTTATTTTTGTTTGATTATAGACCCCAAGAAAAACATTAAAACCAGATAAATCAATGAAGAACAACTCCATCACCATCAGGCTAATCCTGATGAATTTCCTAGAATTCGCCGTTTGGGGCGCCTACCTCACATCGCTCGGGCGCTATCTGGGCAACATAGGGCTGGGCAACCAGATCAAATGGTTTTTCGCGATGCAAGGCATCGTGTCGATCTTCATGCCCACCCTCATGGGCATCCTGGCCGACAGGAAGATCCAGGCCCAGAAGGTTCTCTCCATGTGTCATTTGCTGGCCGGCTTGTTCATGATCTCTGCCGGACTCTATTGCCGTAACGCTGGTGACACAGTAGCCTTCGGCCCGCTGTTCACCCTCTATAGTGTCAGTGTGGCCTTCTTCATGCCGACGATCGCTCTGGTAAACTCAGTCGCCTACAACGCTCTCGAGTCAGTAGGCAAGGATCCGGTCAAGGACTTCCCTCCGATCCGTGTGTTCGGCACTGTGGGATTCATCATCAGCATGCTCTGCTCCAACTGGGTGAAGATCGGTGGAGTGGCCATGCAGGACTCCTACACCCAGCTTGTGGCTTCCGGAATCCTGTCACTGGTTCTTTGCGGCTACGCGCTGACCATGCCTGCCGTGCCTACCAAGCAAGGTGAGGCCGGCCAATCGCTGACTGAAGCTCTTGGCCTCAAGGCTTTCACCTTATTCAAGGACCGTCAGTTCGCCATATTCTTCATTTTCTCGATGCTTCTCGGCTCAGCGCTGCAGATCACCAACGGCTACGCCAACACCTTCCTCGGCTCTTTCGCCGCGGATCCCGCCCTTGCCAACACTTTCGCCGTCAAGAATTCCAACGCGCTTTTGGCCATCTCACAGCTTTCCGAGACCTTATGTATCCTTCTGATACCTTTCTTCATGAAGAAGTTCGGAATCAAGAATGTGATGCTGATAGCCATGTTCGCCTGGGTGTTCCGTTTCGGCTTTTTCGGAGCCGGATCCCCTGACATGCCCGGAGTCCTGCTCTTCGTGCTCTCCTGCATCGTCTACGGAGTCGCCTTCGATTTCTTCAACATCTCCGGTTCGCTCTATGTCAATGAGAACACCAGCACCGACATCAGGTCCAGCGCGCAAGGCCTGTTCATGCTGATGACCAACGGTTTGGGAGCCTCGATCGGCACCCTGGCCGCCGGATGGGTGGTTGAGAAATGCGGCTGCTTCATCAACCCCGCGGGATGGTCCAAGGCATGGTATATCTTCGCGGCTTACTCCCTCGTGGTAGGCATCCTGTTCATGATCCTGTTCAAGGATCCGAGGAAGTTGAAGGCGGCTGAGGGCAGCGTCCAAGCTTGAAAACCCGGCTCGCGGACATACAGTACTTGATGTCGTAACATCGGTACTCATCCCTGTTCCTGACCTTGTGGTAAGATGTGACACAATCGAAGTTGTATCCCATCTGCGCGAGGTCAGGAATGTCTATTGAAGTCACACCCGACTCCAATAAAGACTCCAGGATAGAATAATTCTTATCCAGGATACTCCTGGTCCGCAATTTCAGCGCTCCCACCCAGGAGCGGTTCTGGTAGTGCCATCTGTTCTTGCAGGATGAAGAGCAGAATTTCATGTCTTTACGTCCATAAGGAAGCGTGTCCCCACACTCAAGGCATCTCTTCCCCCCATTGTCTTCCTCATAACTCATGCTCCCAATTTGGACATTAATACGGTTGGAATCAAGGGTATCAAGGAGGTATGGGATAATATCCCCCATACCCCATGTGAAGAATTATTCATGAAGGCCAAAGAAAAAAACGGGAGTGGATAATATAATCGCGATTCCAGGGCCGTAGGATAAGAAACAGAAAGAAAAAGGTATAGATTCTTCACATCGGACGAGAAAGCCCTTCAGAGCGCTTATTTTCGCGATATAAACCATCAAATAAACTGAATTATGGAACAACTGAACAAAATCGAAATCCGAGGGAATGTCGGCAACATCAACATTCTCAAAGTGGGGAGCACGCGCGTGGCGCACTTTTCCGTGGCCACTAACTTCGCTTACAAAGACAGGAACGGGGAGCCGGTGATCGAGACCACCTGGCACTACGTGACAGCATGGGAGGGCAACAAAGGGATCCCGCCGCTCGACACCATCGAGAAAGGCTTCCCAGTCTATGTATGCGGCAGGCTTAGAACCCAGAAATTCATAGCCGGGGACGGTTCCGAAAAGACCAGTTATGACATCATCGCGAACACTATGGAGATACTTGGAAGCAAGCAAGTGTCGCCTCAAATGGGCTGAAATTGCGTTATTTAATCTATTACTTCAAATAAATATTTTAATAGCTAATTAATTGAATATAAAGCATATAATACATATCAGATAAATATACCTTTCAATAAATTGCAAAAAAATATTTGGAGATTAAAAATAAATATTTATCTTTGCGGTACATCCAACAAGCCAACTGGCAAAGGCTGGTGGACGCCGAAGCGGAATTCCTTGTGTCGATCAAGGCCGTCAGGCAGCAGAAATGCCGGATGAGTCCGCTCTCCACCACCAGAAATCCTTACCACAGGCACAAACGAATTCTTGCGAAAACCGCGGCCTTCTGGCCGCGGTCTTCCAATTTTTATATGTCGTTGGAGAATTTCCTATTTGTACATCTCCTCGTAATACTTCATATAGTCTCCGGACGTGACATTGTCGAGCCAATCCTGGTGCTCAAGATACCACTTGACCGTCTTCTCTATACCTTCCTCGAACTGCAGGGACGGCTCCCAACCGAGTTCCTCCTTCAACTTCGTGGAATCTATCGCATAGCGCATGTCATGGCCCTTCCGGTCGGTCACAAAAGTGATCAGATCGTCGTCAGAGCCCTCCGGACGGCCCAAAAGCCGGTCCGTTGTCTTGATCAGGACCTTGATGAGATCTATGTTCTTCCACTCGTTGAAACCACCGATATTATAAGTCTCCCCTATCTTGCCCTCATGGAAAATAATGTCGATCGCCCTGGCGTGGTCCTCGACATAGAGCCAGTCCCGCACATTCTCGCCCTTCCCGTAGACCGGAAGCGGACGACGATGACGGATATTATTGATAAACAAAGGGATAAGCTTCTCGGGGAATTGGAAAGGCCCGTAATTGTTGGAGCAATTAGTGACAAGAGTCGGCATACCGTAAGTGTCGTGATATGCCCTCACGAAGTGGTCACTCGAGGCTTTCGCGGCGGAGTAGGGACTGTGCGGCTGGTACTTGGTGCTCTCAGTGAAGAAATCGTCTCCGAAAGGACCTCCACCACACTCCTTGGCGGACGGGTCACCCTCCGGCTTGGTGAGCTCAAGGGCTCCGTAGACCTCGTCGGTGGAGATGTGGTAAAAACGGCGGCCAGCCCAGCCCTGAGGCTCCCAGAACACACGGGCTGCTTGGAGAAGCGACAGAGTCCCCATCACGTTGGTACGGGCGAAAGTGAACGGATCCACTATCGATCTGTCCACGTGGCTCTCCGCGGCAAGGTGTATAATCCCAGTTACATTATTAGTTGAGATAATTTCTTTAATTGTCTCATAATCACATATATCAGCCTTAATAAACTGATAATTAGGCTTATCCTCGACATCTTTGAGATTGGCGAGATTGCCGGCATATGTGAGCTTGTCGAGATTGATGATCTTGTACTCGGGGTATTTGTTCACAAAGAGCCTGACGACGTGGCTTCCGATGAATCCGGCACCACCGGTTATTATTATTGTCCTATCGAATTCCATAATCTATCATTTAACCAATTTCCCTTCCTGCACAGCGTCGAACATGACCCTGTTACGGTAAATATCGATCGCGGCGTAAATAGACGACATCATCGAGTGAGGATCAGCCTCATCCCTGCCAGCTAGCTCGAAAGCCGTGCCGTGATCAGGAGATGTCCTTACAATGGGCAGGCCAGCCGTGAAATTCACACCATCCTCAAAAGCGAGAGCCTTGAAAGGAGCGAGTCCCTGATCATGGTACATAGCTAAAGTCGCGTCGAACTTGGCGTAATGCCCGAGGCCGAAATATCCGTCAGGAGAATACGGTCCGAAAGCCATAATGCCCTCAGCGTTAGCGGCTTTGACCGCGGGAAGGATAATCCTTTCCTCCTCATCTCCGAGCAGGCCTCCATCACCGCAATGCGGATTCAGGCCAAGGACGGCGATCTTAGGGTCGACAACACCGAAATCCCTTTTCAACGAGGCATGCATAAGACGCAGCTTGCCGACTATCGAGTCAATACTGATAGACGAGGGTACATCCTTAAGCGGAATGTGCCCGGTCACTACCCCAATCCTTAACTGGTTGGAAATCATGAACATCGCCACATCATTAACTCCGAACTCTTTCTGGAGATATTCAGTGTGGCCCGTATTGCCGAATCCCTCCTTGACCATAGCCCTCTTGTTTATCGGGGCGGTGACAAGCACGTCGATATCTCCGTTCTTGATGTCTCTCACAGCCCATTCCAGCGAAGTGATGGCAGCCTTGGCCGACTCGGGGGTGGATTGTCCCGGCTCGACATAGGTGTTATCCGGAAGACAGTTGACTATATTGATTTTTCTGGGCTTGGCATCCCTCGCGCTCTGGACAACATAGATGTCCATCTGCTGGTCAAGGTTGTGGATGCGCTTCCTGTAAAATCCGAATATCTTGGAAGACCCGTAAATGACCGGGGTGAAAGACTCCATGATCCTCGCGTCCGCCAGGGACTTGATAATCACCTCGTAGCCTATTCCATTTCCATCACCTTGGGTGATTCCGACCACCAGTTTCTTTTTTGAAATATCTCCCATCATTAAATAATAACGTACTTTATAACAATATGTTATCTTGTTCTACTTTAAGCATTTCATAACCTTCATCAAGAGGAAGCTGAACCCCGGCCGCGACAGCTCCGGAACCGGCGGCGACAGCAAGGGCGTCGCAACGCTCGTTCTCCGGATGACCGGCATGTCCCTTAAGCCAATGGAAGGTCACATTATGACGCTTGTACACCTCCAGGAACCTCTGCCAAAGGTCAACATTCTTCACCTTCTTCCAACCTTTCCTCTCCCAATCCCGGAGCCAGCCCTCATTGAGAGCTTTTACTACATAGGAGGAGTCGCTATAGACCTCCACGACGGCCTTCTCCCACTTGATCGCCTCAAGCCCCACTATCACGGCGAGGAGTTCCATCCTGTTGTTGGTAGTACGGGCGAACCCACCGCTCATCTCCTTCTCCAAGCTTCCGCAACGCAGGATAACCCCATAACCACCAGGCCCGGGGTTGCCGCTCGAGGAGCCGTCTGTGAAGAGGTAAATGGTAGGTCTCACTTTGTCCATGAATACAAATATACGCTAAAAATTTTGCGTGACTTCAATTTTGTGACTATTTTTGGGAATATGAATATTCTTGTCACAGGCGCTAACGGCCAACTCGGAAGCGAGCTGCGCTTAGCCGCGGCTAAAGGCCGCGACAGATATGTTTTCACAGATGTCACGTCTGTTCCCGGCGTGGAGACTGTCTATCTCGACATCACAAATATCGACGCTGTAAGGATAATCTGCGACTCGGAGGACATAGACGTGATCGTCAATTGCGCCGCTTACACCAATGTGGACAAGGCGGAGGACGACTCTGCTACCGCCTTGCTTCTGAACAGCACAGCTGTAGGCATCCTGGCCAAAGTGGCGGCCGAGAGAGAAGCTGTCTTGATCCATATCTCGACGGATTATGTGTTCCATGGCGACAGGACCACACCTTGCAAGGAAGACTGGCCGACCCATCCCCTGGGTGTCTATGGCTCTACCAAGCTGCTCGGGGAAAAGAAGATAGAGGATTCCGGATGCAAGAGTATCATCATCCGGACAGCGTGGCTTTACTCCCCTTTCGGGAAGAATTTCGTCAAGACGATGCTCCAGCTTACCGCCGAGAGGAACTCCCTAAAGGTCGTGTTCGACCAAGTCGGCACCCCGACTTACGCCAGCGACCTGGCCGGTCTCATATTCAAAATAATAGATGAGAATATGCTTGACCGTCAGGGAATATATCATTTCAGTAATGAGGGAGCCATCTCATGGTACGACTTCGCGAAGGCGATCTGCGAGATCGGGGGCAACACCTGCGACATCAGGCCCTGCCACACCGAGGACTATCCCTCAAAGGCCGAGAGACCCCGTTTCTCGGTTCTTGACAAAACGAAGGTTAAGGAAACATTCGGCATCACGATCCCTTATTGGAGGGACTCTCTCGTGGAATGTGTCAAAAGGATAAAAGGATAAAAGGATAATGAAAGGAATTGTATTGGCCGGAGGAAGCGGCACGAGACTCTACCCCATAACCAAGGGAGTCAGCAAGCAGATGCTTCCGATTTATGACAAACCTATGGTTTATTATCCCATCTCGGTGCTTATGAACGCCGGGATCAGGGATATCCTTATAATCTCAACACCGACCGATCTGCCCGCGTTCATGAGGCTTCTCGGGGATGGGAGCGATTTCGGAGTCAATTTCTCATATGCCGAGCAGCCATCGCCGGATGGCCTTGCCCAGGCTTTCATCATAGGAGAGGAGTTTATCGGCGAAGACTGCGCTTGCCTGGTTCTCGGGGATAATATTTTCCACGGCGCAGGCTTCGAGGAGCAATTGAAGGCCGCCGTGAAGACGGCCGAGGAAGAAGGCAAGGCCACTGTCTTCGGTTACTGGGTGAGCGATCCCCAAAGGTATGGCGTAGCCGAATTCGACGCTGAGGGTAACTGCCTCAGCATTGAGGAGAAACCATCCATGCCGAAGAGCAACTACGCTGTGACAGGCTTGTATTTCTATCCGAATGACGTCGTTGGGATAGCGAAAACGATCAAGCCCTCCGCCCGCGGCGAGCTGGAGATCACCACAGTCAACCAGGTGTTCCTTTCCAAGGGGATACTGAAGGTCCAGAAACTCGGCCAGGGCTTCGCATGGCTGGATACCGGCACCCACGAGTCCCTTACAGAGGCCTCCAACTACATCGAGGTCATTGAGAAGAGACAAGGGCTAAAGGTCGCCTGCCTCGAGGAGATAGCGTTCAGGAACGGATGGATAGATGCCGAAAAGTTGGCCTCGGTAGCGGCTCCTATGGCAAAGAACCAATATGGGCAATACCTTTTGAGACTCGCTGGAGCATGAATGTCATAAAAACAGATATAGAAGGGGTCCTTATACTCGAGCCTCGGGTTTTTGAGGATCCGAGAGGATATTTTTTCGAGTCGTTCAACCTCAGGGATTTCGAGGCTCATGTCGGGCATGTGGATTTTGTGCAGGACAACGAGAGCAAGTCGAGCTACGGGGTCGTGCGCGGCCTCCACTTCCAGAGAGGCGAGCACTGCCAGGCGAAACTCGTGAGGGTCGTCAGAGGCTCGGTACTGGATGTCGCGGTCGATATAAGGCCCGGCTCCCCCACCTTTGGGAAACATGTGGCGGTAGAACTGACCGGGGAGAACCACAGGCAGCTGTTCCTGCCCCGTGGAATGGCCCATGGATTCAGCGTGCTTTCCGAGGAAGCCGTTTTCCAGTACAAATGCGACAACTTCTATTGCAAGGAAGCTGAGGGCGCCATAGCCTGGGATGATCCGGATTTGGGAATCGACTGGAGGGTGCCAGCCGATGATGTGATTCTCTCCGAGAAAGACAGCAATCATCCGAGGCTATCGGAGGCTGGTCAGGATATCTTGCTGTAATCCTTGATTGAATATTTGTCCTTGCGGAGCTCGGCGGCCAGGGAGGCGTTGACGGGATCCGCCAGGGACGGGTCGCCGGCCAGGACATGCTCGGCATAACTCCTGGCATCTGAGAGAATCTGCCCGTCATGGGCAAGTGAAGCGATATTCAGAGAGATAGGAAGACCACTCTGCTGCGTGCCCTCAAGATCACCCGGGCCTCTCATCTTCATATCCTCCTCAGCAAGGTCAAAGCCATTCTCAGTGGCGCACATCAGCTCCAGCCTCTTCCTGGATTCCTTGCTGACCTTGTTGCCGTGCATCAGCACGCAATAGGATTTTTCCGACCCTCTTCCGACACGCCCGCGAAGCTGATGCAGCTGCGCCAAGCCGAACCTTTCGGCGTTCTCGATCACCATAATCGAGGCGTTTGGCACATCGACTCCGACCTCGATGACCGTGGTGGAGACAAGGATGTCGGCTCTCCCGGCGGCGAAGGCGTCCATGTTGAACTTCTTAACCTCACTGGTCTGTTGTCCGTGGACGATGGCGACCTTATAATCAGGCATGGGGAAACGCCGGACAATCTCTTCGTAACCTGCCTCAAGGTTTTGGTAATCAAGCTTCTCGCTTTCGAATATGAGAGGGTAGACAATGAAGACCTGCCGGCCGGACGCGATCTCTTTACGGATAAAATTATACATCTGCGGACGCTTCCCCTCCCCTATCAGCATAGTCTGGATCGGCTTACGTCCGGGAGGCATCTCATCGATGACGGACACGTCCAAGTCTCCGTAGAAGGTCATAGCCAGGGTTCTCGGAATCGGCGTGGCTGTCATGACCAGCACATGCGGAGGGGCGTCAGTGGCTCCTTTTGACCATAGCTTGGAGCGCTGCTCGACACCGAACCGGTGCTGCTCGTCTATAATGGCCAGACCGAGGTTTTTGAAGACAACATCGTCCTCGATAAGGGCGTGGGTGCCGATGATGATTCCGACAGAACCATCCCGGAGGCCTTCATGGATAGGGCGTCGCTCCGCCTTGGTGGTGGAGCCTATCAAGAGCTCGCAGCGCACACCAGTGGGCTCCAGGTATTTCTTTATGTTGGCATAGTGCTGCTGCGCCAGGACCTCAGTAGGGGCCATGATGCAGGCTTGATAACCGTTTCCGATAGCTATAAGGGCTGATAAGACAGCCACCATGGTTTTCCCGGAGCCGACATCGCCCTGCAGCAGGCGATTCATCTGGTGACCGCTCATCAGATCTCCGCGTATCTCCTTTATCACCCTTTTCTGGGCCCCCGTAAGCTCGTACGGCAGGGCGTTATAGCAAGCGTTGAAGGCTCTCCCGACCTTGGGCATCGGAATACCGTTATCTGCCCGGGAGCGGATGTATTTCTGCTTCAGGAGAGACAACTGGAGAAGGAACAGCTCTTCCCATTTGAGCCTGTACTGGGCCTTGGAGAGAGCGGCCTGGTCAGCCGGGAAATGAATATTCCGTATAGCGTATTTCAGCGGCACAAGGCCTTTCTCCCTGAGAATATAGTCCGGGAGTGTCTCCTGGACATCCCCGATGGCGAGGTCGATCGCCTCCGCCATCAGCTTGTTCATCACCTTGCCGGTCACGCCGCCGTTCCGGAGTTTATCCGTGGAGTTATATACCCCGGTCAGCACCCCGGAGAAATTCTGCGAGCCGTTGGAGGGAGGATTGTCTATCTCCGGGTGGACCATATTCATCTTGCCGTTGAATACTGACGGCTTGCCGAAAAAGAGGAATGTCGAGCCAGGCTTCAAACGATCATAAGTATACTTGATCCCCTTGAAGAAAACGAGTTCCATCTCCCCGCTGGCATCCCGAACAAGGACGCTCAGACGCTGCTTGGCTCCTTTGCCGGTAAGCTCGACAGAAACCACCTGGGCCAGGATCTGGACCAGAGCGTTGCCGGATTGGACATCGGCGATGAACTGGATGGAACTTCGGTCGATATAGCGGAAAGGATAAGTGTGCAGGAGGTCACCCACAGTAGTGACCCCAAGCTCAGTACGGAGCAGCGAGGCCCTTTTCGGTCCCACTCCTGGCAAGTACTGCACCTCAGTGTCCAGTTTGTTCCGCATCATATAGGCAAAAATAGGGAAAAAAACGTATATTTGGGAGAACGATAAAGCAAACACTCGTATAAAATGATTCTTGAAGAAGGGTTCCGAATCAAAGACTACCGCGTCAGCGACTTCATAAAGGAAGGGCTGTTCAACAGTACCTACAGGGTGGTTGACGATTCCGGCAAGTCATTTTTCATGAAGTTTTTTGAGGACGACAGGGTTCCTGACAAGCTCATTCATCAGGGAGAAATCCTGGAAATAGCTCTTAGTAGGCGCGTTAGACATGAGAACGTCATCTCATATATAAGCGACGGGACTATTTCGATTGATGGCGGGAATTATCATTACCTGATCACCGAGTTCTTTCATGGGGTCCTTCTTTCTGAACTGTTGAATGAGGGCAAAGTGTTCCCGTACCAGGAAGCCAGGGGAATAATGTGCGGGGTGCTTAATGGCCTGCGTTATCTCCACTCGCTTCATCTCAACCATAATGACCTCACACCAAGGAATATTCTTTTGGAAAAAGCCGGACGCGACCAGTATATTCCCAAGATCATCGATCTAGGCCACTTATATCCTGCCATCAGCGGGACTCCGCCATTCCCGGTCGTGGACCTGAATCCTTCTTATTGCTCACCAGAATCCCTCACCGGCATATTCGAAAACGGTGGTGACATTTTTTCCGCTGCCGCGGTGTTTTACAGTATGCTTACAGGTAAAGAGCCGTGGCCGTGCGAGGCCTCAAAGGATGACTCCTATGCCAATAAAAGACGGAAGGTCCGTAACGCCAGGAAAGAGCCGCTCGATCTGTCCGCCCTTTCTGACAATGGTGTTCCCGACAATATCGTTGAACTGATCTCGATGGCACTCAAACTTGATCCGGCCAGAAGAATCCATCTCGAGAGTTTCTTCAAAGCCCTGCTGGTCGATACTGTCACCACTTCGCCGGAACAGGAGAATAAAGAGACACTTGATAGCATAGAGGGAGAAAAAGAGCAGGACCAGCACACTAAAATCACCGCTATAAAAGTCAAGATCCAGAAAAAGAATGGCGGTGGATTCGACGATGTAGCCGGATTGGATAAGCTGAAAGAGGAACTGACAAACAGGGTGATCTGGATCTTACAAGACCGGGAAAAAGCAGCGAAATACCGGCTTAGCCCTCCTAATGGGATGATTCTTTACGGTCCTCCCGGCTGCGGGAAAACCTTTTTCGCCGAAAAATTCGCTGAAGAGTCGCAATTGAATTTCGTCCTCGTGAACGGATCCGACCTTGGCAGTGTGTATATTCACGGAACGCAAGGGAAAATCGCCAATCTGTTCAAGGAGGCGGAGAGAAAAGCTCCGACCATATTATGCTTCGACGAGTTTGATTCCTTCGTCCCTTCACGCAGCTCAATGGCCGCGGAGCACCGGCCGGAAGAAATAAACGAGTTCCTGGGGCAGTTGAATAACTGCGCGCAAAGGGGCATCTTCGTAATAGGCACAACCAACCGGCTGGATCTGATCGACCCTGCCATCCTTAGAAGGGGCAGGATTGATCTTAAATATGAGATCCCCGCTCCGGATGAGGACACCAGGATGCGTATATTCGCTTTGCACCTTAAAGGCCGACCTGTCACAAATGATATCGATTGTGACGTGCTCGCCAAATTGACAAATAATTACGCCTCCTCAGACATCGCTTTCATAGTCAACGAGGCTGCCATGATGGCGGCTTTGGCTGATGTCCCCATATCCCAAAGTCATCTTGTCAATGCCATCAAAGCCAACAAGTCATCCTTGGCTTCCGGTGGACAGGCAAGGAAAAAAATCGGGTTTTAACCATTTTCTTCAGAAAAGCGTTATCTTCGCGGCCCGAAAACTGAAAGCGACTGATAATGCGTGGGATTTGGACTATACTGATGCTGATCTGCTCGAATGTGTTCATGACATTCGCCTGGTACGGTCATCTTAAACTCAACGAGATGAAAATCTCTACTGGCTGGCCTCTCATTTTGGTCATCCTGTTCTCTTGGGGAATAGCCTTCTTTGAATATTGCCTGACCGTTCCGGCGAACAGGATCGGCTTCTCAGGCAATGGCGGCCCCTTCAACCTTCTTCAACTGAAGGTCATCCAGGAAGCCATCTCACTGACAGTGTTCACATTGATAGTGTTATTCGTATTCAAGGGCCAGAGCATCCATTGGAATCATCTGGTTGCCTTCGGCTGCCTTGTGCTCGCCGTGTTCTTCGCCTTCCTGAAATAGCGCTCCGCTATCCTCCAGCCAGCTATTCGGAAATAGACGAAGGGCTTGCCGGAGGGAGAATATGCCCCTCAGGCTGCTTGATCCCATGATTGACCGCTTTCCACGCGGCCTTCACGATACTCTGGTCGCTATCGACAAGACGCGCGGAGTTTTTCTTGAATTTCTTGACGAAGGTGTCAAGGCTGGCCTCCAAAGCCGAGTTCTCCTCACAGAACAACGCAACCCTGTCCACCATGTTCTGGGCGGCTTTCACAATCTCTGAGACATTCTCCATCTGCTCTTTCTGCACCCAAGCCGACCGGATCAGGCGAAGGAAAGGTATCAATGTCTCCTCGGTGGTTATGAGGACATTCTGCCTGAAAGCCTTGGCGAATATGTCTTTGTCCTCCATTTTCGCCAACTGGTATGCCGCGTAGTTCGGAATAAACATGATGACATATTCCAGGGTCTTGCGGTCAACCACATATTTCTGGTACTCCTTGCTGGTGAGTTCCTTAATATGATTCTCGACAGACTCGAGGTTGCGGGCCGAGGCTTCGGCCCGTTCCTCGTCAGTCTCCGCGGCGAAATAGTCCGCCAAAGCGGTCAGTGACACTTTCGAGTCGATAAGGATCACCGTGTTGTCCGGAAAGTGAAGAGCGAAATCAGGACGCATCTTTTTCCCGGTGTCCTCATTGACGATACGGTTCCCCTTGCGGTCACGAAGCCAGAACTCAGCGTCATAATCATGGCCTTCCCGCAGCCCTTCCGCCTTCAGGATATTCTCCAGGATAGTCTCACCGAATATACCCTGGACTTTGCTCTGTCCCTTGAGAGCCTTTGCGAGATCCTCGGCGGTGGATCCGATGGATTCCGTCTGCTCCTTCAGATTCCTCACAGTCTCCGCGAACTGGGTCTTTATGGATGAGCTTTCCT
Source organism: Bacteroidales bacterium (assembly GCA_017548985.1). Lineage (GTDB taxonomy): Bacteria > Bacteroidota > Bacteroidia > Bacteroidales > UBA932 > Cryptobacteroides. Next base: position 70,242 of record JAFYYW010000039.1, read on the forward strand.
CCGCATGGATCTTTTTCTGGGCGTCGAAAGCGTCTTTCATGTCCCTGATGTCCTTATTAAGGTCTCCGGTGATAACACGCATGGTCTCGGCGGCCTCCTTCTTAAGTGATTCCTCCCTGGCCTTAAGCATCTTCTCATTCTCCAGAGCCAACTCGTTTTTAGCTGACTCAAGAGCCCGCTCCTGACTCGCACGCAATTCCGTCAGAGACTTCTCGAAACCGCTTTTCACCTCAGCCATCATCTTTTCATGACGCTCTTTCTCAGAGTTCAGAAGCTGTTCAGCCTTAGCCACTTCCGACTCTTTACGGACAATCTCGACATTGAAGGCGTTGACCTGGGCGTTCAAAGAGTCCAGGGATTGGGTCAGGCGGTCAATCTCCTCACCTTTGCCTGACAGATCTGCCTCTCGTTGGCTCAAAAGGTCTGAAATACGGGAAATGCTGTCTTCCTTGGACTGGAGATCCAGCAAGTAGGCGGTCTTGGCTTTGTTTGATGATATTATCCATGCCGTGACGATAGCGATTATAATCACCAGCGCCACAGCTACGATTATGATTGTTGGCTCCATTCTTGTCTATTCAGTTTAGCGGTATGCAATATACGAAAAAATTATCTCTTTTTTTGGTATATTTGTAGATTGTGAGAAAGGTACTCAAGATACTCTGGTCTATTATCGTGACGATGGCGGTCCTGCTTTTCGCCGCGTGGCTTCTGATCCAGATGCCACCGGTCCAGACTTTTATCGCCAAAAGGATCACACGGTCTCTTGAGGACAAATTCGGCGGCAAGATAGAATTCTCCTCCGTCCATCTCAAGCCTTTCAACGCCCTTGTCCTGAAAGATGTAAAGCTGATCGATGACAACCCTCCCGTGACTCCTGAGGGTGAAGTCCTGGACACCCTGGCCAAGGCGCAGTCCATTACAGCCACATTCTCGATCAAGGGCCTGTTCAAAAAAGAAGGGTTGCACCTTGGCAAGGTCTACGTGGGTGGAGCATCTTTCACCCTTGTGACTGAAGAGCAGGGATCGAATATCAGCCGGTTTTTCGGATCGTCAGGTAAAAACAAAGAGAAGGAAAAGAAGGAGATGGGGCGCATTTTCGACGCTGACAAGGTGCAGATAAGCGATTTCCGGTTCCGGTTATTGAATTTGAAGCATCCGAGACCTTCCGAAAAGGGCGGTATAAACTGGACAGATCTCGACATAACAGTCCATGACCTTGAGGCCAAGGACCTCGATCTCTCCAACGGATATATGAAGGGCGAGGTGGAACGTCTTTCCGCCACGGAGAAAAGCGGCTACAATATCAACTCTTTATCAGGGAAAACGACTGTCGGAGGCGGCGCGGCGATTGTCGAGGGCCTCAGGTTGACCGACGACTGGTCTGACATCCGGATGGATGAGTACCACATGAGATATGAGAGTATAGAGTCTTTCAACGATTTCCTGAACGAGGTCAGATTAGGAGGCACGATACGGAACAGCGTCATAGATTTCAACAGTCTCGGCTACTTCGCCACGGCTTTGAAACCGATGAACGTCAGGCTGAACGTGTCAAAAGCCTTTGTCGACGGCCCTGTAAGCGACCTTGGTATTGACAGGATAGAATTCTTGGAGACCGGAAGCGGGGTCAGCGGAAAAGCTGAGGGACGCATCTCGGGACTGCCGGACATAAACACCACGGTTTTGGACTTCTTCGTGGAAGATCTGGATTTCACGACCGAGGGACTTGGGAAATTCGTGGGAGGTTTCGCGCCTTCCGCGAGATTGTCCTTAGGCAAGTTCGCTCCTGGTGAGAGGATAGCTTTCGACGGCAGCGTAAAAGGAACCCTTAATGATCTCGCCGTAAGTGGGAAGGTGGATACCAAGGCCTCCGGCTCGATCAAGACCGACCTCAAGATGAAGGATATCATAAAGAAATCCGCAAGTATGGTGTTTGGCGGATCTTTCGCCACGAACTCCTTGAACATAGGGTCCATCGCCGGGATAAAACAGCTTGGAGAGGCCACAATGCGTGGGGCGGTCACCGCCACCTTGGCGAAGAAAGGTGGGATTGACCTTAAGATAGACTCTCTCCTGGTAGACAAGTTCAAGGCTCTGGATTATGAATATTCCAACATAATGGCCGCCGGAACCTATTCCGACGAAGCCTTCGACGGGCGACTCATTTGCAGCGACCCCAACCTCAACCTTCTGTTCCAAGGAATATTCACACTATCCGACAATACAAGCAACGGTCTTTATAAGTTCTATGCCGATATCGGTTACGCCGACCTCCAGGCCCTTGGCCTCGACAAACGGGGAGTCTCAAAAGTGGCCGGCAGGATCAACGCCAACTATATGACCGTCGGGAAAGAGGATGTGATTGGAGACCTGGATGTCCTTGACATAGAACTGGAGAATTCTCTGGGGAAATATGACGTCGGAGATGTCAGGATCAGGTCACACACAGGCGACGGTCTCCACAGGATCCGCCTCAACTCGGATTTCGCCGACATCTCATACTCTGGTTCCAAACCGTTTACTGGGATTGTGGGAGACTTGAAGGAACTCACTCTGCTTGAGGAGCTTCCAGCCCTTTGCAAAGACACGGTCAAAACCTGGGACGGAGCCCGTTACGACGTGAGGCTCGACGTCCACGACATCCGCGATGTCCTTTCGTTCGCCATGCCCGGACTATATGTCGCTGACAGCACGAAGGCTAGGCTCACGATAACCGGAGAGGGAGACATCAAAGCCTTTATCCAATCTTCCAGGATAGCGATAAAGAAGAACTACCTCCGCAACCTTGACCTGGCTTTCGACAACCGTGGAGGCAGTCTGAATGTCGCTTTGAACGGGTCAGAACTGGCCGTAGGCGGACTGGTTCTCAATAATGACCAGATCTCCCTATACGCCAGTGACAACCATGTGGGATTGGGATGCTCCTATGACAATCGCGCGGAACTGGCTGACAAGGGCGACATATTCCTTTCCGGAGAGCTCTCCCGGGAATCTGACGGGCGGTTGCTCATCGATGGGAAAACGCTCCCGTCCAGTATTTGGTTCAACGCCCAGCAATGGAAGATCACACCGGCCAGCTTCAGCCTTTTGGGAAAAGATTTCACAGTGGACAAGCTGACCGCGGCCAGCGGAGGACAGTCCATTAAAGTTGGAGGAGGATTCTCTTCCTCCAAGAACGACACCCTCAATGTGGATCTGGTCAGATTCGACATGGGACTGGTCAATAAAGTTCTAGGGAAGGATTTGGGTATCAAAGGATTGGCTACCGGCAACGCCATGGTGACATCTCCTTGGAACAATAACGCGGGGCTGACCCTTTCGATCGGTTGCGACTCCGTCATGGTGGCTGGCAGGGAGGTGGGCAGCCTGGATCTGAGCTGCGACATGGACGATAGCGGCATGCTCAATATGCTTGTCAGTAACTCGCTGGATGGGAAAAAGACACTCGATATCTCGGGAGGCTACTCGACTAAGGACAAGAATCTGGATGTCCTGGCTGATCTGGATGGCATGGACGCGGGTTATATATCCCCATTCCTCGAATCGGTCTTCAGCGAGATGGGAGGGCATCTGAACGGGAAGGTCCGGATCAACGGTCCGACCAATAATCTTTCATTCTCCTCAGAAGGCACCAGTTTCGACAATGTGATGCTTAGGGTCGCGTATACGAATGTCCCCTACTTCGCCAACGGGCCTTTCACGCTGGACAACAACGGTCTGCACCTCGATGGAGTGGCGGTCAGGGACCGTTTCGACGGAACGGGCAAGATGTCGGGGGGAATTCTCTTCAATCATTTGAAAGACATCCGGATGGCCACCGGCATCTCCATGACCAGGATGGAAGCCCTCAATCTCGACAGCGGCTCCGGCCAACCTGTCTATGGAAATGTTTTCGCATCCGGGAATGTCAGTATCAAAGGACCGTTCAACGCCATCAAGCTTGATGTCGATGCCAGGACAGACAAGGATGGGGCGATCCACATCCCTATGGACAACTCATCGAGTGACGCCAACACGAATCTCCTGACCTTCAAAGAACCGTACAAGCCAGTCTACATCGACCCTTATGACCTGATGATGAACAAGTTGCAGTCGGTGAACAAGCAGGAGAGTGACTTTGGGATAAGGCTGAAGATCGCCGCCAACCAGAGAACTGAGGCATTTGTAGAGATAGACCGCGCGTCCGGCAACGCGCTCAACGGCCGGGGACAAGGCAACATAGACATAGATATCCGCCCTTCATCAGGCTTGTTCGCGATCAACGGCGAGTACACTCTCTCTTCAGGCAATTTCCATTTCAACGCCATGGATATCGCCCAAAAGGACTTCTCCCTGTCACAAGGCAGTTCAATCAGGTTCAATGGAGATGTGATGGACAGTGATCTCGACATAGATGGGGTTTATTCGACCAAGGCGTCCATAGCTACCTTGATCGCCGACACGACATCGATATCCTCCAGGAAAGTAGTGAATTGCGGAATAGGAATCTCAGGGAAGCTCCGTGAGCCCCAGCTGTCGTTCTCTATAGATGTTCCCGACGTCGACGCTATGACCAAGTCAAGGATCGAGAGCGCCCTCAACACAGAGGACAAGGTGCAGAGGCAGTTCCTGTCCCTGCTGATCTCAGGCGGATTCATGCCCGAGGAGCAGTCCGGCATCGTCAACAACACATCAACCCTTTACAATAACCTGGCTGACATTATGGCCGGCCAGCTGAACAATATCCTCCAGAAGCTGGAGATCCCTTTGGATTTGGGTCTCAATTACCAGTCCAGCCAAAGTGGGACAAGCATATTCGACGTGGCTGTGACCACCCAGTTGTTCAACAACAGGGTCATAGTCAACGGAAATGTCGGAAACAGGGAATATGGCAACACCTCTGAAGGAGAAGTGGTCGGTGACCTGGATATCGAGATCAAACTGGACAAGCCCGGACAAGTCAGGTTGAAGCTCTTCTCCCACTCGTCCGACGACTACACATCATATCTGGACAACACCCAACGTAATGGCGTGGGTGTAACCTACCAGAAGGAATTCTATGATCTCAGGGATCTGGCCAACAGTATCTTCACAAGCAAGAAGAAACGTCAGGAGAGGGCGAATGCCCCGCAACCCGAACGGGAACTCCAGACCATCACCATCGAATCTACCGGCAAGCCTTGACGAAAGCCTTGAACAAGGCGAGCCAGCTGTCATCAGCTCTTACCAGCATCTCAGGATGGAACTGGACAGCGACAAGCCACTGGTTTTTATCCAAACCCTCATAAGCCTCAACGACCCCGTCAGGAGAATAGGCGGTTACAGCGACCCTGTCTGAGGGAACCTTTACGGCCTGATGATGGAGAGTGTTGACATCCAACGATTTCCTCCCCATAATCTGAGCCAGTTTCGATCCCTCGACGACATCTATGCTGTGAGTCGGATACTTGGAATCGGTCTTTTGCCTATGAGCGATATCACCAGGTTTCTGTGTGGGGAGGTCCTGATACAGGGAACCGCCCAGCACGACATTGAGGAGCTGCTCTCCCCTGCAGATCGCCAGGATCGGGACCTTGGCCTCCAAAGCGGCCGTCGCATAAAGGATATCAATCGTGTCCCTGTGGGCGTCAATCTCAACTGTCTCGTTCAGGACAGACTCACCGTAATACGCGGGATCCAGGTCAACCCCTCCCGTGAGCATGATCCCGTCGAATTGGCTGACCATCTCCGCCGCGGCCTCATAGTTGTCCACCTGAGGCAGGATCACCGGGATTCCACCTGCACGGAGGATGGCGTCAGTATACGACCGGCTCAATGTCGAGGTCATGGCTCCGTTATAGCCGGGAGCGATCCCGATCATGGGTTTCTTGCGAGCCGAGACGGGACATGAAAGAGTCACAAAAAGGAGAATAAAAAGTATGAATCGTGTCGTCCGCATGGTTTTAAATAGGTTATAACTAACAATTTAATATCCTGATGTAGAGTTTTATTGTCTAAAGGTCGAATCTATGCGGTAGCCATTTTGCGCGGCCCGGAAAATGATATATATTCGCATGGATAGAAGATCTTACGTTTTATTCATAAATTAGGTTTGTATTAAGTGGGAAAGGTCATCGCCGTGAGGTGACGACCTTTTTTTTTGTCATTCGGTCAGGCAAGAGTCCATCAATTCGTCAATCTGACGAGGGTCAATATCCCTTCCGATAAACACGATCTTCTCCATACGGTCGCCATATCTGGGGTCCCAGTCACGGCGCAGGTTCTTGTCCCTGCGCATCATCTCCTGGAGCTGTTCCTCCGGCATCGTCGCGAACCACAGGCCAGCCTCCTTGATGGATTTCTGGGAACCGGACTGCTCAAACAGATAACATTTGTCGGGCTCATCGGCAAAATAGCACAGGCCCTTCGCCCTGATAATGTTGGATGGCCATTTCTTGGTGACCACATAATCCAGCATATTGATGTCCATGGCCGGCCTGCGATAATAGACATATGTGCTGATGTTGTACTCCAAGGCTTCTCCGGATTCCTCATTATGGAGATCCTCATCATCATCCCCTTCGATGGCGGCTATCCACGCCGCGGAGGTCGCCACCTTGTCGAAGTCGAACAATCCGGTGCCGAGAATCAAATCAAGGTCCACCTCACCATAATCGCACTCGTAAATCACAGCCTGCGGATTTAGGGCCTTCACAATCCCCCGGAGCTCTCCGAGCTCATCTCTGGAGACTTCGGAAGCCTTATTAAGCAGAACGATATTGCAGAACTCGATCTGTTGGATGACGAGTGATTCCAAATCGTCTTCCTCGATATCCGGCCTCTTGAGAGCCTCACCCGAGGCGAACTCGTCCCTCATCCTCAAAGCGTCGACAACCGTGACGATAGCGTCCAGTTTCGGAGTGTTCGTCCTGGCATAATCAGGAACGAGCCTTGGGATGGAGCAGATCGTCTGCGCGATCGGAGCCGGCTCGCAAATCCCACTGGCCTCGATAACGATATAATCGAACTTGTTCATCTTGCACAAGTCGTCAATCTGGTTCACAAGGTCCATCTTCAGAGTGCAGCATATACAGCCATTCTGAAGAGGCACCAGACTGTCGTCTGTCTGGCCGACAACCCCGCCTTTCTGGATAAGGTCAGCGTCTATGTTGACCTCACCTATATCGTTCACTATCACCGCGAACTTGATTCCTTTCCGGTTGGAAAGGATCCTGTTGACCAAGGTGGTCTTTCCGCTTCCCAGATATCCTGTAAGAAGGAGCACCGGTATCTCCCTATTCTCAATCGTTATAGTCATAATACGCGAATTTAACACTTATTTTATCACTTTTGCGAGAATAAAGAATAATTGCTACATTTGCATTCGGCAGGGAAAACCGGCCCCATTTGATATGCTTGAAAACTTAAGAAAAGATATAGAAAAGCTGATCTCTCTCTACGAGGCGGAAAAGGCGGAGCGCGTGAGGCTCCAGTCCCTCCTTGCCGAGAGCCGGGCCGAGAATGAAACCTGCAGGAAACAGATCGGCGATCTGGAGCAACAGGTTAATAACTTGCAGCTTTCGCAAGCTTTCGGAGCGGCTGGTGATCCTGGCGCGGCCAAGGAAAAGATCGAGAGGCTGATCAAGGAGATTGACAAGTGCATCTCTTTGCTTGAGAATTGATAATGGGACAGAGCATAAAGATAAAGATAGCGGGCAATGAATATCCCCTCGTGGCTTCCTCACCTGAGATGGAGAGGCTCATGAGGCTTGCCGCGGAGGCGATCAACCAGAAATTGACCGCCTATGACGCCAAGTTCCCCAATAAATCCCTCTCTGACAAGCTTTCCTTCGTCGCGCTCAATGAGACTGTCAGCAGGCTGACTTACCAGAAGAGACTCTCCGATGCGGGAGAAGAGGCGAACGCGCTTGCGGAAGATGTGGAGTCATACCTTAAGAATATTGAAAAAGACGGCCGTTAGTCCCACGTGCTTTAATCAACAAGTTCCGAGGAACCGAGAACACTCAGGACGGCAAGGACAGGCCAAGGTTACCTTACGGGATTGTACGCCAGTCGTATGACGGTGGACGTTCGAACCGGACCGGATCTCAAATCTTATTCATTAAGATTTCAGACAAGTGACTAACGGCTTTTTTTCAATATCACGGACGCCGGCTGGTTTCCCAGGCTGGCGTTAATTACAATATATATTTACCATGTTAGCTTATCTGATAGGAGCCCTTATAGGGGCAGCGATAGCGATCGGAGTCTATATCATCGTCCAGAAGATGGTTCTTAACGGACGAAAGAACGAGATAATCGCGAAGGCCGAGATCGAGGCCGAGGGGATCAAAAACGACAAGATCCACCAAGCGAAGGAAAAGTTCCTCCAACTTAAGAGCGAGCACGAGCAGTACATCAATGAGAAGAATAACCAGTTGCGTGAGGCCGAGAGCCGGATCAAACAGAAGGAGAACACCCTGAACCAGCAGAACGGCGAATTGCAGAAGAAACTGCGCGACGCGGACAATGCCCGGAACAGTCTCCAGGCGCAGCAGGAGAAACTCGCGAAAAAGGCTGAGGAATATGACCGTCTCAGCGCGCTGGCCAACAAGCAGCTTGAGACAATAGCCGGGATGAGCGCCCAAGAGGCGAAGAACATCCTTATGGAGAACATGAAGGCTGAGGCCAGGACTGAGGCCCAGGCTTACATCAACGACACGATGGACGAGGCGCGCCTCAACGCTTCCAAGGAAGCCAAGAGGATAGTCATCAACACCATCCAGCGCACCGCCACGGAGACCGCCATAGAGAACGCGGTCACCACCTTCCCTATAGAGAACGATGAGATAAAAGGACGCATCATAGGCCGTGAGGGACGAAACATCAGGGCTCTGGAGGCCGCGACAGGGGTTGAGATCGTTGTGGACGACACCCCGGACGCCATTCTTCTCTCCGCCTTTGACCCCGTCCGCAGGGAAGTTGCCAGGCTTGCTCTCCATCAGCTGGTTGTCGACGGCAGGATCCATCCCGCCAGGATTGAGGAAGTTGTGGCCAAGGTCCAGAAACAACTTGACGATGAGATACTTGAGACCGGAAAGAGGACTTGTATAGACCTTGGGATCCATGGGCTCAACATTGAGCTGGTCAGGATGATAGGCCGCATGAAATACCGTTCATCATACGGACAGAACCTTCTCCAGCACTCCCGTGAGGTCGCCAATATCTGCGCCATCATGGCCTCAGAGCTTGGTCTCAATCCCAAGACAGCAAAGAGGGCGGGACTGCTCCATGATATCGGTAAAGTCTCCGAGGAGGAGCCTGAGCTGCCTCACGCCCTCCTGGGTATGAAACTCGCTGAGCAGTACAAGGAGAAGCCTGATGTCTGCAACGCGATCGGAGCCCACCATGAGGAGATCGAGATGACCTCGATTATTTCCCCTATCGTGATGATCGGTGACGCCATCTCCGGCGCCCGTCCAGGCGCCCGCCGAGAGGTCATCGAATCTTACATCAAGAGACTCAAGGGAATGGAAGATCTGGCGGCGTCCTATCCGGGAGTTACCAAGAGCTACGCCATCCAGGCCGGCCGTGAGCTTCGTGTGATTGTCGGAGCCGATGAGGTAAGTGACGACCAGGCCGCGAGGCTTTCCGCTGACATAGCCCAGAAGATCCAGGAGGAGATGACCTATCCCGGACAGGTAAAGATCACGGTTATTCGGGAAACAAGGTCTGTGTCTTACGCCAAATAACCTGATCACGTCTTCGAGACATGTTGACTCTTTTTAAAAGAATATCGGCGATACTGGCGGCAGCGCTCCTTTGGAGCGTCGCCGCTTTCTCGCAAGCGCCTGACGCTACCGCCTCATGGAAGGTGACCTCATCCGATCTTGGATCAGGCTTATACGAGCTCACTTTCACCGCCTCTATCGAGTCGGGATGGCATATTTACACTACAGACAACGAGTACAATCCGACCGAGTTGGAGCTGGACTCCCCTGTCGGATTCTCTCTTGTCGGTGTCCTGACTCAAGTCACTGAGCCTACGACCTTCCAAGGTGACAAGGTGTTCTTCGACAAAGCTGTATTCTCTCAGAAGATCCAGCTTGAGGGCGATAACGCCACAGTGAAGGGAGAACTGACCTGGAGCGGGTGCAATGAGCAATTCTGCGCCGCCCCAGAGCACTTCGAGTTCTCCGTGCCCTTAGGAAGCGGAAGCCCGCAGGCAGCGCCGGACCCAACTGGAGACAACCTCTCCTCCGCTTCTGACGGCACTGAAAGCGATGGGAGCAATAGTTTGTGGGCGCTGATCATAGAGGCTATCCTCTGGGGATTCGCGATGCTTTTGACCCCCTGCGTGTTCCCCATGGTCCCCATGACCATCTCCTTCTTCATGAAGCAGTCACAGAGCCCCGCTGAAGGTCGAGTCAAGGCTTTCCTATACGGGCTTTTCATAGTGTTGCTGTACACGGTGCCTATCTCGATTATCATCGGCCTGACATGGCTGATAGGAGGCAACGCCGTGACCGCTGACATATTCAACTGGCTCGCCACGCACTGGTTGCCGAACATCATATTCTTCATCGTGTTCATGGTGTTCGCCGCCTCATTCTTCGGAGCCTTCGAGATCGAGCTGCCTTCAAGTCTCGCCAACAAGAGCGACGCCAAGGCTGGCAAAGGAGGCCTCGGGGGAATATTCTTCATGGCTCTCACACTTGTCCTGGTCTCGTTCTCCTGTACCGGGCCTATTGTCGGGACAGTGTTGATCAAATCTACCGCCGGCGAGTTCTGGACTCCGATGGTCACGATGCTCGCGTTCAGCGTGGCCTTCGCCCTCCCCTTCACAATCCTGGCCATGTTCCCCTCGCTTCTCAAGAAGATGAAGAGCGGATCGTGGCTTAACAGCGTGAAGGTTGTTTTGGGATTCATAGAGGTTGCCCTCGGGTTCAAGTTCCTTAGCGTGGCCGACCAGACCTACCACTGGGGACTTCTCGACAGGGAGGTGTATCTCGCGATTTGGATCGTCGTGTTCTCTCTGTTGGGTCTTTACTTGCTCGGCAAGCTGAGGTTCAAGAACGACTCCCCTCTGGAGCACATCTCCGTGACAAGGCTCGCGCTCGCTATAACCGTGTTCTCATTCGTGGTATACATGATTCCAGGGATGTGGGGAGCGCCTCTCAAAGCCCTTTCAGGATATCTGCCACCAATTGAGACCCAGGACTTTATCGTCTGGAACTACGCTGAGAGTCCTGTCGGCACCTTGAGCACTAATGCCAGAGGAGTTGAGGTGTCTTCCGACGGGGGTGATTTCGCCCAGAAATACAACCTCAAGATGCCTATGGGCTATAACGGATACTTCACCATAGAGGACGGTCTGGCAGCGTCAAAAGCCACCGGGAAGCCTGTATTCGTGGATATCACCGGCCACGGTTGCGTCAATTGCCGGGAGATGGAGCAGAGAGTGTGGTCAGATCCTAAAGTACAGGACATCATGAAGAATGACTACATCATGGTATTCCTTTATAACGACGACAAGACGAAGCTGGAGAAGGAAGACTGGGTCATGACAAACGATGGCAAAACCCTAAAAGATATTGGCAGGGTCAATTCATATATCGTCCGCGAGAGATTCGACGTCAATGCCCAGCCGAACTATGCCTTGCTGGGATCAGACGGGAATCTGCTCGTCCCGGTGAGAGGATACAACCTCAGCGTCGAAGGCTTCATTGACTTCCTCGAATCAGGTCTTGAGAAATACAAGGAATCTCTCTAAAACACCCTGAAGAGCTAAGACAAGTACTTCAAATACACTATCCGAATATTGACATCGGGACCTCCCCGGTCCAGCATAAAGGTTGCTCCACACCAAACAGGTGGAGAACGGTGGAGGCGGTGTTAACTGTATTATTAGCCTCGGTGATTGTGAAACCTTTCTTGATGCCGGGGCCTTTTATTACCCATGGCACGATCATTTCCTCAGGGCTGACACCGCCATGTCCCTTCCCGATCCCGCCGTGGTCGGTGATGAACATCAGATGGGTCTCCTCGAAAAGCCCCTCTTTCTTCAGGAATTCTATCATGCGACCAACTTGGGCATCCCCCTCCTCTATTGACTTGATATATTCAGGGGACATCCACTCACAGGTGTGGCCTATATGGTCCGTGTGTACGTTATAGAGGAACATGAACAGTTTGTTCTTCTTGTGATCCCTGATGTACTCCATTGCCCGGTCATACAGTTCCGGATACCCTTCATCCGAGGCGGAGAGTTTGTCATCCATGTATTTCGGGTTAAGAGAATTGATCAAAGGCAACCAGTTCCAGTAGTACGCTGTCTTGATACCGGGAACGTTGTCCTTCAAAACTTTAAAGACAGATGGGAAATAACCGTCGGCATCTGTCTCTACAGCCTGGAGCTTGTATTTGTCGACCTTCCAGCCATTGTCCGCCACACCATGGACCTCAGGTCCCGCGCCTAAGAGATGGCTGGTGTAGTTCGGAAGAGTCACGGAAGGCATGACATCACGTGTCGTAAAAGATACCGAGCCGTTATCCATCAGCGAATCGATATTCGGGGTGTGAGCCTGTAGAAGGCCATCTACCCTTATTCCATCAAAGGTCATGATTATCACACGTTTGGCCTTGCCAAACATCTTTCCGGCCTTTTTTGCCTCTATCTCGGGAACGAGAGGGCCTATCATGCTGGCTGCGGCGACTCCGGCGCCCGCGGCCAGACTCTTCTTGAAGAAGTCTCTCCTTGAAATTGACATGGGTAATGTGGTTTTGATACCGCAATATAAGAATATTTGAAAAAAATGCGTAAGTTTATCCATCAAAACCACACAAGACCATGTCAGAATCCATCATAGAATCCACTCTGGTCGGAGTGGACATTGGCGGAACCAAGTGCGCCGTGACCATAGGCAAGCCTGTCGGCGAGGATATCGAGATAAGGGACAAGGTCTCTTTCCCAACGACTGATGTCGATGGGACCATTCGGGAAATCAAGGATACCATACGGTTTGTCCTTGAAAGGAACCAGTTGTCCACGAGCGACATACATGCGATAGGCATAAGCTGTGGCGGTCCTTTGGACAGCAGGACAGGAGTGATAATGTCTCCTCCCAATCTGCCCGGATGGGACAATATCCCTATCGTGAAGATCCTCTCCGAGGAATTCGGGGTTCCCGCCGCGGTCCACAACGACGCCAACGCCTGCGCCCTGGCCGAATGGAAGTTCGGAGCCGGGAAAGGCACAAGGAACATGGTATTCATGACCTTCGGGACAGGACTAGGAGCCGGTCTCATCATCGATGGCAAGCTTTACACAGGGACCAACGACAATGCCGGTGAACTTGGCCATATCCGGCTCGAGGACTACGGTCCCGTCGGTTACGGCAAGGGCGGTTCTTTCGAGGGTTTCTGCAGTGGCAGCGGAATAGAGCAGCTTGCAAAGTCAATGGTCAAGGAACGTCTTCAGATGGGCTGCCATGTTCCCTGGTGCCCGGACGGTGACCTGGAAAGTATCACGGCGAAATCTGTAGCCGCGGCAGCGTTGGAAGGCGATCCTCTCGCGAAGGAGGTATACGCCATTTCCGCGCGGCATCTCGGGAAGGGACTGTCGATAGTTATCGATATCCTCAACCCTGAACTGATAGTCATAGGTAGTATCTATGCCAGGAATGAGGGAATGTTCAAGTCACTGATGTGGGAAGTTATTGAAAAAGAGGCCCTTCCTCTGGCCTCCAAGGTATGTCGTGTCGTTCCCGCCGCCCTCGGAGAATCAATCGGCGACTATGCCGCCCTCTCGATCTCGGCGAATATATGAAAATGAATATGGATGACCGCGAATCTTTGATAGCACATAGCCTGGACGAGGCGAGGTGTGAACTGGAAGCTTTCCTGAAGGATCAGGAGACCGTTCCTTCCATTGCTGATGCCGCCGGGCTCATGGCCTCCTGCCTTGCTTCAGGAGGGAAGATAATCAGTTGTGGCAACGGTGGCTCCCTTTGCGATGCCACCCATTTCGCGGAGGAGCTTACCGGCCGCTTCAGGAATGACCGGAGACCATTCCCGGCCATGGCCATAAACGACCCCGCATACATAACATGCGTGGGAAACGACTATTCGTTCGAGGATGTGTTTTCCAGATGGGTTGAAGCCTTCGGCAAGCCAGGCGATGTCCTTCTCGCGATAAGCACAAGCGGATCATCAAAAAATATCCTAAATGCCGTCTCGGCAGCCCGGAGGCTTGGGATGAAGGTGGTCGCTTTGACATCAAAAAAAGGCAAGTCCCTGACGGAACTTGCCGATGTCGTGATCGCGGCGCCTGACGCGCCTCACTCGGACAGGATTCAGGAGATCCACATCAAGGTGATCCATATCCTCATCCAATCCATAGAATCGATTCTCACCTCTTAGAAGTGACTTCCTCCTCGTACTTCTCGATGCAGGCGATGAATTCCTCGCCGACAGGGACGTTGTTCTTGTAGTTGAAGTAATCGAACACGGCTCCGAACGGGAGGGTCTTGGCCTCCTCGAGAAGGGCGAGCTTCTGGAAGCTCTTGCCCTCGGCCTCGTACTCGCGCAGTTTGGCGAGCGGCTCAAGAAGGGCGCTCAGGATGCACTTCTGCGTGGCGCGTGATCCGATGACATAAGCTCCGATGCGGTTCATAGCACCGTCGAAGTAGTCAAGGCCGACGTGGGCCCTGTGGAGACCGTCAGAACGCACGAGCTCCTTGAAGAACTCAAGGGTCATATCGTTCATAATGGTCACGTGGTCGGAATCCCAGCGGACAGGA
>JAFYYW010000040.1 GCA_017548985.1 Bacteroidales bacterium
TCCACCTCTTCCCATCCCGAACAGAGCCGTTAAGCTCATCCGCGCCGATGGTACTGGCCCACCAGCTGGGAGAGTAGGTCGCCGCCGTTCTTCGGAAGTCCCTGACAGACACGAGTCTGCCAGGGACTTCTTCTGTTATACGGGGGACTTCTTCATTTGTGACTAGTTTTGAGCGTTTTTTAGTAAATTCGCGGCGGTATGATTGGACAGGCTACAGTTGTGAAGAACGCGGGAAGTCATTTCCTGCTGTCGAGGCTCCCGGAATGGGCCCCGTTCCCCGCTGTACTCAAAGGTAAGATCCGTCTCTCCGGCAGCGAGGCTACCAATCCGGTCGCGGTAGGAGATGTCGTCACATATGAATATCCAGAAGAACCGTCCTTGACCCATCCTGCCAGCATAGTGGAAGTGGCTGAAAGAAAGAACTATGTGATCAGGAAATCCACTAACCTTTCCAGGCAGTCCCATGTCATCGCCGCCAATCTGGACAGGGCCTTCATCGTAGTGACCTTATATTTCCCGGAGATCAAGCTCCAGTTCCTGGACAGGATACTGCTCACCTGCGAGGTTTACGGCATCTCCGCCACAATTGTCCTTAATAAAGTTGACATATTCAGGAAGGAATTTCCTGAGGAACTGGCTGACTTCCACAGGATCTACGAGAGCGCTGGTTATCCCATTGTCGAGACTTCTGCCTTGACAGGGGAGGGAATCGAGTCGCTGAGAGAAGCGATCGGGACTGGAGACAATGGTGGAATATGCCTTTTCACTGGAGAATCCGGAGTAGGGAAGTCGTCCATTATCAAAGCGTTAGATCCGAATTTGGATCCGAAGATAGGGGATATATCCATTGCCCATCTTCAAGGCAAACACACAACATCCCTCTATGAGATGTACCCTCTCTCCACGGGCGGCTTCATTATAGACTCTCCCGGTCTTCGAGGCTTTGGTCTTGTCGATCTCAAAAAGGATGAGATCGGCCTTTATTTCCCTGAGATGCTTCGCGAAATGAAGGGTTGCCGCTTCACACCTTGCACCCATACCCACGAGCCCGATTGCGCCGTAAAACAGGCGGTTGAAGAGGGAAGAATCTCCCCGGAACGCTACAATTCCTATCTCGGAATGCTCGAGGAGGACAAGAAATTCCGCGTTTGACTTGCATAAGAAGGGATATTCAGTTATCTTTGCAAATAGTAAAAGGGTTTACAATAAAACATGGTACTAGAAAAACAGGTATTTCTGTTTCTTAACATCGTGCATAACAGCATGAAGCAAAAGCTGGCGGAGACCTTCAAGGGAGGAGGTTTCAGCCTCTCTCCGGAGCAGTTCCTGGTGATGGACACCCTCTGGGATGAGGGGGTATTGACCCAGCAGCAGATCGCTGACATCACGATGAGAGATAAGAATTCGATTGTCAAATTGATTGATGGCCTTGAGAGTAGGGAATTGGTCCGCCGCTCCTCCAACCCGGATGACAGGCGCCAGAACCTTATAGAAGTCACTCCATATTCCTTGAGTGTGCGTGAGAAGATTGATGCCCTGGCTTACGAATCCGTGCACGGGATCCTCGGGGACATCACAAAGAAGGCCCTGGAGACATTTGTGAAGGTGTTGGCCAGAATGGAAAGCAATATGGATCCCGCGTCGGACCTTGAGTCCCTGGCAGAGAAATATCCTACAAAACAAGAAAGTAATGGGTAAACTATATGACCTTCTGATGAAGGATTACCGTCTGAAGGAGGGCCTTAACGCATGCATCAACTGCGGGACCTGCACGGCGATCTGCCCGGCGGCGGAGTTCTACCGTTACGACCCCCGTAGAATCGTGGACATTGTCCAGAGCAAAGATGACGATGAAATAGAGAAGCTCCTCAAGAGCGATGTGATCTGGTATTGTGGAGAGTGTATGAGTTGTGTGACAAGATGCCCCAGGAAGAACGCTCCGGGACTGATAATCATGGCATTACGCAACCTATCCATCGAACTGGGCTATTTCATTGAATCGGAGAAGGGACGGCAGATGTACCTCCTTACCAAGGACCTTTGTTCGAATGTTCTTGACTATGGTTACTGTGTCTATCCCCGCAGATTTGACTATGAGGGTCATCCGGAAGCTGGAAAGGTCTGGGAATGGGAGGAGAAGCATTTGGATGATGTTTTCGAACGCCTCGGTGGGAACCTTGATGGAAAGGGACCGGGAGCTATGAGGCGCATCCCGCAGGAAGATCTTGACCAACTGAAGGCCATCTTTGATGAGACTGGGGCCACCGCCAGGATGGAGACTGTCCGGAAAGCGGGGGAGAGGAAGGCCGCGGAACTGGGAATGAGTGTGGAGGAGTTCTCGAAAATGGTGTATTCCCAGAGTGATCCCAAACATTTGAATCATTAGGAACATGATTTACGAAGGAAAGCAGAAGATCTGGTCGGAGTACCAGAAAGAGATACCGGACGACCATTATTTTTATGTCCGCAGTTGCATCAGACAGAGTTTCTTCCCCGCTTCGGAGGCGACTTTTCTGGATATCACCAGGAATAGGCTTGGGAAAGACATATTCGAGACAGAGCACCATACGACCTGTGGAGGAATAGCCTACCACAGTGACACCATCCCTCAGGAGACGGTTATGACCATCATAGCCCGCCAATTCGCTCTGATGGCCAAGAATGGTTATGAGAACTATGTCTGTTCCTGCATCACCTCCTTCGGCCTCTACTGTGAGACAATGGAGACCTGGAGGGAGTTTCCGGAGCTTGAGGCCAAGATACGGGAGAACCTGTGGAAGACCTGCAAACTTGAATTCGCGAAGCCGAAGTTCCTCATCCATGCCAGCGACCTTATCTACAAATATCGCAACCTCATCGCTGCCCAGGCGGTTCGGAAGCTCGTGAATGTCCACACCGGAGAGCCTCTGAAGGTGGTGGAGCATATTGGTTGCCACTATTCAAAGATGTTCCCGTCCAAGGGGGTTGGTGGCGCTGAATATCCCTATGTCCTTACAGGAATGATCGAGGCTTGGGGAGGCGAGATTGTGGACTATCCGGAGCGCCGTCATTGCTGCGGATTCGGTTTCCGGCAGTATTTCATCAAAGGCAACAGAGGCTACTCTCTATCCAATACCCATAAGAAATTTGAGAGTATGGAGCCTTTTAAGCCCGACCTGATCATTACCAACTGCCCTGGTTGTCCATATTTCCTGGACAGGTGGCAATATGTGATAGCCGAGTCGACAGGCAAGACCTATGGCCCCGACGGCCATGGTATCCCGGCCCTTACCTATGAGGAGGTGGCCGGGCTGGTGATGGGCTACGACCCTTGGGATCTGGGACTTCAGACGCATCAGATTGGTCCTGAGCCACTTCTGGATAAGATGGGAGTCGAATATGACCCTGCCAAGAAGTATCTTGGAAAGAACGGAAAGAATATCGGGGAGCCGCTTCCCTGCACTTGTTTGAAAGGATAAAAGATCATGAAGAACAACATACTGATAATTGGCGGAGGCCCTGCCGGTTTGGAAGCTTCAGCCCAGCTTCAGAGGATGGGCTATAATGTCATTTTGATAGAAAAGGCCCCCAAACTGGGTGGCCATCTGGCCAAGTGGGACAGGCTTTTCCCGGACAGTGTGCCCGCGGACGAGGTCCTGGGTGGGCTGTTGCGTAGTGCTGAGGGTGTCAAATGCTTCACAGACACAGATGTACGGGCTATCAACCGTCTTGACAAATCGTACAATGTCAGGCTCACAAATGGCATAACGGTCCTTTCTGATGCTGTTCTGGTCGCTTCCGGCTTCGATCTTTTCGACGCTGTGAAGAAGGAGGAATATGGATATGGGATATATGACCAGGTCATGACCAACGCCGATCTCGAGGCGTATTTCAAGACAGGTTCAGACAAGCGTATCGAGAATCCTGGCAGAATCGGGTTCGCCCATTGCGTCGGATCCAGGGATGAGAAGTCAGGCTGCAGATCATGTTCTAAAGTCTGTTGCGCGACCGCTGTCAAGCAGGCTATCGAGATCAAGCAGGCTTTCCCTAAAGCTGAAGTGTATTGTTTCTATATGGACCTTCGTCTGTTCGGACGCCATTATGAGGACATTTACTTGAAGGCTCAAAAGGAATATGGGGTGAGATTTATCCGTGGCAGACTGGCGGAAGTATCTGAGAATTATGACGGTACACTTCAAGTTAAAGCTGAGGACACTGTCGCCGGCAAGCCTTTGAAGGTCACGCTCGACCTCCTCGTCCTGATGTCCGGAATGAGACCGTCGGCCTCCGGCAAAGCCATCGGTGACCTGCTTGAGATGACTGTCGAGGAGGATGGGTATTTCGCTGTCAGGAGCGGCATAGCGGCCGGTCAGCGGAGTCCTATTCCAGGAATATTCCTTGCCGGAGCGGCCACAGGCCCCAAGACCCTTCCTGAGACTTTGGCCGACGCCAGGGCTGCGGCTATGGAGATTGACAGGTACCTGACGGAGATATTCCCGGATGCCAAGAATTACAAACAATTGGTCAGGGAGAGATGGTAGATTTCGGTTTCGGGCTTGTGCCCAGCTCAAGGATTAACCTCGACTTGTTCGACAAGGACAAGTATGAGGAACTGGCTGCCGTGGAACCAGATGTGCGTATTTGCATGGCCTGCGGCAGCTGCACGGCGGTCTGCACCGCGGGAAAGTTTTCCACGACCAGTTTGAGAGAAGCGATAGAGGACATCAAGAACGCCCAGCCGGCGAAGGCCGTGGAGATGCTCCAGGCTTGTCAACTCTGCGGCAAATGCTCGATGGTCTGCCCACGTGGAATCAACACAAGGCATCTTATCCTTTCGATAACTAAAACATATTCAACGAAATGACACCTCTGTTCCATTTGCTCGCCGTCCAGGCCGCGGATCCGGAGGTGATCGACAGGATACCTTCCGGCTACAGCCATTTTGTCATCCCTTTCACTATCGGCATCACTTTCATGTTGTGTTGGATCGGGGTGGGATGTATCAGATTACTAGCGGCTATTCCTCAATCTGACAGATTAAAGTTCTGGAAATCGCTGTTCCTTCCCAAGACGATAATAAAGAATCTGAAAGACCTTTTCGGAGACTGTCTTCTTCACGTCAAGATATGGCAAAGGAAGCCTTTGCTTGGCTATATGCACTCGGCGATCGCCTTCGGATGGTTCATGCTGATAGTTTTGGGCCACATCGAGGTCGCCTTATTCGTGCCTGCCCGTCTCAATGTCACCCGCGGAGGTCTCTTCTATCCGATTTTCTACAGGTATTTCGTGTGGATGAATCCTGGCCACACCACGTTGCGGGGCTCATTCTTCTTCTTCCTGATGGACTTCTTCCTTCTGTATGTCCTGTCAGGAATAGCGCTGGCCATGTTCAAGAGATTCAGGTCTATCGTCCTTGGTATGAGGCACACGACAAAGCCATCCCTGGCTGATCGTGTGGCCTTGTACAGCCTTTGGATGATATTCCCTTTAAGGCTTTTGGCGGAGAGTTTCACCGCTGACCTCAGCGGCGGTAGTTTCCTCACTGTGGGTGTCAATCATTTCTGGCATCTCCTGTTCGGAGATAAACTCTGGTTCACGCCTTGCTGGTGGGCATATTCAATCTGTCTTGGGCTGTTCTTCGCCGCGATGCCTTTCAGCCGCTATATGCACATCCTGACCGAGGTGCTGTGGATATTGCTCCGCAACGCTGGCATCCAGCCTCATCATCCCCGGAAGGGTGTCGCCGAGGCGGAAATCTACGCTTGCTCGAGCTGCGGACTTTGCCTGGACGCATGTCCAATGAATGTCCAGAAGAAGAATCTGAAGTATTCCTCTGTGTATTTCATCCGTTTCTTGAGAAGGCATAATGAGAAGAAAATCAACGCCATAGCGGATAAGTGCCTGATGTGCGACAAGTGCCATGCGCTTTGTCCTGTCGGGGTTGACGCCCCGGCCCTTCGTCGTGCCCAAAGGGCCACTGTCAACAACTCCCTGCCGTATGACTACTCTTATTTGCCGTCAGCATGCGCCGGCCAGCTGTCCGAGCAGAAGGTTCTGTACTTCGCGGGTTGTATGACACATCTGACGCCGAGGATTATCAAGGCGGTGGACCGGGTGTTCAAGGCGGCGGGGGTGGAATATGCTTTCGCGGATCGTGACGGGGGAATATGCTGCGGAAGGCCCTTGATGCTTGCCGGGAAGACAGAAGCCGCCTCCAAGGTCATCGAAGCCAACAAGAAACTGATTGTAGAGTCTGGTTGTGACACGCTTGTGCTCTCTTGCCCGATCTGCTACAAGATATTCAAGGATGAGTATCACCTTGAGGGAATAAAGGTTGTGCATTACACCCAGTTCATCAACGACTTGATCGCTTCCGGGAAGCTTAAGGTCGAGAAGATTGACGAGAAGATCGTCTACCATGATCCTTGCGAGCTTGGAAGAGGTTGCGGAGTCTATTATGAGCCACGCGCCGCTTTAGGGCAGGCCGGGACTCTTGTGAAGGCTTCCAAGGAGTATGATGAAAGTGTCTGTTGCGGAGGCAGCCTGGGCAGTCTTACATTAGACACGAGAGACCGGGCGAGGATATCCGAGTCTTCTCTCGAGATTCTCCTCGCGGAAGATCCGGAGACCATTGTGACAGCTTGCCCGCTCTGTCTTAAAACCTTCTCTGAGGCTGTCTCGAATTCACGTCTCCCGAGGAAAAACGTGGCTGTTAAAGATTTTGCCGAGGTCTTTTGTAGATAGTTTGCGAAAATATTCCTATATTGACGCAAAACTTGACAAAAGACAGGTATGAAAAGAATCCTTATCACTGTAGTCGCCATCATGATGGCGGCTGCTCCGTTAGCCCTGGCGCAGCCCAGAGGCGGACGTCCCATGCCTGGGAAACCAGACACTGAAAAAAAAGATGAACCCGAGAAACCGGCTCCAGAGCTTAAATTCACCTCTGGCATGTTTGGAGTGGCTCACCAAGAGAAAGACTGGTATTTCGAGATTCCTGACAACCTCCTTGGACGCAGGATACTCGCTGTGACCCGCTATGTCAGCAACACTCCTGGCGCTTCCAAGTATGGCGGCGAGGAGGTCACTGAGAGCATGATTTATTGGGAGAAGGCCTCTAACGGCAACCTCTTGCTCCGTGTTGACGCCCTTACGATCCAGGCTGATGAGGGTCAGGATATTGAGAAGGCTGTGAAGGTCAGCTCAGAGAATCCGATCATCGCCTCGATCAAGCCTGAGAAGTCCTCGACTCCTGGAACCACCAGGGTTAAGGTCACCAATCTTTTTGAGGGTGATGTCCAGGCTTTCTCCTTGAATTCAATGACCAAGAGGCAGATGAATCTTGGTGGTGTCAAGGGTGACGCCAGCTTCATCGAGAGCGTGCGCACATATCCTATCAATACGGAAGTGACTGTCACCAAGACTTTCACATATAACGCTCCGACCCCTAACTTCGGTGGTGGCGGTGGCGGCCAGAGTCCCGCACGTGCCCAGTACCTGCCCGCGGGAACCGAGGCTGGAGCCGTTACTATGGTGCTTAACACCTCCATGGTGCTCCTCCCCGAGACTCCGATGCAGCCGAGGCTTTTCGATGCCCGCGTGGGTTATTTCGCTGATGGATACAGCAAGTTCACAGATGACCAGCAGGGAGTCGAGAACGTCCGTTTCATCACCCGCTGGCGTCTTGAGGCTCGTCCTGAGGATGTTGAGAAGCAAAGGAGGGGTGAACTCGTTGAGCCTGTCAAACCTATCATCTACTACATCGATCCCGCTACTCCCAAGCAGTGGCGCAAGTACCTTATCGCCGGTGTGAATGACTGGCAGAAAGCTTTCGAGCAGGCTGGCTGGAAGAACGCCATCAGGGGCGAGGAATGGCCGGAGGATAATCCCGACATGAGCCTTGAGGATGCCCGTTTCTCGGTTATCCGTTATCTCGCTTCCCCTACCGCTAACGCTTATGGCCCCAATGTCCATGACCCCAGGTCCGGTGAGATCATTGAGAGCCACATCGGTTGGTACCACAACGTTATGACCCTTGTTCATGACTGGTATCAGGTCCAGGTCGGCGCTGTCGATCCCAGAGCCAGGAAGATGAAATATGACGAGGAGCTGATGGGTGACCTTATCCGTTTCGTCTCTTCTCATGAGGTCGGTCATACTCTCGGACTCCGCCACAACATGGGTTCCAGCAGCCAGACCCCTGTCGAAAAGCTTCGCGACAAGGAATGGGTAGAGAAGAATGGCCACACTATCAGTATAATGGACTACGCCCGTTTCAACTATGTCGCTCAGCCTGAGGATAATATCACCAAGGATGGCCTTTATCCCAGGATTAACGATTACGACAAATGGGCTATTGAATATGGCTACAAGCCCACTCCTTACAAGACTCCGAAGGAGGATCACCTGTATTGGAACAAAGTCATCATCGAGCGTTTGAACGCCAACCCCAGGCTCTGGTTCGGTGGTGAGGGTTCTGATTCGGATCCGCGCGCCCAGAGGGAGGATCTCGGTGACGACGCCGTCGCCGCCAGCAACTATGGTATCATGAACCTCAAGAGGATCATTGGCCAGCTTCCTGAATGGAACGCAGAAGAGGGTGACCAGTACCGCAATGTCAGCCGTATGTACACATCCTTGACTGGCCAGTTCAACCGTTACCTCGGTCATGTCGCCAATAATATCGGAGGCCGTTTCGTGACCTATAAGAGCATCGAACAGCCTGGTCCCGTATATGAGGCCGTGCCGAAGGATCGCCAGAAAGCCGCTCTCAACTTCTTGAACGAGAATCTGTTCCAGAAGCCCACATGGCTCATCGATGTCCCTTACATGTACAATATGACTGATAGCCCTGACACCTATCTGTATTCATTGGTCAACGGTGTCGTGAGCGCCGGCAACCTCTTGAATATCCAGAAACTTGACAGGTTGGGACAGTTCGCCCAGATGGATGCGTCTAATTACAGCCCCGAGGAGTACTTGTCCGACCTGACAGGCATGGTGTTCTCCGAGCTTTACAAGGGTAAAGCTACCGACAGCTACCGCCGTTACCTGCAGCGCCGTTTCGTCAGTGCCGCTGTCGAGGCCATGAACGGAAGGGGAGCTGAGAACTCTGATGGCAAGGCCCTGATTCTCGGAACTTTGACCGAGATCCAGAAGAAGGCCGCGAAGGCCAAGTCTTCCGACACGGTCACTCAGGCCCACTGGCAGGAAATCGCCAAGACCATTGAGAAAGCCCTGAAGTAACAGTGTTTTCGGGCAGGTGAAAACCTGCGCTGACTCACATCTGATCCAGGATGGCGGATCTGTACTTGACAGTCTGGTAGAGGGAGCGGAAGATCAGATGAGAGTAATAAGCGGCGAAGAGGAGGTGGACTTTAGCGCTGAGGTTCGTTTGTAGTCCTGTCGCGCGGAGGAGCAGAATCCCGCCGAACCATACTATAAAAAAGGCTATTAGGCAGCCGATATTGGCGTCCCGCATCTCTTTTGTGGCGGTGGCGCCAATATATATTCCGTCCCATGTGAAGGCGGGGCAGCCGAGGATGGGCATGATAACCAGCCAGAGCAGGAATGCCTTGGCGGCCTCCACGACCGTGTTGTCGGAGGTCATAAGACGAAACAGGGGAGTGCCTGCGGCGGCGTATATCACCACGAAGAACAGGCCTATTCCCATGCTCCAGATGAAGGTCCATTTGACAGTTTTGGAGACCGCGTATTTATCCTTGCGACCATAAAAGCGTCCTGTCAGGGCTTCTCCCGCGAAAGCGAAACCGTCGGTGAAGTATGAGAATATCATCATGAGTTTCATCATGATGGAGCTCATTGCGAGGAGGGTGTCGCCGAAGCGGGCTGAGATGGCCGAGAACGCCAGGTACACTCCCATCAGGCACAATGAACGTACGAACAGGTCCCCATTCACGCTGAAGAACTTACGCATCGTCGTTTGACGCTCTTCCCGGGCGGCAAAAGGCGCCTGGGCTCCCTGCGCTTCGCGCCCTGTCCGGGTAAATGTCCGCCCAGGCGCATTGCCGCCCGGGATCTGTCCGACAGTGTGCCAGAGTATGCTTCTATATTTGAGCAGGAAAATGGTGGCGGCGGTGAGGAGGCCGCTGTACTGGGCGATGAAGGTGCCCCAGGCGATGCCGGTGAAGCCAATACCACTGAAAGAGGTCCCGGGGATGCCGAGAGCCAGCAAGATACTGGCTACGATATTCACACCATTCACCATGATGTCTGTCAGCATCGAACTGAAAGTGTCCTGCATCCCGATGAACCAACCCCTCATCACCATCAAACTCAAAGTCGCCGGGGCAGCCCAAACACGTATGTAGAAATATTTGAGAGCAAGGGTTTTAACCTCATCAGAGCATTGCACGAATAGGAACATCAGCTTCTGGAAAGGCCACTGGATCGCGATCAACGCGATCGCTGACAGCAAAGCCGCGGCGAGAGCGTGCCGAAGATTGTCCAAGCAGCCCCTCCAGTCTTCCCGGCCATAAGCCTGCGCGGTCAAGCCTCCTGTCCCGGCCCTCAGGAAGCCGAAGTTCCAATACATCATGTCGAACATGAGAGATCCGATGGAGACTCCACCGATCAGCGCCGCGGCGGAGGCGTCAAGATGGCCTGCCACAGCGATGTCCACCAGACCCACCAGAGGAACGGTCAGGTTGGCCAGGATGCTCGGCAGGGCGAGCCTCAGTATCTCCTTGTTCAGCGATCTCAAACTTTCTTGAAGTATTTTCCTATGACAGGGAGGGAGGAAAGAGGAAGGTCACGCCAGGCGATGAGGGCGCAGAAGGCGAGGATCAGAATGGTGTTCACACCCATGGCGGCCCATTTCCCAAAGCTGGCGTTGGAATATGCCATGCCAGCGTAGAGCACGGCGGCCGCCGCCACGTAGATGAGAATGTCCATGAGCGGATAGTCTATCCTGTATTTCTTCTGCCCCACGAAATACGAAAGCAGGGTGGCTGTTCCGTAACCTCCGACTCCCGCCCAGGCGCAGGCCATATATCCGATCTTCGGGATGAAAAAGAAGTTGATGGCAAGCAGCACAAGGCAGCCTATTCCGGAGAATACGGCTCCCCAGAGTGTCTGGTCAGTGAGCTTGTACCAGAAAGACAGGTTGAAATACACACCCATCAGAATCTCGGCGGCCATCACGATGGGGACTACCTTTAGACCCACGCGGTAGTCTTCCCCGATGATTCTCCCGAAAAGGTTCATATATCCGATAACACACAAGAATGCCAGAAGGGTGAAGATGATGAAGTATTTCATCGCCTTCGCGTATGTCTCCTTACTGTCTTTGTCAGAAGTGCTTCCGAACACGAAAGGCTCGTAGGCGTAGCGGAAAGCCTGGGTGATCATCGCCATGATCATCGCTATCTTGATGCACGCCCCGTAGATTCCAAGTTGGGTCGTGCCGTCCTCGCCTTTGTAGACGTAGGGGAAGATGATCTGTGAGGCGGTCTGGTTCAGGATGCCGGCTATACCAAGCACCAGGATTGGCCAACTGTAGGAAAGCATCCTTTTCATCAGGCTCCAGTCGAACCCATGCTTGAACCCCTCCAGCTCCTTGACAAAGAACAGGGTCATGAAGGCGGAGCAGAATAGGTTGATGTAGAACACCCAACCGACCTGTATACCGTTATTGTAGATTCCGAACGGATTGAGCCCGAGTTTCGGGATGAAAACGAAGTAGGTAAGGGTCAGGAACAATGTCAGGAATATGTTTCCGAGCTTCAGGGCGGCGAACTTGATAGGGCGCTTCTTGTACCGGAGGTAGGAATATGGGATGCACTGGAAGGCGTCGATGGCGACAGTCAGGGCCATCGTCCAGATGTATTCCGGGTGGTCGGGATAGCCCATCACCGAGGAGATAGGCTTAAGGAAACCAACCACAAGGGCGATGAACAACGCCGATGTCGTCAATACTGAGGTCAGGATGGTGGAATAAACCTTGTTCGGGTTCTCTCCTTCCTTGTTGGCATATCTGAAGAAAGTGGTCTCCATCCCATACGTTAGGACCACCAGGAGCAGCGCGGTGTAGGCGTAGATGTTGGTGACAACACCGTACCCGCCACTTGAGGCGTCGATGACACGGGTGTAGATCGGAACCAGGAGATAATTGAGGAACCTCCCTATTATGCTGCTAAGGCCATATATGGCCGTGTCTTTCGCGAGGGATTTCAGATTCGCCATTTTCCTCTTTTGTTTGAGTTGCTAGTCAAGAGAATTCACGCCATTAGCTCGCTGCAATCCGTATGCCGCCACAAGAATTTTATTCTTGAGCAGTTGAGGATAATCAGGATTTTCTTCGAGGAAAGAGTCCAATTCTTTGAGCGCCTGGGCAGATGAGTGGCCACTCAATAGAGCTCCGCACCAGTTTCTTGGGAAGAATATGTCTCCAGTGGCCTTTACATCAAGCAGGGCGTCAAGAGCCGGCCTGATGTATTTGACAGATGATGAATCCCTGAGGAAATGGTTGAGATAACCGAGCGCCTCGGCGGCCCAAGGTTCAACAACACGCCCTTGGGGTGTGAGAAGTTCCTTGAACACAGCGTCTTGGGCTTCAATCTCCGGAAGGGCTGCCCTTGAGACGAAGTCAAAATGATCAAGGTTATTCTTGTTGAAGGGTTTTGACGAGTCACTGCCATCCAGCCTCTGCCTTTGGGTCTCGAGAATAACTTCCGCCATGTGTGGCATACGGATCGAGAGTTGGCAAGCGAACGAGATGTGGTCATTGACAGTCAAGGCCTTGTCATTTTCCTTGGCCCAGATTTCGAAAACCGCTTTTGTGACTTCCTCGCTTGTTCCGCAAGAGGATAATAGCCTTCTCAATTCCAGGCGGCAAGGTTCCAGGGCGTGGTTTGAGGCCATCCGGAGCAGCCTGCGCTCGGGGACTGACCTGTCTCCGTCAAGGTCAAGAAGCGGAGTCCTTATAGCCGAGACGATGGTGGACGCGATCAGCGGATTTGTCTCGGACTCCAGAGCGTCAAGAAGCATGTCGAGATACTCGGCCGGCTGGGTCTTTCCGGCCAGGTAATCCTCTTTTGCCAGCAGGATTTTGGCCTCCCTGATGGTCTCGGGGTCTATATCAGGATACTTGTTCCGGTCAGCGAACGACTTCAAAGTGCCCATCATGTCACCTCCCCGCCTCTCGTTTACCCAGGACTCGCTGAATGATTTGACGTCCTTGTCGCTGTGGGCATCCAGGACTTCCACGAGGTCATCCCAGGTGGCGTTGGCGTATGAGTGACGGGTGAGGTAGGCCTTCAAACTCTCCTGAAACGCGTCAGAGCCTATATATTCCTCAAGCATACGCATCATCACCGGGGCCTTGTCATAGACCATGTTGTTGTAGATCAGGCCCGCGTCGGCGAGATTGGGAAGATCCTGGCGGATGGCGGTCGCCCCTTCGGTCCTCTCCTCATCCATGGCGAGGGCAAGGTACCCTTTAAGCCAGCTCAACTCGTGGTTGATTCCTGGAAACATCGGTTCGACCATCTTGGCGGCGAGGTGGTTGGCGAACACTTCTTTTGTCCACACCTCATCGAACCAACGCATGGTCACAAGGTCTCCGAACCAGAGGTGGGCTGTCTCATGGGAGATCAGTTTCATCCTTGCCAGCCTCTCGTCAGGAGTCGGTGACTTCCCGAGGAACATGGTCCTTTCGTTGAAGAGTATCGATCCGGGATGCTCCATGCCTCCGAATTGGAAGTTGGGAACCACCACGAAATCATATTTGCTGAAAGGCATCCGGATACCGGTGAAATCTTCCATCCAAGTGAGCGCCTGTCCGGCCTCATTGAAAATGTCCGGGATCTGTGCGACCTTATCCGGATCCGTCTCCCTGTAATATACGGTCATATCCCTTCCTTGGACAGTCGAGGTGGCCTTGTTCCATTTCCCGGCGGAGAAAGCGAACAGATATGTGCTGACGGGTTCTGTCTGGGCGAAATTGATACGCTTCCTGCCCCCGTCAAGGTGGACGGTGTCGACAGCCGCGGTGTTGGACACGGCGGTCCAGTCTTCAGGAATCTCAAGGGATAGAGTGAACCTGGCTTTCAAGTCAGGCTGGTCGAAGCAGGGGAAAACGCTTCTCGCGTGGGCCGGGACGAACAGGCTGTAGAGATATTCATCATTCCGGTTCAGGAACCGGTTTTCAGACACGAAATCCAGATCAAACGAGTTGATCCCTTTTTTCGCCTTGAGAATGATGTGCTCATTATCTTCCCGGGTGAAGTCCAGAGGTATGAAACCTCTTGAGGCAGAATGGAATGAGACTGTCTCATGACCGGTTATGGCTGAATCCTTTTCGGAAGGGATTGAGAGGGTGATCTTGTATGACACATCGGAGATCATATCCCTTCTCATGCCGGCCAGGGAAGCTGATACCCCAGGTTCAACCAATCCGGAGTCCCCATCGCTCCTGAGGTCACAACCGGGGTTCAGGAACGCCACAATAGCCGCTAATGCCAGCGGCCGGATGATCTTCAGGAGCATAATGTAAGGAGTCTTAAGCGTTATATTCCTCCAAGGCTTTCTCAAGCACGAGCAAAGCCCTCGCGAGGTCTTCCTTCTTCAGCACATAAGCCATCCTGACCTGATTCTTCCCAAGGCCGGGAGTGCTGTAAAAACCAGCCGCCGGAGCCATCATGACCGTCTCGCCGCTGAAACCGGCGGGCGTTTCCCCGTCCTTGTAACGGAATGTCTCCAGACACCATTTGCAGAAGTCCTCGGCATCATCGACGGGAAGGGAAAGGACTGTGTAAAAGGCCCCTTTAGGCATCGGGGAATACACGCCTGGAATCTTGTTGAGGCCATCAATGAAGAAGTCCCTCCTGTCCCGGTATTCCTCGAAGCATTCCCTGGAATAATCCTCCGTGCCCTCGATTGAGGCCTCGGCGACAATCTGTCCCAAAAGGGGAGGGCTGAGGCGGGCCTGGCAGAACTTCATGACGGAACTGAGGAAAAGACTGTTATGGCTCACAATCATTCCGACCCTGATGCCGCACTCTGAATATCTTTTCGACACGGAGTCGACCACGACCACATTGTCCTCGATCCCTGGAAGGCACAAGGCGGAAAGATAAGGGGCGTCAGTGTATCGGAACTCCCTATAGACCTCGTCGGAAATAAGGAACAGATTATGGTTCAACACTATATCCCTGAGCCTATAGAGCTCTTCCTCGGAATAAAGATACCCTGTCGGATTGTTGGGGTTGCAGATCAGGATCGCCTTCGTCCTGTCCGTGATGGCTCTTTCGAAATCCTCCACTGAAGGCAGGGCGAAGCCGTCCTCGATCTTTGATGTGACTGTCTTGATCGTAACACCGGCCGTGACAGCGAATGAGATGTAGTTGGCGTATCCCGGCTCGGTCATTATGATCTCGTCGCCCGGATCCAGACAGGTCATGAAGGTCAGCAATAAGGCCTCGGATCCACCGCTTGTGACAATTATCTCCTTCTCGGAAACGTCAATCCCGAATTTGGCGTAATAACCTACAAGCCTGTCCCTCAATGGTTTGATGCCATTACTCGGGCTATATTCGAGGGTTGTGCGATCAATCCGTCTCAAAGCGTCGAGCGCCTTTTTCGGAGTCGGCAGGTCAGGCTGTCCTATGTTGAGATGATACACCTTGGCCCCGCCGGCTTTGGCGGCGTCGGCTAATGGGGTGAGTTTCCTGATCGGAGAGGCGGGAACCTCGATCCCGCGTTTGGATATTCCGGGCATGACGTCGGGTGATTATTTTGCCTTCCCCTGGTTGGCGACCGCTTCCTGCTTGCGCTTGAGCTCCTCGGGATCAGCGAGATAGTAGTCATTCACAAGCTTGAGGTTGTCGTCGAACTCGAATACATAAGGAGTCGCCGTAGGGATGTTCAGCTTCACGATGTCCGTATCGGATATGCCCTTGAGGTGCTTCACGACACCGCGGAGGCTGTTGCCGTGGGCTACCACAACGATGTTGTCATGCTCCTTGAGGGCAGGGAATATCTCGCACTCCCAGTAAGGCATGACCCTCTCGATGCATTCCTTGAGAGCCTCGGTGCGTGGGATGTACTCGTCGGGTACGGAGGCATAGCGTGGATCCCTCGTCGCGCTGTTAGGATCGTCCTCAGGAAGGTTGTGGGGAGCGATGTCGAAGCTGCGGCGCCAGATGAGTACCTGCTCGTCACCGTATTTCTGGGCTGTCTCGGCCTTGTTGAGTCCCTGGAGCATGCCGTAGTGCTTCTCGTTAAGTCTCCAGGTCTTCTTTACGGGAATCCAGTCAAGATCCATCGAGTCGAGCACATTGTTGAGGGTCTTGATGGCTCTCTTGAGATAGGACGTGTAGGCCACCTCGAATGTGAAGCCGTTCTCTTTCAGGATCTTGCCGGCATCAAAGGCTTCCTGGACACCTTTCTCGCTCAAATCAACGTTGGTCCATCCTGTGAACCTGTTCTCCTTGTTCCACTGGCTCTCGCCGTGACGGATAAGTACGATTCTCTTCATGTTATTGATTAATTAAAAGTTAAATGATTTTCCTGTTTTCCTTCTCATATTCCCTGCACCAGTCCTTCAAGGGACATTCCTGGCATTTTGGCTTCCTGGCCACACAGATGTAACGCCCGTGAAGAATGAGCCAGTGGTGTGATTTGGCCCGCTGGTGTTCCGGGATGTTTTTCTCGAGCTCCTTGCCGACCGCCTCCACAGTCTTCCCGTCTGACAGGCCCAACCTGTGGGAGACCCTGAACACATGAGTGTCCACCGCGATCACCGGCTTGTCATATACTATCGACGCGATGACATTGGCGGTCTTCCTCCCCACTCCGGGGAGGCTCATCAGTTTGTCAATATCTGAAGGGACCTCGGATCCGAAATCAGAGACCAGCTTCTGTGCCATCTGGATAAGGTGGAGGGCCTTGGAGTTAGGGTAAGACACGCTCTTCACAAGCTGGTACACCTCGTCAAATGAGGCTTCAGCCAGGTCCTCTGGGTTCGGAAACCGCTCGAACAGGGGAGGGACCACCATATTCACCCTCCTGTCAGTACATTGCGCGCTGAGGATTACCGCGATAAGCAGATGGAAAGGTGAGTCGTGGTGGAGCTCGGTAGTAGGTAACGGCTGGTTCTCCTCAAACCAGGCCAGGATCTTTGAATATCGGTCTTTCTTAAGCATCTCAGATTGTAAGGGCAAGGTCGATCACCTCGTCGTTGAGGTTCTCGTGGCAGCCCTCATCCTTGCAGACGAAAACCCTGCCGTGGTATTTTTCGAATATGCCCCTGTTATGGGTGACCATGATGATGGCGGTACCATCTTCCTTGTTTATCCCGGTGAGAAGCTTGAGGATGCCGTCGGCGGTCTCATTGTCGAGGTTCCCTGTGGGCTCGTCAGCTATTATGACACTGGGCTTGTTAAGGAGCGACCTGGCGATAGCGACCCTCTGCTGCTCTCCACCGGAAAGCTGGTGAGGCATCTTGTGAGCCTTATGGACCATCCCGACATCCTCGAGTACAGCCAAGATGCGTTTGTCGGCGGCATTCTTGTCCTTCCACCCGGTCGCCTTGAGGACAAACTCAAGGTTCTCCTCCACTGTCCTGTCCATCAGCAGCTGGAAATCCTGGAAGACTACGCCGACTTTTCTTCTGAGGAAAGGTATGTCTTTCTCTTTCAATCCGTTCAGCTTGAACCCGCAGACTTCTCCGTAACCTTTGCGCAGGGGGTTCTCCCCGATCATCGTCCGGATTATCGAGGTCTTTCCGGTACCGACCTTACCCACGATATAGACGAAGTCGCCGGCCCTCACCTCCATGTCAAGCCCGTAGATGACGACATTGTCCCCACCAAGGATATCAGCTCCCTTGAAGGAGACCAGCGGCTCGTTTTTTGTTGTTTGTATCAGTTTATCTTCCATGATTGTACAAATATACTTCTTTTTTTTGAGTATAATGAGTAAATTTGTAGATTGTAACTTTGAACTATAAACTTTCGCAAGATATCGTTATGGACAAAACACTTAAAGCGGCGCTGCTTTCCGCCGCGATCCTCCTCGGAGGGGTATTCCTCCATGGGCAGGACCGTACCGCGGAGAGTTTCCGCCACGCGCTCGACCTCTACAACCACGGCATGTTTGAGAGGGCCGGGACCATATTCGACCGGATCTCGACAGAGACCGGGGATGTCCTGGCTGAAGGCTACAAGACCCTTTGTGCCGTGCGCCTTCAGGAAGAAGGATATGAGACCATGGTTGACGGGTATATCGGTTCCCGTCCCTATTCCCGTCTCATCCCCCAGATCCGTTTCTACCGCGGCTTGAACCTCTTTGACAAGGAGGATTATGATTCCGTGGTAGGGGAGTTCGACAAGATTGACGCCGATCTCCTGGAAAAGGACCAGGTCGCCGAATACATGTTCAAGCATGGGTACGCCCTCTTCGAGGAAGGGGATCTGGACCGGG
This sequence comes from Bacteroidales bacterium, assembly GCA_017548985.1. Classification (GTDB taxonomy): domain Bacteria; phylum Bacteroidota; class Bacteroidia; order Bacteroidales; family UBA932; genus Cryptobacteroides. The sequence goes on from JAFYYW010000040.1 coordinate 18,424, forward strand.
CGAGGGACATATTCGCCAAAGCCGAGAAGATGCCGTATTCGGACTACACCGCCCCTTCAAGGTATTCGATGGGCTACATCGACTACACCCGCAAGGAGTTCAAGGAGGCGTACAATTGGTTCGAGAAGGCTGGCAAGGACGCCCGGTTCACGGATATTTCCAACTATTACATGACCGAATGCCGCTTCATGCAGAAAGACTACGCCTATGTCATTAAGAATGGCGTTAAACTGTATGACGAGGTTCCCGCCGACCGCCAGTCCCACCTGGCCAGGATCATCTCTGAGTCATATCTCGCCACGGGGGATTCCGGCAAGGCCAAGGAGTTTTATGACAAGATAGAGCAGAGCCGCCTGGACATGGACAGGGACGATTGGTTCTATGCGGGTACGGTCCTCTATTCGACCGGTGACTTCAAAGGGGCCATTGACAATTTCTCGAGAATGTCCAGCAGGACCGACTCCATCGGGCAGATAGCCAATTACCAGCTTGGTTACAGCTACATCCAGACCGGCAACAAGGTGGCGGCGCTGGACGCTTTCAAGGACGCGTCGGTCCAGAAGTTCAATCCGGACATACAGGAGGACGCGCATTTCAACTACGCGAAACTCTCCTTCGACCTCAACAACAACCCGAAGGTCTTTGACGATTACATCTCCAAATATCCCGGCAAGGAGAAAGGTGACCAGATCTACAGCTATATGGCTCTCGCCTCTCTCTACAACCATGATTATTCCGGGGCTGTCGAGGCCTATGCCAACATAGACAACCTGGATGATAACCAGAAGGCCAACTATATGAGGGCCAATTACCTCCGGGCCAACCAGCTGATAGAGAACGGTTCTTGGAGAGACGCCGTCCCGCTCCTTAAGGCGGCCGGCTACTATTCCGACAAGAGAGAACCGTTCAACCAGCTCACCAGGTACTGGCTAGGGGAGTCATACTACCGCGGGGACCAGTATGACAAGGCTGTGGAGACCTTCCAGGAGCTTTACAACAATTCCGCCCTTGACGGCAAACCTGAGGGAAAACTCATTCCTTTTGACCTGGCTTACAGCTACTTCCGGATGGGAGACTATGATAACGCGGCCAAGTGGTTCGACGAGTATCTCCAGGATAGGAACCCTTCCGAGGGAGAGGACGCCGCCGCGCGCCGCGCTGACTGCGACTTCATAAAGAAAGACTATAAGACCGCTGTCCAGGGATATGAGGACGCCATGCGCCGTTTCTCATATTCCGACAACCTTTATCCCGCTTACAGGGCCGGAATAGCTTACGGTCTTCTCGGGGACAAGAACGGAAAGGTTAACGCCTTGGCTAAGGCTCTCAAGGCCAATCCTTCGGCGAGCTATTATTCGGAGGCCATGTATGAGCTTGGAAGAGCTTATGTCGCTGTCGGTAACAACGACGCGGCTATCAAGGCTTTCGACAAGCTCCGGGTCAACACCGATGACAAGACCATTTCCGCGAGGACCTTGATCGAACTTGGCATGATCTACCGCAACATGTCAGAGTTTGACAAGGCTCTGGGTTATTACAAGAGGGTCGTCGAGGATATGCCTGGCACTGAATACGCCAATGACGCCCTCGCCGCCATAGAGTCGATCTACCAGACCGAGGGCCGTACGGATGAGTACTTCGATTACGCCGACAAGATCGGAGTCATAAAGGACAAGTCAGCGGGAGAGAAGGAGAGCATGTATTTCGCCGCCGCTGAGCAGCTGTACCTCTCCGAGAACTGGAACAAGGCTCTCGCGGCTTTGCAGAACTATCTTGAGCGTTATCCCTCCGGCGCGGACGCCGGCAAGGCCGAGTTCTATATGGCTGAGAGTTACAGGGCTTTGGGCAAGAAAGAGCAGGCTTGCGACTGGTACAAGAAGGCAGTCGCCTCATCGGCAGGATCATCCTTCGCCGAGACAGCGATGCTCAATTTCTCGAGGCTGTCTTACGAGATGCAGCGCTACAAGGACGCCTACGGTGGGTTCAGCTCTCTTCTCGGTGCAGCCAAGATCGAGGGAAACAAGCACACCGCCAGGGTCGGTATGATGCGTTCCGCTTACAGGGCCTCCGACTTCACCTCGGCCATCTCCTGCGCCGACAAGGTCAAGGCTGACTCCAAGAGTACCGAGGCTGAGCTCAGGGAAGCCGACTACACGAAGGCCAAATCCCTCCTCTCCACTAACGAGAGAACCGCCGCGTTTGAGATATTCAGCCAGCTCGCTTCCAAGCCTTCCACGAACGAGGGCGCCGAGGCGGCTTACATGCTGATCCAGGATGCCTACGATCAAGGCAAGTACGATACGGTCGAGAAGAAAGTTTATGACTTCTCCTCAAAGGCCGGTGGGCAGAACTATTGGCTCGCCAAGGCTTTCATCGTGCTTGGCGATTCCTTCGCCGAGCAAGACAACTACGCTCAGGCGAAGGCTACTTTCGAGAGTGTCCTTAACGGGTACCAGCCCGCTTCCGGGACTACTGATGACGTGCTGGACAATGTCCGGATGAGGCTTTCCAAACTTGGCAACCTGATGAATTAAAGAGAGATGGACATGAGAAAGATCATATTGACTTTTGTGGCCGCTTTGATTTGCGCAGCCACATTCGCCCAGGGCAATCTCAATCCTACCGTTGAGGTGACCAACACCTACCAGGGCGACCCTTCCGCGGTCCACAAGCCCCAGATCGGGATGGCCATCCCGGACTCACTTTTGAGGTTCGACATGGATTTCGGATACGAGGTCTTTGAGAAACCTTACCAGGGCGCCTACAATTTCAAGCCGTACATGCTTGCTATGAAACCCGAGAAAAACGCCTACAGGGGCCGCAAGCTTTATCTGAAGGCTGGCGCGGGATATTCCCTCCATCCGCAGTTGGACTTCGTGTTCAGCCCTGAGCAGAGCGGGCCCTTCCAGATGAGCGTTTATGCCGGTCACAGGTCATATTTCGGAAAATACAACACTCTGACCGCCGCTCCGATAGATGGGACCAGAGAAATCATAAGGGTTCCCCAGTCTTCCTTCAGCGGCTATGACATGCTCAACTCTTTGGGCTTTGAAGGATCTTACAGCCTCCCCAAGGCGATAGTGACTTTCGGCGTTGGCTACGAGGGCATCGTTGCCCAGGATACCTTGCACGGTCGCTCTTTCAACGCGGCTGATTTCAATGTAAGGATCAGGTCGAACCGGGATGATGAGAAGTACATTTACTACGATGTCGCCATGAACGGCCGTTTCGCGGGCGACCATGTGGTTGAGACCTTGGGAGAGAGCATTTTCAATCTCAATGGAAATGTAGGACCTGTTTTGGGTGGAGGAAACGCTGTCTTGGTCGGATTTGAGGCTGAGACCGCCTCATATTCAAGGCTTTTCGAGACCAATGCCGGACGTTTGGCGTTGATTCCCAAGTACCATTTGACCATGGGCAAGCTGGACGCTTCCGTGGGTGTCAGGGCTGAGGTTCTTGTGAGGCCAAAGACTTCCGATGGGTCCTCTCATTACCCTTCGATGTACCAGACAAAAGGCGGTGTCATATTCCCGGATGTGCACATCAGTTACGGGGCTTTGGAAAACCTGCTTCTTTACGTGTCGGCCACTGGAGGCAACAAGGTTAACACTTTCTCCTCCATAATCTCCAGGCACCATTTCATCAATCCGGACATGCGTTACGCGACTTTGCTGGACAATTCCATCGAGAAGGTCAACGGGAGAATCGGTTTGAAAGCCAAGTCTGGCTCCAATCTTCAGGTTGAGGTCGATGGCGGTTTCGCTTTCGTGGGGAACGGTCTCCTCGACTCCGGATATCCGGTGTATTCCCTTGCTGATGGCACTGCCGGCGGCGTTGATATCATCTCGTACTTGCCAGGCGTGGCGTATTCGGATTACAGCCTTCTTTACGCTGACGCGATGATGGATTTGAAGGCCGGGAATTTCCGTATTGATGGTGGGGTGCATATCCGTAAGATGGCCCTCAAGTATGAGGAAGTCGATTTCGGCCTGATGCTTCCCCGTGTCTCCGCGGACTTCAAAGCGGTATATGATTTCAACTCCAGGGTTTATGCCGGTGTCCGCGCCCAGGTTTCCAGCGGCAGGAGAGGCTATTGTGGAGTCCTTATGGATGGGACCGAGCCTCTTGATAACGCTTTCAGACAGAAAGTTAAGATTCCCGGATGGTTCGATCTCGGCCTCCTTGGAGGTTGGCAATTCAACCGTAAATTAGGTTTCTGGCTTGAGTCTGGCAACCTTTTGTGCGAGACAATCCAGAGGTCGCCATTTTATTCTGAAAAAGACCTGTGGATAACGGCCGGAATCACTCTTAATTTGTAGATTTTTTCGTATATTTGTCCGTTTTAAGGGAGACCCCCAAAAACGGACAAATTTTTTATTCGGAAATGATAGAAAACGACGAGATGAAGAAGGCGGAGGAACAGTATTCCGCCAGTAGTATCCAGGTTTTGGAAGGGCTTGAGGCTGTGAGGAAAAGACCGTCCATGTACATCGGCGATGTGGGCGAGAGGGGACTGCACCACCTGGTTTATGAGGTTGTCGACAATGGTATCGACGAGGCCATGGCTGGCTTTTGCGATGAGATCAATGTCACTATACTTCCCGACAACTCAATAAGAGTGACTGATAACGGTCGAGGAATCCCTACCGGGATGCATCCCAAGGAGCATCGTTCGGCCCTCGAGGTCGTCATGACGGTCCTTCATGCGGGAGGTAAGTTCAACAAGGACAGCTACAAGGTGTCTGGTGGACTCCATGGAGTCGGCGTTTCCTGCGTGAACGCCCTTTCCGACAGCCTGATCGCGGAGATTCACCGTGAGGGCAAGATCCACGTCCAGAAGTATTCGAAGGGCAAGCCACTCGGGCCTGTCGAGGTCGTTGGCGATTGCGACGACACCGGAACCATAATCACCTTCCATCCGGACAGCACGATATTCACCCAGACTATCGTCTACAAGTACGATACTTTGGCCGCGAGGATGAGAGAGCTGTCTTACCTCAACAAGGGTATCAAGATCACCCTTACTGACGAGCGTGAGATGGTCGAGGTCTTCGAGACGGACGCCAATGGTGATTCCAAAGCCACCGGCAAGCAGGACTTCCGCCGTGATGAGTTCTTCTCCAAGGATGGTCTCAAGGAGTTTATCAATTACCTTGACGTCGGAGCCAACCAACTCATTCCTGAGGCTGTCTGTGTCCAGAGCGACAAGGTGATCCCTATCGACATCGCCCTGTCTTACAACAACGGCTTCTCCGAGAAGATTTATTCTTACGTCAACAATATCAACACGATAGAGGGTGGAACGCATCTGCAGGGCTTCAAGATGGGCCTTTCCCGTTCCTTGAAGAACTATGCCGAGAGGAACAATCTCCTTTCCAAGTTCAAGGGCGATCTCGCTCCTGAAGACTTCCGCGAGGGATTGACCGCAGTCGTTTCGGTCAAGATCGCCGAGCCTCAGTTCGAGGGACAGACCAAGACAAAACTCGGCAACCCTGAGGCGACCTCCGCTGTCTCCCAGGCCACCTCGGCCGCTATGGAGCAATACCTTGAGGAGCATCCGAAGGAAGGCAAGATGATCATCGAGAAGATCGTCCTCGCCGCCACTGCCCGAGAGGCGGCCAGAAAGGCCCGCGCGATGGTCCAGCGCAAGTCCGCTCTGACTGGAGCCGGCATGCCCGGAAAACTGGCGGACTGCTCCGAGAGGGATCCCGAGAGGTGCGAGCTCTTCCTCGTTGAGGGAGATTCCGCTGGCGGTACCGCCAAGCAGGGCCGTGACAGGCGCATCCAGGCTATCCTTCCTCTGAGGGGAAAGATCCTCAATGTGGAGAAGGCGGCCGGAGACCGCGCTTTTGACAGCGAGGAGATCAGGAATATCTACACCGCCCTTGGAGTGACAGTCGCCCAAGAGGATGAGGATGGTGTCAAGAGAATGGATCTCAGCAGGTTGCGCTACCACAAGGTCATCATCATGACTGATGCTGATGTGGATGGAAGCCATATCGCTTGCCTGATCCTGACCTTCTTCTTCCGTTATATGTTCGACCTGATCAAGAACGGATATGTCTACCTCGCCACTCCTCCGCTCTATCTTGTCAAGAAAGGCAAGGAGGAGGAATACTGCTGGACAGACCAGCAGCGTTTCGAGGCGACCGCGAGGCTCGGTAAGGGATCCGAGAAGGGTATCACTGTCCAGAGGTACAAAGGTCTCGGTGAGATGAGTGACCAGCAGCTTTGGGACACGACCATGGATCCTTCCAAGAGACGGTTGCGTCAGATCACGATTGAGAACGCCGCGGAGGCTGAAAGGACGTTCTCGATGCTTATGGGTGACGATGTCCCGCCGAGAAGGCAGTTCATCGAGGAGAATGCCCATTACGCCAATATTGATGCATAATTATTTAGAATTTAATAGTTTCCGCTATGTATAGTGATATTTTCGACAGGATCGAGAGAGATTCCGGTGGCCCGATAGGCCAGTATTTCGAGCAAGGTTTCGGTTATTACATGTATCCTCGTCTCGAGGGTGAGTTGGGTCCCCATATGACCTTCAATGGGATTCCTGTCCTGAACTGGTCCCTGAACAACTATCTCGGCTTGGCCAACCATCCCGAGGTTCGCAAGGCTGACGCCCAGGCCGCGGCCGATTGGGGTCTTGCCTATCCGATGGGTGCCAGGATGATGTCGGGACATACCCGCTATCACGAGAAACTCGAGAAGATATTCGCTGATTTCGAGAAGAAGGAGGACGCTTTCCTCTATAACTTCGGATATCAGGGTATCGTCTCCACTATCGACGCGTTGACGGGCCGCCATGATGTCATAGTCTATGACGCCGAGTGCCACGCCTGTCTGTTGGACGGTATCAGGCTCCACATCGGAAGCAAGTATAAATACCGCCACAACAATATGGTTGACTGCGAGAAGGTTCTCGCCCGCGCCTGTAAGGAAGCCGATGAGAATGGTGGAGGAGTGCTGCTTATCACTGAAGGTGTCTACGGTATGACCGGCGCCCTTGGCAAATTGGACGAGATAGTCGCTCTCAAGAAGAAATATCCTTTCCGCATACTGATCGATGACGCCCACGGTTTCGGTCTTCTGGGTGAGCATGGAAGGGGAACTTCCGAGCATTTCGGCGTGATGGATGAGATTGACCTCTACATCGGCGCTTTCGCGAAGAGCATGGCCTCTATCGGTGGATTCGTCGCCGGTCCTCATTCAGTCATCAACTTCCTTAGGGCCAACATGCGCTCCCAGATGTACGCCAAGTCCCTCCCGATGCCTCTTGTTCTCGGTAACATCAAGAGGATGGAGATTATCGACTCTCCTGAGGGAGATGAGTTGAGGGCGAAGTGCTGGAAGATCACCAGGGCTATCCAGGATGGTTTCAAGGCCGAGGGATTTGATATCGGAGAGGCCCAGGCTTGCGTCACCCCTGTCCACATCAAGGGCGGAATTGCCCAGGCCACCAAGATGGCAAAGGATCTCAGGGAGAACTACCGCATATTCTGCTCTATGGTCATCTATCCGGTTATACCCAAGGGCATGATCATATTCAGGATCGTCTGCACCGCCGCCCACACGATGGAGGATGTGGAGTACACCCTCAAGGTGTTCAAGGAGATCAAGGCGAAGCTCGATGCGGGCTTGTATGATGGAGACGACATCGCCGCGATGACAGTCAAATAGTTATGGACTTTTTTCAGGATAAGGTCATTATCGTGACGGGAGCCAGCTCGGGAATCGGGTTGGCTTCAGCCCGCTTATTGGCTTCCCGCGGAGGGAAGGTCGTGATGGCCGCGAGGTCGTACGATAAACTGGTCGAACTGGCCCCGACAGTGAGTTCCGATCCCGATCGGGTCTTGTGTGTCAAGACCGACGTGACCAAGGAGGAAGACTGCAGGAACCTTATTGAGAGGACTGTGGAGAAGTTTGGCAAGATTGACATATTGGTCAATAACGCCGGTATATCTATGAGGGCGATGTTCAAGGATCTTGACCTCGGAGTCATCCGTTCATTGATGGATGTCAACTTCTGGGGGACTGTCCAGTGCACCAAGTACGCGTTGCCTTATTTGCTTGAGTCCAAGGGCCAGGTGGTCGGGGTCATATCGATAGCCGGCTTCTCCGCCCTTCCCGCCAGGACTGGATATTCAGCCTCGAAATATGCAGTGAGAGGTTTTCTGGACACCATCAGGATCGAGCATCTGAAAGACGGGTTGAATGTCCTTGTGTTCGCTCCAGGTTACACGGAGTCCAATGTGCGCAAGGCCGCCCTTACGGCAGACGGCTCTCCTCAGGGGGAGACCCCGCTGAAGGAGGAGAAACTGATGAGTGCCGAGGATTGCGCCCTCCATTTGGCCAAAGGCTTGGAGAAGAGGAAACGGCAAGTCGTCCTGACCGGCCTGGGCAAAGCCACTGTTATGGCTCATAATCTTTTCCCGAAGCTGACAGATAAGCTCACCTACGGATACATCGCCAAGGAGACTGGTAGTCCGTTCAAGTAGATTTGTTTGATATGAAAAGACCGGAAGTGAGAATAAACTACCGTGTGGCGGTACCGCTGGTGGCGGTTTTCGTGATCCTGACGCTCGTTTTCCCGCGTAGCGCCAAGTTCGCTTATGACTATAAGAAGGGCTCTCCTTGGGCTCACGAGACACTTCTGGCCCAGTTCGATTTCCCTATCCTCAAGACGGACGAGCAGCTCCGTGAGGAGAGGAGCAAGAACAAGTCTGTTGTCGTTCCTTATTACCGTTTCCGTCAGGATATTGTCGACAATAATGTCAAGGCTGCCGGAAGCTTGGATCTTGGAGGTTATTCCTCATTCCGTCCCCAAGTGGTCTCCGCGCTGGAGAGCATCTATTCTCATGGTGTCGTGAAGGACGAGGGAGTGAAGCTCGACAAGAGCGAGGATCCCTCAACGGCCGTCATATATGTCCAGAAAGACAAGAGAGCGTCAAAAAGGCCCGCTTCTGAGGTTTACAAGGAATCTGACGCCAGGGCGAAGTTGCTCTCTGAAGTTTCCGCCAAGCACCCGAAATCCAATGTGGACTCGGTCCTGAGGGCGACAGGAGTATATGAGCTGATCTCTCCCAACCTTGAATATGATTCAAGGACCACGGATCTTGTCAATTCGGAGTCGACATCCAAGATTTCCACCACTCAGGGATTCGTGAGCGCCGGAGAGCTAATTGTCAAGGAAGGAGAGATCGTGACCGCCGAAGTCGCCCAGATATTGGACTCCTACAAGGTTGAGTTTGAGAACAATATGGGCTATGGCGGGCCGAAGATCGTCTTTTGGATAGGAAACGCCCTTCTCGCCTTGGTTATCACATTGTTGTTTTTCCTTGTGATATACTTCCTCAACAAGAGGATTTTCAATGATACGAGAAGGTTTTGGTATTTGGCCCTGGTCGTCCTGATAACGTCTCTAACCACATTGGCTGTCAACAGGTTCGCCCCCAAATTCCTATATATGGTGCCGTTCACCCTGACAGCCCTGTACCTCGAGGCCTTCTTCAAGAACAAGATGATTGTCCCGATCTGCGTGGTCTCGTTCATGCCGTTGCTGATCTTCCCCGACTATGGGGTTGTGCTCTTCGTCATGTTCATCGTGGCCAGCGTGGTCGCCGTGTTCGCTTTCAAGTTCTTCAATCAGGGTTGGCAGCAATTCATCACGGCCATCATTGTGTTTGTCAGCCTGCTGATCACTTATTTCGCTTTCCGCTGTATCGGGAAGGTGAGCGATGATCCTTACCAGGCCATTCTGTTCTTGTTCATCGGCTCTCTCCTTAATGTGGCTGGTTATCCGCTCATCTATTTGTTCGAGAAGATGTTCGGGCTTGTCTCCAACTCCCGTTTAAGGGAACTGTGTGACACCAACAACCAGCTATTGAGGGATCTTGAGCAAAAGGCCCCCGGAACATTCCAGCATTCGTTGCAGGTTATGAATATGGCGGACGCCTGTGCCCGCGCTATTGAGGCCAATGCCCTCCTTGTGCGTGCCGGTGCCTTATACCATGATATCGGCAAGATGCTCAATCCGACTTGTTTCATCGAGAATGACAACCTTCATGGCAATGGCTCGCATTTCCATGACGGACTGACACCGAAGGAGAGCGCCATAGCGATCATCAGACATGTCTCAGATGGTTTGGAATTGGCCAAGGAGCATAATCTTCCGGAGCTTGTGACAGGCTTTATAAGGACACATCACGGAACGTCCAACACGGGTTATTTCTACACCAAATACCTTAATGAGGGGGGAGACCCCAATGACGTGGACTGCTTCTTCTATAAGGGCGTGAAGCCTCGTTCCAAGGAGCAGGTCATTCTGATGCTCTGTGACAGTGTCGAGGCCGCTTCCAGGACATTGAAAGACAACTCTCCAGAGACATTCTCCGAGTTTGTGGAGAGTATTGTGGCGAGCAAGACTAAAATGGGCCAGTTGGATGACGCTGAAATATCCATCAGGCAACTTAACACGGTTAAGGATGTGCTGAAGAGTTATTTGGCTCAAATCTACCATGAGAGGGTAGTCTATCCGCAAAGAAAAAGTGAATAAACAAGTATAAAGAATTATGGAAATTATCAAGAATCAGGTCGATGATCTCAACATCGAAGTCACCATCAACATCAAAGGAGAGGATTACGCTGAGCAGGAGAAGAAAAGACTCGCGGCTTACAGGCGGAGCGCCGATTTCAAAGGTTTCCGCAAGGGAATGGTCCCTGCTCAGCTGGTTAAGAAAATCTATGGCGACCAGGCGCTGTATGAGACCATCAACGGTATTGTCTCCGAGCAGCTTGACAAGTTTATCAAGGACAATGATCTCCACATTCTTGGAGAGCCTATAAGCAGTGAGTCGCAGAAAGAGATCGAGTGGGTTGACGGTGCTGATTTCGAGTTCAAGTTCGATATGGGCCTTTCTCCCAAGATTGATTTCGAGTTGTCCAAAGAGGACAAGCTCCCTTATTACAAGATCAATGTGACCGAGGACGCCAAGTCGAAGATGAAGGAGAACATTCTCAGGCAGTACGGCCAGCTCGAGGAGGGCGGAGCCGCCGGTGAGGATGATTACGTCGTGGTCGATTTCTCACAGGGTGAGAAGGTTGTCGAGGGCGCCTATGTCTCTGTGAACAAGGTCGAAGGTGACGCTAAGAAGAACTTTGTCGGTGCCAAGGTTGACGATAAGTTCAGCGTCAATGTGACCGAGGCTTTCACCAATGAGACAGACAGGGCATCGATGCTCAAGATGAAGAAAGAAGAGCTTGCCGAGTTGGATCCGGTCTGGGATGTTACAGTCGTGAATGTCAAGACCTTTGTCCCTGCGGTCGAGAGCCAGGAGACCTACGACAAGGTATTCGGGAAAGACACCGTGAAGACCTCTGAGGAGTTTGACGCCAAGATCGCCGAGAGGCTGGAGGGTGAGTACAAGCAGGAGGCTGACTACAGGCTCTCACAGGATCTCCGCAAATACCTGGTCGACAAGGCCGGTGTGCAGGTCCCTGAAGATTTCCTCAAGAGGTGGCTTTATGAGAGCAACAAGGAGAAGTTCTCCAAGGAGGATGTGGACAGGGAGTTCGATTCCTTCCTCGGCGATTTCCGCTGGCAGCTTGTCCGTGGCTACCTCATGAAGAAGTTCGATCTCAAGATCGAGGACAAGGATATGCTCGACGCCGCGAAGGCATACGCGTCTTACCAGTATGCCATGTACGGAATGGGCAATGTTCCTGAGCAGTTCATCACTGACGCCGCCATGAATATACTCAAGGATGAGCGCCAGATCCGCAACATCGAGGAGAGTGTCGAGAATGAGAAGGTCATCGCCGCTGTCAAGGAGACCATCTCACTTCAGAACAAGAAAATCTCCGAAGCTAAATTCCGTGAATTGAAATAGTTATGAACGAAGAATTCAAGAAATACGCTGTAAAGGGCCAGGGACTGAGCTCCATGACCTTGGATCGCTACGAAAGGGCGGTTGACGCGTACATCAACCCCACTATCATTGAGGAGAGGAAGCTGAACGTGGCGTCTATGGATGTGTTCAGCCGTCTCATGATGGACAGGATCATATTCCTTGGGGTTCCTATCGATGACGATGTCGCCAACATCATCCAGGCCCAGCTCCTTTTCCTCGCCTCGACAGACCCTTCAGCTGATATATCCCTGTATATCAACACCCCGGGAGGTCAGGTGACATCCGGGCTCGCCATTTATGACACCATGCAGCTGGTCGAGCCTGATGTGGCTACGATATGCACGGGAATGGCCGCGTCGATGGGTTCTGTGCTTCTTTGCGCCGGGACGCGAGGCAAGCGTTCCTGCCTGCCTCATTCCAAGGTCCTGATCCATCAGCCGTTGGGAGGCGCTCAGGGCCAGGCCTCTGATATTATGATCGCCGCGAAGGAGATAGAGAAGACCCGCAAGGAGCTTTACGAGATTATCTCGGAACACTCCGGCCAGCCTTACGAGAAGGTTTTCGCTGACGCTGACAGGGATTACTGGATGACGGCGAAGGAGGCTCTCGAGTACGGCATGGTCGACGAGATCCTCTCCAAGAAATCCAAGTGATGGCCCAGAAAGGTTCATCCCGTAGGCATTGCATGTTCTGCGGCAGGCCTGAGAACGAAGTTCCATTCCTGCTGCAGGGCCTTGATGGATTCATTTGCAGCGATTGCGTCGAGCTGGCTCACGACTATATCACTGACACGATCAGGACCACGACATCCAAAAGCGTATCCGAGCGTGTTGACAATGTCCAGAAGCCAGCGGAAATCAAGGCCTTCCTTGACCAGTATGTGATCGGTCAGGAAAGGGCTAAGAAGATGCTTTCCGTCGCTGTCTACAACCATTACAAAAGGATCAACCATAACCTTGTTGACAAGCCGGATGACGGAGTAGAGCTGGAGAAGTCCAATATCCTTCTGGTAGGTCCTACCGGCACTGGTAAGACTCTGCTGGCCAAGACTATAGCCAAGATGCTCGATGTCCCGTTCACCATTGTTGACGCCACGGTTCTCACTGAGGCGGGCTATGTCGGGGAGGATGTCGAGAGCATTTTGACAAGGCTCTTGCAGGAAGCCGATTTCGATGTGGTGAAGGCCGAGAGAGGTATCGTGTTCATCGATGAGATCGACAAGATAGCCAGAAAGAGCGACAATCCCTCCATCACCCGTGATGTGTCGGGAGAAGGAGTGCAGCAGGCGATGCTCAAACTTTTGGAAGGCAACGTGATAAATGTCCCGCCGAAGGGTGGGCGCAAGCATCCGGAGCAGGAGTTTATCCATGTTGACACCCAGAATATTCTTTTCATCTGCGGAGGTGCTTTCGAGGGCATCGAAAGAAGGATAGCCCAAAGGCTGAATACGCAGGTGATAGGTTTCGGGGCGTCCCGGAAGCAGCGTATCGACAAAAAGAATCTTCTGAAATATGTCGACGCGCAGGATATGCGGGCTTATGGTCTCATCCCCGAGATCATAGGCCGTCTGCCTGTCATCACTTATCTCGACGCTCTCGACAGGGATGCTCTTCTGAGGATCCTTACCGAGCCGAAGAACGCTGTCCTGAGGCAGTACGAGAAACTTTTCGAGATGGATGGCATCAAGCTGAAGATAGGGGAGGGAGTCAAGGAGTTGATAGTCGATACAGCTATCAAGAACAAATTGGGAGCCAGAGGATTGCGCTCTATTTGCGAGCAGATCTTTGATGACGCGATGTACGATGCTCCTTCTTCAGGCAAGAAGACATTCACTGTCACATTGGCTTATGCCAAGGAAAAACTAGCGGACCAGATATGAGAATTAAAGTCAACGGATTGATAGTGGGGGCGGCTTTGTTATTGGCCGCTTCCTCTTTTATGGCCTGTAGTGACCACCAGGTAGTCCAGATCTACAATAACCCGGTTATGGCAAGCGACTGTCCAGATCCATCGATTCTGGATAACCGGTCCAGGGACGGGTATTACTATGCCTATTCCACAAGAATCCGTATTGAGGGTGAGATTGTCGACATACCTATCTATCGGAGCGTCAATCTCGTGGATTGGGGATTAATAGGAGCGGCGTTCCCTTCGGGAACCAGTCCATCCTGGGAGCCGGATGGTGCCCTTTGGGCGCCGGATATCAATTATATTGGCGGGAAATATGTCCTCTATTACGCCATGGGCGTGTGGGGCGATCACGACAGGAGCGCTTCCGGAGTGGCGGTGTCAGACTCGCCGACAGGTCCTTTCAAGGATCTCGGCATGATTGTCTCGATGTCCAACACCGGAGTGGGTAACTCCATAGATCCCAACTACTTCGAGGACACTGACGGACGGAAATATCTCTATTGGGGAAGTCTTCGGCATAGCACGGACAAGGAGGTAGGCCGCAAGTCGGGAATATTTGTGGTTGAGCTTTCTGACGATGGCCTTTCCCTAAAACCCGGCAGTGAGCCAGTGAAGGTGGCGGGAGACCGGATGGAAGGTACCTATGTCCACAAGAGAGGTAAGTATTACTATCTTTTCGCTTCGGAAGGTTCTTGCTGTGAAGGGAATAAGAGCACCTATCATATTATCGTGGGTCGTTCCAAGAGTCCTTTGGGACCTTTTGTCAGCCGTAGTGGCATGTCTATGATCGCGGGGGATGACGGTTTGTACGATGAGGTTATTATGACCCGTGATTCCTGTGATGTTTTCTGCGGTCCCGGCCATGACGCTGAGATCGTGAAAGATGGCAAAGGACATGATTGGATGGCCTACCACGCCTATTGGGAAGGTAATGGCTACAAAGGCCGTTGCATGAATATAGACAGGGTTTACTGGACCAAGGATGGTTGGCCGTATTTCAAAGATGGAGTGCCCTCGATGACCTCCCCGGCTCCTGTGTTTTGATTGATCGGCTTTTTCGGAAGTTATGGAGGCGTTGAATTTGCTCAGTCTGTTCTCCGGCTGCGGAGGAATGGATATCGGGTTTGAGGGGGCTTTTATCTGTCACAAGAAGTCAGTCCCTTCCGATTCGGGATGGATAGATCGTGAGATAGATGATAATTGGGTGCTCCTTCGCAAGAACAGGTTCACCACCGTATTCGCCAATGACATCCTGGAGGAAGCCTATCTCTCTTGGAATCAATATATGACCCGTTTCGGGAAGGATTCCTCCATCTATCATCTTGAGAGCATAGTCGACATGGTGAAACGCCATCTTTATGGTGAGAAAGTTTTCCCGGACAATATCGACATCGTTACGGGAGGATTCCCTTGCCAGGATTTCAGTATCGCCGGGAAACGTTTGGGTTTCAATTCTGTGACTTCCCACGACGGCACCAAACTGCCAGAGGAGACACCCTCTGAGGAAAACCGAGGAAAGTTGTATTACTGGATGAAACAGGTCATTGACATTGTCAAGCCGAAGGTGTTTATCGCTGAGAATGTCAAAGGCCTCACTAATCTGGGCGATGTCAAGGAGATTATCCAGAGAGATTTCGCGCAGGCTGACGGGGATGGCTATATCGTCCTGACTCCCAGGGTTTTACATGCTGGGGATTACGGCGTTCCCGAGTCAAGGGAGAGGGTTATTTTCATCGGGATAAGGCGTTCTGCCCTGAACCCCAATGTCCTGAAGTCTTTGGAGCGTAAGGTGATTCCTCCCGAGTTCGATCCATATCCTCCCCAGACTCATAAATACACTAAAGATTCCGCTGGAGTTCTGCCACCTGTATCCTGCAGGGACGTGTTCGAGGGTTTGGAAGAGCCGGAGGAGAGCTCTGACCTTTCCCAGAAGTGTTATTCCAAGGCCAAATATATGGGTAAGCATTGCCAAGGTCAGGCGGAGATTCATTTGGATGGCCTAGGACCGACAATCCGTTCAGAGCACCACGGGAATATCGAGTATCGCAGGCTTTCAAAGGAGCACGACGGCAAATTGAGTGATGAGCTTGCCGCCGGTCTTCAGGAACGCCGGCTTACTCCAAGGGAATGCGCTCAGATTCAGACATTTCCACCAGACTATCCCTTCATCTCTTTCAAGGAAGACAGCAAGCGGTTCAAAGTCTCTCAGTCTGGGGCCTATAAAGTCATCGGCAACGCCGTCCCACCGATGCTTGCATATAATATCGCCCGCCGCCTCCAAGATCTTTGGCCAGTTTATTTCGGATAAGGTATGGCGGACAGGATGACACCGGAGCAGAGACATCGCTGCATGGCTAGCATCAAGGGTGTGGACACCAGACCCGAGATGCTCGCGAGACGTTATCTTCATAGCCATGGTTTCAGGTATTCCCTTCATTCAAAGCGACTTCCAGGGAAACCGGACCTGGTGCTCAGGAAGTATCACTCGGTGATATTCATACACGGATGTTTCTGGCACGGCCATCCAGGGGAGTCCTGTTACAGGAAGCCCAGCACTAATGTGCGGTTTTGGGAGGAGAAGATCCGCCGGAATAAGGAGCGTGACGCCGCCGATGTGGCCGCCCTTGAAGCCCTCGGCTGGCATGTCATTGTGGTCTGGGAATGTGAGCTTACGAAAAAGCGTCTTGAAGGCACGATGACAAACCTCGAGGCTGAGCTCCGAAGGTATCTCGAAGTCCAGCATATTCACAGTATTCCTCTATCAGTCAGGAAACTATCAAATCAGGATCCGTCAGAATTATGATCAGATCCTGGCTGTGTCCAGCGCTTTGAGAGCGGCGGCTTCCGCGAAATCCGTGTCGGATGAGGCGTAGATGATTCCCCTTGAGGAGTTGATAAGTAACCCGCCTTTGGAGTTTGCCCCGGCGGCGATCACTTCCTCGGCGCTGCCGCCCTGCGCTCCCACGCCAGGAACAAGGAAGAAATTGTCCGGGCAGAAACTCCTGATTTCCTTTAACTTGTCTGCCTTCGTGGCCCCGACGACGAACATCATGTTCTCTGGAGTGGATATCTCCATCATCTTCTCAATGACAGCCTGGTATAGAGGTTTGCAGTCAATTAAGGCGTTCTGGAAATCAGTTGAGGTAGGATTTGACGAAAGAGCCACCACGATGGCGTATTTCCCTGGATATTCAAGGAACGGGATGACGGTCTCACTGCCCATATAAGGGGAGAGGGTCACGGCGTCGAAATCGAAAGTCTCAAAATAGCTTCTGGCATACATGCGGGCGGTGTTGCCGATGTCGCCCCGCTTGGCGTCAGCGATGATGAACTGTCCGGGGTGGTTCAATCGTATGTGCTCCACCGTCTTCTCCAGGATTGTCAGTCCATCGTGTCCGAGACACTCATAGAAAGCGAGATTTGGCTTGAAGGCTACGCAATGGGATGCGGTAGCGTCGATAATCCGTTTGTTGAACTCGATCACCGCCTCGCTGGCGCTCCTTCCGGCCTTGACACATTCCGGAATCTTCGCGTAGTCGGTGTCCAGTCCGACGCACAGCATCGTCCCTTTCTTCTTTATCTCTGAATATATCTGGTCTGTTGTCATATTAGTCGTAATATTCATAGAACTTGGCGATGGATTCCATGCCGGCGAAGAACTGGCTTAGGAGATAACTCTCGTTGGGGGAGTGGATGGTGTCTCTCTCAAGGCCAAATCCCATCAGGAGAGGATCTGTCCCTAGGATCCTTTTCATGTCGGCCAGAACGGCGATGCTTCCTCCTCCACGGCTTGGAACCGGCTCTATTCCATAGACTTCCGTCATGGCTTTAGATGCCGCCTTGAACGCCGGCGAGGAAATGGGAATAAGGAATCCCTCACCACCCTCGCATAGTTTCACATCGATAGAGCAATATTTAGGTGCGATTCTCTCAAGATGCTTCTTGAGCAGTTTGGAGATCTTGGCGCTGGACTGGTTGGGTACGAGGCGCATAGAGATTTTGGCGTGTGCCACAGAAGGCAGGACAGTCTTGGCGCCCTCGCCGGTGTAGCCTCCCCATATTCCGCAAACATCCAGGCAAGGCCTGATGCCGATCCTCTCCAATGGAGTGTAACCTTTCTCTCCACGTAACGCCTTGACCCCGACAGATTCCTTGAATTCCTCCATATCGAACGGGGCTCTCGCGAGCATGGCCCTGTCGGCCTTTGACAACTCTACCACATCATCGTAAAAACCAAGGATCGTCACCTTCCCGTCTTTGTCTATAAGGCTGGATATCAGATCACAGAGAGTCTGGATCGGATTTGCCACGGTCCCGCCGTAGTGCCCGGAATGAAGGTCATGGTCCGGGCCTGTAAGAGTGACCTCGACATAGGCCATTCCCCTCATCCCGCAATTGATTGACGGCACTTTCTCTGAGATCATTGTGGTGTCAGAGACCAGGATCACGTCGGATTTCAGCCAGGACTTGTTTTGCTTTACCCAAGCGGGAAGCGAAGGACTGCTGATTTCCTCCTCGCCCTCGAAGATGAATTTGACATTATGGCGCAGTTTCCCGGTTTTGACGAGATATTCAAATGCCTTGATATGCATGAATAACTGGCCCTTGTCATCGTTAGCTCCACGGGCGTAAATGGCGTCCCTTCCGGTCGGATCCTTCTTTATGACTGGCTCGAAAGGATCGGTGTCCCATTTCTCCAGAGGCTCCGGAGGCTGCACGTCATAATGGCCGTACACCATGACAGTCTTAAGTTTCGGGTCAATTATCTTCTTCCCGAAGACAACCGGATTGCCGTCACTGGGGTAAACTCCGGCCTCGTCAGCACCGGCTTCCATCAGCAGCACGGCCAGCCTGTCGGCGCATCGTCTCATATCCTCCTTGTGCTCTTTTTTCGCGCTTATGGACGGGATCCTAAGTAGAGAGAATAGCTCCTCGTAGAAGCGTTCCTTGTTGTCTTGGATATATTGTTTCATACTATTAAGTTATTAATTATCAACCGAATATTATCCTTGAGACCTTTACTGGCAGAATCCGTTTGAAGCAGGTGACTATCAGCCAGCTGACCGCGAGGGCGCAAAGGGCTCCGGCTGGAATCTGGATCCCGAGAGGGAGGCCCAAAGCCCTGGTCAACAGTATTCCCGGACCGATCAGAAGGTAGTGGATCATGTATATTCCGAAACCGCATTTGGTCAGGTCCGCGAGGGCGGCTTTGACTCTTTCGTTTTTGACTTTGACCTTCTTGCAAATCATGAATATGGGGATGACCATCAAGACCACATTGAATGAATTGAAGGTCCAAAACAGCTCGGCCATCGGTTCCGTACAGTCTGGTTGCAGGGTCATGTGGCGGAATCCGAAAAACGTGAACAGGTAACCGGCGACGAACATAGGGATTCCCAAAAGCAAGGTTTTGCTGAGACTCCATTCCTCATCCTTAAGATAGTGTCCGAGAAGCAGGTATCCATTGAATCCGGCGAAATAATACAATGCGCCGAACTGGTTCCACGCGCATGATCCCCAGAGGTAGGGGTCGATGAAATAGTTGTAGTAAGGAAGGATCAGAGTCACGCCCCAAGCTATCAGGAACCATCTTTTGGCCTTCCTGCTCGCTTTCTCAACCCATGCTGAGAATATAGGGATATAAAGGTAGATGCCAATAAGCATGTAGATGTACCACATGTGGACATCCATGCTGGAGAAATTGAGCGGAATCTGGGCTATGTGCTTGAGACTGAGTGGTAAGCTCTGGGCAAGGAAGTCCTCGTCGGCATAGGGGATGAAATCCCTGACAACGGATGAGCCTCCTCCGAAAAGCTTTATTACCAACGGAAACAGGCAGTATATCACTGACCAAATCAAAAACGGCCAGAAAACCCTGGAGATCCTTTTCTTGTAAAAAGGCCCGACCGGTCCCTGCTGCGGAAGAAGCAAGGCGCCGGTAAGCATCACGAACAAAGGCACGCAGGACCTCATCATACTGCCCCAGAGGGCTCCCCAGAACTTGATGTCGGAGACCATGAAGGCTTCTTCCTGGACATAATTGAACGGGTCAGCGCTATGGCAGCATACCAGGATGTACATCGCCACCAGGCGGACTAAGTCATACCAAACGACCCTTTCTTTTCCGGGCGTCGGCAAGGATGAGGTTTCAGTCGTCATAGAGTCTTGATCAGATAAAGCACTAATAGGTGAACAGGATAAAAGGCGTAAAAGCAATATTTGGCGAATGTTCCTTGGATGAATCCACGTTTGCCGTTGTACATGCTGATAGGGATGAATGCCGCACCCGCTATCCATTGTCTCGATAACATGCAGCATCCGAATATCGTTTTGAAAAGCAGATTCTCACGCAGGACGTAAAGCATCAGGATGAGACCGTAGCCTACATATCCATAATCCGCCCTGAAAAAGAATGATACAGCTAAAAGCCCCAAAAGTGAGATCGCCATTTTCTTCTTGTCCTCCTTGAAATACTCGATGGCGCAAAGACCCAGGAAGCCGAAAAACAAGGTGAAGAACACATTCTGCCTTATGAAGAACAAGGAACTGCTGTGGATAAGGTTAAACGGAATTTCCGATATGAGGGCGAACACCCCTAGATTTAGTCCGTATCTTTTCCGGGAGCGGGTGTGGACGAAGCCTTCCACAATCAGGAAAGCGAAAAGTGGGAATGCCAGGCGGCCGAAACTCCGCATCAGTATATAAGGTGTGACCCAGCGATGACCGATCTTAAAAAGGTGAGACATCACGAGAGGATCGCCTTTCCAGACGAAAGCGGCCAGGTGATCCACCAGCATGCTCACGACAGCCAGAAGCTTCAGCCCGCTCCCGCTCAGCCATTTCCATTTCACTCTCATATATTGCAAAGATAAAAGAAAAATGGGTATCTTCGCATTATGAGACTGATTCCTTCACTATCTATTCTCGGGGGCGTCCTGGCTGTGGCCGGAACCGTCGATGCCCAGAACCGGAAACCTAATATAATATACATCATGTGCGATGACATGGGCTATGGCGACCTTGGTTGCTATGGCCAGCCGTTCATCCACACTCCGAATATCGACCGGATGGCGTCTGAAGGGATGCGTTTTACCCAGGCTTACGCCGGATCGCCTGTGAGCGCCCCTTCCAGGGCCTCTTTGATGACCGGGCAGCATACAGGCCATTGCGAGGTCAGGGCGAACAAGGAGTACTGGTCGAAGAGTCCTATGGTCAAGTATGGGGACAATCTCGAATATTCAGTGACCGGACAGCATCCTTATGATCCGAACCACGTGATAATCACTGAGATAATGAAGGATAACGGGTATTCCACAGGTATGTTCGGGAAATGGGCGGGAGGCTTTGAAGGTTCTGTGTCGACACCGGACAAACGGGGAGTGGATGAGTTTTACGGGTATATCTGCCAGTTCCAGGCTCACGCTTACTATCCTAATTTCCTGAACAGTTACAGCAAGGCCGCTGGAGACACCGCGGTGACCCGCGTCATCCTTGAGGAGAACATCAAGTACCCCATGAACGGTAAGGACTACTTCAAGCGTCCCCAATACTCCGCCGACTTGATCCACAAGAAGGCTATGGAGTGGCTGGACTCCCGTGATGGCGATAAGCCGTTTTTCGGGTTGTTCACCTACACCATCCCCCACGCCGAGCTTGCCCAGCCTGAGGACTCGCTTCTTGTCTCATATAAGAAAGAGTTTTTCTGGGACCGCACGTGGGGAGGAGATGAGCCTTCCAGGTACCACGCCTCCGACCATGTCCATGCCCAGTTCGCCGCGATGATAAGCCGCCTGGACATCTATGTGGGGGAGATATTGGAGAAACTCAAGGAGAAAGGCCTGGCGGAGAACACCCTGGTGATATTCACCAGTGACAACGGCCCTCATGAGGAAGGCGGGGCGGACCCGGTGTTCTTCGGGAGGGACGGCAAACTGAAAGGCCGCAAGAGACAGTGCTATGAGGGAGGGATCAGGATCCCGTTTATCGCCTGGTGGCCCGGAACGGTTGAAGCCGGGACGGTCAGCGACCACCAGCTCGCTTTTTATGACATGATGCCTACATTCTGTGATCTGGTAGGGGTCCGTAATTATGAGAAGAGATACAGGAGCAAGGTTCTGAAGACAGACTACTTTGACGGACTGTCTTTCGCTCCGACACTTCTTGGGAATTCCGGCCAGAAAGAGCATGATTTCCTTTACTGGGAATTCTCCGAAACCGACCAGATGGGGTTGCGTGTGGGCGATTGGAAACTGGTGGTTATCAAGGGAGTACCTCACTTGTATAATCTCTCTACCGACATCCATGAGGATCATGACCTTGCCTCGGAGCGTCCTGATGTTGTCTCACGTATGGTAGAAATCATCCACCGCGAGCACACCCCCAGCCCCCTTTTCTACGTCACCCTGCCTTAAGGAATTTACACGAAATAAGGCTCCCGGATTCCGAGAGCCTTATTTCGTGGAGATGGGCGGAATCGTATCGACACTGCATTCAGCCCTACAGGCCTCTACAAATCACTATTCTACGCTGAAGAAATGCAGGTATAGGTATTGGATATTACCTAAATTTGTTACATTTTTGTAGAAGAATAATAGACAGAGTGTAACAAA
>JAFYYW010000041.1 GCA_017548985.1 Bacteroidales bacterium
GTCTCGGGGGTCTCAGGGGTCTCAGGGGTCTCGCCACCTTCGCCACCTTCGCCACCTTCGCCGCCTTCGCCGCCTTCGCCGCCTTCGCCACCTTCACCTTCGCCGCCTTCGCCGCCTTCACCGGGCTCGTCGCCACCAGTGGGCTCGTCGTCAGCAGCACCAGGAACATCCTGGTTGATGGTCTTCGCCACAGGGACAGTCACCCAATCAGTGTTGAAGTAACCGAAGCCATAGCGCAGGGTAGCCTTGACAAAGAGTTTGAAGTCGTTGAGCAGGTTGTCACCATTGTTGAAGTACATCAGGTAACCGGACTCGTTCTTAGGAACAAGGACAGTCCTTGTAGGACGCACAGGATCAGTAAGCTTGAAGTAAGTCACAGACTTCTTGTCGACAGTGATCGTGGTGTCAGGATTGTCAGGCATGACCTGGAAGATGTACATGGTGGACAGCTTGTGCTGACGCTTGCCATTGATCTCGCACTCAACATTCTTGGTATCAATCAGAACCGTGAAGCCATAGGTGCCATCACCATCCTCATCGACGCCATAGTAGCCCCAATAGTTAGGATACTCGGTGAAGGTACGCTTACGCCAATCGATCGGGTTGAGGAGGTCGGCGATGCTGATGTATGAGCCAGGCTCACCGTAGTCAACACCATCGATGTAACCCTTAGTGGAAACGGTATTGACCTCGAGAGGACGAACGATGTCGGCCTGGAAGTGATCCTTACCGTCGAACTTGACAGCGACTCCACTCTCACCCTCGGTGCAGAGGAATGCGGTGGCGGCGATGTAGGTGTACATCTTACCAGTGTTGATGAGGGTATCAGCGACATGGAAGGTGGTATCAGCGATGATGCTAGCATCCTCGATATTACCGGCCCAGTCATTCTTGACCCAGACAAAGATGTTGTTGAAGTAAGGCTGGAGATCGCTATCGTCGAAGACATCCTCGGCGTAAGTTGTAGCGTCATCGTGACCGTTGACGATCACAGCGACAGGCTGCATCTCATAGCCCTTGAGAGCCTTACCCTTGGCATCCTGGATCTCACCGAAGAGGAAGCTGTACTTGCCATCCTCAGTGTCGAGTTCCCAAGCGGTCAGGGCATCCTCGTCATCAACAAGGAACTTGACATTGAGGTCACCAATCTGGGTGATCTTCTCGACATCCTTCTTGCAGAAGTAGTAGACCACGGAGTCAACAGCCTCGACCATGAGCTGGCCACGCCTTGCGTCAGACTCAGGATAGGTGACGAAGGAGGCGTTGATATCGGTTACCATCTGGGCGCCGCGTCCGATAGTGTCACCCTTAGGAGCAGGCATGACATTGTAACGGGTGCTCTTGTAGCCAGAGGTCCACATCTCAGTGATGTAGTCACCATCAGCGGACTTGACATTGACACCCTTCTCGAGCTCAGCGACGGAAGCGGTCAGCAACACGTCGACATAGAGAGAAGTGTTGTTAGTGCTGATGTAGCGGGCGATGATGGAAATCTCCTTGCCAGCATATGTCCAGAGATCCTCAGGACCGAGCTCCCAGACGATCACATGGGTACCCTCGACAGGGTTCACGACAGAGTCGCGGACTGTTCCGATAGTATCCTTGACACCGGCAGGAAGAACGACGGTGATGCTGTCATAGAGAGCGTGGAAGTCATCCTTGGAGTGCTTGGTCGGGTTGTAGAGCTCCTTGTTCATGTCCTCAACAGTGGTCATGAGCATGTCGCCATCGCAGTAGAAGTGGAATACGTTCTCGCTGGTGTTGTCAAGAGGATCCCTCCTAGGAATGAGGTGATAGGTAGCGTTAGCGTCCTTCTTGATGAACACCTTGATGTAAGCGACGTTGACGATATCCTCACCGTGCATGAGCTTGACACGGATGATAGGAGTACGGCCGATAGCGGCGGTACCGTTGACATCGTAAACGGCGGGTTTGAAGATACCATCCTCAAGCTTGTAGTCATCGGTGTGCTCGACGAAGTTGGCCTGGTCGGTCTCAGGAGCACCAATCAGGTAGTTCTGGACAACCTCATACTCGAAGTGGAGACCGAACTCTTCCATCTCCTCCGGGGTCATCTCGAAGCACTGGGAGTAATAGGATACCCTTCCAACAAGCTCCATAGGAACATCATTAGCGGAAACCTGCAGATTACCATAGCAGCAACGAGGCTTGTAGCAGAAGTCACCTTCAGCGTCAAAGTGAGGGATGGTGATAGTCTTGAGATCAAGGACATCGGTGTAAGCGACAGCGGTATCGCAAGTGGCGTGGGCCTCATCAAGGGTCATGGTACCCTCAATCCAAGGCTCTACATAATCCGGAGCGAAATACTCGTGCTTGCGATAATCGGAATAATCACCGAAGTGGCTACCGTCATCATTGCCACTGATACCAGCGGTTCCCCTGCGGTAGTGCTCCTCGTAGTTATAGTCCTCGAGCTTGGCAGCCTTGGTATCGGTAGCCTCAACAACAGCGAAAGGATCAGCGATCCTAGGCATGAAGATGTTCTTGGTCACGAAGGTGGCATAGTCGGAAGTGTAAGTCTTCTCACCCTTGGTCACCTGGAGAGCGAACTGGGTCATGTCGTTGGTGAAGCCAGTCTTCTCATAGCCAGGCCTGGCGGGATCACCCTCATAAGTCATCGCGACAGTGAGGATACCGTCCTCATAGCTGACGAACTCAGCGCTCATGGCGAAGTCCTCGCTGCTCTCAACCCTTGTGTAGACAGGAGTATCCTTCCAAATGAAGTTATACTCGTAGGTCTCATCAAGAGGAGTGTCATAGTTGACATGATACTGGGCAAGAGCCGGAACGGACTCATAAACAAGATATCCCTGCTCAACACCCCACTCGATCATAGCTCTCTCGTACTTGGTATAGTTACCATCAAAGTACTCCTCGATATCCTTGACCTTGAGTTCCTTGGTAAGATACTCATCGAACAACTCTTCGATATCAGAACCATCTTCACAAGTATACCAGATCTCGTCGATGCTGTCAAGATCCTCACCTGTGAGGATATAGGCAGCAAAGCTCTTGACCTCCATAGCGTTGACACCATCAACGACAGCCTGAGGAACGAACACGAAGCTGGCGGAGCTGCCGTTCAGCTCGATAACGAACTCGTCCTCACCGCAGGTGATGGTCAGAGTGTTGGTGTCGGCGTCGAACTCGACATTGAAGAAACCGCTAGGGATGATTGACTGCTCGGTGTCGGTAGTGACCTCCTCGCCGTCAACGATCTCGTGCTTGATCCAGGTGCCGGTCTCGGAATCCGGAGTGAACCAGATACCATCCTTACCGTCTTTACCGTCTTTACCAGGAGCGCCGGGATCACCCTGATCACCCTTGGCGCCCTTGGCGCCATTGGTTATCTCATAAGTTTTGCCATCGGAGGTGGTGAACTTATATCCACCAGGCTCTCCTGAAAGAGGAGTGACACTCGTAATCACAAATCCGGAGTTGATCTTGTTCTGCAGATCCCGGACGGTGCTCTGCAGAGTCGAGACCTGGCCATTAGTGGCCTGGATGTCGGATTGCAATTTGTTGATGTCATCATCGTAGTCCGTACAAGATACGGCTACCCCCGCGAGACCCAGAACGAGGGCCCCGGCAAGGAACAGATTTTTGAATTTTTTGTTCATAGTACTAAAACAAAATTGAATAAAGTGTTAAAAACATAATTTTCGGTTCGTTGTCTTTTCTTCTTGCGAATAAGTATTTTAGATTAAACAATAAACTCTTGCTTTGCGACAAAGTCGCTCATTGGCACGCACAATGCAGCCACCAAAAAAGCTGACTTGTCCCTGCAAAGATAGCACGAATAATTAAATATACAATATTTTTCAAAGTTTTTTCGCATTTGCGGCCTTTCCAGGGCCGTTTTTACTCATAAACCTCACTATTATAAATCCAGTTTTTTTGAAATCTTGCATGAAACCGGCGAAAAAAAACGCGTTTTTTTTCGCCGGTCCACTATACCTATTATATATCAATGACTTCCGAACACTATTGATTCAAAGCGTCAGCGGATTTGATGTATTCGGCAAGAGTCTCGTCGGAAACATGGTAGTTGACCATCTCACCGGAGAAATACTGGTCATAAGCGCTCATATCGACAAAGCCATGACCTGAGAGGTTGAAGAGGATGGTCTTAGCCTCGCCCGTCTCCTTGCATTTGAGAGCCTCGCCAATAGTCGCCGCGATCGCGTGGCAGGACTCCGGGGCCGGGATAATACCCTCGGTCTGGGCGAACAAAACACCAGCCTTAAACGAGTCAAGCTGCTCGATATCAACGGCTTCCATAAAGCCATCCTTCATCAGCTGACTCATTATGACTCCAGCGCCATGGTAGCGCAGTCCACCCGCATGGATAGTCGCAGGCTTGAACTTGTGGCCAAGGGTGTACATGGGAAGGAGCGGAGTCAGGCCGGACTCGTCTCCGAAGTCATATTCAAACTTACCTCTCGTCAGTTTCGGGCAGGAATATGGCTCGGCGGCGATGAAACGGGTTTTCTTGCCTTCCAGGATATTGTGGCGCATGAACGGGTAGGCGATACCGCTGAAGTTGGATCCGCCGCCGAAACAAGCGATCACGATGTCGGGATATTCCCCTGCGAGCTCCATCTGCTTCTCAGCCTCAAGGCCGATAATGGATTGGTGGAGACATACATGGTTGAGCACCGATCCGAGGGTGTACTTGCAGTTGGGAGTGGTCACAGCCAGCTCGATCGCCTCAGAGATGGCGCAGCCGAGGGAACCCTGGTCGTTGGGGTTGACGGTCAGGATATCCTTTCCGGCCCTGGTCGACATAGATGGGGACGGGGTGATGGCGGCGCCGAAGGTCTGCATTATGCTCCTGCGGTACGGCTTCTGGTTATAGCTGACCTTCACCATATAGACAGCGCAATCAAGGCCGAACTTCTTGGCGGCATACGACAAGGCGCCTCCCCATTGTCCGGCTCCGGTCTCGGTGGTGATATTGGTGATTCCCTGCTTCTTGGCATAGTATGCCTGGGCGAGAGCCGAGTTCAGCTTGTGGCTGCCCGCCGGAGAGACGCTCTCGTTCTTGAAATAGATGTGGGCAGGTGTGCCGAGGGCCGCTTCCAGCTCATAAGCCCTCACAAGCGGGGTGCAGCGGTAGGAGGCGTACTGCTCGCGTACCTCCTCGGGGATGGGGATCCACACGTCTGTCTGGTTGAGCTCCTGATCAGCGCACTCTTTGCAGAAGATCGGGTAAAGGTCTTCCGGCTTGAGAGGCTGCCTGGTGCCGGGATGGAGGAAAGGCAGGGGCTTGTTGGGCATGATAGCCTGGATGTTGAAATAATGCGTGGGAATCTCTGATTCCGGGAGCAAGAACTTTTTCTGTCTCATTGCTGTTCGTTTTTAATTGGGTTTATAAATAATAATTGTGTTCTGGACAAAAAGAAAGGTGGCCCGCTGTAAGTCAGCGTGCCACCTAATATTTAACGAACCTGGTAACCACGACGGATGACTTACAGCTTTGAACTGCAAGCGCGCCACCAGAAGTTATTGTTCGTCATATTTCTCATACCGAGAGCAAATATACTCATTAAATTCTAAAACGCAACACTTAGGCGATAAAATTCGCTTGGATGAAAGCGTTGATAGCGGTAGCGACGAAGAGAAGAACGATCAGGGTCGCCACTATGATACCGATGACCTTAAGCCTCTTGAACCAGATCTGGTTGTTCCAGCCGACGGTCTGGAACATACTCCAGAAGCCATGGCAGAGGTGGAACCAGACAGCCGCGAACCAAATCAGGTAGATGACAAGTATCCACCATTTACCGAAGGAGGCGCAGAGAAGATAATAAGGGTTGTTCTCAAAATCGCCCACACCAAACATCTCAGGAAGCTGCATCTTTGCCCAGAAGTGGGTAAGGTGGAAGAACAGGATCCCGAGGATGACGATTCCGAGGACAAACATGTTCTTGGCCGACCAGGAATCAGCCGCCGCCACACTCTTGGACTCGTAACGCTTCACACCACCGCAGGCTTTGATATTCAGCCAGGTCAGGTAGCATCCATAGAAGATATGGATCACGAAACCGAGAGCCAGGATCGGGACCATGATTGAGATGAAAGGAGTGGACATGAAGTCGCAACCCAGTTTGAACAGTCCGTCTCCGGCGGAGAACAGCTTGTCGTCAGCGGCGACCACACCGAACTTTCCAGTGAATGAGTCAATCACCGAGAAGAAGTTGATGGTCACATGGATAAGCAAAAAAAGAATCAGGAAGGCTCCGCTAACCGCTTGGATGAACTTCCTGCCGATCGAATAATGGAACGCGTTTGGCATTATCGTAATGTTTGTGGTAGTAGCGGGGGTGGGGCATGATCCCACGACCTCCGGATTATGAATCCGACGCTCTAGCCAGCTGAGCTACCCCGCCGTGTCCCCATTGAGTTGAGATAGAAGGATTCGAACCCTCACTGACAGAGCCAGAATCTGTAGTGCTACCATTACACCATATCTCAATGGTTCCCTTAGCCGCGTACTCGCGTTTTGGGAATGCAAAAATAGGGATTAAAATTGAATCCGCAAAAATAATCGGCTTTTTTTTGGCTATCCGTTGTTATTTAATATTGGTATTCCTCTTTGGGAACTATAAGCGCGGTCGCCCACACCTCGCATCCCTCTCCCCTTCCGACAAAGCCGAGCCTCTCGGTCGTCGTGGCCTTAACGCTCACTTGGGACTTTTCAATATTCATTATCCTCGCCAGGGTCTCCCTCATCGTGTCGATGTATGGTCTCAACTTCGGCTCCTGAAGAGCGATGGTGATATCGACGTTGCATATAGAGAAGCGTGGGGATCCGGAGGGATCCCCGTCACCGGAAAGCATCGCGATCACCTCGGCGAGAAGCCTCGTGCTGTCTATGCCTTTATAGCGAGGATCGCTGTCCGGAAAATGAAGGCCGATGTCACCGAGAGCGGCGGCGCCCAGGAGAGCGTCACAAAGGGCGTGGATAGCCACATCTCCGTCAGAATGAGCGACAAAGCCTTTCCCGGAAGGAATATCCACTCCGCACAATCGCATCGGCAAGCCCTCCCTCAAAGCATGCACATCGTATCCGTTGCCTATCCGGACACCACAAGGATAAGATTGACTCATATTCAAAAAGCGTCTTAACTCTACAAAATTAAGAAAACAAATCGGTATATTTGTTTTTCTAAGAGATTCAGAGGTCATGAGAAACTATATCCAGACGATATTACTCCTTCTTGGCGTCGCCATCGGAGCCGCATGCGGAGCTTTGGCGGGGCCATCAGCATCGATAGTGAAGCCGGTTGGCGAGATATTCCTTAACCTCACATTCGTGCTTGTCGTGCCGGTGGTCTTTTTCAGCGTCGCCAATTCCGTAAGGAAGCTTACGAGCGAAAGGAAACTGTGGAGGGTGTTGAGCAGGGCAGCGCTGGTTTTCCTCGCCGGATCGGTTGTCGCCGGAGTCCTGACATGGATCATATGCGGGTTCTGGAACCCTCTCGGAGGTTACGCCACAAAGATCCCTCCTGAGAGAACGGTAATCGAAGGAGTAGCGATAGGAGGTGGAGATCTTCTCAAGACTATTGAGAACATGTTCACCGTGAGCGACTTCCACATGATTCTGAGCAAAAACAACCTGGTTCCCCTGATTGTTTTCTCGGCCTTGTTCGGTGCGGCCACATCTCTTAGTTCCGGGAAGGGCGAGTCCATGGGCAGGTTTATTGAGAGCGGGATGGAAGTGGTGATGGAGTTCATGAGGATATTGATGTATGCGGCTCCAGTTTGCCTTGGCTGCTATTTCGCGGATCTCGTCGGAAACCTTGGAGGACAGATCGTAAGCAGTTTTGTCAACTGCGTGTTCCTATACCTGGTCGTCACCGGGATCCTGTATTTAGGAGTCAACTCGATCTATGTGGCTCTCGCCGGAGGCAAGGAGGGACTTTCCACTTTTTGGAGGAATATGACTGAGCCCTCTCTCATCGCTGTCGCGACTTGCTCCAGCGCCGCCACGATTCCCGCCTCCATAAAGTCAGCCAAGAGAATGGGCGTGGACGACTCTGTCGCTGAATCAGTCATTCCTTTGGGAATAAACTTGAATAAGGACGGATCCGTGGTCTCCTCAGTACTGAAAGCGGTTTTCGTAGTGTCGTTTTATGGCTTGGGAGGATATGGCTGCCTTTCGATAGTGGCGATCGCGATTCTGGCGAGCCTCGTGGTCGGAGCCATCCCTGTCGGAGGCATGACAGCGGAGATTCTTATCTGCGCGATCCTCGGGGTGGATCCGGAGTTCGCCGCCACACTGCTTGTGATAAGCACACTCGTGGATATTCCGGCGACCCTTCTTAACACGGCCGACAATCTTGTCAGCGCCGTGTGGGTTGATAAACTTTACAAGCCGGCAAAATGATAAGACATATATACAGACACCAAGGCCGGTTTGAGTTCGAGGCCGGCGGAAGTATCGACAATCTCGAAGTAGTTTATCACACATCGCCTTGGGATTATTCTCCGGACAAAAAAGTGATCTGGCTCTGCCACGCCCTCACCGCGTCGTCAGATGCTGAGGGAGAATGGTGGCCGGCGCTGGTCGGCCCCGGGAAGACTTTGGACACCGACAAATATTACGTGATCTGCGCCAATGTCCTGGGATCCGCCTGTGGTTCCTCTGGTCCCGCCTCGATCAACCCCGCTACTGGGAAACCATATTACTTCGACTTCCCGAGAGTGACTGTCCACGACACGGTACGGGCTTTTGATTTATTAAGGAACCATCTGGGAATCAAGGCTATAGACATGATTGTCGCGACCTCGATGGGCGGTTTCATGACTTTCGACTGGCTGGCCTGGAAACCGGAACTGTTTGATAAGGTGTTTTTTATCGCCACGGGCGCCAGGGTGACGCCTTGGCTGACAGGATTCAACGCCGCTATGAAGATGGCGCTTTACGCCGATCCCACTTTCAAGGAGAGACGTAGTCTGAAAGGTGGTATGGACGGCCTGAAGGCGGCCAGGACAATAGCTTTGCTGACTTATCGCTGCGAAGAGGGCCTGTTCAAACAGGTGGAGGATTCTGACGATGTGATGTTCGCGGACAAGGCGGGATCGTATTACAGACACCAGAGCTCAAAGTTCATAAAAGACTGGGACGCGTATTCTTATCTATATGTGTGCGACGAGGTTGACAGCAATAACGTCGGGCGCGGACGTGGTGGTGTGGAGAAGGTTCTCCGGGCCATCAAGGCTGACTGCACTTTCGTCTGCATGTCATCTGACGAGCTCTTCCCGCCGGAAGACATGAGGCCTTGGGCTGAGATGGTTCCCGGCGCCAAGTACATCCAGATAGACACTCTTTACGGCCACGACGGTTTCCTCATCGAAACAGAAGCCCTCTCCCACATCCTCGCCCCTGCCCTCCCGTAATCAGCCAAACCAGTATAACAGAAGAAGTCCCTGTATAACAGAAGAAGTCCCTGGCAGACTCGTGTCTGTCAGGGACTTCCGAAGAACGGCGGCGACCTACTCTCCCAGCTGGTGGGCCAGTACCATCGGCGCGGATGAGCTTAACGGCTCTGTTCGGGATGGGAAGAGGTGGA
>JAFYYW010000042.1 GCA_017548985.1 Bacteroidales bacterium
TGGAGTCCCATCCACGGGTGATACCGATTCTGTTGGAAATAGGGTTAGTTTTCTGTCCCATAATTAATTCTCCTCTACTGTAGCGGGTTTGACATCGAGAATGATGGTGACATGGTTCGAACGCTTGCGGATCCTTCCGGCACGGCCCTGAGGGCAGGGACGGATTCTCTTGAGCGTACGGCCTTCGTTCACCATGATGGTCTTGACATAGACATTACCGTTATCCAACTCCTTGCTCTTGTCAGGGTTCTTGGCTTCCCAATTGGCGATAGCGCTGCGGAGAGCCTTCTCGAGCGGAATTGACGGATGCTTCTTCGAGAAATGAAGAAGGTCAAGCGCGCGGTTCACTTCCACACCTCTCACAGTGTCGGCCACAAGGCGCATTTTGCGAGGGGATGTAGGCACATCGTTAAGCTTTGTTATAGCGGTTTGCTTCTTGGCTTCCTTTAACTTCTCAGCCATTAATCTTTTACGAGCTCCCATAACTTAAATCTCCTTAAATGATTACTTATTGTTGCCCGAATGGCCTTTGAAAGTTCTAGTAGGCGCGAACTCGCCAAGCTTGTGTCCGACCATGTTCTCAGTAATGTAAACAGGAATGAACTTGTTCCCATTATGAACTGCCACTGTATGGCCGACGAAGTCAGGGGAGATCATGCTGGCGCGGGACCAGGTCTTCACGACCTCCTTCTTCTTGCTACCATCATTCATAGCAAGAATTCTCTTCTCCAGGGCTTCCTGGATGTACGGTCCTTTTCTTAATGAACGACTCATAATCTTGATTTCTGTTTAATTACTTCTTCTTTCTTCTTTCGATGATGAACTTGTTGGAGGAAGCCTTAGGATTACGAGTCTTGTAACCCTTGGCAGGCAAGCCCTTGCGTGAGCGAGGGTGTCCTCCTGAGGCGCGGCCCTCGCCACCACCCATCGGGTGATCGTGAGGATTCATGACGACACCACGGTTGTGAGGCCTGCGGCCCAACCAGCGGCGGCGTCCAGCCTTGCCGTGAGATTCAAGATTATGGTCTCCATTACCGACCGTGCCGACTGTGGCGCGGCAGGAAACCAAGACCATCCTGGTCTCGCCCGAAGGGAGACGGAGAATGGCGTAGTTGCCTTCGCGAGCCGCCAGCTGGGCGAAAGTGCCAGCCGAGCGGGCCATGGCGGCACCCTGTCCGGGACGGAGCTCGATGTTATGTACGAGCGTTCCCACAGGGATCTCACCGAGAGGGAGGCAGTTGCCAAGGTCGGGAGAGACTCCGGAACCTGACTCGACGATCTGTCCGACCTTGAGTCCGGCGGGAGCGATGATGTATCTCTTCACACCATCCTCATACTCGACAAGGGCGATACGGGCGCTGCGGTTAGGATCATACTCGATGGTCTGGACCGTGGCCTTAACATTATCCTTGTCGCGGAGGAAATCGATGATACGGTACATCCTCTTGTGTCCGCCACCGCGGTAGCGTACGGTCATCTGACCGGTGTTGTTCCTTCCGCCAGTGCTCTTAAGGGGCTCCAACAACGGTTTGTAGGGCTTTTTGGCGGTTATCTCGTCAAAAGCGCTGATAGCCTTATTCCTTTGTCCAGGAGTAGTGGGCTTGAATTTTCTGATTGCCATTGCCTTGTCCCTCCTTAAATGTTAGCGTAGAAATCGATCTTGTCATCACCTTCAAGAGTGACATAGGCCTTCTTGAAGTGGTTGGTACGGCCGGTGAGCATACCCGTCTTGCTGTAGCGGGACTTACGCTTCCCGTGATAGTTCATCGTGTTGACGTCCTTCACGGTAACATTATACATCTGCTCGACGGCGGTCTTGATCTGAAGCTTGTTAGCTTCCCTGTCAACGATGAAGCCGTAACGGTTGAACTTCTCAGTCTCAGCCGTCATCTTCTCGGTTACTATAGGCTTGATTAAAATTCCCATTTCTGTTCTCTTTTAACGGTTGGCCCTTTCCGAGAGGACATCCTGGACTCCGTCAACCAGCACCATGGAATTGGCGTTCATGATGTTGTAGGTGTTGAGATCGTTGACAGTGATGACCTTCACCTCGGGGAGGTTACGGGAGGAAAGGAAAATGTTGGTGGAATTCTCAGGAAGAACGAAGAGAACCTTGCGGTTACCGGCCTTAAGGGCCTCGATAATGCGCATGAACTCCTTCGTCTTGGGAGCTTCCATCGTGAAGGGCTCGACGAAGACGATAGCGTTCTCCTGAGCCTTGTATGTGAGAGCGGAATAGCGGGCGAGAGCCTTGACCTTCTTGTTGACCTTAGGGTCATAAACGCGCGGTTTGGGACCGAAGACACGGCCACCGCCGACGAAGATATTGGCTTTCAAGCTACCGTGGCGAGCGCCACCGCCACCTTTCTGGCGGCCAAGCTTCTTAGTTGAATGAGCGATCTCGCTGCGATCCTTGGTCTTGGAAGTACCCTGACGCTGGTGGGCGAGGTACTGGACGACGTCAAGATAAATAGCGTGGTCGTTGGGTTCGATGCCGAAGACTTTCTCGTCAAGGACAACCTTCTTTCCGGAATCAGTTCCGTCTATTTTCAAAACTGGCAATTCCATAACTAAAACTCCAATGCTACGTATGAACCCTTGGCTCCGGGAACGGAACCCTTAATGACGAGAAGATTGTTCTCAGGGATGACCTTGACAACCTCAAGGTTGAAGACTTTGACTCTCTCATCGCCCATGTGTCCGCCCATCCTCATTCCGGGGAAGACGCGGGAAGGCCATGAGGAAGCTCCCAGTGAACCAGGCTTGCGAAGGCGGTTGTGCTGACCGTGGGTGGCTCCGCCGACACCGGCGAAGTGATAACGGTGAACAACACCCTGGAAGCCCTTTCCTTTGGAAGTACCGACAACATCGACAAACTTGACATCGTTCATGATGTCACCGACTGTGATGGTGTCTCCGAGCTTGAGCTCACCCTCGAAGTCCGCCGGAAACTCGACGAGCTTGCGTTTTGGGGTGGTCCCTGCCTTTTTGAAGTGCCCTTTAAGGGGCTCGCTGGCGTGTATCTCTTTGATTTCGTCATAGGCAAGCTGCACGGCCTCATAGCCATCTTTCTCAAGAGTGCGCAGTTGCGTGACAACACACGGACCAGCCTCGATAACGGTGCATGGAATATTCTTTCCATCAGCACCGAAAACGGAAGTCATTCCGATTTTCTTTCCAATTAATCCAGGCATTGGTTTGGTTAATTAATTGTATATAAGTACTTTACGTTATCCCGCACATTTTTGCGGGCTGCAAATGTACGAAAATAATTTTAATTAACAAAGTTTTCCACAGGCCTAGAGCCTTATAATCAAAGAGAAATCGCTATCTTCGCGGAACTGGAATGAACGTGATGATTAACCATATTTCGGCCATTTTCGGCTTCCTCAGCTTGTCCGCCGCCGACTGCCTGGACATCCTGATGGTAGCCGCTTTGATCTACCTTGTTTTCCGTTGGATCAGGGGTTCGGCGGCGATGAGCATTTTCATTGCCGTAATCTTGCTTTTCGTGTTGAGGGTGGTGGTCGCCGCCTTGAATATGAGGCTCATGAACGCTTTGCTGGGCACCTTTATAGATGTGGGTGTGCTTGCGCTCATTGTGATATTCCAGCCGGAGGTCAGGCATTTCCTGATCAGATTGGGATCGAGATACGGGGCAGCAGGAAAGGGGAAAGATCTTATCAACAAAATGTTCGGTATCAAAGACCAGCAAATCGGAGGAGAGACAGCCAACGAGATCGCCGAGGCCTGCAGGACCATGTCAGAGACAAAGACGGGAGCGTTGATAGTGATGCCGCGTAAAGATTCTCTCTCTCATATCATCGAGACCGGGGACACCATGGACGCCAAAGTGTCCAGGAGGCTGATAATGAATATATTCTTCAAGAACTCCCCGCTTCATGACGGCGCTATGATAATCGAGGGAGACAGGATAACCGCAGCCAGATGCACACTTCCCATCACTCAAAGGACA
The DNA here is from genome assembly GCA_017548985.1 of Bacteroidales bacterium. GTDB lineage: Bacteria > Bacteroidota > Bacteroidia > Bacteroidales > UBA932 > Cryptobacteroides. Next base: position 3,977 of record JAFYYW010000042.1, read on the forward strand.
GATATCCCGCCAACTCTGGGAATGCGTCACAAGGCGGCGATCGGAATATCGGAGGAGACCGACGCGGATGTTGTCGTGGTGTCCGAGGAGACAGGGGACGTTTCTTTCGTCCGCGGCGGAAAATTGAAAAAGATCGGCAACATAAACGAACTTAAACTCATTTTAGGCTCCAAGGAGGAGGCGAATTAGGGATGGAGGAGAACGGAATAGACAGGAGATTGGAAAGCAAACTCGGGTTCGACCAAGTCAGGGCCATGGTCTCTGACCGTTGCTCTACTGAATATGCCGTCGGCAAAGTGGCGGAAGAACTGTTCAGTACGGATCCTGCCGTCATATTCCACAAGCTCGCTCTCACCGACGAGATGAGGCTTATCATGATGTTCGAGGAGAGTTTCCCTACCAATGGTTACATAGATTGTCTCTATTTCCTCAAGCCTCTTGGTGAAGAGGGTTGGAATATCGACCAGGGTTCCCTCGGCAAACTGCGCACGATGTTGGAGACGGTACGGAAACTGACCAACTTCTTCATATCCATAAAAGACGGGATTTATCCGAATCTTAAAAAGATGAGCGCCAAGGTGATGAGTTTTCCGGAAGTGCAGCGGCGGATAGACCTGATTCTTGACAAATATGGAGACATTAAAGACACCGCGTCCGATACCTTGCTCCAAATACGGAAATCGCTGAAATCCAAGGAGGGAGCTATCTCGAAAAAGGCAAACGCGATCCTTGCCCAGGCGAAAGCTGACGGTTTGGTGGACGATGATGCGGGACTGTCTGTCCGGGACGGCAAGCTTCTCATCCCTATAAACAGCTATAGCAAAAAGAAAATTCCCGGGTTCGTCTACGATACTTCCGCAACCGGCAAAACCGCCTTTATAGAACCCGCGGAAATCATAGAGCTGGAGAACGAGATATTCACCTTGAAGGCAGACGAAGCCCAGGAGATTCAGAGAATTCTCGCGGTATTCAGCGACTTCGTGAGACCGTATGTACCGGAGCTTGTCCAAGCCGCGGAATATGTCGGCGAGATGGATTTCCTGGTGGCGAAAGCGCAGGTCGCGCTCGATTTCAAAGCCGGCATGCCTATCATCTCCGAAGACGGCGAGATGAACCTCAGAAAAGCCAGGCATCCCCTTCTGGAAAAGGCTTTGACAAGAGAAAAGAGGGAGATTGTACCTGTCACCGTCAAGCTTAATCCCACAAAGCATATCTTGCTTATATCAGGACCCAACGCTGGCGGAAAATCAGTATGCCTTAAGACGACCGGACTGCTCCAATACATGTTCCAATGGGGCATGCTTGTGCCAACATCAGAGTCGTCAGAGTTACCGGTATTCGACCGCATAATGGTCAGCATCGGAGACGACCAGAGCATCGAGAATGACCTCAGCACCTACAGTTCCTTCCTTGAAGACATGAAATCAATGCTTAAGGAAGCCGACTCTAAGACTCTCGTTCTGATTGATGAGTTCGGTTCGGGAACTGAGCCGACCGCCGGCGGTGCCATAGCGGAAGCCATTCTGGGAGAATTAGATAAGAGAGGCGTATATGGCGTGATTACCACCCATTACACCAATTTGAAGCTATATGCCTCAGGGCCTGACACGGGTGTGATAAACGGAGCCATGCAGTTCGACGCCTCGAAAATCCAGCCTTTGTTCAAACTGGACATCGGCATGCCCGGAGGCTCGTTCGCTTTCGAGCTGGCGAGGAAGATGGGCCTTCCGGAAAACATCGTGAAAGATGCCGAGAGCCGTGCCGGGGAGGACTTCGTCGGCATGGAGAGGAACCTTCGGAAAATCGTCCGAAACCGCAGGGCCCTGGACGAGAAACTCCAGAAAATCAAGAATACCGACAAGACCCTGGACAGCATCACCGAACGCTACCAGAAGGAGTTGGAGGGCATAAAACAAACCAAGAAAGAAATTCTCGACAAGGCCAAGAAAGAAGCCGAGGAGATTGTCCTTGGAGCCAACAAGACTGTCGAGAACACCATCAGGACAATCAAGGAGTCCCAGGCGGACAAAGAGAAAACGTCGGATGCCAGAAAGGATCTCCAAGAGTTCCTGAGCGCCCTTCAGACAAAGAAGGAAAGCGAAAGGAAAGATCACGACGACTATATCGACAAGAAACTCAAGCAACTCTCGGAGAGAAAACGCAAGGCCGAGGCCAGGAAGGGGAGTGTGAAGAGGGAGATGGAGCCTGAAGACCACGACAAGTTCCGACCTGGTCCCTTGAAGGTCGGAGAAAAGGTCAAGGTTAAGGACAACGGGATGGTCGGAGAGATCACGAGAGTGTCCAACAAGGCGGTGACGGTCGCGATCGGCAACATCACCAGCAAGATGCCGATAGACCGGGTCGAGAGGATCTCATCCAATGAATACAAGGCGGCGAGGAAAGAGTCCGCGAGGCCGTCCTCGGTAGTTGACAATTCCGGCCTTAGGGAGCGCAGGTTAAGGTTCTCTCCGGAGCTTGATGTCCGCGGCGAACGGGTGTCGGACGCTCTTGACATAGTGATCCATTACATCGATGACGCCATAATGCTGGGGGTCGGGTCCGTAAGGATTATCCACGGGAAAGGCACCGGGGCGCTACGGGATGAGTTGCAGAAATATCTCAGGACAATCCCCGGTGTGAGAACAGTCAGGGATGAGCATATCCAGTTTGGAGGAACAGGGGTGACGATAGTGGAATTCGAATAGCTTAATAAAAGACCAAAACTATGAAAACGATGACAAAAAAGCCGACAGCGAGGATGCTGTTGGGAAGAAGAGGAGAAGATGTGGCATGTGAGTTTCTCGAGGAACTCGGACATCAGATAGTGAGAAGGAACTACAGGTCCGGACATTTGGAGATAGACATAATCTCAACCGACAGGAACGGCGTGCATTTTGTAGAGGTAAAAAGCCGTGTGGCTCCTGTGGCCGTCGCTCCGGAAGAAAACGTTACTACGCTAAAACAGAAGAAGATAGCCAATGCGGCGTTGAGATATCTCAACAATTCTAAGGATCCTGGGATATATGGTGGGATGGATGTGAGTTTTGACATTGTGGCTGTAACTTTTGATGGAGGGGCAACCAATGTGGAATGGTTCCCGGGCGCTTTCATACCTATCTATTTGTGAATATGACAGATAACAGATACTGCGTGATCATGGCCGGAGGAACGGCCAATCACTTCTGGCCTATAAGCCGGGAATCCCGACCGAAACAGTTTTTGGATATCGCCGGAAACGGAAAATCCTTTCTGAGGCTAACCTATGAGAGGTTCTCTAAAATAGTCCCGAAAGAAAACATCCTGGTTGTGACCCTGGACAGATTCGGTAATCTGGTTAGAAAGCAGCTGCCGGAAGTTCCGGAAAGCAACATCCTGTTGGAACCGTACAGCCGCCAAACCGCTCCGTGTATCGTATATTCCACCCTTTCCATATTGAAAAGGGATCCGGACGCTATAATAGTGGTGACTCCGGCGGACCATATCATCTCTGACGAGACATCGTTTTTAAAATCCATGGACAACATGATCGGATATGCCGCTGAGAATAACGCTCTCATCACAATGGGGATCTCCCCGACAGGACCCGAGACTGGCTACGGATATATCCAGGTCACGGGTGGAAAAGCTGGCTCGACACTAGGGAAACCAATGAAAGTCAAGACTTTCACCGAAAAACCTAACTCTGAGCTGGCAAAGGTTTTCTATGACAGCGGGGAGTTTTTCTGGAATTCGGGAATATTCGCCTGGAAAGCCTCTGTGATCATGGATGAGATGACGAAATACCTGCCGGATGTCTTGTCTGTGTTCAATGGGTTCGACCAATATGCCGGCACTCCGGCGGAAAGGTCTTTCCTGGAAAAAGCTTATGCCGAGTGTCCTAAAATCTCCATCGACTATGGTGTCATGGAGAAAACCGACATAGCTTGGCTCTATTCGGGCAATTTCGGATGGTCCGATGTCGATAGTTGGGAATCACTTTTCCGCGCCGTGACAGCCAAAGATTCCGACGGGAACGCCACCAATTCCCAGACAAGCCTTTTCAACGAGGACAAAGACAATCTGGTGGTAACGGAGAACAAGAAAAAAATCTATGCCATCAAGGGCCTGAAGGACTTCATGGTCATTGACACCGATGACGCGCTGCTGATCTGTCCGAAGGACGACAAGCAGTTCAAGGAGTTCATCACCGGCTTGGGGATGCCAGGATACGAAGACTTCCGCTAAAGGCGAGTCAAGCCTCTAGCAATTCATCGCGCCGCAGCAGTGGATGACCTGTCCGCTGACATAGCTGGAAAGGTCGCTTGCGAGGAAGAGGGCCACATTGGCCACATCCTCAGGAGTACCGCCTCTCCGGAGAGGAATCTGTTTCGTCCAGGCGTCACGGACCTCCTGGGACAAGGCGTTGGTCATATCAGAGATTATGAATCCGGGGGCGATGCAGTTAGCCCTGATGCCGCGGGGGCCCATCTCCTTCGCTATCGACTTCGCGAGACCGATCATTCCGGCCTTGGAGGCGGAATAGTTGCACTGGCCGGCGTTGCCGGAAACTCCGACAACAGAAGACATATTGATGATGCATCCTCCCCTCTGGCGAGCCATGATCGGGGTAAGGGCGTGGATGAAATTGAAAGCGGACTTGAGATTGACGCCTATAACGGCATCCCATTGCTGCTCAGTCATTCTCATCATCAGGCCATCCTTGGTGATTCCGGCATTGTTGACAAGAATGTCTATCTTTCCGAAATCCGAGAGGATCTGCTCCACAACAGCATGTGTCTCATCGAAATTGGCGGCATTGGAAGCATATCCCTTTACCTTATGGCCGAATGTCTCCAACTCCTTGATTGTCTGCTCTGCCGCCTCATTGATCACAAGGTCGGTAAATGCCACATCTGCTCCTTCGGAGGCGAATTTAAGGGCGATAGCCTTCCCGATTCCTCTCGCCGCGCCCGTCACAAGGGCGACTTTTCCTTCCAATAATCCCATTTTGTGTTTTATATTTTCGGGACAAAATTACTTTTATTTAGGAATATGGGCAAGAATAAATGGCTATATTTGCACCTCTAAATACAAATAGACGTGATTAATAGCGAGATACGAGATCCCGGACTCTGGGAAAGCGGAGAACTGAAAATCAGCTGGGTAAGGCATCACACACCTCTTCTAGAAGGGCTTGACAATGATTTCAAAGACAGCAAGCCGTTCAAAGGATTGAGAATCGCCTTATCGGTCCATCTGGAGGCCAAGACAGCCCGCCTTTGTGAGGTATTATCAAACGGTGGTGCCGATATGTTCATCACCGGAAGCAACCCTTTGTCCACACAGGATGACATCGCGGCGGCCCTTGTCCATGAGGGTCTGAATGTTTTCGCCGTCCACGGGGCGACCCCGGAGGAATATGAGAGAGGCATCCGCCGGGTAATCGAGGCTGGCCCGAACATCATTATCGACGATGGAGGAGACCTGGTCTCTATGATTCATGAGAATTATCCGGAGCTGATCCCTGACGTGATCGGAGGCTGCGAGGAGACCACCACCGGGATTCTCCGCCTGCAGTCTATGGACCGAGCCGGTAAACTCATGTTCCCTATGATGCTGGTGAACGATGCCGCATGCAAGCATTTCTTCGACAA
>JAFYYW010000001.1 GCA_017548985.1 Bacteroidales bacterium
ATACCGTTTGGACAGGTTCTCTACCGGCACTCCGGAGAAGTACTCTCGCAGCATTTTTCCTTGGGCACGCTGCATCGCCCGATAGCTTTTGGCTTCCATAAAACTTTACCTTTTTGGTAAACTTTTTTCAGGACGATACAAGGGGCGTTTTCTGGAAGTGGCTGAGTAATAAGTAATTAACTGAAGGTGCATGGTAGATTCTGCTATGCACAATAAGGCAACATATTTAGTACTAGCTACTTAGGAAAAACGCCTTGGTTGGGGCTGGTAGATATGCAGAAGTGTCTCCGCAATGAATGACGAGACCTGCGATTGGTTGGCTAATCTTCTAGACAGGATACGCCTATCTTCTTCGCTCAACTGAAGGACTTCTTTCGGGTTGTTGAATCCGTAAACATTTGACAGGGAGCGAATTGAGCTGACATATCCTTTATAAGATCTGTCTGAGTATTCTTCCTTCAAATCATGTTCGTTCCCGGTGTTTGAGTCAAAAGCGGTCAACATTTTCTCGTAAGAACCATAAAGGCGGATTGCCTCATTGTAGTCAACCACGTTGTAGGTTGTGATAATGAAATCTATTAGTTGATTGCCCTCTTCCCGTGAGAGCCTGATAAAGCATTTTCTTAATATGGTGTAGTTGAGAAAAGCATCGTGATTGAACATAAACTTTACTTCCTGAAGACATTTTCTCAGCTTGTCCGAAGCCTTTCTAACAACCAGCTTTTCCGAGAAAGGGTGGTCAGACTTCGCATAGGCCAGGAAGTTCCATCTGTAACCTACTGCATTGATTGACAATTGTTTCTCAACAGGATTATTGTACAGGTAGGCTGCCGCTTCTCTTTGCTTTTTGTCCCATCTTTTGTTAGACAGACCATATCTCGGAACAAAAACAGGTCCTTTTTTCCCGGCGTCTTTGTTGAATTCCTTTGAGTAAGTTGTCTCAAGGTCACGCATAAAACAGGAGATCACTTCTTGAGACTTGGCCTTAATGAGCAAGTGGTAGTGGTTATACATAAATACGACTCCCAGAACGGTAATCTTGTATTTCTTTTTCAATTCGTAAAGGAGGGTGTAGAAAACGAGGATGTCTTTGACTGAGTAAAAAATTACAGACATATTGAATCCGCGTTGATAAATGTGTGCGATTCCCCTGCAGTCGTATTTGATCTTCCTGGCCATAAGAAGTTTTTCAATAGTTTGTTTATAAGACAAAGATATTGATTTGCCCCGGCAATTCCAAGGCGGCCATTGACTCTGGTAAACTAACAAAAGGGGCGTTTTCTGGAAGTGGCTAAGTAATAAGCAATTAACTGAAGGTGCATGGAAGATTCTGCCATGCATAATAAGGCAACACATTAAGTATTAATCAGTTATGAAAAACGCCTTGGTTGGGGCTGAAAAAAAGCTGAAATGTCCCAGCAAGGATTAGTGAAACCTTCAGGCAGCTTATTACTGACTGTTGCTCTTGAGAGCGTGTAATGGGAGTTACTGTGAGAGTCGTAGTGTCAGGTCAATGAAGTCCTCGACGCTCAGCCGCTCAGGTCTCAACTCGAACACCGGGTCTGCTAAAGGCCCGGACGGCCGTCCGGCCGATGAGATTAGTGGCTTCAATGAGTTGCGGAGGGTTTTGCGGCGTTGGCCGAAGGCGGTCTTCACAACCGTCTTGAACAGCTTCTCGTCGCAACCCAGGGAAGTCCGGCTGTTGCGGGTCAGTCTGATCACAGCTGACTGGACCTTGGGAGGAGGGTTGAAAGCGCCGGAGCCCACAGTGAACAGATATTCAATGTCATACCAGGCCTGAAGGAAGACGGAGAGGATGCCGTAGGTCTTTGTGCCAGGCTTCTCGGCGATGCGCTCGGCGACTTCTTTCTGGATCATGCACACGACTTCCGGCACGAGGTCTCGGTTGTCGATAATCTTGAAGAATATCTGAGAGGAGATGTTGTACGGGAAGTTGCCGATGATCGAGAACTGACCAGGGAATACGTTCCCGAGATCCATCTTCAGGAAATCCCCCTCAATCAGCCCATCCCCCAGCTCCGGAAAATGCTTCTTCAAATACGCCACACTCTCCTTATCGATCTCCACCGCTTTTAACTGGCCGGCTAAACTAGGAATAAGGTACTGGGTCAAAACCCCCATGCCGGGGCCGACCTCAAGGACAGGTGAGCCCTGCAGGGCATCGACGATCCTACGCGCGATATCCTGGTCTGTCAAGAAATGCTGCCCGAGGGCTTTCTTCGCTCTAACTTCCATGACGCGAAGATAACTCATTTTCTTCTATCAAAGTTGGACATAAATCGCTAAATTTGCAGGCTTGACAAATTATTCAGGATATTAACGATACAAGATATGTACAGAGACCACACTTGCGGCGAGCTCCGCATCGCCAATGTAGGACAGAAAGTGACCCTCGCAGGATGGGTACAAAGGAGCAGGAAACTCGGAGGAATGACCTTCATCGACCTCAGGGACCGCTATGGTATAACCCAGCTCGTGGTTGAGGCCGACGCTGATCCGGCCCTTGTCGAGACCGCCACATCCCTCGGAAGGGAATATGTGATCCAGGTCGTCGGGGAAGTCGTTGAGCGTCAGAGCAAAAACCCCAAGATGCCCACCGGAGACATCGAGATCAAAGTTGAGTCCATCAATATTCTCAACAAGTCCGTGACCCCTCCCTTCACCATCGAGGACGAGAGCGACGGCGGCGAGGACATCAGAGCCAAGTTCCGCTATCTGGATCTGCGCCGCAACCCTCTCCAGCAAGCTCTGGCTCTGCGCCACAAACTGGCTCACGAGGTGCGGAACTATCTCGATTCCAAGGACTTCATGGAGATCGAGACCCCTTATCTCATCAAGTCCACCCCTGAGGGAGCCCGCGACTTCGTGGTCCCTTCAAGGATGAACCAGGGCCAGTTCTACGCCCTTCCGCAGTCTCCCCAGACCTTCAAGCAGCTCCTGATGGTCGCCGGTTATGACAGGTATTTCCAGATCGTCCGCTGCTTCAGGGACGAGGACCTGAGGGCTGACCGTCAGCCGGAGTTCACCCAGATTGACTGCGAGATGAGCTTCGTCGAGCAGGAGGATGTCCTGAATATGTTCGAGGGAATGATGAGGACCCTCTTCAAGAATGTCATCAATGTGGATATTCCCGACCCACTCCCGAGAATGAGCTGGTACGATGCCATGGATTATTACGGTTCCGACAAGCCGGACATCCGCTTCGGGATGACCATCCATGAGATCACGGATAAGGTCAAGGGCAACGGATTCTCCGTCCTTGACGATGCCGCCTATGTCGGCGCGATCGCCGTGCCGGGTGGTGCCGAGTACACCCGCAAGCAGATCGACGAGATCACCGAGTGGGTCAAGAGGCCTCAGGTCGGTGCCAAGGGCTTGATCTACATTAAGTTGAACTCTGACGGTACTGTCAAATCCTCAATCGACAAGTTCTACACTCCCGAGCAGCTCAAGGCCATCGCCGAGGCTGTAGAGGCCACGACCGGAGACATTGTGTTCGTGATGAGCGGACCGGAGAAACGCAAGGTTCAGACCATGCTGGGCGTCCTTCGTCTCGAGATGGGCGGAAGGCTCGGCCTCAGGGATCCCAAGGTGTTCGCACCGCTCTGGATCGTGGACTTCCCGCTTCTTGAGTGGAACGACGAGGATGGCCGTTTCTACGCCATGCACCATCCTTTCACCGCCCCGAAACCGGAGCACATGGATCTCTTCTATTCGGATAAGAAAGAAGACCTTGAGAGGGTCTGCGCCAACGCCTACGACTTCGTCCTTAACGGCAACGAGCTTGGCGGAGGATCGATCAGGATCCACGACGCCGAGGTTCAGAAGAGAATGTTCGAGGTTCTCGGTATCGGTCCCGAGGAGGCTGAATATAAGTTCGGCTTCATCATCCACGCTTTCCAGTTCGGCGCACCGCCCCACGGAGGTCTGGCCTTCGGATTCGACCGCGTCTGCACCCTCTTCGCCGGCAAGGAGTCCATCAGGGACTTCATCGCCTTCCCGAAGAACAACCAGGGCCGTGACGTGATGATCGACTCCCCGTCACAGATCGACCAGGCCCAGCTCGATGAGCTCGGCCTGGACGTCCGTCCGGTTCCCGAGAAATAATCAACGCAGATAGTCCAGGAGGGCTTTGAGGAATTGCCGGCCCTCCGGATATTCCTGGACTGACTCGAGGTCGGCCCGGCATACTAGAAGCTTGCCTTTACCTACGGACTTCTCGTAGACGAGAGCAAGTTTATGGTTCCTCTCAATGTTGTCAATCACTTGGACGATAGGTGTGACATCTTCAAGTGAATCAATGATTTCCGGGCGGGAGGCCTTCAGGATGGGGAACCATTGCCAGTCGGTGTGTCCCTCGGTCGGGAATTCCCGGAACAGCGGATGCTCCGGGTCGGTGAGGATCCCGAGAGTGCCAGGAGATACCGGCTTGCCGTTGTTCTCGCAGATATTCTTGAACATCCGATAGTTCCAGTAATCCGTCTGGAAGAGTCCACCGACAGTGCCGGTTGTGTCCGAAGGCATAAGCAGGACCTTTCTTCCAGCGTCAAGCGTCGCGAGGGCTTCTTTGTCGAGTCGCCTTGTCACAAAAACGCCGGTCTTGTCAGGCTGGTTATCAGAAGGATAGATCCAGACCGGCCATGAGTTGCGGTGTTCCTTGATCTCCTTTTCCCCTGCCTTTGCTGTCACAGTCAGACACATCTGGCTGGGAACAATAACGGAAGTGAGATCCACTTCTATATCCCCGACATCCAGCAGACCCTCCCCGGCGGGACAGTCCATACTGCCTTCCGCGATGGGTTCGGCCCCATCAGGAGCAAGAGTCCAAGTCACCTCTTTGATAGGCTCGAGGCTGAAATCGGCCACCTTGATTCCGGCCTTGAATCGCTCACCTGAAGTCCAGCAATACTTGTCGAACTCAGCCAAGGGGACTATCTCCGAGCACCATCCCAGCCACTCTTCACGGTCAACGATTCCCTTGCTGTCCATAAACGCGTCAAGAAGGCCGACATAAGCCGATCCTTGGCCCGGATAGTCCTGCAGGTCAAGCAGTTGGAACCCTCCGAGATTGGGAGTGCGAAGGCACATCTCGATGTCTGCCTTATAAAGCCTGGCAGCCCATTCTCCGGATGCCTTGTGGAATTCCTCGGCCTGGTCAGCCATCCCTGCCTCCTCCAACCTGCGACGGAATTCCATCAGGTTGTACGGCACAAGCGGACCGGTGTATTTCTTAATCTCGGAATAGTCAGGGTAGGTTTGGAACTGGCCTGTCTCATGGCTGATTACCGGGACGGGGGAAAGGCGCAGAGCTTCGGAGAAGTTCCTCCTGGTTCCAGGATAAAAGTGGTTGAGTATACCTCCGTCCATCGCGTCGCAGAACGCGAAAGAGCTCCTGACCTGGTTGTTATATTCCTCATAGGACTCCCAACCGGTTCTGCAAGTCGCCTGGAAATCCATGCCGTCAACGTACCCATGGTAGCCAAGGTAGGCGTTCGTCCCGTTGGTGTAAAGAATATGCGGGGCTTCGGTCCGGAATGTCTCCACGAGGTCCCTCATTACTTCCGGCTCACCCCAGAGCTCGTTGCCGAGGGAGAAAAGGGCGAATGAAGGATGATGACCATAAGTCCTGACTATGTTGAGGCCCTCTTTCTTCAGGAAGTCCAGCAACTCATCTCCAGCGAGGGTTCCCCAGAAAGGAAGCTCCGGCTGAAGGTATATTCCCAGTTCGTCTGCCGCCTCGAAAGCCGCCTCAGGAGGGCACCAGGAGTGGAAACGAATATGGTTGATGCCATATTCCTGACACTTCCCTAGATATTTGAGCCAACTCTTCTGGTCCATCGGGGTGTGGCCGGTCAAGGGGAACACGCAGGCATCGTGTTTGCCTCGGAGAAAAACCTTATGCCCGCCTGCTACGAATTGATTGTCAATTATTTCCAAGCGTGCTAGCCGACCGGTCGCTGAGCGCCGGCGCTTCGACAAGCTCAGCAACCGGGAATGATTCGTGGCGATAGAGATATCCCCGATGATACCATTCCAATTGGTCTGCGTGTCTTCGGAGTACATATGGGAGCTCTTGATTACCTGCTCCGGAACACCGCCGCCATTGTCCACCCTGATCGCGAGCGAATGAAGCCCAGGCTTCAGCTTCCCCAGATTGAAAGTCTGCGGAGTCGAGATGTCATTGCTGGAGCCTATCTCTTTTCCGTCCAGAAAAACGGTGGACGCTTTCGTCCGTTCCAGGAATAGGGCGACTTCCTTGTTTTTCCAACCCAGCGGGATGGTGATCATCCTTCTGTACCAGGCTTTCCCAACATAGGAGTGTCTCCTGGTCAGACGAGATGTCTCGTTCGTGTTCTCCGGTTCATTACCCTTTCCAGCCAGGTCCGTGGTGCCAGGCAGTCGGATATTATCGTCGAAAGGGGAGTCGGAGGACAATGTCCCTTCCACATCCAATGCCAGCTCCCAAGTACCTGAAAGTGAAGTTGTTCTCTGGCATCCGATGGACAAGATAAGAACAAGGGCGATCACCAGGATTGTAGGAGTCGCGGATATATCTCTCTCGGTGGTCATGTCGTATTCGTATTTGATCTTCTCCTCTGGCGTAAATTTAGAGATTTCCGCCGAATTAAACAAAAGCTCAAAAGACCTCTGCCCGCATCTGAGGAGGCCTTGACTTGAGCGTTGTCATGTCGTGGGATGATTTCAAGTTTTCCATATTTCTTTTCGTTTAGAAGTTATGGCGAAGATACCCCGCTTAAACAGAAAAAAGAAAAGAAACAGAAAAACAGTGAAAAGAAACGGAAATACTTTTGATGAAGGAGAGACGGAATCTGGATATCATTCCGCGTAGCTGAATCCCTTGATGACGTTCCAGTCACCCCTTGTGAAGTCCGGGAAACGGACCGGCATCGAGTTGTTCTCCAATGAGATGCGGCTCAGTTCCTGGACCGCTGACCATTCGGCGGCGTCATAGACATCCTCGTCCAGAGGAAGTCCGTTACGCAGGCAGTAGATCAGACGGTAGTCCATGATGTAGTCCATTCCTCCATGTCCGCCGACAGTCTTGGCTTTCTCCTCGATGGCCTTTGCGAAATCCGGCCTGTAGGCGGTCAGGAGCGAGTCCATAACCTCCTGGGACACATAGGTGTGGCCGTTGATCCCCTTGACTGATATTCCTTCCTGGGGATATTTGTTCGCGAAGCCCTCTGTACCGGTAAGCTGGTACATCCTGGTGTAGGGGCGGTAGGCATAGACATTATGCTGCACCTCGATCAGTTTCTTCTTCTCGGTCTGGATCAGGCTGATTGTGTGGTCTCCGTCCTTGCAATAGTCCGCGTCCCTGAACTTCTTCGCGGCCACCTTGCCGTTGTAGGAAGGAGTGTCCATAGCCACGAGATAATCCATCTTGTCACCCCTGTGGATGTTCAGCACCTGGGCGATGGGTCCGAGGCCATGTGTGGGATAGTTGTCTCCCCGGTTCTCCATGTTGTAGTCCAGCCTCCAGGTCTCGCTCCTGTCCCAACCTTCTGAAAGGAAGTGAATATAAGCGCCTTCCACATGATAAACCTCTCCGAACAACCCTTGCTGGGCCATATTCAAAGCTGACATCTCGAAGAAATCGTAGCAGCAATTCTCGAGCATCATGCAGTGGCGGCGGGTCCTCTCGCACGCGTCCACAAGCTTCCAGCAGTCGTCGATGGTCATCATCATCGGAACCTCGCAAGCCACGTGATGGCCGTGCTCAAGGGCGTAAAGGGAGATAGGCACATGGACCACCCAGTCGGTCGCGATATAGACCAGGTCGATGTCATTCCTGTCGCAGAGTTCCTTGTATGCCTCGGGGCCGAGATAATTATCGGCTTCGGGCAACCCGGCCTCTTTCAGGATATTCTGGCAGATGTCCAGACGCTCCTGCTTCAGGTCGCAGAAGGCCACGATCTTCACTCCGTCAATGTGGGTGTAGCGGCTGACGGCGGAAGTTCCCCTGCCACCCACTCCGACAAAGGCTATGCGGACCGTGTCGATCGGGTCGCACTTCAGTCCGAGGGCGCTCACCTGTCCCGGAGCCCGGGGAGGAGTCTTCAGCTCGATCATCCCATTCTTGATGGTGGCCGGCACAGAGGCCGGGACCTTCTTCCCGCAGGAAGACAGTGACAGCAGGCAGACAATCGCCGCCATTAACAAGACACTTAGACGAGTTCTCATAATTATTGATATTTAATAAGTTACACTATAAGTTCTTCACGATCTCCAACAACTTACGATATCCTTCTATCCGTTTCTCGGTGGCGGCCTTGTCGTCTTCCCCGAACTTCGCGTAGTTGTCGTTCAACTCCTCCTCCATCTCCTGCAACATGGACTCGAGAGTCACCGTCTTCCCGGCCGGGGCGGGAACCTCCAGGTTGGCCGGATACAGGGTGGCCAGCTCGAACTCTTTGAGGGCTTTGTCGTATTTCTTCTTGTCCAGGAGGGACTGGCCTTTAAGAATATGGGACGCGACATAGATGTTGTGGATCTGTCCGCCACCCTCCCACAAATGGAAGTGGCGTGTGTCCATAATCTTTATCGCCTTGTCGTAATTGCCTGTCTCGTTGTATGCCTGGAGCAGTCTCATGACGGCGTCATCATGCTTCATGACGGTCGGCAAATGGCTCTCCAGCCTCTTGAGACGCGTCTTGGCGTCCATCCCAGCCTTCTCGCACAACTTGTCGGACTCGGTGAATAGCATCGGGTCGGAAGGGTTAGCCTTGATGGCCATGTCGTAATATTCGATAGCCTTGTCGAAGTTCCCTTTCTGCCCCTCTCCGAAACCAACGTTGCGGCAGGCGAGTGAGAATGTCGGGTCGAGGCTGACTGATTTGTGCCACTCCGCGAGTCCCTGTTCTTTCTGGCCCAGATAATAAAGCAGGTTGCCGAAGTAATATGGTATCTTGCTGTTGTCGGGGTACTTCCCTTCCAGGGTCTCGAACATCGCCACCTCTTCCACACGGAGAGGGAAATTGTTGTCAGGACTCAAGGATGAGGCCTTGGCGACATCAGAGGCGTCCCCGGTGAGATAGGCCCTGTAGAGATGTACCAGAGGGTAGTCAGCGAAAGGAGTCCCTACCTTTATGGCCTCGTCAATGACGGCCAGGGCGGCATCTTTGTCACCGACAGTAATGTAGTTACTTGCCACTTCGAGAAGCTCCTGCACAGCGATTATCCCTTCGCTTCGGCGGTCACGTGTCCCTTTCAGGAAAGACAGGTTCCCGTTCCTGATAAAGCTCCTCTCAAACTCGCTCCAATAGTCGAGAGGGTCGATGCCTTTGATAGCGCTGATCACGTCCAGAGCTTCTTGTTTCTTCCCGAGCTTGCGGAGGAGATAGGCCTTCAAGGTGAGCGCCTGCAAGTCATGGGCTCCTGTGAGAAGGGCGTCATCAACCAATTTGAGAGCGTTCTCCAAGTCTCCGGAATTCGTGGACGCCACCGCCAGCTGATAGTAGGCGGGATGCTTGAAAGCGGGGGTGTAAGTAGCCGCCCAGAGGTTCTCCTCGGCCTCCACCTGTCTCCCGGTCATACGGTAGACATATCCCAGATAGTAGTCGGCCTCAGTGTCATAAGCCCTGGTGTAGTCATGCTCCAGCCTCTCTTTCGCCCGCAGGAGATGCTCCTCGGCCTTGGCCCACTCGGCCTGGCGGATATAATGCTTGCCGACCTCGATATTCACCCTGGCGTCTCCCGGATCCCTCCGCAGGGCCTCGTTGTAGAAGTCCATGTAATCCAGACGGGCGTTGTTGAACTGGTCAACCCTGAGACCCGCAAGGTAAAGCTCCTCGACGGTCTTGTATTCCTCCACAGGTTTCGTCCCGTCAATGACGGACGGGAGGTCCTCCTTCTCAAGTTTGACCGGCCTGTAATCCACGAGTAGGTTGCCCTCGGCGTCGCAGAGGGCGGTGTAGAGATCCGTCTCGTCCACTCCTGCGGGGACGACCGCCTCTTCAAGGAATATCTTTTCCGGATTGATATCTATCTTCTTGTCTATGAGGAGTTTCTCTCCGGCCGCAAGGATGACTCTGGCCCCCTTGAGGTCGATGGAGGCGTTGTATCCCACCAGCCATTTGCCATTCTCTTCTTTCTGGAGATTGACCGCCGCGAACTCGGTGGCGTTCTTTATGCCTTTAATACCCTTGATCGGGAACCAGGTCTGCTTGAACTCCCTGATCTCGCCCGGGGCGAGCCAGCTGTAGTCAGGCTGGTTGTCTGAATATCCTCCCACCATCAGCTCCAGGTAGTGGCCGTCATTGTCGGAGAGAATCTTGTTCCAAAGCATTCCTGTCGGGTTGTTGCCCCAGAGGAAGAATTTCTTTCCCGGGACCTGGAACCTGTTGGCGACGTGGACGGTACCAGCGTCCTTGACGTGGTCATACCCTCCCAGGAAGCCCATCTTGCTGCCCCATGCGAATATCGAGCGGGACCCCATGTTGAAGTTCTTCCACCAAGAGAGATCCACATCCGTTTTGGTCGAGCGTCCGGCCGGGCCGTCCGGCCATCTCGTGAAATAGACCTTGCTGTGGTCGGTGCCGAACTGGACATCCGGCGGGAAGATCACCTGGTAATTCTCGTCGCAATGGACCGAGACATTCGCCCAGTGCAGCATAGACTGGATCATCGGCGTGGGATTGATCACTTTCACGCTGGCCTGTACCCTCGAGCTGTTGGGGAATATCGTTATACCCACCGACCATTTTAGCCGGTGCCTCAGCTCAGTCTCGCCGACCCAAACTGTCTTGCTCCCGTCCGGGTTCTCCTCCGTCGTCCAGTCCACCAGCATATAGCTGCTGGCCCTGTGATGATCGGGGATGTCCCATTCCACTCCGCCGGAGAGCCAGGCTCCGAGCATTCCGATAAGAGCGGGCTTAATGCCTGTCTGGGTGTAGAAGAAATGATAATTGTCCGTCAGGTCCTCGGCCTGGAATATCCTTCCTCCAATCTCAGGTAACACACCGATACTGATGTAGTCGTTCTTGAGCTTGACGATCTCGTAGGTCTTGTCAACCACCTTGTCGGTGATCACATCGTACAGGGGGTAAGGATAGATGTAGCCTTCCGCACCCTGGTAGACTCGACCGGTGAAAAAGATGGGGTTGACTTCCGGAGCACCTATCTGATGGGTCGGTATGGTCTCTTTCTCCACATCCAGCTTCACTTGCTGGGCAAATGAAGGGGCAGCTGAGATGGTCGCCGCCAAAAACATCAAAACAACAATCTTTTTCATAATGAGTCCATTATGTGTTTTTTCTAATAATCATACCATTCACCCCAGGTCATGAGAACATACGGAACCTGGCTTTGGTGGACTTTCTCTTGTTTGAACATCGTCATCCAATAAGACTCCCGGTGGTCTATTCCGTGGGCGCCGATCTCGTTCTCGTGTTGGGAAATGATGAGCCGGGGATTGAAAACGGCCACATGCTCGTCGTAGTCGTGGATCCAGCAATCCATCGAGAGGACATCGATCTTGGGCAGGCGCGCTTGAATACCCTTCATCCACTCCAGGTCCTTCTTAGCGTCCATCCACTGGTCCCCGGTGGCGCCGACAACCTTTCCGTTCGGCAGGGTGACTATCCAGATGTTGTTCTGGACAGCATCCTGGTGGCCTGGAAGGGCGTTTACCGTGAGGCTTCCTTTTGGAAGATCCACGTTAAATGTGTACAGGTCGTCCTTCCGGATGTGGTTGACCTTCGGGTCGTCCTTGAATATCTCGTCTGTCGCGTAGATCGGAACTCCGGCCTTATGACAGAAGTCCCGGGCGTGGCTGTCGAAATGGTCGTTATGGTTGTGGGTGATAAAAAGAATGTCGATGTGGCCGATGATTTTCTCCATGATCTCGTCCGGGATGAGCTTGCCTTCACGCCCGTTGATATCTACAGCGACTGTAAGATCCTTTGTCCGGAACAGTGTCCCGCAGTTATATAACCTATAGATCCTCAGCGACTTCCGGCCTTTGAGCGGCTTGTCGAGATCCTCCAGCACCCGGTTCATCCTCAAGGCGAGATATTCCTTGACCGCCGGGTTGTCGATCGGGGCCGGCTCGTGGGTCACGGCGTCCAACATCAGCATCGCCATCTTCCGCTCGAGGTTTATCTCCTTCGCCGGGGGATTGGCGTTCAACGCCTTGTCGGCCAGGTCCAGCATATAGTACGCCTGATGCTGGAGGTACAAGTCCGACTGGTTCCAATACTCCTTGAGATATTTCTGCCCCGGCACCGCATGGCGGCTCGGCGTCTCCTGGGCCGAGACACCAAAGGACGCCATGGCCAAAATGCCGGCAGCCGATAAGATCCTGAATATTCTCAATACTTTCATAAGGGTGGTTATTTGATTATTAGCCATGTGTAGCCGTTGGCGGGGATAGTGACTGTGACCTCGGCGTTATATTCCCTGTCGAGCCGAACCCTGCGGGCCTTGCCGCCACGCTCGGAGATCCTGGCTTTCCTGGTCAATCCGGTGTAGTAGAGCGGGAGGGCGATCGTGCGGGTGATGTCCTCTCCTGTCGGGTTGTACAGCATGGCGAAGCCTTTTTCCTCAAGGCTCGGGTTGACATGCATAATCCCGTCCCAGTCCCGGCCATCCGGTCTGCGAAGGTGCACGAGGTCGCTGCAGAGGATGTCCCTGTTGGCCTTGTACCAATTGATGATCTCGATCACAGCCTCCTTTGTCCTTTCAGTGTCGTAGAGACGGAACCCACGATAGCAGGACTGGACACCCGAGCCGTAGTTCTGGATCATGTGGGCCTTGTAGGCGTCGAGGTGCTCGTCCAGAGGTTCAAGAGTGGCGGCCGCCCCGCCTCCTTGGTACTGGACAAGCGGAGTGAAAGTCCAGCTGGCCGTGGGGACCTTTTTCCAGGTGCCGTCATATATGTTCTGTCGGCCGAGGATGATCTGTCTTTCCCTTGGGAGCGACCAGTTGACCTCACGGTAGCCGATGAAGCTCTTGGTGGAACCGATCAGCAGGGTGCCATCGTCGGGGACATTAGTGTATATGTCCTTGGCCCTCATCCACTTGTAAAGGTCTTCCAACATCTTTCTCTGCTTCCATTGGGAGTCCTCCAGTCCCTTGTGGAAGGCGTGGGTGGTGGAGGCGCAAGGGTCTCCGGAGTATGATCCGTCATGCTCGAAGAAGTCCATCCCGGTCTTCTCGAAGAAGGATTTGATCTTCCGGAAATATTCATGGCCCCACTCGCTGGAAAGGCAGGGTGAGCTGCCGAAGGTCATCCCGCCGCGCTTCCCGGTCTCGGGATTGATGATGTCCACGTCATCGCTGATCCAGCGGCTGGCCAACAAAGAATACCCTCCGATCTCGAGTCCCTTCGAGTGGGCATAGTCGACATATTCCTTGAACCTGGCGATGTTCTCCTCACTCTCGTCCTCCATGTTGAGGCCGGAGCCGAAGCTCAGGATCACCATCTCATAGCCCGTCTCGGCGCATTGGTCTATGGCGATCTTCAGCTCTTCGGGCTTAGTCGTGGTGCAGTGGAGGAAAATTGGATTCTCGGTGGTCCAAGGAGCGAGCGTCGTACGGAAACGCTTGAGAGCCAAGCCTTTCCGCTCCCTGTCCTCGCTGTCGTAGGGCATCAGCCAGTTGCGGTAGCTCTCGAAAGACCCGCCGGGAACGATGGTCTCGTCAGGGCCGTAGGGCAGCCTTGAGACGAGCAGGCAGGGAGTTTGGAGACCGTAGTTGACCTGGGTCGTGTAGCGGGGATCAGTTTCCCAATAGGTCGTGCCGCAGGAGACTTGGGCAAAATCGCTCTCAACGTGGAGTTTTCTCTCATCCGGGGATGCTGGAATATGATCCACATTGGTCTCGTATTCAACTATCGCCAGCTCTTCCAATGTGAATTTGTCCAGATTAATCGGCGCGTCGCTCTCGTTGAATACATCCAGCCATTTGCCTATAATAGGGGCCCCGTCATAAATCTCATAATGAAGCTCGACCTTGACTCCTTTCACCTCTTCAGGACCCTCGAGAGTGAAAATCAGCTCCTTGCCTTTCGGGTCCCAGTCCTTTATGAGGGCCCAGCGCTTACGGTTCCACTCCATCCTCTTCTTGAGGTCTTCCACCCGGAACCCGGTGAACTTGAATGAGTTCGGAATAGCGGTGAAATTGTCGAGCCACTCGTTTTTGACGTAGGCATATTCATCGATGCCATCGAGACCTCCAAGGGAATAGTCCTTTCCATTGATTGTCACGGTTCCCTCCGGGCAGGCGGTCCGGACCATCGACTCGCCGGTCATCTCGTTGCGGATATTCGTGGTGGCGAGGTTAGGGGAAATCCTGAACACCCTGCTGACCAGGCCGTTGGTCAAAATGACCTCTTTGCCGTCGGACGACTGTTCAACCTTTGATACGAAAGAGCTTCCATCAATCAGCCAGTCCTTTGAAGGTCTTTTGGTTGATAATTCTCGACCGTTAAGATTAGAGGTAAGGGCGGCGCAGATGGCCAGAAGCAGGATTGGCAGTCTTCTCATGATATTAATGGATAACAGTGGTCAGTGTAATGCAAAAATAACCATAATTATCTTCAAATAGAAGTCAGTGATTCTTCAAAAAAAGGGGGTATTAATCGTTTTCTTTGCTGTTTTTTAATATTCCGTCATTTTTCTTTATTGTCCCAGATATTAAGAGTCTGTATATTCGCTGGTCAGGCATAGGCTTCGGCCATATAGTTGTTCGCAAATTTGCGAATTTGATAATTTTAATATACTTTCGCACCATAAACTATGATAATCTTCTTTGATGACAAAGCTTTGGAAGAGCTGTATTATACTGGACACACTTCTGACAAAAAGTACAAAAGACTGCAAAACAGTATCATTAAAGCATACATAAAAACAGTCAACTATTTGAGAGCTGCTACAAGAATTGAGGATTTGTACCGTATTCATTCTTTGTGTTACGAGAAAAAGACGGGTGATAGAAAGGGGCAGGAATTCATCAGAATAAACGATAAGTACAGGCTGCGTTTCACGAGTTTGCTGGCTCCGACGGTATTTTTGTGAATGTTATATTAATTGAGATATCAAAGCATTATGAATAAGATAAATAGGCGTCCTTTCATAACGACTCATCCTGGTGAGTTGATAAAAGATGAGATAAAGTCAAGGGGGATCACCCAAAAACAATTATCTGTGTTGTCGGGTATTTCTCCGTCCATTATAAGTGAGACGATCAAAGGACGAAGATCTGTCTCTTTGAATATGGCGTTCGGACTGGAGAAATCGTTGGGAATTCCAGCTGAGATGTGGCTTAATCTTCAGAACCAATACGATTTGGATGTGGCTGAGTCCAACCTTCGGGAGACAAAAAGTAGATTCACTTTCATTAGATTGCTTATAGAGAGAGCAGTGAAAGACTCGGAGACTGTCACTGATGACGATCGGCAGGAATTGACAAAAATATCAGCCATACTTCGTGACATGGAAACAGAATCTTTTCCCAAGGCTATTGCGAAATAATTAATTTTTGTATCTTTGCAGTCCCGACTTGGGTGAACGGTTTGACAAAACCTTTCGGCCGAGACCACTGGAAGGGTGGGTGAGTGGCTGAAACCAACAGTTTGCTAAACTGTCGTACGGGTAACCGTACCACGAGTTCGAATCTCGTCCCTTCCGCGCATCACGATAAGTCAGGTAACGCCGCACGAAAGTGTGGCGTTTTTTTTATCTTTGTATTGATCATAAAGATATATTCATCACCATGAAAAAGTTAACGTCTGTTCTCGTCATCTTGGCCGCGTCATTCTGTCTCATGATGCCGGCGCAGGCCCAGAAGAATTCCAAGACCACTTATGCGAGGGATGTCCTTCAACCTTATGTGGATAACGGTCAGCTGGCCGGAGCCATAAGCGTTTTCTACAAAGACGGAGTCCAGGAGACCTGCTGCGTGGGCTATGCCGACGTGGCCGCCAAGCGTCCTATCAAGATGGACAACGCTTTCATGCAGTGCTCCCAGACCAAGGGATTCTGCGGAGTGACCATAGCCAAGCTGGTTGAGGAAGGCAAGCTCTCGCTGGACGATCCCGTGTCGAAGTACCTTCCCGAGTTTAGTGAGCTTTGGGTTCTGGATGAGGAGAAAGATGGTGTCAAAACCCTGCATAAGGCCAAGAACGTGCTGACAGTGAGGATGGTACTTAACCATACAGGAGGTTTCCCTTTTGAGATCAGCGCCAAGCGTTCGGACGTGAGAGGCGGAGGATGGTCAGGAGGAGCCCCCATCCGTCAGGTGGCGTCCATCGCCGCGGCTTCCCCCTTGATGTTTGAGCCGGGCACGAAGGAGTCATATTCCAATACGGGAATAGACATCGGCGCGGCGGTCGTCGAGGCCATCACCGGGATGAAGTGGGAGCAGTACCTCAAGAAGGAGGTTCTGGATCCGTTGGGCATGAAATCGTCATGGTTCTGGCCCACCGACAAGCAGATAAAGAAGAAGATAGAGCTCTATGAGTTCAAGGAGAACGCTCCCGCCGTATGGCGTGAGGAAATGGACTGGGAGCAGCGTCCGTACAACGACTCCCATGTGTTCGCATCCGCGGGCGCGGGTCTGTGGACCACCGCGAATGACCAGCTGAAATTCTATAAGATGCTCATGAACCTCGGCGTGGGAGACAATGGTGTCCGGATATTGAAGGAAGAGACCGTCAAATCCATTCTCGCCGTGACAACTAGGCCTGATAATATGGGTGGATATTCCCTTGGTCTGACAGCCCCGAAAGAGGACAGCGAGGACGCGTGGTTCGGCCACGGAGGCGCCTGGGGAACCAATTGCAGCGTCAACTGGCACAAGAAAGAACTCAAGATGTGGGTTGTCCAGAGCGCCGGAGGTCCCCAGCCATGGGGGCGCGCCATGGAAGAGGCTGCCCAGAAGTTCTTCGCCCAACCGTTCAACTCATCCGACGTGGACGCGTACACCGGCAGGATCGGGGAGAAATAAGGGAAGACACATCGCTTAACCACACTCAGATATTCAGATATCCATGAAAAAGTTAACGACGATTATCATTATCCTGGCGGCATTATTCTCGCTTGGCGGTTGCGCCTCTGTCAAAAATGCCGCCAACGTGGAATCATTCTCACAGGAGGAACTCTGGTCCAGCAAAGGTGCGCAGAAGATATATGGAGTCCTGTACAGACCTGACGGGATCAAGAAAGCCCCTCTTCTTGTCGTGTCGCACGGCATCGGGAGCGACCACCGCTCCGGTGCCCCTTATGCCGAGGCTCTCGTCAAGCTCGGCTATGCTGTCTATTGCTATGACTTCTGCGGCGGAGGTAGGGCCAGCAAGTCCGACGGCAAGACTTCGGACATGTCGATATTCTCGGAAGAGGATGACCTTGGGGCTGTCATCGAGGGATTAAAGAATATTAAGGGAATAAAGAAGGGAAAGGTCACCTTGCTAGGAATAAGCCAAGGCGGCATGGTGTCGGCCCTTTATGCCGGTGACAATCCCGACAAAGTCGAGAAGCTCGTCCTTATCTATCCGGCCCTGTGCATCAAGGACGACTGGGTCACCAAGTACCCTAAGATCACGGATATGCCCGAGGTCGTGAATTCCTTCGGGATGCAGTTGGGAAGGGCTTATGTCGAAGGTCTGTACGACCTGGATGTCTATGGAAGAATATCCCGGTACACAGGTCCGGTTCAGATTCTCCACGGCGACCAGGACCGCCTTGTGCCGATTTCTTATTCAGAGAAGGCCCACGAGGCCTACAAGAACTCCTCCTTCAAGGTGATGCCTGGCTCCGGCCATGGTTTCCGCGGCGAAGTCCAGCAAGAAGCCATCGGGATCATAAAGGAGTTTTTGGAAAGGTAGTTGGTATTCTTTTGTCATGTCCTCGGTCCCCTTGATCACGAAATGCCTGTCGTGGCAGAACCACAGGCAGTCCAGCACCAACGCATCAAACCAGTCCACGACGCACCAGAGGGCGTAGGCCGTGAGTGCCCCGCACCAGAAGGTCGCGCATCCGTTGACATACTTGACGAGGAGGCCCAGAAGCACACCGAAGATGAGCAGGGCAATAATCTTCTTCGCATAGAAGCCCGGTCCGCCGGGACGGTTGCTGTCATCGACGAGGCCCAGCGTCCGGCAGCGTTCAATGATGGCCGGGGATAGTTGAAGATGGTCTTCACCGGGTTCCGGGACATCAGGAACACGAACAGCGTGAAAAGCGCGCAGGCGAGCAGGGATTCGAGAAGGAAGGTCATATTAGTCACAAAAAAACAGGCAGGTAATCACACTTGCGGCCAACAGGATGAAGACAAAGAGCCTGAACTGGGCATCTTGGGAGAGGCGCTTCGACCTGGACTTCTCCACCGGCTTGCGGGAGAACTCCGGGGTGACGTGGTCTCGGAAGAAGGAGTTGTCAAGGCTGTACTTGACCTTGCATGCTTCCACCAGCTCCGAGGCTTTCTCCATCAGGGCATCGCACTCCACGACTTCGTCCTCAATATCATCGTTCATGTGGTCGTAGGGGAGGTTGCCCTTGAGGAACTCGATATGGTCCAGAGCGGTGTTCAGCGCCCATTCGATCTTGAACAGGTCACCGCCGTTGGCCTCGAACTCGTCGAAGTCAAGCATCCGCTGGAGGATGGTGATGTCCTGCCGGACCTTATTTGATTCGTTCTCGAACATGGTAGCTCGTCGGTGTTGTGTGCGACCAGGGAGATTCTTGATGCAGGAGCAAAGATAGGAAGATTATTTAATGATTAGGATCGATTAATCTTGTTGGTTACGATTCTTGTCCTAGATGCAAATATCCCTTACAGAATGCTCTGTAAGGGATATTTCGTAAATAGTGGCCCAAAAATGTCCCAAAAATCAACATTTCGCGTTTAAAACAGTTGCTCGCAGGCTGGCAACTTTCGGCGAAGGACTCATTATCATCAGAGTTCTAGTCAACTGAATCTTTCGGGATATTGTAAAACAAGTAGTCCTTCATGGCATATAATCGTCTTTATACGCAAATATATGCCATTTTTTCGAAACAGAAAAATAGTTAAGCCAAGGTATCCGCAGCCAAAAGAAGGGAAAGGAAAGATTCCTGCTGCCCAAGTGGCTGGAAATGCTTAACTTTGTATTCACTAAATCGTAATTTATCGGTCCGTTTTCCCGCCCTTCCCTGTACGGTATTCCTTCGGAGTGACACCTGTTTCGCGGTGGAAAAAGCGGGAGAAGAATGTTGCGCTCTGAAATCCAAGAGAGTCGGCAATCTCGTAAATGGAAAGGTTGGTGTGGCGCAGCAGAACCTGTGCGCGGAGAACGCAGTGGGCGTTAAGCCAGTCCATCACGCTGCGACCGCTCTGTTCCCGGATAACGGCGGAAAGGTGGTTGGGCGTAATGCAGAGGTGGTCGGCATAGGCCTTGATATTCCGCGGGAGCGGATCTTTCCGGCCCAACGCATCCAGGAATTGTTGGAGGATACGCTGCCCACGGCTGAGTTTGGCGGAGTTATCACTGGACTGATGGGCGTGCAGAAGTTTCAGGTCGTACAGGAGTGCCGTCTCCAGATGCTCCACCGTCTGCCGGTCGTAGGGCCGGTGAACAATCTCCCATAGAAGATCCACGTAATGCAACATTCGCCGAAAATCATCTTCCTTCAGGCACAGCCTGGCGCATTTCTCGAAGTCTATAGGCAAGCGGCCGAAGGACAGCATCTGCCCGTCATAGTCATCGGAAAGCGAGGAGATGCTGATGTAGTTGTGCTGCGGGATGACCAGCACATCACCCGCTTGGGTCTCGTAGGGTACCAGGTTTATCTGATGCGTAGCCTTTCCGCTAGTGACAAGAACAATTCGGCCCAACTCTACGTATTGTGGCGTATGGAGCAAATCGGCAGACGACGTATGCTTCAGGGGCTCCAGGGAATGAAGGATGGCAATGTCTTCTGACACATAGACCTCGCTGCTAATACCCGTCTGCTGGAGCAGGAAAGAAGGGCGGAGAACGCATGTTTTAGTGCTCATTTTACAGGAGATTTCTGCAAAGATACATCAAAATCGTAGGAATCGTACATTTTCCCGTTGAAAAAGATAATTTTTGAAGGCCCTTTGTGCCGTACCTTTGTACTGTCAAACTATTAATAGCATTTACCGTTATGAGAAAGTTCATCAAGCACTACGCATTGGAGATATATACGGTCATCGCCATGCTGCTCATTACGCTGGTTGCCATGTTCATGGATAATCTTACGGTCATACAGCAGGCCGCAGTCTGGGCTTCTTTCCTTTGCATCCTGCACGAATGGGAAGAAGGCCGA
>JAFYYW010000004.1 GCA_017548985.1 Bacteroidales bacterium
CTCAACTTGTTTCTCCTGAGACTCGCTGATGGCGAGCCCGGTCTTAGATATCTTGAGGTTGTTCACAGCCTGGAATCCGTTGAAGAGGTCGAATCCGGCGCTAACGCTATAGCTGTTGTGAAACGAGGTCTGGGTGAAATATGTGTTGGTCTGAGGGTCGATCGAGCGTCCGAAATTGTAGTAGGCATATGTGCTACCGCTGAGATTCGGAGTGAAAGCCTGGAGGATGGCGTCTCTGCGGGCTATCCGGGCATCGCCGGATGCGGCCTGCTGGATTCGGGTCTTCGTGGAGTTCGAGATGGCGTACTCCATGCAGTCCTTTAGGCTCATCACTTTTGAAGACTCCTGGGCCCAGGAGTTATCCACGGGCCCGAGAGTCATCACTAAATACACACAGATAAAAGCTATAAAAAGGGTTTTTCTTCTCATTGTAAATGCTCTTTTACACTTTCGCCATAAATCAGGCACATTTACCGTGCCATTTGGGTTAAATAGATAATAATCAACTGTTTCCGTAAAAATCAATAATGTAAAAAGTGTAAAGGTCTTTACAACTCTTTACACTTTTCGGCTTTACACTTTTGTATATTCAGTGAGACGTATTTCGGATATTCTTGTGTTAAAAGTATGTATCTTAGCTTGTATTAACGGAACATGAGTGTATAAGGAGATTGATGAGCGGGAATTAGCCAGGCGATGCTCATTGAAGGACAGAATGGCTGCTGATGAGCTGTATAGAAGATATGCGGCAAAGGTGTATACACTCTGCAGGCGTTACATGGGCGACGGGGACGAGTCAAAGGATTTGATGCAAGACGCGATGCTCCAAGCCATCGATAAGATACAAACGTATAAATACACGGGGGAGGGTTCCTTGTTCCGATGGATCCG
This sequence comes from Bacteroidales bacterium, assembly GCA_017548985.1. Taxonomy (GTDB): domain Bacteria; phylum Bacteroidota; class Bacteroidia; order Bacteroidales; family UBA932; genus Cryptobacteroides. Next base: position 892 of record JAFYYW010000004.1, read on the forward strand.
CCGGATCGCCATCAACAAGGCATTGAACCAGATAAGACGGCGAAAATGGCGGATAGTGTCCCTGGACTTCAGGCCTCTGGACATTGTCGAGGATCCGATGGAAGAAGATATGGCGATTATCCCGCGGGAGAAACTGATAGAATGGATAGCCTCTCTTCCGGATTTGAGAAGAAGCGTTTTCAATATGCACTGTATAGACGGGTACTCGCATAAGGAGATTGGCAAGATGCTGGGAATCAGTGAGAACGGCTCTGCTAGCGTGTTGGCGAAAGCGAAGAGACAACTGAAGGAAAAGATATACCGTTACATAAAGGAATCGGAACGATGAGAAAATGGGAAGACATAGTCAGGGAAGAACTGGAAGAGTACGAGAGCGCTCTGCCGGAAGGTAGTCTTGACGCGTGGCGTTCCCTTCGTGACAATCCTGCCCCAGCCGCCGTCAAGCGTTTCCCTTTTGGGTGGGCGGTTGCCGCCACGGTAGCGGCCGGGATAGCCGCCGTACTGTTCCTTCATGATCCTATAGTGTCGGAAGAAGGTTTAAGGACCATCGATCAGCCCACCCCTCCGATTGTCAATGTCGTTGATACCGCATATTCCACAGTGGCGCCAGAGGAAACCGGATTGGCAGGTACAACCAAGTCGACATCGGTCCGGAAGTTGATCACGCAGAATGATACTGAAACTGAAGAACTTCCCGCTGCGGAACCAGCGGAAAACAGTCCTTCGGAGCAAGACCGGGAGTCTTCGGCTCCCGCTCCGGAGGAAGATGTCGCCGACAAATCTCTCGCCCCGGTGTCCTCTCCCTATCTGCCTAAAAACCCCGGAACCAAATCCGTTTCAGTCAAGGTTGGACTCGCCTCAGGTGCTGTCGCTGGAGGAGGTCTTCTGGTCGCGATGTTGTCTTCTTTTCTTAAAGACGGGATGGGTTTCCCGGCTATGCGATCGGAACTTGATGTATCCCCTAATCTTGAAACTATGGCTGAGGCGACGCCGTTAGAAAAACCTGATCCAAAAGATGAGCTTACCGGAGCCCGGTATTATTATTTCCCCGTGAAAGCGGGCCTGTCGGTCGGGATCCCTGTCGCCGGGAGACTGAGGATTACCTCCGGTCTCCAGTACAGTCGCTATACTTCGAGTTTCATTTTCTCCCTGTCTGGCGAAAGGACACAATACGCTCATTATCTGGGGGTTCCTGTCCGATTAGACTGGCTATTGGCCTCTGGCAGGTGGCTGGATTTATATGTGGGAGGTGGAGTTGAAGGCGATTTATGTGTTGGCGCTACTTTCGACGGCAGGAACATCAGGAAAGACGGTTTCGGGTTGTCGCTTCTTGGTGCCGGTGGCGTACAGTTTAATCCTGTCCGGAGAGTAGGACTTTACGTGGAACCGGGCTGCTCCTGGACAATCCCTTCTGAAAAACATGTGTTGAATACGTACCGGAGCGAGAACCCGTTCATGTTCTCGGTCTCGGCGGGTGTTCGCCTCAATCTTGGAAAATGATTATAGGACTTTTTGATTATGAAACGCTTTGCTATTCTTTTCGCTTTACTGGCTGTTGTCCTGGGAAGTGCTTCCTGTGAGAAAGATGAACCGGAAGATTATTCAGACAACACATTCAAGAAAATTGAATTGACCACGAGGTCGGCGGATCTCGCCAAAACAGGTAACTCTTTCGCTATCAATTTTATCGATAGGGTGAATAAGGCGGAAAAGGGAGACTGGTTCGTCTCCCCGCTCAGCATGCAATTCCTGTTGGGCATGTTACTGAATGGGGCGAACGGTCAGACCGCCGCCGAAATCTGTAATGTCCTGGGTTATGGGGAAGATGAGGTTGCGGCCGTGAACGAGTTTTGTCTCTCGATGATCCGCCAGCTCCCGGATCTGGACAAACAGACCAAACTCGCCATCGCCAACGCGATATTCGTGAATAAGAATTATTCGTTGCTGGACAAATACAAATCCGTGGTGAGCGAATATTATGACGCCAAGGTGACCAATTCGGATTTCTCCAACAGCCCCGCCGCCACAAAAGAAATCAACAAGTGGTGTTCCGACCACACTAATGGTCTAATTACTAAGATTTTAGATAACGTGAATCCCCAAATGCTGGCGTACCTCTTGAATGCGGTTTATTTCAAAAGCCAGTGGAAGGATAAGTTTAAAAAAGAGAACACAGTCAAGGAGTCTTTCACCAATGAGGCCGGAGTGAGCGGGACTGTCCAGATGATGAGGATGAATAAAAGATTCACATATCAAGACAACGAGGTGTTCCAGGCCGTGCGCCTGCCTTATGGCAACGGGGTGTATAGCATGTATGTGATCCTTCCGGCGGAGGGGAAAACCATCTCGGATGTGACAGGTTTTATCAGTGGAGAATATTGGAATGATTTCGTGAAGAGCATGGTCATGTGCGATGTGGATCTGTGGCTGCCAAAATTCGAGACCAAATTCGATATCAACTTGAATGAGATTCTCTCTGGGATGGGCATGCCTTCATCTTTCATGGCGGACAAGGCTGATTTCACGGCGATGTCCAAATCTGCTTTGTGCCTGAGTTTTGTCAAGCAAAAGGCCGCCATCAAAGTGGATGAGGATGGAACCGAGGCTGCGGCTGTATCATTCGCTGGGATGGAGACTGCCGCCGCTCCTGGTCAGCATGTGGTTTTCCATGCCGACCATCCTTTCCTTTATATGATAATGGAGACCACGTCCGGCGCCATCTTGTTCGCCGGGAAATATGGCGGGAAAGCTAACTGAACCGTAGCTCGAAGACCGTTTGATCTTCGTCACTCCGTATCATTTCTATGCTGCCGTTGTGGTTGCGCATTATCTGGCGAGAGATGCTGAGACCGATGCCGGACCCCTCCTTCTTTGTAGTGTAGAATGGAATGAATATCTGCTCTTGGGCGGACTTTGGAATTGGATCTCCGTCATTTGCAACCCTGATGATCACATCGTCCACTTCGCCCATCTTCGCCGAGATGTCGATATGCTTGGCGCCGGCCTGAATAGCGTTCTTGATGAGATTGATCAGAATCTGGGAAATCTGCCCTTCATCAGCGTAAATCATGATGTCAGGCTCCTCGGCCCGATATACGCATTCGGCACCACTCGCATTGGCGAATTCGCGGTTTAGGGCGATGACGTTATCCATTAGTTCCTGCAGGTCAAGTGCTTTACGGATAGGTTTGGCAACTCCGGAAAGCTGACGATAGGTCTGCACGAAGCCTATCAGGTTCTTTGATGAGTCCGAAATGGTTTCCAACCCGGCTTTTATATCCAGCTCGCTGTGACCGTTATCGTCCACGGACTTCGCCATCGCGTCAGAAAGGGACGCGATAGGCGAGACCGTATTCATGATCTCGTGAGTCAGGACACGGATCAGTTTTGTCCATGAATCTTGCTCATGAGCTTGCCGCTGTTTCTCAAAAATGGTGCGGATGCGGTTCAGGCTGCGGTTGAACCTATTCTTGTCCTGGAATCTGAAATTTAGTTCACCGTCCTCAAGGGCATCCATCATATAGTCCACCTTCTTGATGTCCTTCTGGCGAGTCCTGACAGAAGCGATCACCGCCGTGATTAAGGCGACGATGACAACTATCAGTATGATTTGCCAGAGTGACATTATAGCCCGTATTTCTTCATTTTGGCGTAAAGGGTGGGACGGCTTATTCCCAAGGACTTGGCCGCGGCGGATATGTTCCCGTTACAGCGCAGGACAGCCTCACGGACCAAGCGCTCTTCCTCTGCCGTGTCGTGTGAAAGATTTCCCGTAGGGCCGTCTAATTGTATATCTTTGGCTGTCAAATATTTCCCTTCGCTCAAGATGACAGCCTTCTCGATACGGTTCTGAAGCTCACGGATATTACCGCTCCAGCGTCCATTCTCCAGAACCAGCTTCGCGGATTCATCCAGCCCGGTCAAAGGACGGTGATACTTCTCGGCGAATTGGGCGACGAATCGCTCCGCCAACGGGACGATGTCCTCCTTCCTTTCACGGAGGGGCGGCAGCGCGATATGAACGGTGTTGATGCGATAGTAAAGATCCTCTCTGAACCGCCCTTCCCGGACCAATGCCTCCAGATCCATGTTGGTGGCGCAGATCAGTCTGATATTCACGGGAATAGATTGGCTGCCACCGACCCGGACAACACTTCTGCTCTGGATTACACGCAGCAGCTTCGCCTGAAGGTGCAAAGGAATATTACCGATCTCATCCAGGAAAAGAGTTCCGCCGTCGGCTTGCTCGAACTTCCCCACGTGGTCTGTATGGGCGTCAGTAAAGGCGCCTTTCACGTGACCAAACAGCTCGCTCTCGAACAGCGTCTCAGTGATCGCTCCGGCATCAACAGCCACCATCGGTTTCCCGTTCCGCAGGCTATTGGCATGGATCTCTCTCGCGAGCACATCTTTTCCGGTTCCGTTCTCGCCGGTTATCAGAACCGTGGCGTCTGTCGGGGCGATTTTCCGGACGGTCTTTTGGATGACTGCCATTGGCTTTGAGGTGCCCCAGAACATGGGGGATTCCGGTTTAAGCCCGGAATGAGGTATGTCCTCCTGCCTGCCATCCCGGCCCATCGCCTTGCGGGCTTTGTCCCGCGCGGCTGTCAACGTGTCCACCAGTTTCTCATTGTCCCAAGGTTTCACGATAAAGTCGAACGCCCCTTTCTTCATGCCCTCCACGGCCAGCTGGATATCGGCATATGCTGTGAATAGAACCACTTCCACCTCCGGCATCATCTGCTTTATTTCCCCGAGCCAGAACAAACCCTCGTTACCGGTGTTGATACTGGTGTTGAAGTTCATGTCAAGCAGCACAACATCCGGGCGGAACCTATCCAGGGTATTCACCAGAGTGACAGGAGAAGGCAATGTCTCAACCTCGGCGAAATGCACCGGGAGCAGGATTTTCAACGCCTGGCGGATCCCTGCGTTGTCATCCACAATAAGTATTTTTCCTTTCTTCGAAGCCATATTCAGGTTCCAAAAATACAGTTTATTTCCCGCACAAACAAATAGGAAGATTTTGGAAGAAGTCGAAATATGAGTATCTTTAGATGAAAATACAACACCTTCGTTATGAAAAAAACAGCTCTTCTGGCAGCCTCCATCGCCGTTTTATTGGTCGTCTCTTGCGCCCGGGACAAGACCGCCCGGCCTGTCACCGATCCTTCTATCGTGAAGGCTCTCGCCTCCGTGAATATCGATAGTGTCAAGATCTATATCAATGAGTTGGTCGCTTTGCACACGAGGCACACTCTCAGCGCCCAGACAGATCCGGAAAAGGGAATAGGGGCTGCTGTGGATTATCTTGCCGCCCGATGCTCCAGTTGGGCCGACGCGGCGTCCGCCGATCGCCCAAAACCGCTGGTTGAGAAAGTCTTATACACTGTGGGTGAGAAAGGCGGCCGATATGACCGGGTCACCACTGTCCCGGAATTGATGGTCACCTTGCCAGGGACGGAGGCCTCCCGGGAAATCCTGCTGTTGGCGCATATCGACACCAGGGTGCTGGACGTTATGGATTCCACCACTTTCGCTCCTGGGGCCGATGATGATGGCAGTGGTTTGGCTTGCCTTCTGGAGACTGTCCGTATCCTTTCAGGGATGCCTTTGGAGCAGACTGTGAAGTGCCTATTTGTATCAGGGGAGGAGCAGGGACTTGACGGCTCCAGGCATTTCGCTGAGCTTGCGAGTAAGGAGAAATGGCCCATCTGCGCTGTGCTTAGCAATGACATGATAGGGAACACTAGGGCCAGCGGAACCCTTCTTCATGAGGATCATAAAGTGCGTGTGTTTTCTGAGAGCAGGAATGGTGAGGATTCGCACTCCCGCCAACTCGCGCGATATATCAAGGAGATGGCGTCAGCCTACGTCCCGGATCAGGAAGTCGTTTTGAACTATCGTTCTGACCGGTATCGCCGTGGAGGTGACCAGCGTTACTTCCAGATGGAAGGTTTCACGGCGGTGCGTGTCTGCGAATATTGCGAGGATTATGAGCGCACCCATCAGAACGTGCGCTCGGAGAATGGGATTGATTATGGCGACCTGCCTGAATATGTGGATTTCCCTTATCTGGTCCGCAACATTAAAGTCAACCTTGCGGCCGTATTGAACCTCGCCATGGCCCCGGACCGTCCGACCAAAGCCAGGATAGCCAACGCTAACGATTTGGACAACAACACGATCCTTGTATGGGATCCTGTTCCCGGGACGGATGGGACCCCTGCCAAAGATGTCACTTATCAGGTCCTTTGCAGGGAGACAAGCCAGGCGGACTGGCTGCCGGTTTTCCCGATGGGTATCTCAGACAAGGTTCAGGGAGTTCCCAACTCCAATGGCCAGATTGAATTCACCTGCCCTTTGAGCAAAGACAATTATTATTTCGCTGTCCGGGCGGTTTCCAAAGGAGGCCATCCGAGCCTGCCGGCGATAGCGCTATGACGGGTTGGGTTATTTGCCTCCCTTTTTCAACCTCCCGCTTTTCCTGAGGGCCTCGTTTATTATCCATTGAAGCTGACCGTTGGTGCTGCGGAACTCATCCGCAGCCCAACGTTCCAGAGCCTCCATGGTCTCAGGATCAATCCTGAGGACGAAGCTCTTGACAGCTTCTTTCTCCTTGGCCATATTAATATATGCTACCAGAGTTAACAACCGGCTGGGCGGGCTCATCACCGCAGAGGACCACAAGCAAGTTGCTTACCATGGCGGCCTTGCGCTCCTCGTCAAGATCTACGACACCCTCGTCCTTCAGTTTGTCAAGAGCCATCTTGACCATGCTGACGGCTCCGTCGACAATCTTCTCGCGGGCGGCGATGATGGCGTCGGCCTGCTGGCGGCGAAGCATCACCGCGGCGATCTCAGGAGCATAGGCGAGATAGTTTATACGGGCTTCCACGACGTGGATTCCAGCCATTGACAACCTGTCGTTGAGGGTTTTGACCAGCCTCTCGTTGATTTCCTCGGCATTTGAGCGGAGAGTCAGCTCATCGGCGGAGTCCGCGTTGTCGTAGGCGTAGCAACCCGCGACCTGGCGCAGGGCGGCGTCACTCTGGACTCTCACGAAGTTCTCGAAAGCAAGGGAGAGAGAGCGGACCGAGCCTCCTCGGGCGCTTGTGGTGACAACCGGAGCAAGTGATTGGCTGTCAATCTCAAACAAAGCTTTGTAAGTGTCCTCGAGCTTCCAGACCAGCACCATACCGATAAGGACGGGGTTACCTGCCTTGTCATTAACCTTGATCGGCTCAGGATTGAGGTTTCGCGCCCTCAAGGTCACGCTCTTCTTGCTCAAGAGGGGATTGACCCAGTAGAAACCGGTTTTGAAGAAAGTGCCGCTGTATTTTCCGAAGAAAACAAGCGCCTTGGCCTCATTGGGTTCCAGTTTGATGAATCCGTTCATCGCGATCCCGAACAATACAAGGAAAAAGAATCCGAGAAAGACGAAAGCCGTGTTTTTCTCCGCAAGCATGAAGCAGTAAAACATGGCTACGAACAGGATAATAACTAGGAGAATCGCAAGGAAACCATTGATGGTCAAACCTTTGTAGGTAAATTCTTTATTTTCCATGACAAATTAATTTAATATCATTTTGATATCGCAAAGATATAATAAATAATTAATGTTCCAAATAAATTCGCTATTTTTTTTCGTATATTGCGGAAAAAGGAATAAGAGATGGAAAGAATCACTTACGATGTGACTAAGTTGAGCGACACGATGGAAGATGGTGTCCGGAAGGCTTCCTTCAGGACTTGCCCTATCGTCTGCTCCGAAGCCATTTATATAGAGACTGAAGGAGATATCATCCGTAAGATCCAATATACCAAAGGATGTAACGGCAACACTCAGGGGGTGTCCGCCTTATGTGTGGGCCGTAAGGTCCAGGATGTCATAGCCTTATTGGATGGCATTGACTGCAAGGGTCGGGGAACAAGTTGCCCTGACCAATTGGCCAGGGCGCTTAAACAACTCTGATTCGCTCACGCCTATAGATAGGGATTGATCTCCTCTATCACATTGGCGCATTCATCAACGACCTGTTCCAGTGTGGTTCCATACTGGTCACTCAGCACTATACGGGCTTCTTCCAGAGTGATTGGAAGGGCATCCTTGGGCGGCGGGTTGCCAAGGCTTTCCAAGATGCGGATCTTCTCGTAAAGGAGGGAATAATCCTTGCCGGCATTTTTCGCCGCAAGTGCCTGGATGCGGGGATCCAGAATGCGCTTGAACTGCTTGACATTCTGGCGGATACCCTCTTCAACCAAGGCTTCTCCGTAGCCCTGCACCTTCATAGCCTCCTCATAGAGCCCGGCCTCGTATAAGCTTTCCGCCTGCCGCCGGCAGTTGTCTCCTTGGCCCATGAACTCCTTGCATTTGTGTTTGAAAGTGTTGGCGACGCGCTGTGGATCCATCAGTTTCTCCGTCTGTCTCGCCTTGTTGATGATCCGGCCCAGATCCTGACCGTATGACTCGGCTCCCTCCAGACCGTTGACAGTTGCCTGGTCGAATTTCTTCAGGGTCTTCAGCAGTTCCTGCCGTTGTTGCGAATAGAATCCGAAATGTACTTCGTCGAAGGCCTGCGCGTAGCATTCCTCCATGATTTCCTCCTTGATGTCCACCCATTTACCGTCTTTGCCCCGGACTTGGAATGTCACGTCACGGTCGGCACCGATCTTCCTGCCCAGGTAGAGATCCCTCGCGTCATTGCCCGTGGCCCCGTTCCAGACTTTGATGTCCGACTCTGGCACCCCGAGGCGCTCTGCCATTTTTTTGATGGCAACAGGATCCGTGTTCTTGTACATCTGCTGCATCTGGGCGTTGAAATTGGCGCGAAGTATGTCTGAAGGATGGTTCCTGAGCAGGTTCTGGGCATTTTTGTTCCCCTGCAACATCAGGGTCACGCGTCTCATTTCCTCCGGTGTCGCCGTAGGGTTGTTCATCACGGCTTCAAACTCGTCGATAATCTTGCGCGCGTCCTGCCTGGCCCGTTTTGCGCATTCTTCCGCGTAAACCGAGTTCTTGGAGAACACGGAGTCTCCCTTTATCCTCGTGCGCTTGATGGCGTCGTTGGCTTTAGATGCGGCTCCTTCCTTAGTGGATTTCACCTTGTCGCCGGCATTTTTCACTTTGTCTCCGAGTCCCGCGGTGTTGAATCCCTTCGTCTTGGACAGGTTTTCCGTGGCCTGTTTGGCGGCATTGGCTTTTTCAGAACCCTTTCTCAATTTGTCGAAGTTTTCTTTCAGCTTCGACCATCCCTCTTTCGCCTTGTCCTTGACCGCGGTCGTCCACCCTTTGTGCTTGGCGAATTCGAAGGCCTTCCCGCCGACATAGAACACGCCCTCCCATAAAATGACATCCTTACTGCCGGCCACAAAGCCTTCCCAGGCGCTGTCACCTCCCTTGTTCACATATTCCTGCATTTTCACAAGGCCGCTGTATGGGGTCAGAACCAGCTCGGAGGCACCTGCTGTGAAGAAGCCAAGCGCGATTCGCAGTCCGATGACAGGAACGGATTTCTCCATCTTGGCGAAGGTGGCCACGAAGGCGTTGAAATTCTCGTCCGCCTCTGTCCATGCGGGGGTCCATACGGCGTCATTGACGAAATAGTGGCCAATCTCGCCGGAGCAATATTTGTCGAACACTCGCTTTATTTTCTGGTAATCAGGCTCGTAAATGCCGAACTTCGGGTCGTAGCCTTCCACCAGCGCATGGACCTTGTAGTAGAACGGAAGCAACTCTGAGAAGCGCGGATCGTAGGCTATCTTGGAGCGGATGTCCACCAGCTGCTCATATTTCTTCTGGTTCTCTTTGAGCCAGTTATTGTATTCACGGGTGTCATTGATGTCAGCGAACGGTTGTGAGATAACCGGGACATTGACGCTTTGCTCAAAGGTCTGTCCCTTCCAGCCGACTTTGAGAGTCACCTTGGCTTTGCCGCGGTTCGGTGGCAGAAGACCTCCGGCAGTGGAATGGATGACCCCGATGACGGTGTTGTCGGTATCGACACCCACTAATTCAAACTTAGGCTGCATCATTCCCACGGGGGACGGGACGTCATTGCCATACTTGTCCCGGAAAAGCAGACTCTCCTCCCGTATATCCTCGTAAGTGAAGTCCGGGCCGCTGTCAGGAATGACGGCCTGGATTTCTCCGGTCTCAGGATCCTCCGCGATCAGTTTGAAGGTGACTTTGCTTTCCGCGAACTTCTTCCTGACTTTAGGGTCCGTGGCCAGCCGTTCGCTGTCGTAGGTACTGTCGAATTCAACCAGGTACGCTTTGATCGCGCGCATATCCAGGCGCAGCCCGAGCCCAACACGGTAGATGTTGAAGGAGCCGGTGATGGGTTTCTTCCGGGCTCTGGACTGGACGGAAATGTCGCAGGTGTAACGGTCGATATCACCAGGATCCATCTTCTTGTCGCCGCATTCTGTCACGTGGACGACGAACTTGCCGGGAACATCCTTTTTCTGCTCGGCCGTGATCTTGAAGACACCTTTCGCACTGGGACCGGCGTCAGCGGACAGGGCAGTCACTTCCTCGTTGAAATGGTTGATTCCAAACTCCATGTCGAAGGTCTTCCCGCTGCAGGCCACGAACGTAAGCGCCTCATCCATCACGATTTCCGTGGCATCCTCCAACTTAAATACCACGTGGTTCACAAAGGTTCCGCCTTCCCCTGTGAAACTAAGGCGCACGACGGCCCTTCCGGATGAGCTGGGCTTCTCGCAAGACCTGATCTGGGCCATCTGGGAGGGGCCGTTCATCCTGACCTTGCTGATGATACAGTTCTCTTCATCCTCAATGGTGATCTTGGAGGAAAGGTCCCGGCGATCGACTTTATGCCCCTCGGGGTTGGTCTCCTCGATCCTCGCGCCTACTAGAAGGTTGTCACCATCTTGGGGGAGCGTACTTCCAAAATTCTTGTACAGAATCATCCGGAAAGTGCTATGCTTTTGCTTGTCCTTGTCATTCTTCTTCTTCCGCTTCCTTCGACCAAGCGCGATCCCGGTACCGATAATGACGGCTCCGCCGCCGATAATCTCCCAGGGGATTTCTGTTCCCTTCTCACGGAAGCTTCCATCTTCACCATATTCATCCCCTTCCTCTCCGATATCATCCGAGGCTATGGTCGTCGTTTCGAAAGTGGCGGAGGATTCCGGCCAGAACGCGATGATTAAATTAATGGTATGGCGGACATTCTCGTATGAATTAGCCCGGGATCTTGGTTTTTCTTCAAGTGTGGAAGCCGTGAAACGACGAAACCCTTCCCGTTCTCCAGCCTTGTTCAGGTTGATGACATGCCCGGTTTGGCGCGCTGATCCAAACCACTTGAATACATCCTCCTCGGCATTCTTTTCAAAGCAACCGGTGTATTTGTAATAACGTGTGTCATAAGAGCCGCTACCGTAAGTGGGAAGAAGCAATTGGCAGTAAGGTGTATGCTCCGGACGATTGTTGTGATCGTAGTTGCGGTTATGGGCGATATAGTCGGTTTCCGCCGACACTTCAATATCTATCTTTGTTCCGGGCTTGTAAGTCGCGACCCATACGACAGTTCCTCCTTCCAGGACTTGTATATCACCACGGGTAAGGTCACTGATGTTTTCCTTCTGGGGATCGTAGTCCCGCAGCTTTACTCCGGGGATATCCACGCGAATGGCCAGTCCATCTCGTTTATACTCCTTGTAATCTGCCCGCAGAAAGGGACCGGTCATGAGCAAGGCACAGCAAAGTATCAGGAATCTCTTCATGGTAAGCGTATTATGCGGAGGTGTAACCTTGATAGAACCAGTACAGGACCAGCAGGATAATGGCCGTAAGGATCAGGCCGAAGATGAAGCGGAAAAAACGCAGGATGAAAGGCCGCTTCTTTTTTTCTTTCCTGCCATCCTGCCGTTTTGCGGGAACGGCGGCAGCCTGCGGCCCCTGCCTTGAATCGGCAGTGGGTCCGTCCCACTCGCTTAAGGTGAATTCTCCCTTAAGCTCCGGAGCATCTACGGTGGAAGTCTTCTCAGGACCTCCCGAGATGCTGACAGTAGCTCCCGCTGGAGCGTCGATTATGATTCCGCGACCGTCGGGGGAGGTTCGGGCTGAGGTGGTGGCGACTCTCTTGCCGCAGGCGGGACAGAATTTGGCGCCCTCTGGCAGAGGGGTGCCGCAGTGGATGCAAAATGACATGGGTAAAGAAAGCTATTTGGAGTTAGGACAGTGTTTGCGGATAAAGTCGAGGACGAAGTCGAAATCCTCGTCTGTGACATAGATTTGGTTACGCTCGAATGTCTGGTTGACTTTTATGAGATGCTGTCCGCGGCGGGGCTTGATCCTCTTGACTTTGGAGAAGTCGGAGATGGAGGTCTGGCGGGAGGCGGCAAGCATACCGGCTCCGGCAGTGGAAGGCCTTTTGGCGAATATTCCTACCAGTGCTGTGACCAGGCCAACTTTACGGGCCCTGTCGTTCTGGACGGGTTCCTGCTCATGGGTGACGCTCTTTTCATCCATTGTGAAATTCACAACGTACTTGCCACCGTTCATCCAGACCACGATGAGGTAGGAGATGATGATAATCGCGAAGAACACGATAACGACGATGAGCCATATTTTGATGAACCCGTCCCAGATATTCTGCCAGTCGTTGTTGACCGCCGTCGAGATGAGCGCGATCAGCAGTGGAATACTGAGCAGAACACCGAAAATCTTGAAGAGGACATATAGGATGGCCGGGTTCTTAAGCATATCCAGCGGGTAGGTCCAGCGATATTTTCCATCCTCGCACTGGCGGACCCGTCTGTCGGGATTGTCGTTAGGATTCATAACTATGTGGTTTATGGGGTCAATATTCAAGAACTAGTTGATTTCCAGCACGACAACCGATGCCGGCGGGAGTGTTACCTTGATGACTCGTCCGGAAGTCTTGAAATCCTTGAAGGCGGCGGGGGAGACAACGTTCTTGCCGCCGAAGTCGTTATGGGACTTGACCGCGTCCATTCCTTTGCCTTTTCCGACCAGGATTTCTCCGGAGACCTTCGACGGTTTCAGGGCGTCGAACTCAAGCTCGACTGTCTTGGAATCAGTGACAGAAGGATTAGACAAGGACACATGAATGGCGTCTGATTTCGAGGCGCTCACGCTTAGTACCGGATAAAGCCTGCCGGAGGTCGAGGCAAGGGAATCGCACTGGAAGGCGACAGGCACGCTCGTGGCGTCCTGGTGGACATTGTACATCCGGAACACATGATAGGTCGGAGTCAGGACAACCTCGGAACCCTTTGTCAGGATCATAGCCTGGAGCACATTCACCATTTGGGCGATGTTGGCCATCTTCAGCCTTGCCGTGTGTTTGTTGAATATATCCAAAGTCAACGCGGCGACCATAGCGTCCCTCATCGTGTTCTGCTGGAAAAGGTGGCCGGGATTAGTGCCTGGCTCCACGTCGAACCAGGTGCCCCATTCGTCGAGCAGCAAGTCGATCCTGTGCTTCGGGTCGTACAGATCCATGATGGCCTCATGGTTCCGGATCACCTCGTCGATCTCAACGGCTTTGCCCAGGACGTTGTAATAGTCCTCATCCGTGAATTCGGTAGCTGAGCCCTTCTTGCCCCAATCCACTGTGTAGTAATGGAGAGAGAGACCAGAGATGTCATTCCTGACATTCTTCATGAGAACCTTTGTCCAGTTGTAGTCATAGTCTGAGGCGCCGCTAGCGACCTTGTAAAGACGGTTGCCGTCGAAATTGCGGCAATAGGTGGCATACCTCTTATATTGGTCGGAATAGAACTCGGGAGTCATGTTGCCGCCGCATCCCCAGCTCTCATTACCGACCCCGATATATTTCACCTTCCAAGGTTCCACCCGGCCGTTTTTAGCCCTCAGTTCAGCCAATGTGCCTCCCTTCGCGGTCATATATTCCACCCATTTGGCTAATTCCTCGACGCTTCCGGAGCCGACATTGCCTGAGATGTACGGCTCGATTCCGAGCATCTCGCAGAAGTTGAGGAACTCATGGGTACCGAAAGAATTATCCTCGATGGTCCCGCCCCAGTTGGAATTGATCATCTTGGGCCTCTCGGAAAGCGGACCGATACCGTCCCGCCAATGATACTCGTCGGCGAAGCATCCTCCTGGCCAGCGAAGCACAGGCACCTTCAATTCCCGGATGGCGTCCACAAGGTCTTTCCTATATCCGTCCACGTTCGGGATCGGGGAGTCCTTGCCCACCCAGATGCCGTCATATATGCATCTTCCGAGGTGTTCGGCGAACTGGCCATATATCTCTTTCGGGATGACGGGCTGGTCCTGGGCATTCTCATGTACGGCGACCTTGACTTGGCCGAAAAGAGCGGCTCCAAGCATGGCCGCGAACAATGTGGTCAGAGTTCTTTTCATATTTATAATCGGTTAATAGTATTTCTTCTCTTGCCGGTACAGGGCTATGAATATGAATATCAATATAGTAAAGGCCCAAAGGGAGGAGCCTCCATAGCTCAGCAGCGGCAGCGGGATTCCGATCACCGGCATAAGTCCGATCGTCATCCCGATATTGATGAACAGGTGCATGAATATGCACGACGCGACACAATACCCATATATCCGGGTAAAGGATTCCCGGCTCTTCTCCGCGTCAACCACGATCCTCCAGATCATGAACACGTACAGGAAGATGACCACAAGGCACCCGAGGAAGCCCCATTCCTCTCCGACGGTGCAGAAGATGAAGTCGGTGCTTTGTTCCGGCACGAAACCGAAAGTGGTCTGGGTGCCGTTAAGGAACCCCTTGCCTTTGAAGCCCCCGGAGCCGATAGCGATCATGCTTTGGTTGACATTGTAACCGACCCCGGACGGATCCTCTTTCATGCCGAGAAGCACCTCTATCCTTTTACGCTGGTGATCTTGAAGAATATTGTTGAATATGAACTCGGTGGAGAAGATCAGGGCTATGCCGGCGACCAAACCCAGGGCGCCCATGGACAGATACCTTTTGCGCTCCTTGTAACCCTTGACCATCATCGTCACCACAACGCACAAGCATATTCCAAGAAGGATGTACAAAGGCTTGATCTTGGCCATGAATGATTCCTCTGGCACGGTCTTGCCGAGAATCCAAGGCAAGAGGCACAACAGGGTCAGTATTCCGAGATTGATCCATCCGAACACACCTATCCTTCCGGGAATGATGATCGTGATTATGAGAATCACTCCGATCAGCACAAGCAACGAGACATAAGGTGATACGGTAAGGGTCAAGATGAACAGCGCCACAGCCAAGATTATGCTGAACAGCCACCATCCCGAGAAACCTTCCCGGTACATGACGAACAGGAAACCGACATACACCAGGGCGGATCCGGTCTCGCTCTCGGCAAGGATGACAAGCATAGGCACTCCGATGATCAGGGCTGTCATCAGGAAGTCCTTGATCCTTGTGATCTTATAGTTTGTCTGGCTCAACAATGTCGCTAGCAGTAGAGATGTCGATATCTTGGATATCTCCGCAGGCTGGAACTTTACCGGGCCGAACTCGAACCAGGAATGGGATCCCTTCACGTCTTTCGACACGAATATGACCACCACCAGCAAGACCAGCACGAAGAGGTACAATGGCAGGGCGGCGCTTTCCCAAAACCTTGGATTGACAGCGAATAATATGATAAGCGCCAGTCCGAGGGCCGTGAGTATCCAGACGAACTGTTTCCCGCTGCGGACATTGAAATCAAATATGCTGGAAGGCTCTGAGGAGTGGATGGAGGCATAGATGTTGACCCAGCCGATAAGGATCAGAAGCAGGTAGGAGATCACCAGCTTCCAGTCTATAGACTGCTTGACACCTCTGTCCGAGAAATTACCCATCCTTTAATTGTAAGTTTTCACCCTTGACATCAAATCCCCCTGCAAGACCCTGTTCTCGAGATCCGGGCGTGAGGTCTCACCGTTGAGATATTTCTCGATCAAAAGGGAGGCGATAGGAGCCGCCCAAGTCGCTCCGAAGCCGGCGTTCTCGACATATGCGGCCACGGCGATCTTCGGATCGTCCATCGGGGCGAAACAGATGAACACCGAGTTGTCAGCGCCTCTCGGGTTCTGGGCCGTGCCGGTTTTTCCGCAGATGTCAAGTCCCTTGACCTCGGCTATGGCAGCGGTACATCCGGTTCCCGGGCCGTTATTGACAGCCCTCCACATTCCCTTGATCACTTTCTTGAAATTGGTGGTGTCGACCATCGTGTACTGCCTTTCGTAATATTTCTGGTCAATCTCAACACCTTCCGACGCCTTGACTATGTGGGGGATCTTGTACCAGCCGCGGTTCGCCATTATCGCGGCCAGGTTTGCGATCTGGAGCGGAGTCACACCGACCTCACCCTGTCCGATCGATATCGAGATGATCGTGGTGAACTTCCATCCTCCTTTGCCGTAGCGTTTGTTATATAGCTTCGAGGTAGGCAGGGTGCCGCCCAATTCGGCGGGGAAGTCGCTTCCGAGCTTGTGACCGAACCCGAAACTCTGGACATACTCGTTCCACTTGTCAAGGGCCTCGTCGATATTCTTGTACTTCTTGTTCTCGAGTATATTCCTCAACACATAGCAGAAGAAACCGTTGCAGGACATCATGATGGCCTCCTCAAGCCGGAGAGGGGACCAGTGGTTGTGGCAGCCAAGTTTGTGGCTGCCGAAGTGGTAACCTTGGTAGCAAGGATAGGCCATATCCATGTTGAGTGTGCCTTCCTGCAGGCCTATGAGTCCATTAACGAGCTTGAACACCGATCCTGGAGGGTAGGGCGCTTGGACTGCCCTGTTGAACATCGGCTTGTGCGGATCCTTTATGATCTCGTTGTAGTGCTGGCTTATATCGGCGAGCATGCTGACATCCACTCCGGGACTGGACACAAGGGAAAGAATCTCCCCGGTCTTAGGCTCGATCGCCACAAGGCTACCCACCTTGTTCTTCATTAGCTGCTGGCCGTATTGTTGGAGATCGGCGTCAATCGTCGTGACGATATCATGTCCGGGGACCGCCTCCTTGTCCATTTCCCCGTCCTTGTAACGACGCTCTATCTGGTTGCGGGAATTGCGCAGGTATATATGGTAGCCTTTCTCACCCCTCAGGTCTTTCTCCCTGGCGGCCTCGATCCCGGTTTTTCCGGCATAGTCTCCCGGCCTGTATTCTCCAGGGTGGTCGTCGATGTACTTCTGATCCACCTCCGACACATAACCAAGCAGGTTGCCTCCGGCGTTGACCGGGTAGTCACGGATGCTTCTGACCTGCCCTCTGAAACCCGGGAAATTGTATTGGATCTCGGCGAATTTCATATAGGTCTCGGGCTTGATCTGCTTCATCATGACCATGCTCTGGTATCCGATCTTCTTCTTGTTCCTGGAATATTCCGCCATCTTCTCCCTGATGAAGTCCGGGGTGGTTTCAAGGACAGAGGCGAGCAGCAAAGTGTCGAACTGGGAGACTTCCCTTGGAGTTACAAGGATGTCATAAGTGACTTTGTTGCTGACAATTATCTTTCCGTTGCGGTCATATATGATTCCCCTGGTGGGATAAATCATGTCATAGACCATCGAGTTGTTCGAAGCGTTGATCTTGTACTTGTCGTCAATAATCTGGATATAGAAAAGCTTGGCGAGGAGGATAACCGCCACAACCAACAGACCGATCAGCAAGACCCGGCTACGGTTGTTACCTTCTGTCGTCATAGCTCAACATGTTGACAAGGAGGGCAGATACAAGGCAGCTGGCAATCAGCGAGATGCCGAGCTTGGAGGCCATGAACCACAACGGGCGGGTTCCGGCGCAGTCCGCGGTGATATAGATGGCGAGGAACAGGGTCGTCACGATAAGGATGGCGAAAGTCACCCTCGCGAACCCATATTTTCTTGTCGATATATTCTCTTGATGCTCAAAAGGTTCCGAACCGAATATCATTTCAATCACGCTCTTTCTCAAGAAGGCTACGGGGACAAGCGAGAGGGCGTTGAGACCGAGAGCGCCATCAACGAAAAGATCGACGGCTAGCCCCGTGGCGAAGGCGATAACCATCGCCCAGAGCGTGTTGATCCTGGTCGGGATACATAACACCATGACCGGAAGAATGGTCACCATGCACAGAGGCGTGAAATGGAAGTAGTTGGTGAAGAGCATCTGCGCCACCATCATCAGGATGTATGTCAAGGTGAAAGTGTTCCTCATCTCTTTTCTCCCTTGTTCTGGTTGTCGGAATTCTCGATCTCCTCAATTTCCCTGATCCGTGTGTTCTCTATGATGGTGACATATTTCAGGGCGCTGTGGTCCTGGAACAATTTGACTCTTATCTCGTTAGTCGCCCCGTTGATTACCTTTGCCTCGCCGGCCACTCCCAGAGGGATGTCCGGAGGGAATATGGCCGAATAACCGCTGGTGTATATCGTGTCGCCAGGGTTGTATTTGAACTGCAGCGGAATCTCCCGAAGCACTCCCTCATCCGTTCTGATACCATCCCAGGCCAGCGGGCCCACCGCTCCTGATGTGTCAATCCTGGCGCTGATATTCAGCTCTTTGTTCAGGAAAGAGATCGCGAACGAGTAGTGCTTGCTGACAGCGTCCACAATACCTATCACGCCTTTGGAAGTGATGATTCCGGAGTTTTCTACCACCCCGTCGTCCCTTCCTTTGTCGAGGATGAGGTAGTTGTGCTGGGAAGAGGTCCCAGATTTGATAATAGTGGCGGGAATATACTTGAATCCATCTCCTCTCAGGACAGGCTTCAAAGAAGGATCGTTCTCTTTCGCCGCGAGCTCATAGTCCCTTAACACGCTTTTAAGACGCTCATTCTCAAGAGCGAGCTCATCATTCTGCCTCTTCAGGTGGAAATAATTGCCAATGGCCTGGGACGTCCCCCAGGTCTTGGCCATGAATCCGTGAGACAATCTCGCTATCCAGAGTCTCTGGAGGGCGTTGTTATTGGAGAGCATCAGCAGAGCCGCGGTCTCCAGCAGGATGAAAACCGCGAGGTTGAGTATTCTGCTTGCCAATGGTCTCTCCTTGGGCATTATCTCATGAGGAATGAGTAATTGGAAGTCTTCTTGAGGGCGATGCAGGTTCCTCTCGCCACGGCCCTGAGCGGATCCTCCGCCACATGGAACTGTATGTTGACCTTCTCAGTGAACCTCTTCGCCAGACCGCGGAGGAGAGCGCCTCCACCTGACAGGAAAATACCGTTCTCGACAATGTCTGAATACAATTCAGGGGGAGTCTGCTCAAGCACGTGGAGGATGGATGCCTCCAGCTTCGCCACCGACTTGTCGAGGCAGTGGGCGATTTCCTGGTAGGTGACCACAGCCTCCACAGGGTGGGCGGTCATGAGGTTAGGACCGTTGACCACATAAGGCTCCGGTTCCTCATCAAGGTCGGGGATGACAGCTCCGACAGCGATCTTGATCTTCTCAGCCGTCGTCTCTCCGATCCTGATATTGTGCTGCTGGCGCATGTAATACTGGATGTCGGTATTGAACACGTCACCAGCGGTCTGGATACTCTCCTGCTCAACAATTCCGCCAAGGGAGATCACCGCGATCTCCGCCGTACCTCCACCTATATCGACCACCATGTTGCCTTTAGGGGCCTCCACATCTAGGCCGATACCGAGGGCCGCGGCCATAGGCTCATAGATGAGATAGACATCCCTGCCTCCGGCGTGCTCGCAGGAGTCGCGGACAGCCCTGATCTCAACCTGTGTACTGCCTGAAGGGATGCCGACGACAATCTTGAGGTTGGGGGAAAAGAGAGATTTTTTCTTGTTGTTGACCTGCTTGATAAAACCCTTGATCATCATCTCCGCGGCGTTGAAGTCAGCGATGACTCCGTTCCTCAGCGGACGGATAGTCTTGATACCAGGGTTTGTGTGCTCATGCATCAGTTTGGCTTGCTGGCCGATAGCGATGCATTTCTGGGTATTGTTATCTATAGCTACAATGCTCGGCTCATCCAGCACCTTCTGGTCATTGCGGAAAATGACAGTGTTGGCGGTCCCGAGGTCCATTGCTATTTCCTGTGTGAGAAATGAAAATGCCATATAAAATCCATGTCTTGTTTACAACTTGTAAATATACAAAAAAAGTTATATTCGCGAGGATAATTATGAATGCCGGAGACAAAATATTGATAGCGATGGCGGCCGGAAGCGGCAGCAGGATGGGGTCTTCCACACCAAAACAATTCCTGGACCTCGGAGGAAAGCCTATTCTCAGGAGAACTATCGAGACATTCGTCTCAGCGATTCCGGAGATACGGGTGATAACTGTCCTTCCAAGGGAGCATATCTCTTTCTGGAGGGAATATTGCCTGTCATCCGATTTCCTCTGCCCGCAACTGCTCGTGGCAGGAGGATTCACTCGTTTCCATTCGGTGCGGAACGCGCTCGAGAAGGTTCCCGATGGGGCTCTGGTGGCCATTCACGACGGGGTCCGTCCTCTGCTTTCGACGGAATTGGTGAAGGAGATGTTCTCGAAAATGTCTTCGGGGAAATGCAGGGCCCTGATTCCCGTCCTGCCATCGGTCGACACTTTGAAACTCCTGGACAAGACCGTTGGAGCCTCTGGCGAGGAGACACTCAAGTCTTCAGGGGAAGAGATCGACCGATCCAGGGTCTACTGCGCGCAGACTCCGCAGGTGTTCCGCTCCGAAGATATCAAGGCGGCATATTCACAAGCCTTCGACACTTCTTTCACTGACGACGCTTCTGTCGCCGCGAGAAAAGGAATACCTCTCTCCTTTTGTCTGGGAGAGAGGTACAATTTCAAGTTGACTTCGCCAGAGGATCTCGAACTGGCCAGGATGATTATTTCATCCTCTCGCCGGTAGTCTGGTAACTGGTGCTCTTATAGTCTTTAACCCATACCTGGCGCTCTATGGCCTGGTCGAGGGAGATCATCGTGTCTGTCGACTGGACGAATGGTATGTTCTGCATCGTGTTCAGCAGGACTTCCATCAAATGGTCATTGTCAAAGCAATATACCTTCACGAGCAGGGCGGCGCTGCCGGTCACGAAATGACATTCCACAATCTCGGGAATTTTCTTAAGGCAGGTGACAACTTCGGGATACTTGTTGGCTTCCGAGAGAGTCACGCTGATGAACGCGCAGACATTGAGTCCGAGAGCCTGAGGTTTTACCAACAGGCGTGATCCAGTGATAACTCCGTTAGCCTCTAAACGCTTGACTCTCTGATGGATAGCCGCACCTGAAACGCCGCACTCGCGGGCTATTTCCAAGAAAGGCATTCTCGCGTTTTTCACCAAGAAAGAAAGGATCTTCTGGTCAATTTGGTCAATGTGGTAAGTTGCCATTGCTTTCAATTTATAACTTGCAAGTGACAAAATTAACCAAATTATTTAAAAAATCAAGACTTTTTAAAGCGTTTACGAATTCTGGCCGTCGGTTTTGAATTGTCAATGATTTCTTTGCAAAGCGTTTCCGTGAGCGATGTCACATCGGTACCTTTAGGGATCCTGTAGTTGGATCCTCCGGCCTTGATGTAGGGACCATACCGTCCGTTGATCACCTGGATGTCAGCATCCTTGAACTCCAAGATCACAGGGTTCTCCGTCGTGTTCCCCTCGCTGGAGTCGATCAGGGATATGCAATCTTCCATGCTGACTTTGACCGGATCCTTTCCCTTAGGCAAGGAGACATTCTTGTCGCCGTACTTGATGTATGGTCCGAAACGACCCTTGGTGGCTATCACCGGGATGCCTTTATATTCCCCGACAGTCCTCGGAAGCTCGAAAAGCTTAAGGGCCTCGGCGAGCGTGATATTCTCGATCAGCTGTCCCTTGGCGAGCGATGCGAACTGAGCGTTCTCCCCTTCTCCTTTCTGGATGAACGGACCGAATTTCCCGAACTTCGCCATGACCACATTACCTTCAGGATCCACACCGATCTCCTTTGAGACACGGCTGAAGTTGCCGTCATGAAGCACTTCCTCGACCTTCTTGTGGAAAGGTGAGTAGAACTCTCCGATGACTTTATTCCATTCCTGCTCGCCGTCAGCGATCAAGTCGAAGTCTTTCTCGACATTGGCGGTGAAATCATAATCCAGGATGTCCGTGAAATTCTTCTCAAGATAATCAGTCACGATCATGCCGATCTCCTGTGGAAGGAGTTTCCCTCTCTCAGCTCCGACGGTCTCGGTCTTGGAGGTCTCCGTTATGGCCGAATCCTTAAGCGTCAGGTGCGACACGGGAATCTTTTGTCCCTCCTTGTCACCCTTGACGATGTAGCCTCTGCCGGAGGTCAAGGTGCTGATGGTGGTGGCGTAGGTCGAAGGGCGTCCGATTCCGAGTTCCTCCAGTTTCTTCACAAGCGTGGCCTCTGAATATCTCGGGGGAGCGGCGGTGAATTTCTGCTCAGCCGTCATTCCCTTTCTCTCCATGATGTGGCCGGCGTTCAGGTCGGGGAGGATGACATCATCATTCTCCGTCTCCTGGTCGTCTGTACCCTCAATGTAAAGTTTGAGGAAACCGTCGAAAAGCACTTGGGTGGCCTGCACATTGAACTTCTCGGTCCTCTTGTCGGAGGCTACTTTCATCGTGGTCAGAAGCACCTTCGCATCTGACATCTGGGACGCTACCGTGCGCTTCCAGATGAGGTTATATAGCTTTTTCTCCTGCGCGCTCCCCTCAATATCAGTATGTTCCACGAATGTGGGCCTGATGGCCTCATGGGCTTCTTGAGCCCCCTTGCTGTGGGTCCTGAACTGGCGTGTCTTCTGATATTCCTCACCGAAATTCTCGATTATGAATTTTTTCGAGGTGCCAAGCGCGAGCGCCGAGAGATTTGTGGAGTCGGTTCTCATGTAAGTGATCAGACCTCTCTCGTAGAGTGACTGGGCTACCCTCATCGTCACGCTCACGGGGAAATGGAGTTTCCTCGCGGCCTCCTGCTGGAGGGTAGAGGTCGTGAACGGAGGGGCGGGATACCTGACGGCTTCTTTCTTCTCGACTTCGGAGATTTTGAACTCCGCGTCAACGCAGTCCTTCAGGAATTTCCTGGCTTCCTCAATGTCTGTGAACTTTGTGTCCAGAGTGGCTTTGACCTTGACGGACGCGGGCAATTGGGCCGGATGGAAAACCGCCTCAACCTTGTAGAACGACTCGTTCTTGAAATCCATGATCTCTTTTTCCCTCTCCACGACCAGTCTCAAAGCGACCGATTGCACACGACCTGCCGAGAGTTTCGGCTGTATCTTTCTCCATAGGACCGGAGAAAGCTCGAAGCCGACGAGCCTGTCGAGGACACGGCGCGCCTGCTGGGCGTTCACAAGATTCATATCTATGGATCTGGGGGTACGGACGGCGTTCAAAATGGCGTCCTTGGTGATCTCGTGGAATACTATTCTTTTGGTCTTATCCTCTTTAAGTCCGAGTGTCTCGAACAGGTGCCAAGATATGGCCTCTCCCTCACGGTCCTCATCGGATGCGAGCCACACAGTAGACACAGAATCGGCCGCCTTCTTAAGATCCGCCACAACCCTTCTCTTGTCAGCCGGGATGACATATTCGGGGGCGAACCCCTTCTCCACATCAACGCTCAGTTTGTTGTCTTGCAAATCCCTGATATGTCCGAAACTGGACTTGACGGTGAAATCATCTCCGAGGTACTTCTGGATTGTCTTGGCTTTCGCCGGAGACTCCACGATAACTAGATTGTCTGCCATAATGTCTTGTTTTGAAAGTTATTCATAGAATTGTTCGACGTTTCGCACCGCAAAGTAAAGCACAAACCGGGCAATTTTCCAAATTTTGTTATAAATTTGTCTTTATTATGACCAAAGAGACGAGAAAGAAAATCACCAAGTGGTTCTGGATACTCATCACCCTGCCGGTTTTGTTCGTGTTATTCATGATCTTACTGGTATGGATGTTCGCTGACATACCTTCCTTCAAGGAGCTTGAGAATCCGGAAAACAACCTTGCCACACAGATCATAGCGCAGGACGGGGAGACCCTGGCCACCTTCCATATTGAGAACAGGACTTATGTGACCTACGAGGAGCTTTCTCCCAACCTGGTCCATGCCGCCATCGCCACTGAGGACGCCAGGTTCTACAAGCATTCGGGTATCGATTTCAAAGGCCTTGCCCGTGTGCTTGTCAAGACGATCCTTCTGCGTCGTTCCAACCAGGGAGGAGGCAGCACGATCACCCAGCAGCTTGCCAAGACCTTGTATCCCAGGATGGAAATAGGCTGTAAGGTTCCGGGAATATACCACATGAAGATGGTATGGATCAAACTCAAGGAGTGGATCACGGCCGTGAAACTGGAAAGGGACTACACCAAGGATGAGATAATGACCATGTATCTCAATTCCATTTTCTTCGGCAGCAGCGCTTATGGAGTCCGTTCGGCGGCTGAGACTTTCTTCGGGAAACTTCCTTCAGACCTGACTGTCGAGGAGAGCGCCATGTTGGTGGGAATGGTCAACAAGCCGACTCGCTATAATCCCGCGCTCAATCCGGACAAAGCCCTTGTCAGGAGGAACTTCGTGATCGGCCAGATGGAGAAGGCCGGCTATATCGACAAGGCCCAGAGAGACTCTATTCGTGAGATCCCCATCACCCTCAATTATGAGATCCAGGACCATAATGCCGGCAGGGCTCCATATTTCAGGGATATGATCAGGAGGGTTATGACCGCCAAGAAACCCCGCCGTTCTGATTACAAGGTCCGCGAGGACTACACCGCCGACTCCCTCGCGTGGGCGAATGATGAGTTGTACGGATGGCTTGAGAAGAACACCAAGACCGACGGGAGTCCCTATGATCTCGACAGGGACGGGCTCAGGATCTACACGACCATCAATTATAAGATGCAGAAATATGCCGAGGAGGCTGTCGCCGAAAGGATCAAAGAGCTTCAGGCGGATTTCATGAAGGATTTGAGATACAAGACCAACGCCCCGTTCTCCAATGACATAGACCAGGCCACCCGCGACCGCCTGATGAACCAGGCGCGCAGATGGAGTGACCGCTGGCGTATGCTCAAGAAGGAAGGGATGACCGATTCCCAGATCCAGAAGACCTTCTCGGTTCCGGTCAAGATGCGTATTTTCGCCTACAACAGCAAAGGTTACATCGACACCACGATGACCCCTGACGACTCGATCAAGTATTACAAGTCGATGCTCAGGACGGCTTTCGTGGCCATGGAGCCGGGCACTGGACACGTCAAGGCTTATGTCGGAGGGCCCAACTACCGCTATTTCAAATATGATAATGTCCGTCAGGGCAAGCGTCAGGTAGGATCCACTATCAAACCATTCCTCTACACTCTCGCGATGCAGGAGGGCATGACACCTTGCGACAAGGTCGTCGACCTGCCGCAGACATTTGAGATTCCTGGCGGAACCACTTGGACACCAAGGAGTACCGATAGCGAGAAGTGGATCGGAAAGACCGTCACCCTTAAATGGGGGCTTACGAACAGTTCCAACAATATCTCAGCCTACCTGATGAAACAGTTCGGCCCCGAGGCCATGGCTGACATGATGCGCAGGATGGGTATCCAGAGCCATATTGATGAGGTTCCCGCTCTATGTGTAGGCCCTGCCGACATCTCTTTGTGGGAGATGGTGGCCGCTTACAACACATTCCCCTCCAAGGGAGTGTATGTGTCTCCTCTGTTTGTCACAAGGATAGAGGACAGCCAGGGCAATGTCATCAGTGAGTTCACCGGACGTAAACGTGAAGCTATCGGGGAGAATACGGCTTACCTGATGGTCAACCTTATGGAGGGCGTTGTCCAAGGCGGAACCGCCAGCAGGCTACGTTACCGCTACAACCTGATGGGAGAGATAGCCGGCAAGACCGGTACCACCAATGACAATTCCGACGGGTGGTTCATAGGCTACACTCCGACCCTTGTCGCCGGTGTCTGGACCGGAGCCGAGGATCGTCAGATCCATTTCCAGTCCGGTTCTCTCGGCCAGGGAGCCAACATGTCCCTTCCCACATGGGGAATATTCATGAAGAAAGTGCTGGCTGACGGGACTTTAGGAGTGACGGCAAATGATAAGTTCGTGGCTCCGGCCGGAGTCGTGGATGGCTTGGGCTGCACCGGAAGCGATGATGAGGTGTCCGAGCAGCAATCGCAGATTGAAGACTATTATTTTGAATAAGATATGGGCAAGTTCAGCAAGATCGCGGTGTTTTACGGCAGCGACTCATCCGAGTGGGAAGTCTCTTGCCGTAGCGGAGAGTTCGTCGCCTCCCGTATAGACGGGACGGAATACGATGTCTATGAGATATTCGCGAGGTTCGGCAAATGGCAGCTCGTCGCGATGAAGAAACACGACGCGATGAGGATCCCTTTCCCCGAGGGGGCTCGTCCGGAAGTGGACAAGACTGATTTCTCCGTCAAGGTCTATGGTGAGAAGGTGAAGTTTGATTATGCCTATATCGTCCAGCACGGAACTCCCGGGGAGAATGGTCTCCTCCAAGGTTACCTGGAGATGCTCGGCATCCCTTTCAGCAGCTGTAGCGCTTTTGTCTCGGCAGTGGCGTTTGACAAGTTCGCTTGCAAGAGCTACATTCGGGAGACGGATTTCGTGAAATGCGCCCCGGACGTGTTCGTGCGTAACGGGATGGATTTGGATAAAGTGTCTGAGAAGATCGCCGCCACTTTGAAGTTCCCGGTATTCGTCAAGCCAACGGACGGAGGATCGAGTTTCGGTATCACAAAAGTATCCAAACCGGAGGATGTCAAGGAGGCTATCAGTTTTGCCTTCTCTGAGGGTTCTACCGTTATTGTGGAGCAAGGCATAAATGGCAGGGAGCTCACTTGCGCCGCTTATTCCGATAAAGAAGGTGTCAAGGCCCTGCCGATCATCGAGATAGTCACCAATAATGACTATTTCGACTATGATGCGAAATACAACGGTAACAGCCAGGAGATTTGCCCCGCTCCGGTTGACGAGGCTGTCAGCTCCCATGTCCAGGAAGTCACCAAGAAAATATATTCTTATCTTGGCTGCAAAGGTGTGGTCCGGGTGGATTATATCCAGGCGGAAGACGCCCTGTATTTCCTGGAGGTCAACACTATCCCCGGCATGACAAGCGCCTCGCTTGTCCCTAAGATGGTCAGAACCGCGGGGATCGACATCACCGACTTCCTCACTGGGATAATAGAGAGTTCCTGATGCTTCTCGGGGATTTCCTTAGAGAAGGTGTTTCCCGCTTGGCGAGCCTGTATCCGGCGCCGGAAGCGAGGAATATCCTCCATATCCTATACGGTGAACGTCTTGGTACAGATCGTTACACCCATGTGACAGAACCCCTTTACACTATTCCTGCGGAATCTTTATCCGCATTGTCTTCAGATCTTGACAGGCTGGCGTCCGGCGAGCCTGTGCAATATGTGATTGGTTTTGAGGAGTTTTGCGGACGTCGTTTCAAGGTGAGTCCTGATGTCCTGATTCCCAGGCC
The DNA here is from genome assembly GCA_017548985.1 of Bacteroidales bacterium. Taxonomy (GTDB): domain Bacteria; phylum Bacteroidota; class Bacteroidia; order Bacteroidales; family UBA932; genus Cryptobacteroides. The sequence goes on from JAFYYW010000004.1 coordinate 28,347, forward strand.
TGAGACGGAAATACTTTGCGCTGAGGCGATTAGGCTCGGTTCGGAATTGTCCGCGAAGAGACTTTCACAGTGTGACGACACTCCAGTCCGTGTTCTTGACCTATGCACCGGTTCCGGATGCATAGCATGGACCCTTGCTCTGGATATCCCCGGGTCTGAAGTCTATGGCGTGGATATCTCTGAGAAAGCCCTGGCCGTCGCATCCAGCCAGAGCTTTTCATCCAGTGATGGCCGATCTGACCGGTCATCCCCAGTCTTCCTTCCCGCCGACCTCCTCTCGGATCCCCCGGCCTTCCCTTGCGATAAGTTCGATCTCATCCTGGCGAACCCGCCATATATTACAGAGTCCCAGAAGGTGGAGATGCGTCCTAATGTCACCAGGTATGAGCCCGCATTGGCGTTGTTTGTCCCGGATGATGACCCTCTGTTGTTTTACAGGGCTATAGCCAAATGGGCGTTAATCCTTCTTTCTGTAGGGGGAACGGGGATAGTTGAGATAAACGAGTCGATGGGAACAGGGACCCAAGCTGTTTTCCAGGACTTTGGCTTCCGGAAAGTTGAGGTGATGGATGATTTTTATGGGAAAAACCGCTTTGTGAAGTTCTCCTGAACGCTGCCTGAGTGTCTTACAGACCCTTTTTCTGGGTTTATCCGTTGAATATTTTGTTCAACGGATGTTTTTTTGTCACTTCGCGGTGTGAGATATTAACAACTAAAAACTTATTCAAAATGAAAAATTTCATCCCCAAAAAGAAGTCGCCGCTGCCATTGCCGTTGGCGCTCGCATCCGCTCTCCTGCTTACTTTCCAATCATGCGACAAGACAGATTCCGTCATCCTCGCTCCACCGGAGCCTCCAGTATCAATCTCCATGACACCTGCATCGGTGGCTCGGATGCTCTCCGAAGTGCCCATCTCCATTGACCAGGTTATGGAGGTTTGGGATGGGGTAAACGCTTCATCTGCCAATGGGTATGATGAGGAATACACTTTCCTGGACATGTTCGCTTCTCCCGGGCGTGGGGTCGGTGATGAGTTGACCGGCACAAGGTCGGCCGTGGAATATCAGGAGCCTCTCTTCAAGGCCATATCCGCATGTTCCGCCGCTGCCTCTATTGATTTGGGAGCGTCCGGCCTGCAGATTTATTGGCCATATTCAGAGAATTGGGACAAAAAGTCCATGCCTGTCATCACATTCTGTCCGGAGATGGCGCTCGAGTCCAATATCGCGTATTGCCGTGAGGAACTACCTGAGGGGAAGTGGATTGTGAAGGAGATAGCCGTCGACGAAGACTATGCCCGGAGGAATCCTGTATGGGTTATCGGTTGGAACGAGGATGCGGGGGCCATGACTCCGCAAATGCTCGCCAAACTTAATCCGGAGCCAATCGCCACAAGGGCGACCTCAGAGTTCAAAACATTGAAACTGAAAGAGTTCAAGACTCATGTTCAATACGACCCATGGCTCTCTGGCGGTAGCGAGTTTTTCGTGAAATGTGGCTCACTGAAGGCCTTTACTGCCGATGTGGCATCAGATCTCAGCAAGTACACTCCGGAGATCACCGATATGATGATCAAGGTAAAGCGCAAGCAGATCGGGACATCGCTCAGGTACAACACTGTCCTGGTTCCGGAGTGGTCTTCCCAACTCTCCGAGTGCGTATTCCTTATCCACGAGGACGATGGTGGAAAGGTAACCTCTTGGAAGGCAAGCGGGGAGGTCAAGATCAAGTCCAAATCCTATGGTTTCTCGGTAGAGTTACCTTACCACCGTAACGACGACATTGTCTGGCGAGGCAAACTCTCATCATCCTACTTCGAGAAGAACAACGGCATCGCCAACCGCTACGGCGACGTCTCTATCACATTTACCTTCAATTAATTTTTGTTGGTGTCATTTTTAATACCTATTTTTGTATGCCTGAAGTTTTCAGATTGTTTGGTTTCACCTACTACTTTTTCAGTAGGGAACATAAGCCAGTACATGTCCACATTGAAGGAGCTGAAGGTTATGCGGTGTATGATTTGGAAGGTCAACGGTTTGTTCAAAGATATTCCAAAGGAATCAAGGCTGGTGATTTTAAGAGGGTTGAAGCTGTTTTGGAGGAGAATAGAGAAACCATTGTGAACAGTTGGAACGTTTTCTTTAATAACAAATAATATGAGGATCAGAAAAATCTGGTTTGACAAGAAGTTCCTATATGGTGAAGATTCTGAGGGAAGAGAATTGAAGCAGTCGCTTGCTTGGTATCCGGAGCTTGCGGAAGCTTCTGAAGATCAGCGAAACGCATATAGATTTGGCATTGAAGGTATACATTGGCCGGAACTTGGGGTTGATATCAGTTTCGAAAGCTTCGAATACGAAGATGTCATTCCCACTCCTCTTCAAGCCTTCTTTATGAGTCATAGTGAGATCAATATCTCTGGCTTTGGCAAGTTCGCCGGCATCAATCCGACTCTGATACGGGATTACATCAACGGCTTCAAAAAACCGTCTCCCAAGCGCGTACTTGAGTTACAGAATGCCATCAATGCCCTTGGAGAGATATATTCGAAAGTGGATCTCAGTCATCCTGATTCTGAATAACTTAAGGTATACAAGGAAGGTATTTGGGCGGAATAGCGGGCAAGGTCGGATTTTGTCATCGGGACCTTGCCCGTTACGCTTTGGAGATAGTCATTTCACACCGGGCGCAGTCGAAGCCTAGGCGGTAGCGTTTCCCGTTGTTGACTAGGAATAAGTCGCTGGTCACTGATTGCGACAGGTCACCGGTCCCTGAGCGGAGTCGAAGGGCCGGGCTTTCTTTCCGGCACATCCCCAGCTCGTGACGGATGCAGTACTTGCTCCGCATCAGTTCGGCGCCTTCCTTGTGGGAAATCTCGAAAGCGTCCTCGATCTCCTTGGCGCCGAGCCGGTGGAGAACATCACGGGCGATGCTGTTGGAAATATTTGATTTATAGGTAAAAAGACCGGTCCCTGAGCAGGGTCGAAGGGCCAGTGCGTTGACAGGCTCAGCAACCGGATTGCCACCACACGGCATCTCCTCCAGCCTCTGGGCGATTTCCCGGCGGATGCCATTGATCGCCGAGGCTGACATAAAAGGCAGTCTGCCCGCGGAACCACTTGAATCCAAATCAGATAGTATAAACGAATATAATCCTGTCGCCTTACCTATCTGCGAACGGAACATCGCCTCCATCCGCTCTACATTGCTGGCCTCCTGCTCCCCGGCATCTAGATAGAACTCCACATTCCTGCCGTCCTCACTGGAGGCAACGACTGAAATAACGAATCCGGCTTCCGGCAAGGCTGCCGTTGGCGAGCATTTACCCGGATAGGGCGCGAAGCGCAGCGAGCCGGCGGCAGCGCTTGCCGGACCCTGTGTGGCGCTGACTGTAAGGGAAACTGCCACGCTGATGCGGCGGGTGGGAAGGTTGGACTCGATCTCTTTCTCGAAGGCAACGCTGAGGTTCCGGCGAAGCTTGGCTCCGACATATAGCTCAGGAACATCCCGGCAAATGATCCTCGACCCTTCGCAGACATCCCCCCGGAAGCCCCTGATCTCGCCCCCGTCCTTCGGACTGAAAGTGAACCCATCCCCGTTGCGCAGCACCGTCGCCGGATTGTCCAACCTAACAGTCACTTCCATAGTCCTTGCCGGAGCGGCCGCCGAGCCAGGTCGTCCGGCCTTGATATTAGTGACAGTACCAATCTCCTCGCCGACGGACTTGGGAGCGTCCATCGAAGACCACAAGCCACGTTTACCGTCGAGGAAAAGCTCGGTGTAGCCGCGGTTGAAAGTCTTAGCCAGATCCGGGACAAACCCACCCTCGACCCTGCCGAAAGAAGCTCTGCGGTACTTGTCCGGGTGAGCGGCCACCAGTTTGTCAAGAGCCTGGGAATATGCCCGGACCGTATTTCTGACGTATGAGATATTCTTAAGTCGTCCCTCGATTTTGAAAGAACACACTCCGGCGTCCGCCAATTCGCCTAACCTTTCAATCAGATTATAGTCCTTGAGTGAAAGTAACGCCTTGTCTTTCAACAGTTTCTTGCCATTGCTATCCTCAAGGTCATAGAGCGACCTGCAAGCTTGGACGCAGGCTCCACGGTTGGCGCTTCTTCCGGCCACCGCCTCTGACATATAGCATTGGCCGCTGTAGCAGACACACAAGGCACCGTGGACGAAGAACTCGAGCTCGCAGCTGACAGCATCCCGGATCGCCTTTACTTGGTCAAGGGATAATTGGCGCTCCAGTACGATCCTTGAGGCTCCGAGGCTCTCGTAGAACCTCGCCTGCTCTGGCGTGCGGATGGCGCACTGGGTCGACGCGTGGATCTCCATGGCTGGCGATGTCCGATCAGGCCGGCCATGACGTTGAATAATCTCGAACACAGCAAGATCCTGGGCGATAACCGCGTCAACCCCAGCCTCCGCCGCCTCCCGAAGGATACGCTCAGCCTCAGGAATCTCTGAATCGTATAGTATCGTGTTGAGAGTCAAGAATATCCTGACCCCGAATCTGTGGGCATATTCACAAAGACGACGGACATCCTCCATCGAGTTGCCCGCGTCTTGTCTTGCCCCGAACTCCGGCCCGGCGATATATACCGCATCGGCACCGCAGTCGATGGCCGCGATGCCGATGTCAGTGTTCCTCGCCGGAGCGAGAAGTTCAAGTCCGATCATTATTTCCCGCCGAGAGCGGTGATCTGCTGCTTGGCCTGGGCGCCGAACTTGGCGTCGTTCTGGACCTTCTTGTAATACTCGATCGCCTTGGCGTTGTTCTTCTGTCCCTGATAGAGGGCCGCGACGGTGTAGGTGATAGCGTTGGCGTTGGAAGCGGTAGGCTTGAGCTCGAGATATTTCTCGAAGTTCTTGATGGCGTCAGCGTTCTTGTTCAACTTCTGTGAGGACTGACCGGCGATCAGGTAAGCGTTGGCGTTCTCGGCATAGGAGTTGGCCTTGTCAGCCGCCTTGACGGCGTCGGCATACTTCTGGGCCTTGAGAGCGACATTGGCTTCCTTGACATAGATGTTGGAAATCTGTCCCAAAGCGGCCTCACCCTCGCCATTCCATGCGGCGTGCTGGAAAGCCTCGACAGCCTCGTCTGTCTTTCCAAGCTGGGAAAGAGCCTGTCCGAGATAAAGGGCGGTCTTGCCGGCGGTCGTGTCGATCGCATAAGATTTCGCGAATCCGTCAGCGGCTTCTCCGAAGTCCTTGAGTTTCAAGGCATCCACGCCTTTCTGCATCCACATCTGAGGCACAAGTTCCTTAGCTTCAGTGGCGACTTCCTCGTTGCCATATTCCTCAGCGATCTTAGCCGCGGCTTCAAGTTTGGGAGCGGCCTCATCATATTTGGCGTCCCTGATGAGATCCTTCGCTATCTGAAGGGAAACACCGGGAATAGCGTTCTTGCAATTGGTGACCAGTTCGTTGGCTTCCTCACCGATCTCGGTCCCCATCGCGAGAGCCTTCTGGAAATAATCGAGGGCCTCGGTCCAGTTTTTCAAAGTGATGGCTGTAGCACCATTGTTGTAGAGTTCAGTAGCCTGAGCCATGTCCTGAGCGGAAGCGATTCCGGCTGCCATGACCAGAGAAGCGAGTGCGAGAATAATTTTTTTCATCCTTTAATTTATTTAAGTTCAACTTTGTCTTAAGGCGAACGGAGACAAATGTAGTAAAAAAATTGCGTCAATCGCACATTATTAATTATTTTTGCGTTAAGAGGCACATGATATGCGGCGTTTTCTCACATATGTCTTTTGTTCTGTCTTGCTTGGTTTTTCAATAAGCATGCCAGCACAGAATCTGCCTGCCTTGCAGAAAGACGCGTCAATAACCAAGGGAGAGCTGGCGAACGGGATCTCGTACTATCTCGTGACCAACACCACAATGAAAGGCGTAGCCGATTTCGCCCTTGTCAGGAAGGGTATGACGGACACCCTCGCAGCCAGGTCCGAGCTTTCATCCTTGCCTCATTTCAACAAGACCGTTCCTCATGAGTTCTTGTCCAGGAAAGGGATCGGATGCCGTCCCGAAGGCTATATTTCCTTCATTGATGACGCTACCCTGTTCCGTTTCGATAATGTCCCCATGTTCGATGTCGCCGCCGCCGACACGACATTGCTTATGCTCTTCGACATCATCGCGTCCCAACCTCGGCCTCATGCTGTGATTTTGTCCGGTGACATCAAGCCGGCCGAGATAATAGAGAAGATGAAGGTGTTCTCCCTGATGGTCCCGTCCAGGGTCACCTCTTACCAGGCTCCGGAATACAAATGGGAGCCTTCCGAAGAGATCGGGTGGTCCTTTGAACCTTCCGACGTCGCTTCCGTGGAAGTGGATTTCCGCGCCCAGAGGACTCCGGCGGCCCAGATGAACACCATCCAGCCTTTCATCTCGAAGCTATTCTCGATGGAGCTGGCCGAAATAGTCAAAGACCGCCTTAAGGCCTCTTTGGTATCAAGGAATATCCCGGTCAGGAAGATGGAGGTGAATAACGTCGGAAGCGCTGACACCTCCGGGGACGAGCATTTCATCATACGCCTTGTAATGCCTGAGGATCAATTGATTCCTGCGACCATGGCGCTGTCTTCAACTATCGCCGAACTCGGATCGAAAGGTGTCGGGAAGGATGAGTACAGGACTTTCAGGGAGTCGGCGCTCGGAACCTTGATCCTACCTCAGACCAATGACGGAATGGTTCGCCAATGCGTCTCCAACTACCTTTCCGGCTCGGATCTCTCCCTATCCTCCACCAAGGTCAAGTACTTCACGTCCAGGAATATGCCGTTGGACACCGAGGTTTCCTTGTTCAACAACTACACATCCGCCCTTTTGGGAGATGATGACAACGCCACTGTGAGATGGACCGGCAGTCCGGACGAGTATGACGAATGGGTTTACCAGATGATGTTCAAGTCGACATGGAATGTCGTGACGATGCTGGACAAGCCGACCTTCAAATGGAATGTGGCCGCGAAAGACACTGTGGAATTCAGCTCTGACAGGGGTAAGACAAAGCTGAAGAATGTCGCCTCGGAACCCGTTTCCGGAGGAGAGATGTGGACCTTCGCCAACGGGATGCGGGTCATTTATAAAAAGATGCCCGTTGGAGGCCGGTTCGCATATTCAATGATGATTAAGGGTGGATTCTCCACGGTCCGTGACCTTCCCGCGGGCGAGGGGGCGTTTTTCTCCGACATGTTAGGACTCCACAAAATCGCCGGCCTTAACCCGGGAGATTTCGAGAAGGTGTTGGAAGCCAATGGCATAAGCATGGAAACAAGGGTCTCGGCCTCTGACTTGAGGATATCCGGCATGGCCCCTGAGGGAAGTCTGGCTTTAGTCATCAAGGCATTGCTCTCCGTTGCGATTGACAGGAAGGCTGACCATTCCGGTTTCGAGTCTTACCGCCAAATGGAACTCGCCATGCTACCTCCCGCGGAGCTTGACAGTCTTATGTATCCTGGTAATGTTTATTCCGAGGTTAAGTCTCATTCTGGTCTTACGCCCTCCACTTTGTCAGATGCGGAAGCGTTCTTCTCCAAGGAGTTCCTAAGGTGTTCGGACGGAGTTATCGTCCTTGTCGGCGAGTTGCCTACAGATGCTGTCCAGAAATATCTGGCCAAGTCCTTGGGAAGCTTCCGTGTCAGCAAGACATCATCACCCAGGCCTTCGGTGTCCATGTCTCTTAGGACCGGAACCATCTCATATTCATCGGAAGGCGCCCCGGCAAGAATAAGCGTCGGCCTCGCCGCGTCCCATCCTTTCTCGACCGAGTCTTTCATGGCCTTCAAGATCGCCGGCCTCTCTTTGTCCAGACGGCTTTCGGGAGAGATGGCGGGCTATGGTTTCCATGTTGACACAGAAGATAGCTTCGCGACGTTCCCCAAAGAGGTGGCGGATTTGAGGTTTATCCTTACCCCTGTACCGGAATATGGTCTTCCTGAGGGAGTTGAGAGTGGGGAAAAGAACCTGGATCGAGCCTTAGTCGCCGCCAGGAAGGTTATAGATGAGGTTCTCGCCGGACCTGTTGGAGCCGCTGAGCTGGCGGCTAGCAAGTCTTTGCTTGCGAATGAATATTCGATGTCCCTGTCCGATCCTTTGAAATATGCCGACGCCATTTTGATGCGGTATTCCGCCGGGAAGGATGTGCTGACTGGATACAACGATAAGATAAAAAGTGTCACCGCGGACAAGGTTAAGGACGTGTTCAACGCCCTTTCAGCGGGAATGAGAGTGGAATATGTCGTACGGCCGCAGGAATGATTTCGGGACTATTATCCAGATCGGGGACATCCTGGTCTCGGAGGAGGTGGTGACAGAGTTCTTCGCCTGTGATTATCCTGTCTGCAAGGGAATATGCTGCGTGATTGGCGACAGCGGGGCTCCTCTCGAAGAGGAGGAGTTAGATAATCTTGAGAGGGAATATCCTGTGTATTCGTCACTTATGCGTCCGCAGGGCCGTACTCAAGTGGACAAGGACGGATTCTTCATAATCGACCGTGACGGAGACATTGTCACTCCGGTCGTGGACGGCACCGGAGAGTGCGCTTTCACCACTTTCGACGATAATGGGAATTGCTTCTGTTCAATTGAGAAGTGTTTCTTCGCCGGATCCTGCTCTTTCCGTAAGCCCCGTTCCTGTTGGTTATATCCGATCCGGGTCAAGAAATTGTCCAATGGAGGCCAGGCTCTTAACCTTCACCGTTGGCATCTCTGTGAATCCGCTTTCGAAAAAGGAAAACGCGAAGGAACCCGTGTGTACGAGTTCCTCCGCGAACCATTGACCCTCCTTTACGGGAAGGATTTCTACGAGGCTCTGGAAGCTGCCGCCAAGGTGATTCTGGGCTAGGCTTCCTCTTCTTCCTCTTCAGGCCCCTCTTCTTCTTCCGTGTCTTCCACCGGAGTGTTGATCAGTTCCATCGCGGCGTCATAGTCGCTGGCGTTGACTTTCACGTCGATGTTCCCCACTCCGTTAAGCATAGCTGTCGAGTCGGCTCCGAACACGGCCGCCGGAATCCCGTTCTCTTTAAGCATACCGGCCACCATCTGGGCGCTGATAGCGTCGTTCAATGTGATCACGGTCTTGAAATCTTCTTCTCTTTTCATAATATTCTAATATTTAGAATAACCATCTTCCATATCGTTCTTGATTGTGTATTCCAAACCGCTTATCAACCGGACAACCTCTTTCCTCAGACCCTCTACCTCAAATCCACCGGGAACCTTGACGAAAGTCACCCTGTCCTCCAGCATCTTGAAAAAGGCGCTAATTTTGGAACGGAGTCTGAAGGTCATCATCTCACCCTCTTCTGTTTCCAGGTAGTAACCTCTTGATTCCATGAAATTTATAACCTTGTCTCGAACTTCGGAATACTCGCCTGGCACGACTGCCTCCTGTTTCCTGAATCCGACCATAGGATAAAAGAGGGCTACCACGGCGAAAAGAATCAGTATCTGACCGACGGATTTGGATCCGTCCTTAAACATCATGTCCAGATCCGGTTCCACAAGTCCCAAAGCTGCCATAATGGTCATGACCAAGGTCAATATCACTATGAACCAGATTATATATTTGACCGATCTGATGAGGTATTTCATGATTTGCTCGATTTTTGCGATATGCACAAATTTAAGCGCAAACCGAGTGAAAACAAAATTTTTTTGTTTCCCAAGGAGATAGTTTTGCTATTTTTGTAAGTTGAACCAAGAATTCGATATTATGGCAGAAATTGATCCCATCCTGGAGCGCCGCCAGCGCGAAGAGCAGGAGCAGAAGAACAAAAGTCTGAAGAATGTGATGTGGGCGCTTGTCGCCGTGGCCGCCCTTATGGCCGCGGGTCTCGCCTATGTATGGACAACCAAGTCGTCCCTTGTCAAAGACCTTAACGCTGAGAAGGAAGATCTTACCCAGCAGATGATAGCCCTTAAGGGGGACTACGACAGCCTTTCCTCTGAATATGAGTCTGTCAACAGCCAGTTGGATTCCTCTAGGGAGGAGGTCAACCAGCTGATTGAGAGGATCCAGAAGACCGAGGCCACGAACCGCGCCAAGATGCGTCAGTACGAGAAAGAGCTCGGAACGCTCAGAAGCATCATGCGCAACTACATCGTCCAGATCGATTCCCTTAACACCTTGAACCACAAGCTGACAGCCGATGCGGCTGCCGCTCGTAAGGAGGCCGCTTCGAGCCGTGCCGAGAACGCGGAGCTGAAAGGCCAGGTGGAGAGCCTTTCCGGACAGGTCGCGGCAGGTTCCGTGATCAAGTCCAGGGGTCTCAGCGTGGCCGCTTACAACAGCTCTGACAAGGTTACCGACCGCAGCAGCAGGGTAGTGAGATTGCTTGCCTCGTTAAGTTTGGTCGAGAACGATCTGGCTCCGAAGGGTCCCGTCAGGGTTTATATCCGTGTCAAGGATCCGGAGGGAATATTGCTTACCAACAGCAACCAGACTTCTTTCACCTACAATGGCCAGACGATGGTCGCATCCGCCTCGCGTGAGGTAGATTATGAGGGCAAGGAGGTTGATTTGAGCATCTATCTCAACGATATTCCGAGCTACGCTCCCGGTATCTACACAATCGAGGCGTACACGGCCCAGTCTTTCCTCGGTAAGACCGAGCTCCTGCTGCGCTAATCGCGGCGTCTGACCTGGTGATCTACATCCACGTCCCTTTTTGCGAGAGTTTCTGCACCTACTGCGGATTCTTCTCCGTTGTCTCAAGGTCAGTTGACGCATATGCGGATGCGGTTTGCCAGGAGATTGAAGAGCGTCGTGAGGAGATAGCCAAGACCCTTTCGGTCAATACTTTATATATCGGTGGAGGCACCCCATCGGTGCTTCCGCTTGATGTTCTTTCCAAAGTGATCCACGCGCTTCCTGGCGGTGACAGGTGGGACGAGTTCACCGTTGAGGTTAATCCGGAGGATATAGTCGAGAAGGGCGAGGAATATGTGAGTGGATTGATCGGTTTGGGGGTCAACCGGATCAGCATGGGGATCCAGTCATTTGACGACGGGATCCTTCGATGGATGAACCGCAGGCATGATTCCGCTAAAGCTGAGGAGGCGTTTCACATATTGCGACGCTGTGGTGTGGAGAATATCAGCATAGACTTGATATTCGGCCTCCCTCAACTGTCAGAGGCGCTATGGTCGGAAACACTCGATAAAGCCTTGGCTCTCGGACCGGAGCACATTTCCGCATACCAGTTATCCGTTGAGGAAGACAGTGCCCTTGAGCGTTTGATCAAACGGGGCAAGTTTACCGAGGCGACTGACGATCAGTGCCGGAGTCAGTACGACTGTCTTTGCTCAAGGCTGGCCAAGGCCGGTTACCGCCACTATGAGATATCAAATTTCGCTCTTCCGGGTAGGGAAGCCGTTCACAACAGCGCCTATTGGAGGCGTGTCCCGTACGTTGGACTCGGCCCCGGAGCGCACTCATTATCATCTTGTTCCGTCAGGTCATGGAATAGTGAGGTCATTCCTCGCAGGCTGAGAGACTGTTCTATAAAGACATATTCCAGGGAAGAGGAAATCCTGACTCCGGAGGACATCCGAATCGAGAGGATCATGCTCCCGTTGCGTACGGACAATGGCCTCCCCGAAGCCGAGCTGCGGTCCCTTGCCGGTGACACCACTGTTGACCTTCTGCTCTCAGAAGGCGTTCTGGAAAGGTCTATTGGCTTGTCAAAAGATCCGTCGATACGTATCCCCGAGGATCATTTCTTCACTTCTGACGATATTATCCGACAGCTTATCTGACCATCACCGCTCCGGCGACGATGTTGGAGACCTGGGCGCGGAGGCGTGCCAGGCTGCCTTTGTCTTCAGGGTGGACCCTGTTGGTGAGGATGACAACCGCCGTCTTGGTGTTCATGTCGATCACTAAAGAAGTGCCTGTGTAACCGGTGTGCCAAATGCTGGTCTCGGAGTCAAATATGTCCCCTCGGGTACCGGGGTTCCAACCGTCCTTGTCCCAACCGAGAGCGCGGCCAACGGAAGGGTCATTCTGTACGGGAATCTCGCACATCAAATCGACCGTTAAAGGACCGAGGATGCGGGCTTCGGGGGCGGCTCCTGGAAGCGCTCCGCCATTCATAATCGCTGAGCAGATCACACTGAGATCCTCCGCGTTGGAGAACACACCCGCGTTGCCGGAATTGCCTCCCATGATTCTTCTGGCCAGCGGGTCATGGACCGCTCCCTTCAATGGTTTTCCATCCGCCTGCACCTCAGTTGGGGCGCACATGGACACCAGGGTGGCAAAGGCTCCCGCCGCCTCCCTGTCGCTTCGCGACCCTATCCGGGCAAATGGTCGGCGGTCAGGACCTTTGCCACCTTGGCTTCTAGAGGCTTCCGCCTCTGTAAGTGGTAGATAACAGGTGTGCTGGAGCCCGAGAGGATCGAAGATATGGCTCTGGGCATAGTCGCAGAGCCTCTCTCCAGTCACTCTCTCAAGGATCCTCTGCAGGGTGACGAAATTGATGCAACTGTAGAGGCATTTGGTCCCGGGCCGGAAATTGCGTCCCACACGGGTGGCGACATAAGATTCGAACTTGTCCGGAACATTCTCACCGAACTCGGCGATAAAACCTTCCACATCAGGATAGGCGTCCAGTCCGGAAGAATGGGTCAGAAGATCCCGGATGATGATATCCACGGTTTCTCCTGTCTCAGGATCAATCCACGGCTTGAATCCGGGAATATACATGTCAACTTTGTCCGTCAGACGGATTAACCCGTTCTCTATCAGCTGCATAACACATAGGGTGGTGCTTACGCATTTGCTCACGGAAGCCAAGTCGAACATCGTTTCCACCGTCATAGGCTCTACCTCCGGCACCAGCGATTTATTGCCATAAGCCTTCAGGTAGACGATCTTGTCTACCCTTACTACCGACACCACCGCTCCAGGTATCGTTTTCTCTACTATGGCGTCCTCAATGACTTTGTCCATCCGCTCCAGTCTCACTCCATCCATCCCGCATTCCTCCGGACGCGCTCTTTGGAGGCTGTTCTGTGCGAAGGATAAAAAGGCCGCCATGAAGGCGGCCCAAGTAATGATCAACCTCTTCATCTAGAAAATCAAAGTCGCTGTGACCGGATAGTGGTCAGAAATGTATTTGCGCTCCATGTACGGTTTGGTGATGGTCTCGTACTGGGGGCATGAGCTGAATCCCTTAAACCAGACATAGTCGATAATGCTGTCAGGACCGGCCTTTCCCCATCCGTTGAAAGTCTGGTGGTGATCGGTCTTGGCGGCCACCTCACGGGCGTTTTGCATCATCTTCTTCAAGTCGTCGAACTCGGGACGGTCTATCCTCATGTTGAAGTCGCCGGTCAGGATCATCGGAAGACCCTTGGGGTTGATGCTGTCAATCCTATCCACGATCAGTTTCAATCCATTCTTGCGGGCCTCCCAGCCGACATGATCCAGGTGGGTGTTGACATAGTAATATTTCTTGCCGCTGGCCTTGTCCTTAAGAAGGGCCCAGGTCGCGGTGCGGAAGCAAGCGGCGTCCCAACCCATCGAGGGCACCTCAGGAGTCTCTGACAGCCAGAATGTTCCCCACTTCAAAAGCTTGGTTGTCTTCTTGTTGTAGAATATGGACATATGCTCACCCTCATGCTTGCCGTCCTCGCGGCCGACGCCGACGCTCTTGTAGTCCTCGCAATAGTCCTCAAGGTATTTGACTTGGAAGTCGTATGCCTCCTGAAGACCGAAAATGTCCGGTTGCTGGTCATGGATCATCATTGCTGATGCCGGATAGCGGTACTCCCAGGAGTTGGTCCCATCCTTGGCCACACCGAGACGGATATTGTAGGAGATGACTTTAACATCCGCCACCTTGTTTTTCTTGGCGGACATGGTTGAAGGCAGTATCATCAAAGCTGCCATCAGGAGTAGGAATGCTCTTTTCATGATGGATAGTGTTATCAATACCACAAATTTAACAAAATGTGCTAATTTTGTGATATCTGATCACAAAAAAAACGAATCCATGGCAGAAGAGTCTTTCAAGGAATACGGGAAGGAAGAGGCGATAGGCCTTCTTTTCGAAGGGACGGGTTTCAATAAAGCCGACAAATCCTCATTTGAGGCCGCTCCGGGTGGTACGGTGATTACTTCCAGCCGTATATTCACGGAAGGGATAGACTTTGATCTCGTCTATTTTCCGCTGAAACATTTGGGCTACAAATGTGCCTCCGTGGTGGCTGGGGAACTCTACGCCTCGATGGCCAAGCCTCAGACTCTTTCTGTCCGGCTGGGTCTTTCCGCCAAACTTGACTTCAGCCATGTCAAGGACCTATGGGGAGGTGTGGTGGTGGCCGCCAAGGAACATGGATTCAAAAGCATTGATCTTGACTTGGTTCCGTCTCCGAATGGACTGACTGTGGTGGTCTCCGTGGTTGGCGAGGAATCAAAGCTGACAAAGGGCCGGACTGTGAAGGCCCGTAGCAAGGATCTGGTTTGTGTCTCCGGCAGTCTTGGTGCCGCCTATCTTGGCCAGCAGATCCTCGAGCGTGAGAAGCAGACTTTCGAGAAGACTGCGGACGATTCCGTTCAGCCTGATCTTGAGAAATATAAGATGCTGATAGGCAGTTATTTGAAACCCGAGATTCCTTCGGGAGTTGTGGCCGGCCTCGAAGAGGCGGGAATATATCCCTCCCATGGTTACTTGATTTCCCATGGCTTGTCCGACACCTTGAAAAGACTTGTCAGGGATTCCGGACTTGGAGTTAAAGTATACGCTGATAAGATCCCGTTCGAGGGTAACAGTTTCGCTTTCGGAAAAGAGATGGACATTGACCCGATCTCGGCGGCGATGAATGGAGGGGACGATTACCGGTTGCTTTTCACTATCCCGATCCTCTCCGCTGAGAAGTTCCGCAGGGAGTTCCAGACTTTCGATATCATCGGCCACCTGGCCCAGCCTGAGGTAGGAGCTGTACTTGTGACTCCTGACGGAGTTGAATTGCCGGTCAAGGCCCAGGGGTGGAATAATGAATGAATGGCGTGATTGGGAAGCTATTGAATACCAATAAGTTAACAATAATCCCATGGTAGAAATCGGCAGGGGAAAGATTCGTAATCCTTTGATAAAGAGCTTGTTGCAAATCACGCTCTTTATTTTGACCGCATGTTCCACCGGACTTGACACCCAGATGAACGCCGTGCTGGACAAGGTTGAGGAAGATCTGGGGTATGTCAACACGATCGACGCCGCCAACGTGGCGAAGATGGCCAGCTGGTTTGAGAAGCGGGGAGATGATTCCCAGAAGGCCAGGGCATTGTATTGCCTTGGCCGCACACAATTCAATGAGCGAAGCTACTCCGCCTCTATAATATCCTACACACGGGCTCTCGAGTATGCCGTGAAATCAGGAGACTATCAGCGGGAAGGCTTGATTTGCAGGGATATAGCCCGTGTTAACGGGATGTCTGGGAACTCTTCCGATGAGATTCTTTTCCTCGCGAGAGCCTCTGAGGCATTCGGAAAGGCCGGGTCGCGAGGCGAGCGGCAAAGCGCCCTTTTGGAAATCGGCCAGGCGCAGACCGCTCTCGGAAAGTTCGACACGGCGGAAGAGATATTCAAGAGTGTCTTGTTCGATTCTCATGAGATGAGGGATACCCTGCTTGAGGCCAGGTGTCTTGAGGCTTACGCTTCACTGGCGGTCAGCGAGGATGAGCCGGATCCGTCGCTCGCCATTGATCTTTTGTCCAGGGCAGCGAACGATCTCCGTTATCCGTTGACCCCGACTGACAAGGGAATCCTGGCATATTCCTACTCTTTGATGGGGGACAAGAATGAGGCCTTGAAGTGGCTTTCCGAGGCAAAGGCATCTGTCGAGACTGATGAGGATGCGGCTGACATCGATTTCCGTGAATATCAGATAGCTTCCAGGTCAGGGGATCCCGCCAAGGCGCTTAAAGCCCTTGAGAGGGTCACTGAATATGGCAACAAGGCTCAGCTGGCCTCTCTTGAGGAAGCGGTCTCCGCAAGCCAGAGGGAATATCTCCAAGGCCAGTCAGAGATTCAGGCCGAGAAACTCCGCGCGGCCAGGATGCGGTTGTGGCTTCTGGCTTTGGTGGCTCTCCTTGCGGTCGGCTCCCTCATTGTGGCCTACCTGTATTATCGTTCTGAGCAACAGCGACTTCTGGAGGCGGAGATCGCCGAGAGGGACAGGTACATGAGCATCGCCGAGGATCTGAGGGACAAGTTGGCTATCCAGTCTGCACCTGAGCCGGTCGAGGGGCCCGGGTTCCAGGCCTTGGAACGTCTCTGCGAGCAGTACTACATCTACGAGGGGACGGATAATCTTCAACCCAGGATCTTGAAGGAAGTCAAATCGATAGTTGAAGGTCTGCGGAGCGACAAGAAGGTGCGTAAAAGCATGGAGGACATGCTTGACAAACGTAAGAACGGAGTGATGACCAAGTTGCGGTCCGAGTTCCCTTCCTGGAAGGAGGAGGACTTCCAGATTTACGCTTTCACGGCTGCGGGCTTCTCCAGCACCACTATCTCCGCTCTCATGGAGAAAGAGAAAAGCGTTATTTACAATAGGGTGTGGCGTCTTAAGGGAAGGATTTCCAATTCCGCTTCGGACGAAAAGGATTTCTTCCTGGCTTGTCTTGATAATTGATACTTTATGAAAAGGATCATTCTTACTTTAATCGCTTGTTTATTAGTTAGTTCCCTATATTCTTCCACGCCTCGGAAAGTCAAAGTGGCTTGCATCGGTGACAGCATCACCTACGGTGCGGCTATAGAGGACCGCGAGACTTTCTCTTATCCCTCACAGCTCCAGGTCTTGCTTGGAGACGGTTATGAGGTGGGCAATTTCGGGAAGAACGGGGCAACGCTGATCAAGCGCTCCTTCAGGCCTTATTTCGATCAGGAGGAATACCGGAAAGCGATGGATTTCGCGGGGGACATCTGTGTGATCCATCTCGGGGTGAACGACACGGATCCCCGTTCATGGCCGAATTACAGGGACGATTTCGTGGAAGACTATCTCGCCCTCATTGATTCCTGCAAGTCCGCCAATCCCGACACGAGGGTCATCATCGCCCTGCTTTCCCCGCTGGCTGACCGCCACCACCGCTTCATGTCCGGAACTAAGCAGTGGCACGAGGACATTCAGAAGGCCATAAAAGTCGTGGCCGAGACCGCCGGGTGCGAGCTGATCGATTTTCACACCCCTCTTTATCCTTATCCTTGGCATATTCCTGACGCCATCCATCCGGACGAAGTTGGATACGGGATCCTGGCGAAGACGGTCTATTCCGCCATCACAGGCGACTATGGCGGCCTTTCCGTATCTACCCTGTATTCCGACAATATGGTTATCCAGCGCCGCCGCCCCATTGTCATCGAAGGCACCGCCAATGCCGGCGACAAAGTGACGGTAAAGCTAGGTCGCAAGACTATGAAGACCGTGACCGGTTATGACGGGAAGTGGAGCGTGGAGTTCCATGCGATGGAAGCCGCTACAGGACTGGGACTTACTATTTCGACTAAGGAGAAGACCCTGGAATATTCCAACATCGCTGTTGGAGAGTTATGGCTTTGCTCCGGGCAGTCGAACATGCGCTACGCCCTTGGTTCGGCGAAGGGAGGCAAGGAGGCTGCGGAAGCCTCGACAGACCCCGACCTGCGCTATTTCGACCAATGGCCTTACTGGGAGACCTACGATGTTGAATGGCCCGAGTCAGCGGTCGATTCGGTCAAGAACCTCATTTACCTCAGGCCCGCCTCCTGGAAGACAGCGTCCCCGAAGACGTCATCAGGGATGTCCGCCATCGGCTATTGGTTTGCCAAAGAGCTTAGGGACAGCCTGAAAGTTCCGGTGGGTATCATCTGCGACGCGGTTGGCGGAGCTACTGCCGAGTCCTGGATTGACAGGAACACCCTCGAATGGAAGTTCCCTGTGATCCTCAGGGAATGGATCAACAACGATTTCATCCAGGATTGGGCCCGGGAGAGGGCGGCGAAAAACATTTCCTACAAAAAAGGCGACAAGTTCGCCCGTCACCCTTATGAGCCTTGCTATCTCTTTGAGTCAGCGATACTTCCGCTTGGTCATCCGGCCATTGCCGGGGTGCTGTGGTATCAGGGAGAATCCAACGCTCACAACTTCGAGGCTCATGAATATCTTTTCCCGTTGCTTGTTGACAGTTGGAGGGAGTGGTTCCGTGATCCGGAGATGCCCTTCCTCTATGTCCAGCTCTCAAGCCTGAACCGTCCGTCCTGGCCCTGGTTCAGGGACAGCCAGAGAAGGCTTCTGGAAAGCCGTCCGAATCTCGGGATGGCGGTCTCCAGCGATCTTGGTGACCCTACGGATGTGCATTACAAGGACAAGAAGCCTGTTGGCGAGAGGCTTGCCAGACTGGCCTTGAAAGGATCATACGGCTTTGACCTGGTACCCTCCGGGCCGCTATTCAAGTCCGCGACGGTATCTGGCCGGGAGGTCACAGTGGAGTTTGAATATGGCGCTGGCCTTAAGCCCTCCTCTGGTACGGAAGTAATTGGTTTTGAGCTTGCCGGGAAGGATATGCTGTATCACAAAGCGGCCTGCCGCCTTGTGGGCGACAGGGCCGTGCTTTCTTCTCCGGAAGTGAAGGAACCGGTCTATGTCCGTTACGCCTGGGAGCCCTACACCCGAGCCAACCTCGTCAACTCCGCCGGCCTCCCCGCCTCAACCTACTTGGCTGTTCCACGAACGACCACCTTATAGGAGTCATCCTTTACGTTACGGAGTCTCATAGTTTCTCCGATGGCTTTGTATTCCTTCGACTTTTCCTTTTTGAGAGTAATAACTATCACACCTTTCCCTTCGGCGGAATATCGTTTGATGATCTCGTTGTCGGCATTAGCCTTGATAACGTCAATCTTTTCGATATCAAAGGTGTTCACTTTGTTGAAATCCGCTTTCGAAACAGCATCTCCATCAACTACGTAGACAGGCTCGGTATATTCTGCTGGTGATGTTTCGCAAGAGGTTTTAATCAGATGCGTCCTGACGGTATTCTTTCCTTCAGTTGAAGTCTCAATCTTATAGGACTCTATTTTTAGACCCTCCAGTTGGGAACCGTCGAATACCTCTTGAATCTCTTTCCCGTTGATGACGTACTTGTCGGTCGTTTGCTGCGCGGAGAGGGTGGCAGCTCCGAGCAAAATGGCGCAAATTGTTGTGAATAAAGTGGTTCTCATAATTGACGATATTATTTAATGATCTTAATCTTCAATGTTGACGGCGACAAGTGACAGGTTGCCTGTACCTTCTTCGATTGTCATAATGTAGGAACACTCCCTGCCGTCCTTCAGTTTTGCGGTCAGAATCGCCCTGGATCCCTGGGGAATTGCTGTTATGGATGTGATGTCATCTGGCTTCAAGTTCATCAGTTGGTCGATTCCTTCCGCGATCTCCACAGGGCTGATGGGTTTTTCCTGAGGAATTCTCGAGTTTAGGATGAAGAACAATGCCACCGCGGCGGCCACGACAGCTATGCCGGCGGCCCAGAGGAAGATATTCGTTTTCAATGGGATTGCGTTAGGGGAGGCTATTCTGTCGAACTCTTTTGCACCCTCGTCTGAGAGAAGCCACTCTCCAGCGGCGGCGGTGACCATCGCGGCAAAGGCTTTCTCATCCTCTTCGGGTTGGTGATCCGAATAGTAAATGGCCAACGCTCTCTCCTCCTCGACAGAGGTCTCCGCGGAGAGGTATTTTTCGGCGAGAGCCTTTCTAATATTCTTGTCTTCCAGGTTCATAGAAATTCTTTTATTTGCTCAAGCATTTGTTTTCTCGCTGTTGAGATCAGCACCTTCACGCTCTCTTTCGGCCGGCCGGTGGTCTCGGCTATCTCGTCCAGACTCATACCGAAGTCATTGCGGAGGATGATGCACTCTTGCCTGGCGGGAGTCAGGCGGTTGTATAAACTACTCTTAATACGCTGGTTCTCTGCCGCTTCCACAAAGTCTGCCGCAGTCTCTCCACCGGGCTTGTCCGCCGTTTCCAGGCGAATGGCATCCTTTTGACTTTTCCTGTAACGCGAGACGCAAAGGTTTTTTGTGATCTTTATGGCAAGCGCTTTTGGGTTATTGACCGGGTAGCCTCGCTCGGATAGTTCCCATAGCCTCACAAGGGCGTCCTGGACTATGTCCTCGGCCTCGACCGGCTGCCCGTCGCCGAGGTTGATTCTCCCGGCTACCGAGATCAACTCTCCCCGTACCTTTCCGGAAAATATATCGAACTCTTCCCTTGTCATTATCCGCGTCTCTATCTTTAAGCCGCAAAACCCATCTTAAAGTTAACGGATTATTCGGGATATTTGATTATATTTGAAGGTCAACGGTTTACAATATGAAAAAAGACATCAGATGGGTAGTCACGAGGATTGACGGGAAGATCGCTTCCGTCAGTGCCGATTTCAGACATCTTCCGAGAATTGCCGCTCAGGTGAGCCGCCTGCCTGACGGCGCGGTTAACGAGATTGTAGTCAGCAAGGTTGGAATGGACGAGATCGCGGACTTGTCCGCCACGACAAAGTGGGAGGACCTTCGGCTTTTCGGAACCCCTTTCCAGCTCAATGTCTGGCGCCGTCTGTATTCCTTGACCCATCACGATGACGGCACTCCGATTCTTCCCGGAGAGGGAATTAAGCTTCTTAGCTACAGCCAGTTGGCAAATCTTTGTGATAATCCCAAGGGGGTAAGGGCCGTGGCCCATGCCGTGGCTTGCAATCCTGTCGCCTACATAATCCCTTGCCATCTGATCGTACCGAAAGAGTCCATCGACAAGATTATCTCAATCCGGGAAGTCGCTCAGGGAACGATATTCAAAGGCACCGACCTCTACCTACTTGATTCGATAGAGGTCGGTGAGTATGAATATGGCCCTGCCCTTAAACGCCGCCTCATTGAGAAGCAACTCTACAGCCGCTAATCGTTATTCAGCTGAGTGATATCCACTTTGTAGCGTTCGGAGTCGCCGATGAGCCACTCGGAATAGTAGTCGGCCATCCTCCAGAAGAAATATTCGTTCATGTCTCCGAAACCGTGTCTCTGGCCCGGAAGGATCAGCATGTCGAAACGCTTGTTGGCCCTGATGAGGGCATCCACAACCCTTATCGTGTTGCCGGGATGCACATTGTTGTCCACATCACCATGGACAAGCATCAGGTGGCCCTTGAGGTTCTTGGCCAGCTCCTGGTTGGTGTCGATGTGATAGACGAAGGTGGTATCGCCCTTGTCAACCCTTTCCAGGATTCCATGATGCTGCTCGCTCCACCAGCGGTTGTAGATGCTGTTGTCGTGGTTTCCGGCGCAAGATACGGCCGCCTTGAAAAAGTCGGGATATTTAAGGATCGCCGCGGTGCTCATGAATCCGCCTCCTGAGTGACCGTGAATTCCCACCCTGTCAAGATCGACGAAGGGGAAACGGGCCCCAATCTGCTGGATGGCATATTTCTGGTCCTCGAGGCCGTAGTCGCGAAGATTGCCGTATCCATAATTGTGGTACCACTTCGAACGGTTGGGGTGACCGCCGCGGTTACCCACGGTGATGACGATTATTCCAAGCTGCGCCAACCTGTCAACCCTGGTGAATCCCTTGCTCCAGGAGATGTTGTTGGCCTCGACCTGAGGGCCGGGATAGACATAGTCGCAGATCGGATAGACCTTGGTGGAGTCGAAGTCAAATGGTTTGTACATAGCACCATAGAGGTCGGTCACGCCGTCAGCCGCTTTGACTTTGAAACGCTCCGGGAACTTGTAGCCGGCCTCTAACAGGAGGCTGAGGTCAGCGGTCTCCAGGTCAAGGATCTTCCGTCCGGTAGCTCCGTAGAGAGCCACGCCGGGAGTGTAGTCAACCCTTGAGTAGTTGGCTACGAAATACTTGGCGTCGTCGCTCGCGGTCGAGAGCACATCCATGTCGTCCATGTCGAGTTTCTGGAGCGCGCCACCGGTGAGAGGTACCCTGTAAGTGTGCATCTGATAAGGGTTCTCGTCCTTCTGCACACCACAGGCGCTGAGCAGCACATAACCTTCCTTCTCATTGACTCCCATCACATTATCGACATGGAAGGCTCCGTCAGTGATTTTCCTGATGAGCGTGCCGTCCTTGTCGTAGAGATAAAGGTTAGCCCAGCCGTTACGCTCAGACCACCAGATCAGTTGCTTTCCGTCTTTGATGAAGAACGGGGTCTTTGTCTCGATATAGGTGTTGGAACGCTCCGGGATGATGACCTTCGTGGAGTCGGAATTCACTCCCACCCAGCAGAGGTCAGCCCTCTTGAGGTCACGGCTCCGGCGAAGGAGATAGAATCCGTCTTTGTCACCGAGCCATTTTGCCGAGACGAAGTCTTCGTAGTTGTCCTTGGCGAACCTGCGGGCCCTCAAAACGCTGAAGTCCTGATCCTTGAAAGCGTTGATTTTGATTGGCTTGCATGTCGCGTCAGTCCCGTTCACCGAATATAAGTACAGATATTCCTTCGGACTCGGCTCGCCGGGCATCTGGTACTTGTAAGTCTCGAGCCTTGGACGTTTTCCGGCCACGGAATTGATGACCCAGAGGTCTTGGATCTCCCTGTTGTCAGTCCTGCTCGCCGCGAAATGCTTGGAGTCGGGCGACCAGAGGATCCCGGCGTTGGTCCTCCTTGTGGTGTCAGTGTTGTCACCACCGGAGTAGTTGTATCCGTAACCGAAATCCTTTACTCCGTCCTTGGTCAGCTGGACCTCGACGATAGTGCTGTCCTTGGGATCCTTGGCGGCTTTCCTCAGGTTGGTCGAGTCCATGATCCAGAGGTTGTTGTTCTTGGCGAACACACCGAGAGTTCCGTCAGGAGAGATAGTTGCCCACATAGGATACTTCTGGTTCTCATCCTCCTTCTCTTTTTCCTCGGTCACGTTCTTGAGGGTGCGGGTGGCGAAGTCATATTCGAAATGGAAGACCATCTTTTCAGCTCTGCCGGGAGCCGCGGGAGTACCAGGTCCTCCGAACCCGCCGAATCCACCACCTCTGCCGCCTCTTCTCGCGGCGTTAGCCTTGGACGTGTCCGGCTTCGCCGGCTTGTCCTGCGTGCTACGGATGTCGAAGGTGAAGACTTTGTCGTCCTTAAGCTTCAAGCCAGTGATCGGAATATGCTGGGCGTCAAACGGATCCTTCACTATCTCAGTGAGTTCCATGGCAAGTCTCTCAAGGTCGAAGACCTCGGTCTTGGTTCCTTTCACAGGGTCGACAATGTAGTAGTTCGTCCCTTTAGGCGACTGCCATTCATACCAGAACCTGTCGCCTTCCTTGAACCAGCGGGGGGTTACCCTGGTGGAGAATACCATCTGGTTCACCCTCTTGGCGGAAAACCTCTCAGCTAGCGCGTAATTAGCTTTGGTCACTTTTTCCTGTCCTGCGGCGGCCAGGCAAAACAGCGCCGCCATCACGATCAAAAATGTTCGTTTCATATAAAAAGTGTTTTTTAATATATTGATAATTAATTATTTCTATAGTTTGATCCGGATTCTGTCCTTTTTCAGACCGTCGGAGGTGGCGGTGACGACGATCTTGCCTTTGGCTCCAGGTTTTGTCTTGATGATGACTGATGCCAGACCATTGAACGCCTTGATCGTGTCCGAATGGAATGGTGTCAGGCATGTCGGGTCACCGGCATCGACCGCCAGGATCTCCCCCGGACCTTTGATACTGAACTTCAATTCGTCACAAGCCCTTGGAGCGAATATTCCCTTTTTGTCAGTCAGTTTGACGTCAATATAATATAAATCGCCTTCCCCGAAACCTTTCTCGAGATCCATCTTGATCTTGCTCTCCGGCCCGGCCGTCTTTATGGTCTCCGACGCCACCTTCCTGCCGTCTTTCCAGCCGATCGCCTCAATCTTTCCGGGTTGGTAGACAATATCGTCCCAGCGGAGGCGGTATTGCTTGTCAGCCCTTTCGAGAGTACCTTTGGACTCCCCGTTAACGAACAACTCAACCTTGTCGCAATTAGTGTAGACATGGACAGGAGTCACCTCGCCCTCGCGGCCTTCCCAGTTCCAGTGCGGGAGGATGTGAAGTGTGGTCTTGTCGGACCAACGGGCCTGATAGAGCCAGTAGCGGTCTTTCGGGAAGCCCGCGAGATCGATTATTCCGAAATAGGAACTCCTTGAGGGTGTGGACACAACGCCTTTCTCCGCGATCTCCTTCTCGGCCTTTGCCTTAGTCTCGGGATCATGGAAATTCGTGAGGATGGTAAGGTCCCTGTTGTAAGGGGTCGGCTCGCCGAGATAATCGTAGCCGGTCCAGACAAACTCTCCGAGACAGGTCGGATTCGCATCCTCAAACTCCCACTCCTGTTCGGGAATCTGTCCCCACGGGACGGTGTGAAGGTCGTATGAACTGACCTGGAAGTCCTTCTCACAGAATTCCTTGCCTCTCGGATCTTCTTCTATGGGGAAGAAATACACGCCTCTTGTGCTGATGGTCGAGGCTGTCTCGCTTCCGAGATAAAGCTTTCCGGGATTGGCGTCGTGGTACTTGGCGTAGAGGTGGGGCTTGTAGTTGAAGCCGTAGATGTCCATCGTGTTGCGGAACTCCTGCTCGGAGGCCCAGGGGTTGTCGGAACCGAAGGTGGTTGGTCTCGTAGGATCCTCAGTATGACATATTTCCGTAAGATGCGCGGGAATATGATAAAGATCCGGATAGCCTTGCTCGCCGGTCTCATTGCCGATGCTCCATAGGATGACAGAAGGATGGTTGCGATCCCTGTGAATCATCGCGACCAAGTCTTTGTCGGCCCACTTGTCAAACAGGAGGGCATATCCGTTGGGCTTCTTTGGAACGGTCCAGGTGTCGGTCAGCTCATCCATCACGACAAACCCCAAGCGGTCGCAGAGATCGAGGAGTTCGGGGGCTGGGGGATTGTGGGAGGTGCGGATGGCGTTGCAGCCCATCTCCTTGAGCATCTTGAGCCTGCGCTCCCATGCGGTGTTGTTCCAGACTGCTCCGAGGGCGCCGGCGTCATGATGGAGGCATACTCCCTTCAGGAATGTCTTGACTCCATCGATGAATATTCCGTCTTCCCGGTACTCGATGTCTCGAAGTCCGAATACGGTGATGTAGGCCTCGTCTGCCGGAGCGGTTGCCGAGCTTAGGCCGTACTCAGCCGCAGCGGAGCGAGGATGGACTCGGCCGGGCTCGGACAACCGGCCGGCAGAACCGGGAATGACAGTCGTGACGGCGCGAAAGAGA
Organism: Bacteroidales bacterium; assembly: GCA_017548985.1. Classification (GTDB taxonomy): domain Bacteria; phylum Bacteroidota; class Bacteroidia; order Bacteroidales; family UBA932; genus Cryptobacteroides. Next base: position 53,605 of record JAFYYW010000004.1, read on the forward strand.
TTCGGATGGTCGGGGCTCCAGCGGGCGGCGCCGGTGAGATCGAACTTTTGCGTCACAACAGTTGAGTCGGTAATGGACTCCACAGGTGTCTCGGCGGAAGCGATAGGCGTATTTCCGTTATATTCAAATATTTCCGTCCGGACCACACCGGTCCCTGAGCTTGTCGAAGGGCCGCGCAGGCTGATTCTCAGCGTGGCCTTGTCGCCCTTGGTGGTCATGTAGGTGCCCCAGTGGGCGACTCCGACCGCGGGGGCCTTGGTCAGCCAGACCTTGCGGTATATTCCTCCGCCAGGATACCATCGGCTGGACTCCTCTGGATTGTCCAGGGTGATCTTGATCTCGTTGTCACCTTCTTTAATAAAGGGGGTCAAATCCGCCCTGAAAGAGGCGTAGCCGTAGGGCCATTCCGTGACGAGATTCCCGTTGCAGAACACCTTGGCCCAAGACATGGCTCCGTCAATGTCGAGGAAATAGAGATTCCCGGGCGCCTCCGAGGATGACGTGGTGTTTGCGGGGACCGTCAAAATCTTGGTGTACTCAGCCTTTCCCCACCAGGAAAGTTTCCCCGTCTCACCGGGATAATTGATATTGAAAGGGCCGTCCACGCCCCAGTCGTGAGGCAGATCGACGACTTTGGTGACTCCGTCTTTTGAGAATGTCCATCCGTCGTTAAACGATACTCTCGCCGCCGGTTGGGCGGTCGTGACGAACGGGATGGCCGCCATCATCGCGGCGATTAAGAGGGAAAGCCGATGCATAAACATATTCAAAGATAGTGAAAATCCGTCAATTGCAAAGTTCTTTTGGTGCAATCAAATTGACGTGAAACTTTGGTGAATTGAAGATTATTCTGTAAATTTGCAGCCCCAAAATATTTGGGGAAAAACATAAATAATAGATTTACAATCATTTATGCCAACAATTCAACAGTTAGTTCGCAAAGGACGCGAGAGTCTTGATGTAAAAAGCAAGTCTCGCGCGCTGGACGCTTGCCCTCAAAAGAGGGGCGTATGTCTGCGTGTCTACACGACGACTCCTAAGAAACCTAACTCAGCGATGAGGAAGGTCGCCAGGGTACGCCTTACCAACTCTAAAGAGGTCAATGCCTACATCCCGGGCGAAGGTCACAACCTGCAGGAGCACAGCATCGTGCTGGTGCGCGGCGGTCGTGTGAAGGACCTTCCCGGTGTGCGTTACCACATCCTTCGTGGCGCTTTGGATACCGCTGGTGTCGAGGGTAGGACTCAGTCCCGTTCCCTCTATGGCGCCAAGAGGCCGAAAGCCAAGAAGAAGTAGTCCCTTATTTTTTATCACCTTTAATTTTTACTCAAAATGAGAAAATCGAAGCCTAAGAAGAGAATTCTACTTCCTGATCCTAAGTTTCATGATGTCGAGGTGACTCGCTTCGTGAACAATCTTATGTTGCAGGGGAAGAAGAGTATCGCGTATTCTATTTTTTACGATGCCATC